>NZ_BOMW01000023.1 GCF_016862395.1 Actinoplanes siamensis | reverse complement strand
AATCGTCGGCGATCACCGCGATCGTGCTGCCCGGCCGAGACCGGTACAACGCCACCGCGTCGGCCTTGAACTGTGCGGGATAGTGCTTGTTCGCCATGCTGTTCCAGGACTCCTGATCTACCCGGACCTCAAGATCCAAGGTTCAGGTGTCCAAGATCAAGGGGGAAGGCCCCACCACCTACGGAAAGCGCATCGGCTGGCAGTGGGACGGCTGCAACCAGAACGATTTCATCCCGTACAAGCTGAACAACAGCTACCCCGGCGGCGTTCACCACCAGACGGTCTTCCGGTGGACGAGCAAGCTCTTCTTGGTGGACGACATGACCGAGCAGATGAGCGTCTGGGGGCACTACGACGGCTCATGTGATCACTAGTCACACTTCGGCAAGACGAAGGTGTACCACTACTGCTCAACATCCGAGACGTAATACCCTGATGGCTGACTAGCCTGCCATCGAGCCGCTCGGAGCGACCAAGAAACTCGTCGTTCCGAGCGGCTCAACGCATCGCCGACAGCTTCAACAGCGCCCAACTGAGCACTGGGAGCTCGTCGACAACTCGCGAACGGAAATACGTGGATCTTTCAACTACGCCCGCACTGGCAGCCATGGCCATATCGGCCCTGATCTGGCTCGCCGCATCAATAGACGCTCTGCGCCGCCCAGCAATGAGATGGAGCGAGCAAGATATGAGCAAGCGCTGGTGGACCGGCATGCTCATCATCACGGCGATAACCGGACTGGGCCCAATCGGCGGCCTACTCTACTTCATCTTCGCCTTCCCTCGGCTTAGGCGCGGTCACCCTCAATCTTGATACGAAGCGTGTCTGACCGGACCGGCGCACCGTAACGATGAAGGGGTCGGATTCAGCACCTTCACCAGGTGCCTCTGGCCGGAAAACCCTGGTCCGGTGAGGTCGTAAAACGTGATTATCCTATGCAGCAGATAGTAGAATTCGGCCAGATAAGCCGTGAGTTCGTCTTTAACTGGAGCCGTGCATGACTACAATATGGCAGTATGCGGAGGGCTGGGGCCAGCGGAAGCGTTGCTGGCGTGGAGTGCGTGCTAATTGCAGGCCGGCTTGCTGATCGCCGCCAACCCGGACGCAGCCGAAGCGTTCCTGCGGGTAGCGGCAGCGCTGCTGGACGGAGAATGAGTCGTTCGTGAAGGCGGCGAGGGGCAAGCCAGATCAGTAACCGGCTGTGCAGGGAGTTCGGTCAGCCGTGCAGAGGACCTAGTGATCCGACACACACCGACCGCCGGACAGGCCCCGATCCGTGCCACGAATCGTTCCGCAATAATCGTTCCGGAATGCTGGTACGGAGATGATTTCCGGTGTGATTCGGACATGACGACCAGCGCCCGCACCCGCAACGCGGACTGGACCTACGGTGGACCTTGGCGGCGCGGGCGATGGATGCGACGGACAACTCGTCGATCGAGTCGGACGTCGATCTGACCGTCCTGTGCACGGTGGTGAGAATCGGTGATGGACGACCCGGGCGTGGTGGCGGGAGGCGGAGTGCTGTGATGGATTTGGTTGCCGTGATACGGCACAGCCCTCACCGGAGAGTGCGGTGAGGGCTTCCGGGTGTCGTGTGTGGGTCAGCTCGCGCGTCCGCAGGGGGAGTCGCCGACGAACGGGTGGTTGATGGCGCGCCGAGTTTGCGGTCCGTAGATGCCGTCGGCGTTGGTGCCGGCCTTTGTCTGGGCGCGCCGCAGGGCGTCTTCGGTGTCCGCGCCGAAGACGCCGTCCTTGGCGATGCCCGCCTGGTAGCAGGCCACCAGTGTTCGCTGGAGCTGCTTGACGCCGTCACCGCGGTCACCGCGGCGCAGCACGCAGTCGGTGTTGTGGTTCGCGGCCGAAGGCAGCAAGGCCCCCGCGACTTCGGTGAACGTGGTGCAGGTCGGGCGAGCGGCGGAGGCCGGCGCGGTGGAGAGGGCGAGAGCTGCCGGAACGGCGAGCGCCAGCATCGCCGACGCCACGGCTCCGCGCCGCTGAAGGGCAGAGAAAGTAGACATATGAGTCCCCCCGCGTAGATGTAGTGCCCGGTTGAAGGTCGGCAGTACCTCCGCCTTCTGGTCCTAAGTCTGCTCGAGCCGGACGGCCGGAGTAGGACGGCGGGGACAGGTGGCACAAATGGGGGAGGAGGTCGGCCTGAGCGTTGGAGACCATGGCCAGCTCTGGTGGTACGTCGAGGAGAGCCGTGGGCGATGACGCTTCGGACCTCAACGCGCCGCTGTGGCCGACCGAGCGGCTTCTGTTCCGCGGCGACCCGCTGCTGATGCAGCTGCTGGACACCGCCGACGCCGGCCGGATAGTGGCTCCCCAACTCGCCGACACGGAAGCCGGACCCGAGTCAACGGCTCTGGAAACGACTGTCGGTCGCCGTCGAGGTGTGCAGATCGTGCCCGCGAGCTTGTCCCGGCGATGGTTGCTGTCGTTCATCTGTGTTCGTGCCGGTCGCGACGAGCGGTTGTGGGACCTGCGCCGGGATGGACGATTCCTCGGCGCGGAACAGGCGGCCGAGTTGATCCTCGAGGATCCGCAGCGCTGCGGCGCCGTCCCGTTGCCCGCCCAGCACGCTGGAGCCCAGGCCGTTGGTCAGCGCGAGCAGCGCGGCCGCGGTCAGCGCCGGGTCCACGTCGGCCGCGACCTCGCCTGTCTCTTGGGCTGCGGCGATGTGTTTGGCCAGCAGTGATTCGACTTTGTCGGGGTAGGTGGCGCCGTGCCGCGTGGCCATCTCCGCCCCCTCGCCGCTGAAGAGCAAGGTGTAGAAGCCGGTGTAGGCCCGCGTCACCCGAACGCTCTCCTCGTCGGTCGGCAGGACGGCCGTGAGCGTGCCGTAGACGACGGTGCGTGGGGTGACTGGGCCGAGCGCCCGGATGCTCGCCGACACCCGCTCGGTGAGCTGCTCGGCGAGGAAGGCGAGCGCGGCCAGCAGCAGCTGTTCCTTGGTTTGGAAGTAGTACTGCACGAGCCGCAGCGAGACGCCGGCCTCGGTGGCCACCTCGCGCATGGTGGCCGACTGCAGGCCGCGCGTGCTCGCTATGCGCAGCAGGGCCTCGCCGATCTGCCGCCGTCGCTGCTCATGGTCTACCCGTTTCGGCACGCCTTAATGATACGCTCGTATCAAACAAGATGTTGGACGGAGGCCACGATGCCGATCGGCGAGTTCCGCAATGATCAGGCCCGCGCCCGCTTCTTCACCGTCTACGACGATCTGTTCGACCGGCTCTGGCCGGCCTCGTCGGTCCAGTTCGATGTGGTCACCGCCTTCGGCGCCACCCGCGTGCACCGGCTCGGTTCCGGCGAGCGGACCCCGTTCGTGCTGCTGCCGGGCTCGGGCGGGCCGTCGCTGATGTGGCATTCCTACGTCGGCCGGCTGGCCGCATCCCGCCCGGTGATCGCGATCGACCCCGTCGGTGAGCCCGGCCCGTCGGTCCAGACCCGTGCCATTGACAACGGCGACGAATGGTCCGCATGGCTGGACGAGGTCCTCACCGCGCTGGACGTCGGCCGAGCCCATCTGGTCGGCACCTCGTACGGCGGGTGGATCGCCCTGCGCCACGCATTACGATCACCGGACGCGGTCGCGAGCCTGGCGCTGCTCGACCCGGGCGGCTTCGGCAAGGTCAGCCCGAAGTTCATCGCCTGGATAATCGCGTGCGGGCTGGCCAGCTTCACGCCCGGACCGATCAGGCACGCGCTGGCTCGGCCACTGCGCAACCTCGCCTTGCGCGAGGACGAGGTGATGCCACTGGTCAAAGCCTCCTTCGGCTTCCGGCGCAAACGCATCCTGCCCACCCCGTTCACCGCCGACGAACTCGAACGGATCACGGCGCCGACGCTGGTGCTGCTCGGCGGCCACAGTCAGCTGTACGACGCCCGGGAGGTCGCGGCCACGATCACCGCCCACATGCCGCACGCCGTCGCTGAGATCATCCCCGAAGCCAGCCACGACCTGGTCCTCCGGCATCCCGACGAACTCGCCGCACGCATCGTCACCTTCGCCGCGGACACCCTGAGCCACCCTTGAATCGTGTGGCGACGGGTCGCCACCGGAAATCCGGGCACGGACACACTTGAGTGGCATAGCCCTCATGAGGACGAAGTCCGCTGGCCCGCGGACACGCCTTGATGGCAAAGAACAACGATGGACCGCTGGCTTTCGAACTCACCGACAGAACAAGGCCGGCCCCCGTCGGCGGAGGCCGACCCCCGAGGATGCTCGGCCCGAAGACGATGGCCGCCGGCCGCTACTGACGTAGCTGGACACGAACCTGTCGCCCGGCCGGACACGATGATGGGATCTGGCGCACTTCAAGTGGGGCTCATTACACATCGTGACGAACCATCGAAGGCGAAGTGGGTGTTGCCTGCGGCAGATCCGTGCCCTGGACCAAGTGGTGCACGCGTGCCGCGAAGCGGCCTATGACAAGGCTCCCCACGCCGAGGCCGCGATCGTGTGCCGGCCCGCGCCGGCGATGCCTGAGCCGGCGGTATCAGGGGTCGATACGGTAACCGATGCCGGTGGCCTCGATTGCGGCCAGGTCGGTGGCGGTGAAGGCCTGGCCGGTGAAGCGTTCGACCGCCACCAAGCCCTTGTGCGCGCGGCTGCCCGGCCCGGCGAAGTCGAGGTCGGTGAGGACTTCGATGACTTCCGGCGGAGCCTGGTCGTTGCCCCATGGTTCGAAGCTGGCCAGCAGCGCACCGCGTTCGGCGAAGGACAGCCGGGTGGCGGCGTTGACGTTCCAGAACATGCTGGCCGCCCGGCCGTGGGCCGACGCGGCGCGCAGCACCGACGCGTTGGAGCCGCGGTAACCGTTGTCCTCCACGACCACGACGGCGTCACCGGCGTCCAGCGCGGTGATCCACTGGGGTGCCGGGCCGCCGGGGCGTGCGGTCAGGATCTGTTGTATCGGGTCGAACGGTTCCGGCCGGTCCGGATCAGCGCCGAAGGCGCGCAGTACGCCGGCGAGCGGCAGGCCGGTCACTACGGTGATCGTCGCGGCGACGGCGAGATGGGTCCGGCCCACCCAGCGGTACGCGTGTTCTGGTGGCACCGGCCGGACCGGTTCGCGTTCGCCGCGCAGCCGGTGGCCGAGTAGGTCGAAGCGACGGTGCACCGTCTCCGGGCCGGCGGGCGCGGACCAGACGGTCAGCCGGTAACTCTCGTATGCGGCGTCCCGGTCGTCCCGCCCGCGGGCGTGCACGCGCACCCGGTAGTCGCCGGGCCAGGGCGGGGTCAGGTGGGCCAGCGCGGGACTACCGGCGTCGCCCGGCGCGACCATCGACGCCCGGCCTTCGGTGGCGTGCCAGCTCACCTCGACGACGTCCGGCCAGTGCGGGTCCACCTCGGCAGGCGCGTCGGCGAGCACGGCGACGTCGACGGATACCGCTCCTTCCGAGATCCCGGTACGGATCACGATGCCGCCGTCGACGACGGTGACCAGGCCGTTATCGGAGAAGTCGGCGTCCGGGCAGGTACCGCGCTCGGACAGGCCGAAGCGGTGGCCAGCCACGACGGCTCGGCTGTGGGTGTGACGGGGTAGTACGTATTCGGCGCGGATCTTGGCCAGTAGCGCTTGCGGGTACGCCTGAGGCATCGGCAGTTCGCGCAGTAGCAGCGCGGCGACGCCGGTCGCGAGGCCGACGGTGGCGGGGACCCGGTCGACGAGCGGGGCCGGGTTGATCTGATGGATCACGCTGCCCGCGACCGCCACCGCCAAGGCCAGATGCGCGGCCCCGTGCCGGGCGGCGAGGGCAGGTTCATCGGCACCGTCGGGCGTCGTGGTGAGCAGAGCCGCGACGGCCGGTTCGGTGGTGACAGCGCGAGCCAGGATGACCGTACGGCCGGCGACACCAGGGTGCAGCCGTTCCAGTAGTGCTACGGCTTCCACCGCGTCGCTCTGCCCGCCAGGGTTGCAGGAGACCATCATGTACCGGGCCTCGGGTGGCCGCCCGGGCACCCCGTCGGTCAGGCCCGGCGCAGCACTCCACTGCTGGCCGGCGAGGAACAGCTCGAGGGCGCCGAGCAGTCGTTCCGCGGTCGGGGCGCCGACAGCGCGCAGAGCGACGACGGCCGCGGCTTCTTCGCCGGCTCCCCCGGGATGCCGGGCCGGCGAGGGCCGCACGGACACCGCCACCGACCGCCGGGACTCCCTGGTCTCCCTCTCCTCCGGCACGCGCAGCCGGCCCAGTAGACGGGCGGGCGCGGCAGGAATCCGTTCGATCAGGGCCGGCATCGCCGTAGCGGTGAAGGCCGCCAGCTCATCGTTCACCGGTCCATCATGGACCATCACCGAGCCGGACCCGGTCCGACGACTCGGATGTCGGCCGAGGCCGTGATCTTCCAACGGCGGTGTCGTCGGCAAGCCGCTGTGTGGATGCGGGGCAGCAGCGCCATCAGCGGCGTGATCGCGCGCAGCGCGGCGAGGGTGAAAAGCTCCCACGGCGAATCATCTCGGTGAGGACGGGCTCCGTGCTCTCGACGCTCATCGCCACAGCTATGACGGGTGGACTCCCGGCCATCCCGTGGCGCGACCGGAGCTGAGGCCAGGGGTAGGCGTGGGGCTTTCCGGTCCAGGCCAGCGAGGCGATGGCGCAGGGTTGAGGGAGGCCCGCCGCGCGGTCTTGTGCCGATACATGTCGGCGTCCGCGGCCGACATCAGCCCGTCCGCACTCGTGTCCGCGCCACTGCCGTACGCAACCCCGACGGTCACCCCGAATGACAGTTCGTGCCCCTGCCACACGGCTGGTGCCGACGTCGCGTCCTCGATCCGGCGCCTCAGCACGTCCGCGTCACCGGCCGTCGTGCCGGTGCCCAGGATCAAGAACTCGTCGCCGCCGATCCGGGCCGCGATGTCCTCACCCCGCAGCGTGCCGCGCAGCCGGTCGGCGAACACACGCAGCACCTCGTCGCCCGCTTCGTGGCCGTACTCATCATTGATAGCTTTGAATCTGTCAAGATCGCAGTAGAGAACCGCCACCCCGGCGCCGGACCGGACCGCCTCCTCCAGCAGGGCGAAGAACCGGCGGCGGTTGACCAGCCCGGTCAACTCGTCATGGTGCGCCTGGTAGCGCAGCGCCTCCTGGTCGGCGGTCCGTTCCGCCATCAGCAGCCCGATCCGCGAGACGACCAGCGGGATCACCAGCAACGTGCCCAACGTCAGCAGCATGCTGTCCGTGGTGCCGCCGAACAGTTCGGGAACGCTGCCGACGACCGGCACCATCGCCAGCACCAGCCCGAGATACGACAGCCGCACCGGCCGCAGACGGCTCCGGCGCCACCCGGCCGGCTGCGTGAACTCGGTGGAACTCGGGTGCAGTGCCGCCGCGGCCAGCCCCAGATAGCCGATCATCGCGAACAGATCCACGAACGGGGAGTAGTAGTCACTTCCCGGCCGGGTCGACAACAACGACGACACCACGCTGACGACGGTCGCGCCCATGCTGACGAAGAAGTAGATCAACGACGTGCGGGCGGTGCCAGCGGTCCGCGCGATCCGCAGCAGCGCGCCGAGAGTGCCCATCAGCAGCAGCATCTTCAGCAGATAGATCCCCTGGCTGGAACCCGTCACGTCCAGTTCGAGCAGGTGCGGGCGCAGCACGAACTCCCACACCGGGGTGATCAGTCCGACGCCGAGCAGGGTCGCGTCGATGATGCCGCCACGGTCGCCCTCACCGTGTTTGCGGATCACCTGCAACGCCGACAGCATGATGCTGCCGTAGGCCAAGACCTGGAGTATCAGGTTCGCCGGCCCGTCGGCCCCGACGTCCCGACCGAGACCGAGCTGCACGAACCACAGGTAGTTGAAGACCGTGAACAGCACCGACGCCGCGAGCATCAGATACCAGGCGGCGCGGTTGACGATCCGGTTGATCCGCATCCCGACGGCGACCCCGGCCGCCGGGAGCGCGCCGACCACCGTCACCACACCGAGCCGTACGGCGAGGCCACCGAACGCCCACGCGGCCACCGCGACGAGAACCAGCACGCCGAACCCGGCATGCACCAGGTTGCGGTGCAGACTGGCACCGCGTTGCCGGCCGATTCTCATGATCTGCACCATCGGTCGCCCCGGCCCCGACTTGAGTAGCCGTCCACGCGATAACCGTGGCGACGGTCATGCGAGGATCGGGTTCGCTCCCAGCATTCTGCCGATCTCGAATCGCGACCTACTTGCGGAGCGTCAGTCTGACGCGGATCGAACCGTCATCGAGGGCGGCGCATGGGCCGGTACGGAACTGTAGGAAGAACGAGAGCAAGCTTTGATACGCTCTGCGTCGCCGTGCGCTGCTGCAACTGAGGAGGTGAGACCGATCAACGCTACGACAGGTCGGGGCTCCCTTCTCTGCATGGCCTAGGGAGTGCCCGCAGAAGGCATCCCGAAAGGGTGGAAACGCTATGCGCTTCACCTCACAGACGTCGTCCGACGGCATCTACGAACAACTCTTCGCCCTCGGCGAGATACCCGGCGTGCTGTGGACGCCGGACGGTGCCGCCGGTAACCGTCCTCTGATCCTGATGGGACACGGCGGCGGTCAGCACAAGAAAGCCCCCGGCGTCATCGCCCGTGCCCGTCGCTTCGTGGTCGAGTGCGGTTTCGCCGTGGTGGCAGTCGATGTTCCCGGCCACGGCGACCGTCCCAAGGATGAGGAGTACAACCGGATAGCGACCGAGAATCAGGCTCGCGTGGAGGCCGGAGAGGATCTCGCTCCGCTGATCGCTGGTTTCCAGGCACTGGTAGCCCGCCAAACGGTCCCGGAATGGCGGGCGGTCCTGGACGCGGTCCAGGAACTGCCCCATGTCGGGGCCGGTCCGGTGGGCTATTGGGGCGTGTCGTTGGGTTGTGGACTCGGCGTTCCGTTCGTTGCCGCCGAGTCACGGGTCCGCGCGGCCGTTCTGGGCTTGGGCGGGGCGCTGGTATCAGCCGAGGCAGCCGCGCGGATCACCGTCCCGGTGGAGTTCCTGATGCAATGGGACGACGAACGAGTGCCGCGGGCCCAGAGCCTGGCTCTGTTCGACGCCTTGGCTTCGGCCGAGAAGACGCTGCACGCCAATCCCGGCGAGCACGGGGAAATCCCGGCATTCGAGCTGGACAGCACGCTGCGCTTCTTCACCCGACACCTCGGCTGATACCGCTGTCTCGTGGTGCGACGCGCCGATCGGTTTCCGTTCCCGGCCGGCGCGTGCCTGCGCCGTGGGACGGCGTGGCGACAGGGTTGAGGTTAGCGAGGCAGGACGTCCGCGGGATTCCACCTCGAGGAAGGCCGGTCCGACAGGCGGAGGAGCAAGAGCAGGCCCGCCGGTACGCTCCCGGCGCCCTCCAGTTCGCTGGTGATCACGCGGGCGGCGCGGTGCTCTCCCGGACGACCAGATCCACGGGAAACACGATGCTCCTGGGGGTGTGCGGTGTCCCCGTGCGGGCGTCGGTGATCGCCGCGGTCAGCGCCGATGCCGCCGCTCGCCCCTTGGCCTCGATGTCCTGGCGCACCGTCGTCAGCGTCGGGCGCAACCGGGTGGCCAGCGGGTTGTCGTCGAAGCCGGCCACCGACAGTTCGGCGGGCACGCGGATGCCGAGGTCCTCGGCGACCTGGAGGACCGTGTGCGCGATGGCGTCGGAGAAGCAGAGGATGGCGGTCGGCCGGTCCGGACGGGCGAGCAGCAGCCGTGCACCGGCCCGCGCCCCCTCGGGATCGGTCGCGGGTTGACGAACCACGACCGGTTCGATTCCGGCGGAGCCGAGCGCGCCTTTCCGCGCTTCTCCATATCGGTCCGGAACCGCGTGCCTATACCGGTCCAGCCGGCGGATACCCGTACCACCACGAGTTGCGCGGAATGGCTCACCGCCAGCGTTTGGATCGGCGTGCCCCGCGGGGAGAAGCTGAGGTTGGGACTACTGACGGTTGTCATGTGCTGCGGTCGTGCTCGACGTGGAGGACCACCAGGGCTGCCGCGACCATCTTCCAGGGAGCACGCAGCCGTCGGCAACTGGTTGATCGAGGAGGTGGGAGAAACGGCCGGAACGCGTGTCAGGTGGGCGAGTCTGATCCCGTCACCTGAGGCCGTACCTCGGTATTGAACCATTCGAGGGCCTCAATCAATCGCGGACCGTCGATCGGTATCCACAGCGACGCCATCGTCACACCCGCCTGGGCCAGCAGGCTGAGATCCTCGACCACCGCCTCGGTGCTCGTCCCCGTGCCGCCCAGCAGCCGGCCGGGCACCGGGCGTACCGGGGTGAATCCCGGTGGCACCAGGAAGGCGACTGTGCTGATCTCCACCGCGGACGGGTCCCGGCCGGTCGCGGCGGCCAATTCGTCAAGTCGACTGCGGAAGAACCGTGCGTCGTCCGCGCTGATGCCGGACCCGTGCCAGCCCTGGCCGAACCGGACCGCGCGCCGCAGCGACGGCTCACTGTGCCCGCCGACCCAGATCGGCGGGCCACCGGGCGTGGCCGGGCGGACGCCGAGGACCGCCGTCCGGAGCTCCGCGAAACGATCCGGCAGCTCGGACGCCGTGCCCGCCCAGAGCGCCCGCATGATCTCCAAGCTGTCGTCGGTACGGCGGCCCCGTAACCGGACCGGGACGTCCACCGCGGCGAACTCCCGCGGATTCCAGCCCGTGCCCACGCCCAGCGCCAGCCGGCCCCCGGAGAGCGCGTCCAGAGACGCCACCTGGTTGGCCAGCACCACCGGGTGGTAGTAGGGCAGCACGAGCACGCTGGTGGCCAGGCCGATCCGGGTCGTGGCGCCCGCGACCGCGGAGAGCAGGATGAGCGGATCCGTGGCGGCGCCGTGCTGATTGGCCAGGAGGTGGCTGGACATCAGGACGTGGTCGAAGCCCAGTCGCTCCGCGTCCCGGGCGGCGCCGACCGCGGCCGCTTCACCACCCCGCGACCAGAACGGCGGCTCCAGGGAGACTCCGAACCTCACCGCGCGCCTCGCTGCTTCCGGTCACCGGCCGCGCCTATGCCGCGATCCCAGGGCCGCGCGAACGCGATGAGCAGCGCGCCCAGGATGCCGGCGCGGGCGCGAGGGCGCCGGCCAGCACCGGCTTCGCTGTTGTCGATGGTCACGGGAAGCCTCCAGGAGGAGTCGGTTCGGGCAGCATGGGGCTGACCCGGCGGCACCGGGCCTCGAGGTTCGGGGTGATGTTCAGGAATCGGCGGGGACGGCGTACTCGCGCACCAGCGCGGTCCGGGTCGCCGCCAGCTGGACGGCCAGCCGCTCCCGCAGGTCCTGCAGCGCCGCGATGCGGCGATCCAGCGAGGCGAGACGGTCCCCGGCGATCCGGACGGCGTCCGGGCACGGTGGCAGCGTGCTCAGCGGGCGGTCGAGGCAGCCCTTCTCCAGTGAAAGCCGGATGTCTTCCACCGTGAGCCCGGAATCCAGCAGTTCCCGGATGTTGCGCACTCTGACGATGGTCAATTCGCCATACTGCCGGTAGCCGTTGGCTGCCCGGCTCGGAGCGATCAATCCCTGCTGCTCGTAGTAACGCAGGGACCGGGGGCTGGCTCCGCAGCGATCGGATAGTTCTCCGATACGCATTCCGATCATCGTCCCCTCATGCATGGGATCGAATCTAGAACCTTGACACTAACGTGAAGGTCAACACCGCCGTCCGCCCCGCATCGGGCCGACCAACGCGTACCCGACTGAGACCAGACGGCCCGTTCGCAGGCAGCAAACCCACTCCCGCCCCGAACCGCCTGATCGGCGGTTCGGCGCCGCATCCGACCTCGCGCCGTGGTCATCCCACGAGTGGAGCCCGACCGCCTCGCGGGTGTCGTTTCCGTACAAGACGGCGGCTGGTGATTCTTCCTAGCCTGGCCGGAGTAGTTCGCGTCCATTTACTGGGGAGTGACATCATGCGCGATCTTGTCTACACCGGTTTCCTGTCGCTCGACGGCGTGCTGGATTCCCCGGGCGGCGGACCGGGCGAGGGGCACCGCAGCGGCGGCTGGGTGATCAAGGACATCGAGGTCCTGCCCGAAGTCCTCTCCCTCAAGGGCGAGGAATTGAAGGACACGACGGCCTTGCTGTTCGGCCGGCGCAGCTACGAGCTGTTCGCGCCGGTTTGGCCCGACTCGGCGGACCATGCCGCCTACCAGGAGCTGCCGAAGTACGTTGTGTCGACCACCCTGGCCGACGATGCCCTCGTCGACGGCTGGGGCCCGACGACGATCCTGCGCTCGACCGAGGACGTCGTCGAGCTCAAGAAGAGCGAGGGCGGTGCGATCTTCATCCACGGGAGTGCTGAGCTCGCTCGCCGCCTCGCGGATGCGGGGTTGATCGACAGGTACAACTTGCTGCTCTTCCCGGTGCTGCTCGGTGCCGGGAAGAGTTTGTTCAGTCGGGCGGACAACGACAAGCAGAAGCTTCACCTGCGCGAGTCCGAGGCCTACCCGAACGGTGTGCTCAAGCTGATCTACGACGTCGTTCGCTGATTCAGGTCCAGCGAGATCGCGCCACGGATGCCTTCCCGGAGTTGCCGTGCCGTGTGCCCGATGTACTGGCGCAGCGCGCGGGCCAGGTGCGGCTCGTCGAAGTATTCGAGTCCGGTGACGACGTCAGCGACCGGCATGCCGGCGGTCAGCAGGATCGACGCCTTTCTGGCACGTTCGATCTGCCGCACGGCACCCCGGGTGAGCCCGGTCGCCGTGCGGAATCGGCGTTCGACGGTGCGTTGCGAGACCTCTGGAACGTGGCCGCGCCGGACCTCGGCGACGAGCGGATCACGGACGACGACACCGGCGCGGACAAGGCGCTCGACGAGCGCCTCGGCATCGTCGGGGCCAGGGGTCTCCCACCGGAGGCCGTCCAGCCGAAAGGTCCGGTGTGTGGTGTCGGGCAAGTCGATGCCGCCGTCGAGCAGGGTCGGGGTCGGCGCGTTCCGCAGCGAGGTGCCCACCGCGAAGTCGATGCCGAGAAAGGTCGCGCCGTCGGGCACAGGCGCGGTGCTGGACCTGCTCTCCGGACCCGTGACGCTCGCGTAGGACCTGCCCTCGCGCCGCCAGAACACCAAACCCCAGCGCACCGCCGCGACGGAGGTCATCTCGAAAACCTGCTCGCTCGTCGAGGTCCACACGGACTCCACCCACGGCGAGTCGGACGCACGCGTCTCGAAACGGAGAGTCACACAAGCAGGGTAGGCGCAGCCACGCGGCAATCGGAAGATCTTGGGACGCTACCCCGGCATCCGGAGGGAGAGGGATTCATGCCCGACGGGCCGAAGAACGTCGTGGACGTCGCCCGGGAACCCGCAGTGGTGGAGCCGGTGGCATCGGCGGGGTCCGAGGTCTGCCGGGTGCGTCGTGGTGGCCGTCAGCCGATTCTGGTGAACCCGGAACAAGCTCTTTACGAGGTGCAGAGCGACGAGACGCTGGTCGCGCCCACGACCGTCGCCCAGGAAGCGCCCGCTCTGCTCGAGGAACAGAGCGTCGATGAGGTCGCCGACGAGGTCGCCGGCAGCTGATCCGCGGCATACGCGTCCCGGACCCGATGCACATCGGGTCCGGGACGTTTGTCATTGCAAGCCAAGATCGTCAAGTGTGGCGGGGCTGAGCGAGACGGGGTTGTCGCTCGCCGCCGTGATCCCGCCGTCGGCAACGGTGTAGTAGCCCTGGGTCGTGTTGATCAGATTCCAGTGGCTCGCATCGCGGCGTTGCAGCAACAGCACGTATTCACCACCGGTGTGCAAGCCGGCCGGGGTCTCCGGGACGCCCGCGGTGTAGACCACCTCCAGCGGCGTACCGGCGACCGGGGTGCCCTTGGCCACCGCGGTGACTCTCATCGTCGCAGCGGTCTCCGCCGCGCCGTCGGCGTCGTAGCCGCGAGCCGATGTCATTGTCGCCCGGACGATCGCCTCCGCCCGGTCCTCCAACTCCGCGGTCGTGGCGAAGAACGGCTCATCCGCGGTCGGGCTGACCGCCGGCTCACTCAGCAGCCGAACACCGGCCACACCCGCCCCCGCGACGAGCAGGACGGCGGCTGCGCCCACAAGCACCAGCCGGCGGCGGCCGCGACCCGTCGGCCGCGGTCGGGGTCCGGCCGCGCCGACGATCTGTGCCAGGCGTTGCTCGGCGCGCGAATCGCGGACGTCCTCGCCGTTCGGCACCGGATTTGACACGGACATGAGTTGCTTAACGGTGCGCACGGCTACCCTCCGTAAGAGTCGTGAAGTGTCTTTTGAAGGTCTGGCGGGCCCGGTGCAGGTTCACCCAGACCGCGCCGGAGGAGAGTTCCATGAGTGCGGCGATTTCCGCAGTGCCCAGTTCATTCCAGTAGCGGTACACAAGGATTCGCGCTGCCGTACGGGCAGCGCCGCCAGCACTCGGCAACCGTATCGGCCGTGGCGCCGTCCGACTCGTCGCCTGCACGCACGGCCGCCTTCCGATACGCCTCGTCGCGCCGTTGCGTTGATCTCCTCACCCCTTCATGTCGCCACTGCCGCAGATCCTTACGGCGTCCCTGAAAAAGACCGGCCTTCACAAGCCGAACGACGCGATCGTCGTACGCCGACGCTCCGGGCGTACGACGATCTCCAGCAAAAGGGTTGGCGAGTCGCTGAATCCGCGCTCTCGTACCGGCGGTGCCGCAGCTCAAGGCGCTGGCCAGCGTACTCTCTGCAGGGTGCACGCACAGAACAGCGCGCAGCCGGTGGTCCGGCCGGGCGCACCGGCCGCGCGCCTGGTGTCGGGCATCGCTGGCCGTCCCGGTTATCGTCGGCGCCGGGCCGAGGTTGCGGCTCGGTTGCACCGCTAAACCACGGGGGTTGCCCGGTCGATGGAGA
The DNA here is from genome assembly GCF_016862395.1 of Actinoplanes siamensis. GTDB lineage: Bacteria > Actinomycetota > Actinomycetes > Mycobacteriales > Micromonosporaceae > Actinoplanes > Actinoplanes siamensis. The sequence goes on along the minus strand of NZ_BOMW01000023.1, from coordinate 138,425 downwards.
GGGTGATGGCGGCGGGGGCAGCTGCCGCCCCTGATGCTGAAGGACCACGTTGATGGTGCGCACCCTTGATGTGCGCCGCGCCGGGTATCCGGCCGGCGGCTGGTTCGCCGACCTCCCCGTCGCGGTGAAGATTTTCGCCGCGGTCGGCGTCGTCGCGCTCGCCGCGGCGACCGGTCTGCAAGACCTGGTCCAGCGGTTCCATCACTGAGCTTGACCGGCCCGTTTTCGCGGGCCGACCGGGCCCACACCGGCCCGGCCAGGGCCACGGTGAGCCCGCGACCGCAGCACCTTGCAACGGCCAGCACTCCCGCCACGCCGTTGACCACCACGGAGGCGAGGACACCGGCATGACCATCCCGAGATACGACTACCAGCAACCCACCCAGGCCGATCTGCTCAGCGCGCTGACCACGTCCGTCGGCGCCGACGCGGCCAAGGTCCTCGTCGAGTTGGCCGCCAGGCGGGCCGGCCGCCCCCAGCCGGACAGCCCGGACGAATTGGTCCCCATGATCGAGTACCTCATGGAACTGGGTGATCTGCTACGCGTCACGGCCCGCTCGGAGAAGATCCGCGCGGTGACGTACCGGGCCCTGCACGCCGCGGGCGGATGAGCAGACTTTCGCCCCCGACACGACACCAGCCAGGCACCCGAGCACTGGTGCCACCGAGGAGACCCCGCATGTCCGCCGTCATCCGCCCGCCGCACGCACTGACCGATCCCACCCGGATACGGGCTCTGGCCAGCATCGATTTCGACAACCCCGCCCTGCGCGCCGCCCTGGACAAGATCGCGCAACGCACCGCCGCGCTGACCGGCCTACCGGTCAGCATGGTCACCCTGGTCCTCGACACCGCCCAGCTGATCGTCGGCTCCTGCGGCCTCGACGACAGCTGGATGACCGCCGCCGGCGGCACCCCCGTCGAATGGTCGTTCTGCGCCAACACCGTCACCACCGGCCGGCCCTACGTGCTGCCCGATACCGCCCACTCGGAACAGGCCGCCAGCCCCCTCGTGACCGTCGACGGGATGGCCAGCTACGCCGGCGTGCCGATCACCCTCGCCGGCCACATCGTTGGCGCGCACTGCGTCATGGGCCTGACGGCCCAGCCGTTCACCCCCGAGCAGCTCGACCAGCTCCGGGGCGCAGCCGCCGAGATCAGCGATCTCCTGCGGCAGTTCAGCCAGCCCACGTCTGCGAACTGACCCCCTCGGTTTCCCGGTCCCGGGCCGCGAGGTAGGCACTCCAGTCGGCTCAGGCCCGTCGGCTCCCATCGTCGGCCGTGCCCGGCGCCAGGGCGCGGTGGGTGGCGTACCGTGCTGCCACCCACACCCGGCGGGATGCCCACTACTCTCCGGGGCCGCCCTGGTCGGCTCCGCCGCTCGGAACCCAGCGTGATGCGCCGGGTCCGTGTGGGCAGTCGATGCGGGCTTCCAGAGCGGCCCTCGTCGTGATGTGGCCTGGGCGGCGAATCTACAGTGGCGGCTGACCGGCGACCGGCATGGCGAGCGGGCCCTGCAGCGGGTCGGTGAGGTCGCCGGGCTGGGCCTCTCTCTGTTGGGAAACTCGATCGGCGGAAACGGCGTAGCCAGGCGGGTCCGGAGGTGACCCGGCGCGCCGACGCCCGCCGCCGCTGAACGACGACGACGGTGGCGCCCACGGCAGCCGCGGCGGCGACGAGCGCCTGGCTATCTCATCGCGTACGAGGGTGGAGGCCCACCATGCTGGTGGCCGAGCTCGACCAAAAAGTCAGTCGCGCGAGGAGGCGTAGGCGAGCCCGATCGCCGCGGCGTCCTCGGCGACCGCGGCCGGGATCGCGAAGTCGTGGTCCTGCGCGTAGGAGCGCCAGCGCGCCCCCGCGTAGCTGGCACCCGCCGCGGCCAGACCCGCGACGACCGCCGGAGCGAGCATTGCCGCACCGCGGCGGCGGGCCAGGGCCGCGCCGGCGAACGCTCCGAGCAGCACCCGGCCGCCCAGCAGCGCCGGCGCCAGGCGGCTCGGTGCCTTGCGCGACTTGTCGAAGACGATCTCGCCGAGAGCGGCGGCACCGGCGGCGACCCTGATCCAGCCGCGGTTGCGCAGCGCCAGGCGCGCCAGCGGCGTCATGCTGCGGGCGCCGGCCGAGGCGCCCAGGATCGCGGAGCGGAGCAGAACGCTGTCGGTCATGCCGGCGACTTGCCCGCACAGGCGGCCGTCAAACAGCCGGTCTGCCGGCTCGCCGGGTCCGGCTGTGTCCCACGGCTGCCTGCGACGGCCCCAGACACCTCTGGCTGCCAGCCGAGCAGCGCTGATAGCGTCGCCGGCATGCGGGTTGCGGTGATCGGTGCAGGCGTCGTCGGACTGTCGGCGACCGCGGCGTTGCTCCAGCGAAGCGCCGACGTCTGGTGCTACGAGGCGGGTGAGCCGATGGGCGAGCGCTCGACCGGTCACACCCGGATATTCCGGCTCGCGCACGTCTACCCGGACATGGTGGAGCTGGCCGCGCGGTCCCGGTCGCTGTTCGCCGCGTGGAGCCAGCGGGCCGGCACCGCGCTGGTCGACGAGGTCGGCACGGTGGTCAGCGGCGCCGGTGCCGGCGAATGGGCACAGGCGATGGCCGCGGCCGGGGCGGCGCACGAGGTCGTGGAGGCGGGTTCGCCGCTGTTGCGGTTGCCGGCACCGACGTTCGCCGGGCCCGCGCTGATCGATCCGGCCGGCGGAGTCATCCGGGTGGACCGGATCCGGGCGTTCCTGCTCGCAGTCGCCGGCGATCGCCTCCGGCACGCTCACGTCGACGCTGTGCAAGAAACCTCCGCGGGTGTACGGGTCCGGGCCGGCACCGACGTGGACACCTTCGACACCGTGCTGATCTGCGCCGGTGCCGGAACGTCCGCGCTTGCCGCCGGGGTGGGCATCGACATCTCGCCGGCGCTCGAGCACCACCTGCGGGTCAGCTTCCCGGTCCGGCCCGGGGCGCCGGAGCCGTTGCAGTGCTGGATCACCGGGGCTGCCGACGGTGTGCTGGGCACCTATCAGCACCTGGCTGCGCATGGCAGCTGGGCGGTCGGTGGTGACGTGGACCCGGCGCTGGTGGGCTGGGGCGGCGGGCGGGAAGCCGCGGAACGGGCGTCGGCGGAGATCATCACCGCCTACGTCGCCGAGCATCTGCCGTTCGTCGAGCCGCGGCCGATCGCGACGGTGTACTGCACGCACGATCCGGACCTCGGGGACGGGCTGCAGTTCCGGCGCCGGGGGCGGGTGCTCACGACGTACGGCGAAAATCTCATGAAGTTCGCTCCCTTGCTGGGGGAGATCCTTGCCGAGGCGTGCCTGGACGGGTCGACGCCCGCCGACGCCGGACCGGGTGCCGCGCGCGTCACGGCCGGCTGAGCGCCTCGTGGGCCGTGGCACCGTTCAGGATCAGGTCACGGGCCCACCGGGGGTGGAGCCTGGAACGTCGGAGTCGGAGCTCCAGCCGGGTTCAGCGATCAGCAACGCGCCCTCGGCGTCGTAGCCGACGATACGGTCGGCACGCTCCCACGGCCGGTCGGCAAGGTAGAACGGGATCTCCTCGGTCTGCCACTCGTCCCAGTTGCGCACGGCCTCAGCCTCGTCGAAGCCGTGTAGGGCCATGTCGCGCGGCAGTGCGCGGCGCTTCGCCTCGTGGAAGTCGAACTGCACCCATACGGTCGTGTCGATCAGATGCGTCAGTTCTCGGCGCGACGCGCCGCACCCTTCGACGATCACCGCCGGCGCTGTGCTGGAGACCTCGACCCATCCTGTACGCCCGCGCGGCGCCCACGCCGGAGGCTGGTAGCGGACGTCACGTCCAGCGTGCAGCGGAGCAAGAACACCGTCGATCATCAGATCGTCCCAGCCGAAACGGGAATGCCACCAGGCGATGTCGTCGGTGTGCACGACCTGTGCGCCGGAAATCGCGTCACGCAGCCGATCGGCGAGTGTCGACTTACCGGAGCCGCCCCGGCCGTCTACGGCGATGATGCGTGGACGAGCGGCGGTGCCCGTGTCGAGCAGATCGCGGTCGAGCAGATCGCGGGCGAGGACGTCGATCCCGCCGGCCCGCCGCAGGTCGGCGATCGGCTCGCCAGGTCCGGGATACACGCCCTCAACGTAGTCGGTCTCGAAGCGACCGGCGATAGTTCAAGACCCGGACAGGCGGGGACCCCGCCGGAGGCCCATTGCCCTGCGCCTTTCGCGTGCCGCCGGTCGGTGTCAGGAAGCGGCGTGCCGGACGGCCACCACCCCGGGTAGATTGCCCACCTCGGCTACCAGTCCCTCGAACGCGCCGGGGCTGCTCAGCTCGAGCAGCCAGAACTGGGGCAGCGTCGTCCGCGAGGCGCCGTTGATCCGTCCGCCGTCGCAGTACGCGTCCCGGAAGTCCTGGTCCGTCACATCGGCGGACCAGGCCATGGTCCGTACGGACGGCACGTGCCAGATCGCGGCCTCGGCGATGTTGCGCTGTTCGTCGGAGGCGTCCTGGGCCACGTAAACGCGGGCCAGCAGGCTGGATGCGACCTCCGCGGCCGGGAGGTCGGCTGGCGGCCCGGTCGGGGTGCATCCCGGGCGTGCCCAACCCGGCCAGCCGGTCATGGCGCCCACCGTGACCAGCACGAGCGTCGCCGCCGCGAAGGCCCGCGGCCGGGCCGGCAGGGCGGCGGTCGCCAGTGCGAGCAGGCCGAGACCGAGCGCCAGCGTGGTGGGTCCCTGGGACAGTTGATCCAGGGTCGTCCACAGCGCGCTGCCCTCCAGAGAATCGGGCTGCGAGAACAACAGGCAGATGAACAACAAGCTCAGCGCGACCACCACCACCGCTGACCAGGCGAGCGCGGCCGCGCCTACGGACCGCCCCGGGTGGCCCTCGCTGCGGCGGCTCGCCCAACCGAACATCAGCCAGCCGACGCACGCGGCCAGCAGCGCGCCGGGCACCGCGAACCAGGCCGGCCATGGTGGTGTTGTCCGGGACAACTGGAAGCCGGCCGAGCCGTCGGCGTCATACCACGGGCGGTTCTTCACGTAGTAGGCGCTGTAGACCAGGGTCAGCCCGCCCCGGGTGGCCGAGAACCCGGCGCTGGACGACGGCTCGTCGTGGTCCTCGTCGTAGGAGACGTCGTCGCGGATCTGCCAGCCGGCGCCGGCCAGGCGGTCGCGGACACCCTTCGTGTACGCCAGCACCTCCCGGGTTTGCGCGGTGTTCCGCACCCAGTACTCGGCGAAGCCGTAGATCTCGCCGCCGTCCGCGCCGAAGGCCGGCACGAACGGCGGCGCGTCGCCGCCGCCCAGCACCGGCAACCCGGGGAAGGCGGTCGCCGTGAGCCGTTCCGCCTCCGCGCCCGAGGGCAGCGGCTTCTGCAGCGCCCACCCGAGGCGGGCGCTGCCGGCCGCGCCGAGCAGACCGCAGACGAGCATGACCAGGAGAGACAGAACGACCACGCCGGTGCCGGCCGGTCGGCCGAGGCGGGCGCGCAGCCCGAAGCGGGCCAGGTTCACGATCTCCGTGGTGGTCGGTCGGACACGGCCGGGTGGCGCGCACTCCAGCAGGGTGCCCAGCATCTCGGCGCGGCGCGGGCCGGGTGGATAGAAGCGAAGCACGCGGGTGTACCGCCGGGCGAGCCGGTCGCTCACGACGCGCCCAGGCTCAGCCCGAGCCGGCGCCGGGCCGACAGCTGCGCGGTGGCCACGGCGACGGCCGCCCGCCGCCGCTCGGTCTCGGCGTCCAGCGCGGCGGCGCCGTCGGTGGTGAGCCGATAGTACCGTCGCGGCCGTCCGTCCACCGTCTCCTCCCGGTCCGCCTCGATGAGGCCGAGCGCGGTGAGCCGGTCGAGGGCCGCGTACAGGGTTCCGGCCTGCAACGTCACCTGCCCGCCGGACAGTCGATCCACCTCCCGGATCACCCCGTAGCCGTGCCGCGGCTCGGGGGCCAGGGCGGTGAGGACCCAGAAGCTGGGATCGCGCATCGGTTCGGCCATGCCGTCAATATAAAGATGATCTTCACATGGGGCAAGATGGAGCCGGCGTCGATATCCGGTCCGGCCGGCGACGTCGAGGTGCGCCAGCTCCAACTCCCCGGACCCAGCCGAGCGCCTACCGGGCGGCGCCGCCAGCCGCCACCCCCGCCGAGACCCGCCGCCCGGGCGTCCCGGTCCCGCGACTGGAGGTGGCCGAGCCTTGGTTCACCGCCGAGCCGGCGATAGTCGGAAGGCCGTTCCCCGGACTCTCAAGTCGGTCGCCGGACCACCGATGGGACCCTCCGCCAGTGCCGACTGCCGGAGGAAGTGACTTGACGCAGCAATCTCCGCGCCACGGTGTGATCACCATGCACCCGCGCGGTCGCCGCCGCCTGCGCCCGATGTGGGCTTGGGTCGGACTCGGCGTCACGGGTGCGTGCGCAGCCGCCGTGACGCTAGTCGCGACTACCGGGTCGCCGGACCCGGCGACCGAGGCGCTCCCCGCCGAGACAGTCACGGTCGCCACCTCGGCCCCGGCGAGCCCGCACGCCTCGGCGACGCCCGTGACCTCGGCATCACCGGAACCGGGCGTGACGACGGAACCGGCTGTCCGAGTCGTCGCCCCCAGCACGACCACGGCCTCGCCCACACCCACGCGGAAGGCGCCGGCCAGACCCAAACCGACGGCCACACCGAAACCGACGGCGAGCCGCTACCGTGCCACGCCGGCCGAGATCTATGCGGCTGAGGTCGCCGTCAAGAAGGCCCAATACGATCTCGACTACCTGCGGTACAACGGCGGCGGGGGACCGACCACCGACGAGCAGGTGGCGGTGCTGACGTATGAGGTCGACCGCAAGAAGCAGGACCTCGCGGACCTCAAGGCCGGCACCCCGGGTATCCGGCACCACAAGCTCGACATCCGCGAGGCGCGGGTCTATCTCGCGCTGGCCCAGGCGCGCTTCGAGTGGGCGCTGAACGACCCCTCCTACACCGACCTCGACCGGGATCAGTTGTACGCGATCATCCTCCAGTGGACCGAGCGCCTTCAAGAACTCCAGTGACCTCCCGGAAACCGAGTTTTCCGGTGGTGTCCCGCTTGGGCCGTTTCTTGCTCCCGGTTGGTGGGACGCGAGGCCAGCGTCGTTCTCGGCGGTGATGCTCTTGTTGAGCGACGGGTCGACGGGCTCAGACCCACGTTTGGTGGAGCTGTCGCTCCGCGTTGTCGGGTCTGCTCGCGCCTGACTCGGTCAAGTAGCCTGCCCGCTATGCGCATCGCCGTGATCTCTGATCTCCACGGGAATCTTCTGGCTCTGGATGCCGTGCTTGCCGACATCCAGGACCGCACGGCTGACAAGGTGGTGAACCTCGGCGATCTGGTCTCTGGCGGGCTGGCTCCCGCCGCGACGGCCGACCGATTGATGGAACTGGGCCAGATCACCGTGCGCGGCAACCACGAACGGCAAGTACTCCGGAATCCCTATGAGCAGATGTCCATGTCCGACCGGCTCGCACATGACCAGCTCACCGAAGCCCACCGCGTCTGGTTCGCTTCCCTGCCGTTGACTGCTGAGATTGCGGCCGGCGTACTGGCCTTTCACGGCAGTCCGTACAACGACGTCGTCTACTTGCTCGAAACAGTCGACCCGGACGGTGCCAGGCCCGCGACCGAGCAGGAGATCACGGCCAGACTCGGCGAGTACGCGACGTGGCCGCTACTACTGTGTGGCCACACTCACCTCCAGCGGCAGGTGCGGCTGGGCACGGGCACGCTCATTGTGAATCCCGGGAGTGCGGGCTGGCCGGCCTACGACGACGACGAGCCGTACCCGCACGTCATGGAATCAGGCAGCCCACATGCGCGCTACGCGATCGTGGACAACGCGAGCGGACGCTGGGAAGCCGAACTTCTGGCCGTGCAGTACGACTGGGAAGCCGCGGCCAGGCTGGCCGAAAGCAACGGGCGTCCGGACGTTGCGGTGCAACTGCGTACTGGCCGGGCCCGTTAGTTCGCGGCCGTCGTCGGGTCTGCCGATGCAGCGCCTGACGGGCGTACGGATCAGTCTTGAGCTCCTGGAGAACGCCAGGTTCCGGTGCGCCGCGGTACCTGATCCGCACTCGCTGGCCCGGATGCGCGCCAATCCCGACCGCATCGGCCCCTGACGGTGGAGGAGCCGGCGGACCGCCTACGCCGCCGATCCAGACCGTGACGAAGAAGATGAATGGCCGCAGAGTCCGTGTCGAGGCTGTGACCTCGAGTCCATCGGGCGAACGCGGCCGCCCGTGGACGCCACCCTCTTCGTGTGCAAACATCTAGGTTGTCTAGACGACCTGGGGGAGTGATGGCGAAGACGCCGCTGTACGTGCGGATCGAGCGGGAACTGCGCGCCCGGCTCGCTCCGGCGAAGCCCGGCGACGTCGTACCGGCCGAGTCGGTGCTCGCGGAGCAGTTCGGGGTCGCCAGGATGACCATCCGGGCAGCGCTCAACGCGCTCGAAGACGACGGTCTCATCGAGCGGATCCAGGGCCGGGGAACCTTCGTCCGGCAGCGGCCGGAGCCCCGGGCCGCCGGAACGTTGATGAGCTTCCAGGATCAGGTCCGCAGCTGGGGCCGCACGCCGTCGTCGCACCTGGTCGAGGCCGAGGTGCGTACGGCCGCCGCGGCTGAGGCGGCGGCCCTGCAGCTGACCGCCGCGTCACCGCGGGTGGTCTCGATCGTGCGGGTGCGGCTCGCCGACAACGTTCCGCTCGCCGTCGAATACGCCTGCTTCCCGGCACACCTGAGCAGCCTGCTCGACGTCGACCTGGAGGCCGGCTCGCTGCACCGGGCCCTGCACGACATGGGACTGCGTCCCACCCTCGGCTCGTCCCGGCTGACCGCGCAGCGCGCCGGCACCGACGCCGAGCACCTGCAGGTGCCGGCCGACGAGCCGCTGCTGGTCGAGACCCGGCTGATCGTCGACCAGCGCTCGGCGCCGCTGGAATACACCGTCAGCCGCTACGTCGGCGACCGCTACGACCTGCACGTCACCTTCGACGTGCAGCCACCCCGGACCGGAGAACCCCGATGAACATCGCCAAGATGATCGACCACTCGCTGCTGCGCCCCGAACTGAGCACCGACGACGTCCGGCGCGGCTGCCGGATCGCCGGCGTACGCCAGGTCGCCTCGGTCTGCGTACGCCCCTCCGACGTCGGCCTCGCCAAGCACGAACTCGCCGGCACCGGCGTGCTCGTCGGCACCGTCGCCGGCTTTCCGCACGGCGACACCCTCACCACGATCAAGGCCGCCGAGACCCGCGCCCTGGCCGAGGCCGGCGCCGACGAGATCGACATGGTGCTGCACATCGGGCGGCTGCGCAGCGGCGACACCGCATACGTACACGACGACATCGCCGCGGTGGTCGCCGCCGCGCAGGGCCGCGTCGTCAAGGTCATCCTGGAGAACGCCTACCTGACCGACGAACAGAAGGTCACCGGCTGCCGCCTCGCCGAGCAGGCCGGCGCCCACTTCGTGAAGACCAGCACCGGCTTCGCCCCGGGCGGCGCCACCCTCGCCGACATCCAGCTGATGCGCGCCACCGTCTCCCCGCACATCCAGGTCAAGGCCGCCGGCGGCGTCCGCGCCCTCGACACCCTGCTCACCTTGCACCAGGCCGGCGCGACCCGGTTCGGCGCCACCGCCACCGAGACCATCCTCGACGACCACGCCGCCCGCGAACGCGGCGAGCGACCCGCCACCGTTACGGCTTCGACCGGCGGCGACTACTGAACCCGGCTTTCTCACCGGATCGAAGACGAGCACATGCACCGGATCTGCTCGGCGGCCACCCGGCGCGGTGACCGCGCCACCAACCAGGACCAGTACGTCCTGGTCGACGGCGCGACGGCTTGGCCGCACACCTGCCAAGGGTCGGAACCGCGCGACCGCGGCCGGTACGCCCCAGCCCTCGGCGCGGCCTTCACGAACCCGGTGTCATCGGCGATCAGCGCCGCGTCCGGGTCGCCGGGACGCTCGACCGGGTAGGCGCCGACGTCGTCACGGACGAAGCTCAGGATCCCAGTACAACAGCGGGTTGCAGTACTAATTAGGCCGTGGCGGCGGCGGTCAGCGAAGCGGGCCGTCTCGGGCACCTCGTCCTGTTCGGCGGAGAAATGGCCTACAAAACCAGAGCGGTGTCGGCAGCCTGGTCCAACCGTTGCCGGTGTTCCGGGGTCTCCCCCGGCGTCGGTAGCGGTCCGGAGCCGAAGTGGGCGGGATCGTTGCTGCGGATTCCGGTCATGTCCCGGTGGTAGTGCAGGTATGCGGTGCCCGGCAGGTTCTTGGCCGCGTACATCGCGATGTCGGCATGGCGTAGGAGGACGCTCGGCTCATCCCTGGTGTGCCCGTCGGCGATGCCGATGCTCGCCCGGATCGGCAGCTCGTATCCGTCGGCCACGACCGGCAGCCGCAGCGCCTCGACGATCCGATCGGCGACCAGATCGCCGGCCTGCGGGTCGGCGCCGTCCAGCACCACCACGAACTCGTCGCCGCCCAGCCGGGCCACCATGCCCTGCTCACCGACGCAGTCCTTGAGCCGCTGCGCCACCGCGACCAACAGCAGATCGCCGATCTCGTGGCCGAGCGTGTCGTTGACCTTCTTGAAGTCGTCCAGGTCGATCAGCGCGACGGCCACCGACCGGCCGGGGTCACCACCGACCGCCCGATGCAGCTCGGTGTTGAAGCGCGCCCGGTTCGGCAACTGGGTCAAGGCATCGTGGGTGGCGTTGTGGTTGAGCTGGTCCAGCAACCGGCCGTTGTCGCGGAAAGCGGTGATCTGGCGCAACACCACGAGCGCGGTGAGCAGCACCGCGGCACCGACCACCACCGGGTCGTTGGCCTTCGCGACCCAGGACACGTGGATGAGCAGACCGTCGACCGCGGCAACCCCGGCGTACGGCAAGAGGCTGTAGTATCTGCGTCGGCGGCTCGGCGAGCCGCGCCGCGATGCCCCGCCGGCCGCTGCCACACGCTGCTGCTCGCCGGCCCAGGCGGCGAAGAAGAACATCGCCGGAAGTCCGATCTGCATCGGGAACGCCCGCGCGCCGTAGGCCTGCAGCGCCGTCTGCGCCGGCGGGGCCACGGTGCCCACCGCCATCGCGATGATCAGCAACCGCAGGCCCTTGGTGTCGATGAAGCTGTAACCCGACAGCATCACCTTCACCACCGCGAACACCCCGACCAGCGCGACCGCGGTCAGCGCCAGGGAGCCGACCACCGTGGTGGTGTCCTCGCGGCCGAGCATGGGCCGGGTCTGGAAGTACCACATGAACACCCCGGCGGCCAGCATCACCGTGCCGGCGTCCAGCAGGATCCGGACCACCTGGCCCGGCGTCTGCCGGTCCAGCGGCAGTCGTGCCAGCGCGTACACGATGAGCAGCACCGCGGCGCCGTTGAAGGCCACCATGACCGGGTTGGTCTGCAGACCCCCGCCACCGGGGTTGTCGAGCACCTCCGCCACCTGTGACGAGGTGCCAGCCGTCACCAGGACGGCCACTGCCGTGAGATGCCGCCAGAACCGCCGAGTCGGTCCAGGCAGCCGAGGATCGCACGAGGTACGCCAGTAGACCGCGGTGAGCACCACGCCACCCGCCGGGATCGGCACCCAAAGAAAGATCATCGGCCCGACCGGGTGGATCGTGGTGACGATCAGCCAGACGATGAACACGCCCAGCAGCGCACCGGAGAGGCGGAGCAGCCGACTGTCGCCGGGCAGGCCGAACCACGGTTGGCTCGCCATCTTCATCACCTCCCGGTCGGCTCGCGCTCCGTATCTTCGGCTGGTGGCGCCCAGACCTGAGCCACAGCGGCGGTGACGCGGGGCGGTACGCCGACGTGTCAGGCATTTCCGCGCGGACACAGTCACCGTGCAGCGGCCGGGTGGGGTAGGTGCCCGATCTGCGGTCAGCAAGAGCGCCTTAACCAGCACGGTCCGGGGGTACCGGCGTCTTGGTCAAGGCCGGGTGCGATGAGGAACTGCCAGGCCCGAGGTGAGGTCGCCGGCCAGCCGGGAAGTCACCGCGGAACAGATCAAGATCCAGGGGGTACGGCTGGCGGGCCGGCGCCCCCGGCGCAGCGGTCCAGCCGGCGGCAACCAGCCCGGCGAAGGCGATCAGGTACGCCGTCCGCCCGAGCGCCGAGACAGGCGTCAACGCGCTGATCGCCGCTCCGCACAGCGGCACCAATCCGACGATTCTTCCCGCGCTTCCGCACTCGGCAGCCGTATCGGGTGCATGACTGAACAGCCGCTACGGCCTTGCCGGACGCTGATTGACCGCCCGCGGGGATCAGGAGTGGCGCCCGCACCGACGACCACGACCCGCGTCGGCGACGGGGCCGACGCGGGTCCGATTCGGGGCACGAGCGGCGTGGCTCATGCTGGTGGACAGCATTGACGGGGCGTCGAGCCACGCACGTCGCCCGAACGGGTTCTTCGTCTCGTTGGTGTCCGAGGGGGTTCGGGCTCAATCTCCGCGTACGGTGAACCGTCCCGCTACATCTCGCAGTCCGGCCGCGGTGGCGGTCAGCTGGCGTACCTGGTCCGCGGCCGTCGAGCTCGCCACCGCCATCCGCTCGGTGGAGTCCTTGTTGGCCCCGGCGAACGAGCCCACCGCGTCGAGAGCGGAATGCAGTTCGGCGGTGCCCCCGGCGATCCGTTCGAAGACGCCGCGTGCCTGCTCGTCGACGACCGTGACCGCCTCCGCGCTGGTCTGCTGGATCTCGGCGACCAGCGCGGCGATGGTCTGAGCCGCCTCGCCGCTTTCCTCGGCCAGACTGCGTACCTCGCCGGCGACCACCGCGAAGCCGGCGCCCTGCGTACCGGCCCGAGCAGCCTCGATCGCCGCGTTGAGTGCCAACAGGTTCGTCTGTCCGGCGATGCGGGTGATCGCCTCGACGATGCCACCGATGCGAGCGGCCTTGGTGTCCAGGTCGCGCATCACCCGGTTCAGGTTGCTCACCGTGTCGACGCCCTCGTCGACGTGCGTGGAGGTCTCGTGAGCCGCCTGCTGCGCCACGGAGATCAGGTCCACCTGCCGTTCAGCGTTGCTGACCACTTCTGCCGCGGCCGAGCGGATCTCGCCGGAGGCTCCGTCCAACGCCGCCGAGGCGCTGTCGAGGTCGGCAACCGAGCGGTGCACGTGGCGGATCGAGTCGTTCAAGTTCTCGATCATCTCGGTGAAGGCGACGCCGAGCCGGTCGTCGGTAGACTCGGCCGGGGCCGACACGGCCAGGTCGCCGGTCGCCATCCGCTGCGAGATCTCCGCCTTGGCCGTCAGATACGCGACCATGTCGTCGAATGCGGCCGCTACCCGGGCCACCTCGTCCTGCGCTTCGACGCGAACCCGCTGACCGAGTTCACCACGGGCAATGCCGCGGGCCGCGGTGTGTAGCTGTTCCAGGCCGTCGGTGATGCGCCGGGTCAGCGTCCGGCGTACGACCAGAGCGAGGAACACGGCGGCGGCCAGCAGCGCCACCAGGGCGCCGAACGCGACGATCGCCTGCCGGTCGGCGGATTTGCTGGTCGCTTGCGACTCGGCAGTGTGCTGGTCGCCGAGCGCAGCCAGGCTCTCCTTGAGGCCGTCCCACTGCTCGTCGCCGGCACCGGAGTCGAAGGTCTCCCGCGCCGCGACCAGGTCACCGGCATCCGCGAGTTCCACCTCCGCCGACGTGGCTTTGACGTATTGGTCCCAGTGGCTCTCGAAACGGTCGAGGACAGCCCGGGTCTCGGCGCTGGTCGACAAGGCGCGGTAGTCGGCGAACAGGCCGCGCATGTCGGCGTCCTCCTCGGCCATCGCGTCGACGCTGTCCTTGCGGCTGTCGAGGTCGTTGGCCGGCAGCGCGATGTACTCCCACTGCTCCTTGCGGTATTTGTTCATCAGGCCGCTGATGTCGCCTGCCACCTGCATCGCCGGAACGCCGCTCTTGGCGAGATCGCCGACCTGGCTGGTGGCCCGGTACAGGAAGAACACCGCGAGTCCTGCCGATATCAAGAACAAGGCTATGACCAGGTTGAATGCGGCGCGCAAGGCGCTGCTGATAGGCATACGCTTCAGCACGGCGTGCAACTTCATGAACGACACGTCCTTCCATCGGCCAAAGATCAGCCCGGTGAAGACTGCCGGCTTCGCATGACAAAAATCACGAATTGTGGTGGTGTGGGTCGCCCACTGGTGACCGCGTCGCGTTGACCACCCGAGACGGAACGTGACGACGACACCGGCACCGCAGTAGGGTCGGCCGCTTCAAGTGATCGCGAGAACGCTGACAGCCGGGGGCTTCCCCGGCCCCGCCCCCGGTTCGCGGTGGGAGCCGGGGCCGTGCCCGTAATCGGCTCAGCGGGCCAGCCAGCCCCCGTCGACCGGAATGACGGCGCCGTGGACGTAGCGAGCGGCGTCCGAGGCCAGGAACACCGTGACCCCGCCGAGGTCGGCGGGCTCACCCCAGCGCCCGGCGGGGATCCGGTCGAGGATCGCCCGGCTCCGCTCGGGGTTGTCCTGCAGGGCGCGCGTGTTGTCGGTGGCGATGTAGCCGGGTGCGATGGCGTTGACGTTCACGCCGCGCCCGGCCCACTCGTTGGCCAGGGCACGGGTCAGGCCGGCGATGCCGGACTTGGCGGCGGCATAGCCGGGCACGGTGATGCCGCCTTGGAAGCTCAGCATCGACGCGGTGAAGATGATGCGCCCCGCGCCCTGCCGCAGCATGGTCCGCCCGACCTCGCGGGCGAGTACGAACTGGGATGAGAGGTCGACCTCCAGCACGTGGTTCCAGTCCTCGTCGGGGTGCTCGGCCGCCGGGGCGCGGCGGATCGTCCCGGCGTTGTTGACCAGGATGTCCACCGGGGGGTTGTGGTCACGCAGCCGGGCGGCGAGTTCGCGGACGCCGGCCCGGTCCGCCAGATCCGCCCTGATCGGGGTGAAGGTCCGGCCCTGGGCTGCGACCCGCGCTTCGGCCTCGCTGCCGCTGGGCTCCAGCGAGGCGCTGACACCGATGATGTCCGCGCCGGCCGCGGCGAGCGCCTCGGCCATCGCCAGCCCGATGCCGCGCCGGCTTCCGGTCACCACGGCCAGCCGTCCGGACAGGTCGAACGGGTTCATGCCTCGCCTCCGCAGTCGAGCAGCACCTTGACGTCGCCGCCGGACTCCAGCGCGGCGAACGCCTCGGCGACGTCGTCGAGCGGTACGACGCGCGAGATGAGCGCATCGGCCGGCACGAGCCCCTGGTGAACCAGGCGGGCGGCCTCCACGTAGTCCTCGCGCTGATAGACGCGCACGCCGATCATCTCCAGCTCGCGCCAGAAGACCCGGTGCAGGTCGACCTCGCGCGGGGCCGGGTGGATCGCCACCACGACCAGCCGGCCGCGCACGGCGAGCAGGTCCGTCGCGGTCCGCACGCCGGCGGCCGAGCCGGAGACCTCGAACACCACCTCGGCCCCGGCGCCGTCCGTCGTGTCCTGGACCAGCGCGGGGAGGTCGACCGCGGCCGGGTCGACAGCGCTCAGGCCGATGCGCTCGGCGACCGAGCGGCGACGGGGGTCGAGCTCCACGACGGTCACCGAGGCGCCGGCGGCCTGGGCCACCTTGCCGATGAGCAGCCCGACCGGCCCGGCCCCGATGACGACCGCGTGCTCGCCTGCGGTGAGCCGGGACCGCCGCACGTCGTGCACCGCCACGGCGGTCGGCTCGATGAGCGCGGCATGCCGCAGCGGCAGCCCCGCGGGCAATGGCACGACGATGCGGGTCGACACGGTCCACGAGCGCTGCATCGACCCGGTCGAGTCGATGCCGACGAAGTTGAGGCGATGGCAGATGTGGCTGTTCCCGGTCCGGCAGGCCGGGCACCGGCCGCACCACTCCAGCGGCATCACGGTCACCGGATCGCCGACGCTGAGGCCCGCCACGTCCTGGCCGAGCTCGGCGATCCGGCCCGACATCTCGTGTCCGATGACGCCCGGCGTCCGGACCCGGTGATCCATCGCGCCGTGCAGGATGTGCAGGTCGGTGCCGCAGATACCGGTGTAGGCGACGTCGATGCGCACCTCACCGGGCCCCGGCGGCACGGGCTCGGACTCGCGGACGGCGAAGGTGCGTTCGCCGAGGTAGTACGCCGCACGCGTCATGGGGTCTCCTCGCTCAGGCGCCAGACCTGCCGCCGATGCTTCATGCCCGATCCTCCTGCAAACATCAGATGTCTTTATAGTGGTCGTCGGCGCGGTACGAAGGAGTGGCTTGTGGCACTGACCGATGAGGCGATCACCCGGATCCGGAGCATGATCCAGAGTGGCGAGCTGCCGCCGGGCTCCCGGCTGCCACCCGAGCCGCAGCTCGCCGCCCAGATGGGTCTGTCGCGCAGCGGGGTCCGCGAAGCCGTCAAGGCGCTGGAGTCGGCCCGGGTCCTGGACGTGCGCCGCGGCGACGGGACCTACGTGACCAGCCTCGCCCCGCGGCTGCTGCTGGAGGGGCTCGGCCTGGCCGTCGAGCTGCTGCAGGACGACACGCTGCTGGAGGTGATGGAGGTCCGCCGGATGCTCGAGCCCGTCGCGACGAGCGTGGCCGCGCTGCGCATGTCCGACGACAGCCTCGACGAACTGCGCCGGCTGCTCGACGACATGCGGGCCGCGGCCGACGACCACGAGAAGCTGATCCAGGTCGACACCGAGTTCCACCGCACGGTCATCACCGCCACCGGTAACGAGACGCTGACCTCGCTCATGGACGGACTGTCCAGCCGGACGGTCCGGGCCCGGGTGTGGCGGGGCCTCATCGAGGGCAACTCGGCCCACACCACCATCGAGGAGCACGACGCGATCTACCGGGCGCTGCGGGCCCGCGACCCGTCGCTGGCCCACGCCAGCGCCCTGATGCACGTCAACACGTCCGAGGCGTGGCTGCGGACCGTCCTGTCCGCCGGCGAGCAGGGCTGATCGCCTCCTCACCGCAGCCGCCCGAGCCGATCGGCCAACCCGTAGATCCGCGTCGCGGTGCCGGCGTAGATCGCGTCGAGCTCGGCCGCCATGAGGGACGGCAGGGCCAGCTCCAAGGCGCGCCGCACGCCGCCGTAGTCCGAGGCGAGCAGACAGACCGGCCAGTCCGAGCCGAACATCAGACGATCGGGGCCGAACGCGTCGAGCGCCACCGCGACGAACGGGGCCAGATCCTCCGGCGTCCACCGCGGGCCGGCCTCGGTGACCATCCCGGACAGCTTGCAGGCGACGTTGTCGTTGGCGGCCAGGGCGGTGAATCCGTCCCGCCACCGGTCCAGCCCGGCCGGGCCGTCGTCGATCCGGGGCTTGCCGAGATGATCCAGGACGAACCGCAGCTGCGGGAGGGCCCCGGCGGCCCGCGCGGCGGACGGCAGATGGTCGGCCCGCACGACGAGGTCGAAGACGAGCCCGGCGGCGGCGACCTCGGCCAGGCCCCGCCGCACGTCCGCACGGTCGAGGTAGTCGGGGTCCGGCTCGCCCTGCACCTGCGCCCGCAGGCCGACGAGCCGCTCGCCGCCGCGCAGCCCCCGGTAGCGCCGCACGGTCCCGGCCACGTCGGGCGCGGCGATGTCGATCCAGGCGACCACGCCGGCGATGGGCGGGGTGTCCGCGGCCCAGGCGAGCAGGTCGGCAGCCTCGTCCGGGTGGCAGCGCCCGCCTTCCACCAGCACGGTCGCGTCGATGCCGTTGACGTTCAGCTCGGCGGTCAGGTCCCCCGGGGTGAACGGCCGGCGGATCGCCTCCAGGCCGGGCTCGTCGAGCCAGGCGTAGCCGCGCTCCGGCTGCCACAGGTGGTGGTGGGCGTCGATGATCATGCCGCGGCGCCGATCGCCCACTCGGGGCCGTCGGGGAAGCGGTACGCCTGCAGCGTGGCCGGGACGATCTCGGCGCTCATGCCCGCGGCGGTCGGCGTGACGTAGCGGCCGGCGCGGATGCGTACCGGGTCGGTGAAGTGCTCGTGGAGGTGGTCGACGTACTCGATGTAGCGGTTGTCGGTGGTGCCGCTGACCGCGACGTAATCGAACATCGCCAGGTGCTGCACGAGCTCGCACAGCCCGACCCCGCCCGCGTGCGGGCAGACCGGCACGCCGAACTTGGCCGCGAGCAGCAGGATGGCCAGGTTCTCGTTGACCCCGCCGACCCGGCAGGCATCGATCTGCACGACGTCCACCGCCTCGGCCTGCAGCAGCTGCTTGAACATCACCGCGTTGTGGACGTGCTCGCCGGTGGCCACCTTGACCGGGGCCACGGCCCGGCGGACCGCGGCGTGGCCGAGGACGTCGTCGGGCGAGGTCGGTTCCTCGATCCAGTACGGCGCGAACCGGTCGAGCTCGCGCATCCATCGGATGGCGTCCGGTACCCCCCAGATCTGGTTGGCGTCGACGGCGATGCGCACGTCCGGCCCGACGGCCGCCCGGGCGATTCCCATCCGCCGGACGTCGTCGGCGAGGTTCCCGCCGACCTTGAGCTTGATGAGCCGGTACCCGGCCTCGACCGCCTCCGCGCACAGCCGCTCGAGCTTCTCATCGTCGTAGCCGAGCCAGCCCGGGGTGGTGGTGTAGGCGGGGTAACCCTCGTCGAGCAGGACGCGCTCGCGGTTGGCCCGGCTCTCGACCCCGGCCCGCAGCAGCGCCAGGGCCTCGTCCTCGGTCAGCGCGTCGCGCAGGTAGCGGAAGTCGATCTGCGCGACGAGGGCCTCCGGGGACAGCCCGGCCAGCAGCTGCCACAGCGGCTTGCCCGCGCGGCGGGCGGCCAGGTCCCACACGGCGTTGACCAGCCCGCCGGCGGCCATGTGGACCACGCCCTTCTCCGGGCCCAGCCAGCGGATCTGGCTGTCGCCGATGAGGCGGCGGGCCAGCGCGCCGGGGTCGGCGACGAGGTCGTCGACAGCCAGCCCGGTCACCATGGCGGCGAGCGAGCGCACGGCCGCGACCTGGATCTCCGTGCCACGCCCGACGGTGAAGACCAGGCCGTGGCCGCTGGCTCCGCCGGTGGTGTGCAGCACGACGTACGCCGCGGAGTAGTCGGGGAACGGGTTCATCGCGTCGGAACCGTCGCGGTGCCGCGAGGTCGGGAACCGTACGTCGAGGACGTCGACGGACGAGATGCGCTCAGTCACGGTGCTCCAAGGTGGGTCGAGCCGCACGCGGGCCGGGGATGGTCAGGTCTGCGCCTTGCCGCCGGTCACCCGGGAGACCACGAGGGCCACGAGGATCACCGCGCCGTTGAGGAAGTTCGTCCATTGGGCGGGTACGCCGCCCAGCGTCAGCACGTTGATGATCATGAACAGCAGCAGGACCCCGGTGAAGGCGCCGAACAGGGTGCCCTTGCCGCCGTTGAGGCTGACGCCGCCGATGACTGCCGCCGCGAAGACCTGGAAGATGGCGCCGTTGCCCTGCGCGGCCGGCACGGCGGCCAGGCGGCCGCTGATGAGCAGTCCGGCCAGGGCGGCCAGCGTGCCGGCGATTACCAGGGTGAGCCACAGGATCCGGTCGGTGCGGATGCCGGCCGCCCGCGCCGCGTCCACGTTGCCGCCGATCGCGTACAGCGCGCGGCCCGGGCGGGTGTAGCCGAGCACCACGATCCCTGCCGCGAACAGCAGCAGAGACAGCCACACCGACGCCGGTACGCCGAACCACTCGGCCGAGCCCAGGTACGTCATCGATTCCGGCAGGGCGAAGAACGTCTTGCCGCCCGAGATCCCGGTCAGCAGGCCGCGCAACACGATGAGCATGCCGAGGGTGACGATGAAGCCGTTGAGCCCGAACCGGACGACGAGCAGGCCGTTGAACGCGCCGACCAGCGCGCCGACGGCGAGCACGACGGGCACCGCGAAGACCGGTGGCAGCACGTGCAGGCCGAGGCCGTGGGTGACCGCGGGGTCGACGATGAGCCAGGCCGCGATGCCGGGAGCGAGCCCGAAGGTCGACTCCAGGGACAGGTCCATCTTGCCGGTGACCAGCACGATCGTCTCGGCCAGCACGACGATGGAGATCTCCGACATGCTCTGCAGCACGTTGATGACGTTGTCGGAGCTGAGGAACACCGGGTTGACGACGAAGCCCACCACGGCGACGACGATGATCGCCGGCACCAGCGCGAGGTTGCGCAGCCGGGCGACGGCGGGTGCTCGCCGCGGCGTGGCCGCCGCCGGCGCGGGCGGGTCGATGGTGCCGGTGGACAGTGGGTCAGACATGGTCGAGATCGACCCCTTCCATGGTGGCGACGAGTTCGTTGTCGCTCCAGCCGGACACCTTCTCGGCGACGACCCGGCCCTGGACCATCACCAGGACCCGGTCGCAGATCCGGAGGTCGTCGAGTTCGTCGGAGACGATCAGGACGGTGCTGCCGCGCTGCCGGACCTGCTCGACCACGCCGAGGAGGGTCTGTTTGGAGCGCACGTCGACGCCGGCGGTGGGCGTGATGAGGACCAGCAGCTTGGGATCGCCGGCCAGGGCGCGGCCCATGACCACCTTCTGCTGGTTGCCGCCGGACAGCTCGGCCACCGGCACCTGCGGGCTGTCGGACTTGATGGCCAGATCGGCGATGGCCTGTCGGGCGAGGGCGTCGCGCCGGGCCGGGGAGAGCAGCCCGCGGCGACGGATGCGGCCCGGTACCGTCATCGTGACGTTCTCGGCGATCGTCAGCATCGGCACGAAGCCCTCGCGGTGCCGGTCCCGCGGCACGAGGCCGACGCCGGCGTCGAGCGCGTCGGGTACGTCGCCGGGGCGCAGGCGGCGGCCGTCGACGGTGACGGTGCCGGCCGCCGGCCGGGCCAGGCCGACGATCGCCTCGGCCACCTCGACCTTGCCGCTGCTGCCGCCGCCGGCGATGCCGACGACCTCCCCGGCGAGCGCCTCCAGCGAGATCTCGGCGCCGGAGCGGGTCACCAGGCCCTGGACCGACAGCAGGACCGGCGCGTCCGCCGGGCGCCGCCCCCGTGGCGCCGTCGGCAGGTGCACGTCTTCGCCGGTCATCGCCGAGACCAGCGCCTGGCGGCCCAGCGCCGCCACCGCGGTGGTGACGATGTGCCGCGCGTCGCGCAGGACGGTCACCTGGTCGCAGATCTGGTAGATCTCCTGCAGGTGGTGGCTGATGAACAGCAGCGTCACGCCCTGCTCGCGGAGATTTCTCAACCGGGCGAAGAGCCGGTCGATGCCGGCGGCGTCGAGCTGGGCGGTGGGCTCGTCGAGGATGATGAACCGCGCGCCGAACGACAGCGCGCGGGCGATCTCGACGAACTGCCGCTGCTCCACCGACAGGGTCGAGGCCGGCTGGCGTGGATCGACGTCGACCGACCACTCGGCCAGCAGCCGCTCGGCGTCACGGCGCAGCGCACCCCACTGGATCAGCCGGCCCGGACCGCGCGTGTGCCGATTCAGGAACAGGTTCTCGGCCACCGTCAGTTCCGGGATGATGGTGGACTTCTGGTATACGCAGGCGACCAGGCTCCGCCACGCGTCGCGGTCGCTCAGGGGCGGGGACGGCCGGCCGTGGAAGGCGACCGTCCCCTCGTCCGGCGCCTGCAGCCCGGTGAGGATGCCGACCAGCGTCGACTTGCCCGCACCGTTGCGCCCGACCAGCGCGTGCGTCTCGCCCGGCCGGACCACGATCCCGGAGTCGGCCAGCGCGACCGTCGAGCCGAACCGTTTCGTGATGTGCGTGGCCGTGACGACGGGGGGCTGTTCGGAGCTCATGCGTTGTTGCCCCAGAGGGACTTGTCGTCGAACCTCACCGTCGGCTGCCCGCCGATGCTCGCGCCGTCGAGTGTCACCAGCGGTGCGGCGAGCTGGTCCTCGAGCACGCCGTCGCGGACCTGGATGATGGTGCTGCCGTGGTCGGTGGGGCCGGCCTGGAAGGTCTTGCCCTCGATCGCGGCCTTGGCGTAGTAGAGGCCGTACCTGGCGAACAGGTCGGCCGGCTGGCTGACCGTGGCGTCGATCAGGCCCTCCCCGATGTCCTTGAGCTCCTCGGGGATGCCGTCGTTGGACACGATGAAGACGTGCTCGGGGTCGGTGGCCGGCACCTGCAGCCCGCGTTGCTTGAGGATCTGCAGGGTCCCGGAGAGCGCGAAGGAGGACTCCATGTAGACGCCCTTGATGTCCGGGTCCGAGGTGAACCGGGTCTGCAGCTTCGACGCGGCGACGTCACCCTTCCAGTCCGTCGCCTCACCGAAGACCGTGATCCCGGGGAAGTCCTTCTTCATGCACTCGTCGAAGGCCTCGGTACGGTCCCGGCCGTTGATCGAGTCCAGGCCGCCCTCGAGCATCACGACCTTGCCCTTGCCGCCCAGCTTGGTGCCGAGGAACTGGCAGGCCTTCGTGCCGTAGGCGCGGTTGTCGGCCCGGACGACCATGAACACCTTGCCGGTGTCGGGCCGGGTGTCGATGGTGACGACCGGGATCCTCTTGTCGGCCAGCTGCTGCAGGGTCGGGGCGATGGCCGCGGTGTCCTGCGGGGCCATCACCACGCCCTTGACGCCCTGGCTCTGGAAAGTCTGCACGTTGGAGATCAGGCTGGCGATGTCGTTCTGCGAGTTGGTGGTCTTGAGCTCGACACCCAGCTCCTTGGCCGACCGGGGCACGTACTTGATGTACGAGTTCCAGAAGTCGGTGTCGGAGCGGGGGTAGTCGACGCCGATCAGCGGCGCGGACGACCCTCCGCCTGGCCCCGCCCCGTTCTTGCCGCAGGCGGGGAGCAGGGCGGTGGCCAGCACCGCGGTCAAGCCGAGGCCGAGTATCGCGTTGCGGTTCACTGGGGCTCCTCGTCGTGAAGACGCTCGATGGCGCAGCGCGGCCACGCCGCCGTCCGGCCGGCCGCACCGCACCCGAGGGGCGGGCGAACGCGGATGCGGCATGGTGTCGGTCGTTCGTACGGCGAGGCCGCGCTGAGGTGTCGCACGAGGTCGCCGAGTTCCAGTACCTGCGGCAGAATTGATCTGATGTATTTATAGATCGAAGGCCCCATCCTGTCCAGGGGCGCGCGGGCATTCCCCGGGGGTGCTCGCCGAAGGGTCAGGCAGATCACGAGTCATCTGATGTTTTGTCAGCCACAGGCGGGGGTGATGGTCCACTGGAGGTTGGTGCTGGTGTCGGGGGTCCAGCAGCCCGGCCCGCACGAAGTCCCACCGTCGCAACCCCGGGGTCCGGTAGGGGCCAGCGCGATTTTCGGATCTTGCCTAGCCTGGTCGGGTGCCGGATCCGACGCTGTACGCGATCAGCGACCTCCACGTCGCCTACCAGGAGAACCGTGCCATCGTCGAGGGGCTGCGCCCGGAGAGCGACGGTGACTGGCTGATCGTGGCCGGCGACGTCGGGGAGATCTTCGCCGACGTGGTGTGGGCGCTGCGCCTGCTGGCCGGGCGGTTCGCGAAGGTGATCTGGTCGCCGGGCAACCACGAGCTGTGGACGCCCCGGGAGGACCCGGTCCAGCTGCGCGGCGACGCCCGCTACCGGCGGCTGGTCGAGGCGGTCCGGGAGCTGGGCGTGGTCACCCCGGAGGACGACTACCCGGTGTGGACCGGGGTGGACGGCCCGGCCGTGGTGGCGCCGCTGTTCCTGCTCTACGACTACTCGTTCCGGATGCCCGGGCAGGCCGGCAAGGCGCAGTCGCTGGCGCGCGCCTACGAGGTGGGTGTGGTCTGCACCGACGAGATGCTGCTGCACCCGGATCCCTACCCGGCCCGGGAGGACTGGTGCCGGGCGCGGGTGACGGCCACCGAGGAGCGGCTGGCGGCGATCGACCCGGCCCTGCCGACGGTGCTGATCAACCACTGGCCGTTGGTCCGGGAGCCGACGCGGATCCTGCGCTATCCGGAGTTCGCGCAGTGGTGCGGCACCGACCGGACAGCCGACTGGCACGTCCGGTTCCGGGCCGCCGTGTCGGTCTACGGTCACCTGCACATCCCGCGCACCACCCACTACGACGGGGTGCGCTTCGAGGAGGTGTCGGTGGGTTACCCGCGGGAGTGGCGCCGGCGCGGCGCCCCGCCCGGGACGCTACGCCGGATCCTCGACTGATCGGACATTCGCCTACGCCGGGTGTTGGTCCGCCCACGTCGCCGACGCCCCGGCCACGGCCTGGGCGAAAGCGGTCAGCGGCGGGGCGGGCGGGGTGTCCCGGGTGACCGCCACCAGCCGCCGCCCGAGCGTGCTCCCGGCGATGTCGCGCACCGCGAGCGTGGCATCGCCGACGGGCAGGGCCAGTGGTGTCATCAGCGCCACCGCGGCGCCGGCCCGGACCAGTTCGAGCTGGACGTCCGCGTCGTTGGAGCGGTGCCTCAGGTCGGGTTCGTACCCGCCGAGCGACCGGCAGGTCGCGACGACCATGGCGTGGTGGCCGGTGCCCTCGGCGGAGGCGGTCCAGACGGCGTCGCGCAGCCCCTCGATCGGCACCGGCCCACCGGCGCGCGCGAGCGGATGCCCGGCCGGCAGCACCACTTTGATCGGCTCCGCCAGGACTGTCGTGTACCGCAAACCGTCCGGCCGCGGGCGCGGATGGCCGTCGTACTCGTCGCCGATCACCAGGTCCACCGCGCCCAGCCGCAGGCCGGGCAGCGACTGCTCGAGTTCCAGCTCGAACACCTCGACGCGGACGCGCGGGTGCTCGGCCATCATCCGGGCCACTGCCGGCACCAGCAGGCGCCGCGCCGCCGACTGCAGCCCGCCGGCCCGGACCGTCCCGCGGATGTCGCCGGTGAGCGCGGCGAGGTCGGCCTCGGCGGCCTCGGCCGCGGCGAGCAGGATCCGTGCGTGCTGGGCGAGCAGCCGCCCGGAATCGTTGAGCCGCAGGCCACGTCCGGCCTTCTCGAACAGCCGGGCCCCGGTCTCCTTCTCCAGCAGCGACAACTGCTGGGAGACCGTGGACGGGCTGTAACCCAGGGCGGCGGCGACCGCGCCCAGGGTGCCGCGCTCCTCGAATTCGCGCAGGAACCGCAGCCGCCGCAGATCCAGCGAGACCATACGGAAATCCTAACGATTCACCACCAGGAATCATCGCTGGACCTGAACAGTCGGTCGGCGGATGCTCGGGTCATGGGTCCGGTTCTGTGTCTTGTCTCCGCGGCGTGCTTCGGTGCCATGGCGATCTTCGGCAAGTTCGCCTACCAGGCCGGGGTCACCCCGGCCACGCTGCTTCTGGTCCGCTTCGGGCTGGCCGCGATCCTGCTGGCGGCGGTGCTGGCGCTGCGGCCGGGACCGCGCCCGGCCCGGCCGCGGCCCCGGGTGCTGGTCACGGCGATCGGGCTGGGCGCGATCGGGTACGCCGCCCAGGCCGGCTTCTTCTTCGCGGCGCTGCGGCGGATGGACGCCTCGCTGCTGTCGCTGATCCTCTACACGTTCCCGGCGCTGGTCACCGTCGCGGCGGCGCTGCTCGGCCGGGAGCGGCTGGCCCCGGCCCGGGTCGCCGTGCTGCTCGCCGCGTCGGCCGGGACGCTGCTGGTCCTGCTCGGCGCGGGCGCGGGAGGGTTCCAGCCGGCGGGCGCGCTGCTCGGCTTCGGCGCCGCGCTCACCTACACCGTCTACATTTTGGTCGCCGACACGATCGTGCACCGGTTGCCGCCGCTGCTGCTGGCCACCCTGGTGATGACCGGCGCGGCCGGCACCCTGGGCGTGCGGGCGCTGCTCACCGGCGGCCCGGACCTCGGCTTCCGGCCCGCGGGCTGGTTCTGGCTGGCGTGCATCGCGGTGGTGTCCACGGTGACGGCGATGCTGACCTTCTTCGCCGGTCTCAAGCGGACCGGCCCGTCGACCGCCGCGATCCTGTCCACCGTCGAGCCGGTGGTCACCACCACGCTGGCCGCGCTCACCCTCGGCGAGTTCCTCACCCCGGCGCAGCTGGCCGGCGGCGTGGTGGTGCTGTGCTGCGTGGCGGCCCTGTCAGTACGGCAGGTCGACCGCACTGTGGCCGCCGCGGCATGACCGGCCTGCTGGCCGAGATCCGGTCGGCCCGGCGCTCAGGCCTTGGTGATCGCGCCCACCAGGTCACCGACCGGGCGTTCGGGCAGCGCCTGGGCCACGTCCGCCAGCGCCACCATGCCGACCAGCTGGTGCCCGTCGATCACGGGCAGCCGGCGTACCTGGTGCTCGCCCATGGTGCGCAGGATCTCGCCGGCGTCGTCGTCCGCGCCGATGGTCACCGGTTTGCCCTGGGCGAGCTCGCCGGCGGTGACGGCGGCGGGGTCGCGGCCCTGCGCGACCGCCTTCACGACGATGTCCCGATCGGTGAGCATGCCCTTGAGCCGGTTGTCCGAACCGCAGATCGGCAGTGCGCCGATCTCCAGGTCGGCCATCTTGCGGGCCGCGTCGGCCAGCGTCTCGTTCTCGCCGACGCAGGTCGCGTCGGGGGTCATGATGTCTCGCGCGCTGGTCATCTCTTCCTCCTCAGGTGTTCGGACCGCTATGCCGCCGGATACCCGGGTCACGCCCGCCGACTCCGGCGATCTGAGTTCCTGTTCGCCGCCCCCTGAACGCGCTCGTGGACGAGGCCGCCCGACCCCTCCAGTGCGCCGGCGCGCTCATCGCGCGGTAGGCCGGCTGCCCGCACTCGGTCCGCAGGTCGCGCAGCCGGGAGGCGAAGGCGACGCGGTGCGCCGGCTGGGCGGCGTCCCCATGGCGGCCTCGCGACGGCCCCGCCGTGCGACTTCTCCCGTCTCGGCCATCCGACCGTGCCCTCCAGAACCGTGCCCTCCAGAACCGTGCCCGCCAGTAGCGTGCCCCCAGGAACCGGGCCCCGGAACCGCGGCCCAAGATGACCCGCTTCTACTCAATGACGTCGATGCGTTGAGTGTCGATGGCCGACAGCGCGACAGGTGCTGATTGGCCCGATGATCCCTGGGTACCACCGTCGGAGTGGAAACCGTGGTGATCACCGGAGCCTCCAGCGGGGTGGGGCGGGCGTCCGCGCTCGCGTTCGCCCGCCAAGGGGCACGGCTCGTGCTGGCCTCCCGCTCCGAGCCGGCGCTGGAGACGGTCGCCGCCGAGTGCCGTGCCGCCGGGGCGCAGGTCCGGATCGTGGTCGCCGACGTGACCAGGCCGGAGACGGTGCGGGCGGTGGCCGCCGGTGAGGCCGTCGACGTGTGGGTGCACACCGCGGCGGTGATGGCCTACGGGCGGTTCGAGGACGTGCCGGCCGACGTGTTCGACCAGGTGGTGGCCACCGACCTGCTGGGCGCGGCAACGGTGGCCCGGGTCGCGCTGGCCGGCTTCCGGGCGCGCGGGCGGGGCGTGCTGATCTTCGGCGGGTCGCTGCTGGGGACCGTCGTGACGCCGTACACCAGCTCCTACGTCACCAGCAAGTGGGGACTGCGCGCGCTGGTGCGGGCCCTGCGCCTGGAGACGCGCGACGCCCCCGACATCCACGTCTGCCTGGTCTCGCCCGGGGCCGTGGACACCCCGATCTACCGCAACGCGGCGAACTTCGCCGGCCGGATCGGGCGCCCGCCGCCGCCGATCGACACCGCGGACAAGGTCGCGGAGGCGATCGTGCGGTGTGCCCGGCGGCCCCGCGGCACGGTCACCGTCGGCGCCGCCAACCGGCTGATCCTGTTCGGCTTCGTGGCCACGCCGGCCCTCTACGACCTGCTGGTCGGGCCGCTGATGCGGATCGCCGGGCTGTCCCGGGAGCGGATCGGCCCGCATCCCGGCAACGTCTTCGCGCCGCCGCCGGCGTCCGCCGAGTCGGCCGGCGGCGGCCGCAAGCGTCCGCGCCGCCGCTGATGAACAACGATGCGATGGTACGGCGGCAGCGCTCGCGCCGTACCGAAGAATCGGTTTGGTGTAGATCCAGCCGGGTAAGTAGTGGTGTGAGCGATACGCCCGTCTACCACCTCCGGCGCGTGGGAACGATCATGTCGCCGGATCTCGACGATCCGATGGAGTTCTGGGGCTCCTTCAACCCCACCGTCGGCCGCTGCCCGGACGGGCACTGGCGGCTGCTCGCCCGGGTCACCGCCGAGGGCAACGTGTCCCGCCTGCGGCTGGCCGACATCGTGCTGGACGGCACCCGGCTGGTCGGGGTGCGCCGCCGTGGCGTCGCCCTCGCCCCGGATGAGGCGTGGGAGCGGAACGGCGGCCGCGGCGGAGTGGAGGACCCCCGCGCCACCTGGGTGGACCAGCTCGGACTCTTTGTCCTCACCTACACTGCGCAGGGCCACAACGGCGGCCGCGCCGCCCTCGCGATCTCCGAGGACTTCCAGCACTGGCGGCGGCTCGGTCCGGTCCACTTCGCCTACCTGCCCGCACTGGCGCACGACATCAACATGTTCCCCAACAAGGACGTGGTGATGTTCCCCGAGCCGGTCGCCGGCCCCGACGGCCAGGCCGCTTTCGCCTTCCTGCACCGGCCGATGTGGGATCCGGCGCTCGGCCTGCCGGCCGGGGTGGAGGATCCCCGGCACGGCATCTGGGTGTCGTTCGTGCCGGTCCGCAAGGTGGCCGAGGACATCTCCAACCTCGTCTACTTCGGTGGCCACCGGCCGGTCGCGCTGCCCCGCTATCCGTACGAGAACTTCAAGATCGGCGCGGGCCCACCGCCGATCCGCGTGCCGGAGGGCTGGCTGCTGATCCACCACGGGGTGAGCCAGCATGTCACCGAGGCGCCGCTGCCGCGACTCGACTACGCGGCCGGCGCGATGATCCTGGACGCCGAGGACGTGAGCCGGGTGCTCTACCGGACCGCCGAGCCGCTGCTGGCCCCGGAGACCCAGCTGGAGCAGGCGGGCATCGACCGGCACATCGTCTTCCCGACCGCCCTGGCGGAGATCGGCGGCCGGTGCTACCTGTTCTACGGAGTCGCCGACCGGCACGTCGGCGTCGCGGAGCTGCGCGCCGAGGCGCGCCCCGACTCGCCCTGGGAGGCGGTGGCGTCGTGACCGACCCGTGGTTCGCGGCGATCCAGGAGATCCTGGACGCGGCGCACCTGCTGCGGCCGGACCGCCTGGCCGGCACGATCGCCGACGCCGCGGCGCGGCTCGGCCTGCGCACCCGGATCTGGCTGGTCGACTACGAGCAGGTCAGGCTGCACGCCCTCGGGCAGCCCGGCTCGGAAACGCCGGAGCCGCTGCCGATCGGCGCCTCGCTGGCCGGCCGGGCGTTCGCCCGGGTCGCCTCGATCCGCGGCGACGGCGGCCGCTGGTGGGTGCCGATGGTCGACGGCACGGACCGGCTCGGCGTCATCGAGTTCGCCCCGGACGACCCGGCCCGGTCCGGCGACGACCTGCCGCTGGCCCGGTGTGAACTGCTGGCCGGCCTGGCCGGGCACCTGATCGCGGGTCTCACCTCGCGCGGTGACCACCTGCACCGGGCCCGCCGCACGCAGCCGATCACACCGGCCGCCGAACTGCTCTGGCAGCTGCTGCCGCCGCTGACCGCGAGCTGCGACCAGGCCGTGGTAAGCGCCGTGCTGCAACCCTGCTACGAGGTCGGCGGCGACGGCTTCGACTACGCCATCGACGGCGACACCGTCCAGCTGGTGATCCTGGACGCGGTCGGCAAGGGCGTCGCGGCAGGCGTCGCCTGTGCGGTGGCCCTGGCCGCGGTCCGCGCCGCCCGCCGCAACGGGCGGGACCTCGCCGATCAGGCGCAGGCCGCCGACACCGCCCTGTCCGAGCAGTTCCCGGAGGGCCGCTTCGTCACGGCGGTGCTCGCCGAACTGCGGCTCGACACCGGCGCGTTGCGCTACCTCAACGCCGGCCATCCGGAACCGCTGCTGCTGCGCTCCGGGCGGCTGGTCCGGGAGCTGCCGGAGGGCCGCCGGCTGCCGCTGGGCTTCGACGACCCGCAGATACGGGTGGCGGAAGAGTCCCTGGAGCCGGGGGACCGGCTGCTGCTCTACACCGACGGGGTCACCGAGGCCCACACCCGCGGCGGTGAACGCTTCGGCCTGGAGCGGCTGGTGGACCTCGTCGAGCAGAACGCCGCCGCCGGCCTGCCCGCCCCGGAGACCCTGCGCCGGCTCGCGCACGCGGTGGTCGAGCACCAGGGGGCGGCCCCCGGCGACGACGCGACACTGCTGGTGCTTGAATGGTCGGCGGCGGCCGCACGCAACACCGTACCCGAGGGGGGACAACGATGATCCTCTCCGTTGGCACCGAGCAGGTGAGCGATGCGGTGACCGTGCTGGCCCTGACCGGCGAGATGGACCGGGACAGCAGCGACGTCCTCGGCGAGGCGGCCGACGTGGTGCTGCACGGGGGCTGCACGCAGCTGGTGCTGGACCTGTCCCGGCTGACGTTCTGCGACTCCTCGGGCCTGAATCTGATGTTCCGGCTGCACCGGCGGCTGGCCGCGCTGGGCGGGGCGCTGTACGTGGCGGCCGCGCAGGGCGTCGTGCTGCGCTCCATCGAGGTCGTCAACCTGAGCCGCGCGGTGGGCGTCCACCTCACCGTGGCCGACGCCGTGAGCGCGGCGTCCGTCTGACCTGGCCCCTGGGCGACGCCTTCGAGTCGTGGCCGCTGTCGCCCGTACGCTGGCTCGACACCTTGGAACGACGTTCCGACGTCCTGTCCGGCCAGTCCGAAGGAGCACCCCGGCGGCCGCCGGCGCATTTGCGGGCCGGGGCTCATGGTGGCTACCGGCGGCGCAAGCAGCCGAACAGGCCTGCGAGCTCGTCACGGTTCTCGGCGGGCAAGCAGTGCGAAGGAATTCGGCAGACGACCAGCCCAGGCCGCGGCATCAACGCCGCCCATACGCCAGAACGGCTCGGGGACCTCCTCCAGATGAAGAATGTGCAAGCCCGCCGCTGCCAGCGTCGTCACGATCTCGCCGAGAGTGTGCTGCCATTGGACCGCTCCGCCGGCAGGGAAGGTGTCGTTGACGTGACTTCCGGAGAAGTAGTTCCGGTCCGCTCGGATGCGAGGCTCATCCTCGTCCCACGACCACAACGGCGCCGCGGGATGCTCTTCGTAGACGAACAGATGTCCGGACGGCCGCAGGAGGCGAGCGATGTCTCGCGCCCATCGGCCGAGGTCGGGCTCCAGATCAACGCGCCCTTGCCGGTGTAGACCAGGTCGGCGCAGGCCTCTGCCAGAGGGGCGCCAGGAAGTTCCGCGACGACGTACCGGCATGGGACACCCAGCTCGATCGCACGTCGTTGGGCCGAGCCGACCGCAACCTCGCTGTAGTCGACTCCCACGACGAACTTCGCGCCCATCTGGACGAGACCGATGTCATCGGTGCCGTTTCCGCTCTGCCAGTGCACGACGTCCGGCGATCCGCGCAACACCTCACGCAACAGGTCGTGCTCGAGGCCGAGAAGCGATGAACCGGCGGCGACCTCCGCCAGCAGAGCTTCGTGCTCGAGGACGTACTTCCGGGATGCGGTCTCCCACGCACGTCTGTTCGCCTGGGTCGTCGGGTCCATGACCGAACGCTGTGCCAGCAGGGAGCGACTGTCAAGGAATCCAGGACCACAGCGCGGCGTCGCAGTGCAACCTTCTGACCGGGACGCGGGGCGCACGGTCACCGGCGACGGCCGGCTGCGCCGGCATCGTCCCGCCGGCCCCGATCACGGGGGGTGCGGAGGCTTGGCCTTCTGCGGGTAGATCGTCTCGTGGCGGGCCAGCATGGCGACGAACTCGCCGATCTTCCGCTCCCGGGTCTGTGCCCGTTTGACGGCGTTGAGCCGATGGATGAGAGCGAACCGGTTCCCCTTGGTGAGCACGTCCAACATGGCCTGGGCGGCCGGGACGGCGGCGATGGCGGCGAGCAGGTCGGCCGGCACCTCGGCTTCCGACTGCGGGGCGTAGGCGGCCGCCCACCGGCCGTCCGCTTTCGCGGCGTCCACCGCGGCGCGGCCCGGGGGCAGCATCCGACCCTGTGCCTCCAGCCGGGCCACGTGCGCGATGTTGCGTTGCGACCAGGAGCTGCGGGGCCGGCGCGGGGTGAGCCGGATCCAGGAGGTCTCCTGATCCCGTCGCCGGGCCTGCCCGTCGATCCAGCCGAAGCACAGGGCCTCGTCGACCGCGTGCTGCCAGGTCAGCGTGGTGACTGTGCCGCCCTTTCTGGTCAGGGCCAGCCAGACGCCGGGCGACGTGGCGTGGTTCGCCGACAACCACGCGCGCAGCACCTCGGCGTCCGCGACGATCAACTCCTCCAGCTCGGCGCTCGCCATGACGGCAGGCTAGCCGACGCGACGTGGCCGCGCCCTCCGCCTGTCGGCCGGTGCGAGCGTCACGGCGAGTTCTCAGGTACGGGGCCGCCGGCCCAGCGCACCGTGACCTTGAAATGGAATCCCGTCTCCGCCTTGGCGATCAGCGCACCCGCCGCCGCGGTCATCACCACACCGAACTCGACAGTTACTTCATCCGGCCCCGCACCACGCAGCTCCTGCAACATCTCCCGGGAGGCCTGCACCACCGGACGAAGCTGGCTGCGCAGGCTGTCGCGCATCTCCACCACGGCATCGGCGGCGCGGCCGGCTTTGATCCGACCGGACACGCCGGCGTCGGCGGACTCCAACAGCAGGTAGCCGCCGCCATCGAGGGGGACATGAACAAGACCTGTCACCGCCGGAGGACATCACACCGATCGTGCCGTCCGCCCCGGATTCTGTGCGCGGTTCCCCCGTTGGAGACTCGACGATCTTGATTGCTGGCGCCCGTTCCCGGCACCGCCACGGGCCCCACGGCGTGCCGATCCCGCCCCCGCCGTCGTGGATCTGCACCTGGTGGTGTGCTGTGCCCTGTACGCCGTCACTCCGCCGGCAGCATCTCGCCCGGCGATTCCGGTACCGACCGGGTGATCGGATCTCGTCGTTGAGCCGTCAAATTCGCCGGGTGATTTCCGGGTACGCCCGAGCGCGGCGCGTGCTGTGCGAGGGGAAAGCCCGGCGGTGTGGGGTCGGCCGGGCTGACCGGAACACCGCCGGACCAGGTGCCGCCGCACCTCCGGGCGCGTCCGGCGTCACATACCCGCGCGGGCGGCGGGTAGACCTCAAACATGAGCACCCAAGCACCTCCCGCCTCGGCCTGGGCGCCGCTGCGGATCGCGGCCTTCCGCAGCCTGTGGCTGGCGCTGCTGGCCAGCAACATCGGCACCTGGATGCAGACCGTCGGCGCGCAGTGGCTGCTGGTCGAGCAGTCCGGCATCGACACCCTGGTGGCGGTCGTGCAGACGGCCAGCACGCTGCCGATCGTGCTGCTGGCGCTGCCGTCCGGGGCGCTCGCGGACACCTTCGACAGGCGGCGGCTGCTGATCGCCGTGCAGTTGTTCCTGACCGCTGTCGGCGTGCTGCTGACCGTGCTGACGCTGGGCGGGCACATGCCGCCGTCGCTGCTGCTGACGCTCACCTTCGTGCTGGGCGCCGGGCAGGCGCTGACCGCCCCGGCGTGGCAGGCGTTGATCCCGGAACTGGTGCCGCGCGCGCAGCTGGCGTCCGCGTCCGCGCTCGGCGCGATCAGCATGAATCTGGCGCGGGCGGTCGGCCCGGCGGTGGCCGGGGTGCTGATCGCGCAGGCCGGAACGGCAGTGGTGTTCGGGCTCAACACGCTGTCGTTCGCGGTGTTCGCGCTGGTCCTGTGGCTGTGGAAGCCGGCGGCCGCGGATTCCGGTGGCATGCCGGAGCCGTTCGTCGCGGCGGTCCGCTCCGGCAGCCGGTACGTGCGGCACTCGCCGGTGGTGCGACGGATCCTGCTGCGCGCCGCGCTTTTCCTGGTGTCCGGCAGCGCGCTCTGGGCGCTGCTGCCGCTGGTGGCCAGCCGCCGGCTCGGCCTGGGCTCCGGCGGGTACGGCATCCTGCTCGCCGCGGTCGGTCTGGGCGCGGTGGGCGGCGCGCTGCTGCTGCCCCGGATGCGGGCGCGCTGGTCGATGAACCGGCTGCTGCTGACCGCGAGTGTCGGGTTCGCGGTGGTGCTGGCCGTGCTGGGGCTGGTCCGGTCGGAGGCCGCGGTGGTGGTCGCGCTGATTCCGGCCGGTGTGGCCTGGGTGATGGTGTTGTCCAGCGTGAACGCCGCGATGCAGCTGTTCCTGCCGAACTGGGTGCGGGCCCGGGGTCTCGCCGTCTACCAGATGGTCTTCGCCGGGGCGCAGGCCGTCGGTGCGCTGGCCTGGGGTGCGCTGTCGGACGCGGTGGGCCTGATGCCGGCGTTGGTCGCGGCGGCCGGGCTGATGCTGGCTGGTGCGGTGACGCTGCGCTGGTGGCCGATGCGCGACACCAGCGGGCTGAACCGGGACCCGGCGAACTACTGGCCGGTGCCCCATCTGGAACTGGACCCGGAGGAGCACGACGGGCCGGTGCTGGTGCTCACGTCGTACCCGGTCAGCGCGGAGCGGGAGGAGGCGTTCGTGGACGCGATGCGGGACGTGCGGCGTAGCCGGCTGCGGACCGGGGCGGTGCGCTGGGGGCTGTTCCAGGACGGTGAGCGGGCCGGGCGGTACGTGGAGGCGTACCTGGTGCCGAGCTGGGACGAGCATCTGCGGCAGCACACCGGCCGGCTGACCGGGACCGATCAGGCGATCGAGGAGCGGGCCAAGGCGCTGGCGGACGGCCCGCCGGAGGTGAGCCACCTGCTGTCGCGGGAGTGAGTGCGGTGCACCGCGCCCGGGTCCTGCAACAGCCGTTCGTCGTGCGGGTCGCCGATCCGCGCGGGGCCGCCGGCGCCAGCGGCCCCGCTCCGCCTCAGTTCAGCAGCGAGCAGTTGGTGATCGCCGGAAGCCCGGCCAGGCGCAGGGCCAGCCAGTCGGTCGCCGGCCCCTGGTCGGCCAGCAGCGGGCCGAAGTGGTTCAGCAACGCGCTCCCGGTCGCCGGCAGCACGACCGGGGCGTAGACCACCTTCCCGCCGAGCCGGCACCAGTCCGCGGCCATCGTCCGGGCCTGCGCGAACGGCACGAGGTTGTCGCTCACCCCGATGGCCACCCGGACCACCCCGGCCGGCTTGCGGGCGCCGATGCGCTGCTCGTCGAGGTACCCCCGCAGCGCCGGCTCGGCCGCGACGATCTCGGCGACCGTCTGGCCGGACGTGGTCCACGACGAACTGCGCCGGCCCGCGTACCTGAGGATGGCGTCCCCGACGCACATCGTCGACAATTTCTGCAGTACGGCGCGGCCACCGTCACTGAGATACCGATCGAGCAGCGACCGCAGCGCTGGTTGCGACTGCGCGAACCCGTTCACCGACCAGCCGAGCGCGCCGACCAGCTCCGACCCGTCGATCGCCGAGGTCACCTCGGTCAGGTCGGCCGGCGGCGCTCCGGCGTAGGTGGCTGTCACCTTCACGTCCGGCGCGTACGACGACTGCAGCTCGGCCGCCGCCGCGACCGCGCCGCCACCCTGGCTGTAGCCGTAGAGCCCGACCACCGACCGGGCGGTGATCGAGGTCCGCGGCAGCGCCCGGGCGGCCCGGGCCGCGTCGAGCACGGCGTGCGCCCCGTCGACGCGGTTGACGTAGGTGTGCAGCCGGTCGGTGGTTCCCAGCCCCACGTAGTCGGTCTGCACCACGGCGACACCCTTGAGCAGCAGCCGGTACATCGTCAGTATCTCGTACCCGATCGAGACCGTGAGCTGGTCGTTCTCGGTGCCGAGGACCAGGCCGCGCTGCAGGGCCAGCGAGGTGGAGCACTGATCGCCCTGGCCCATCGTGCCGGGCGCCAGCACGACCAGCGGCCGCGGGCCGAGCCCCAGCCAGGGCAGGGCCGGCTCCACGTAGGCGCCGGTCACGGCGACCGCTTCGCCGTTGGAGTCGGTGGACTTGTACATGATCCGGGTGGCGGTGCCGGGCAGCGTGCCGGTGATGCCCGGCAGCGACAGCGCCAGTCGCAGCGGCTCGCTGCGGACCAGCGCGCCGTCGGCCGCCGGCAGCGTCGCCGGCGGGTCGTAGAAGTCGGGGACGGCGCCGGCGGCCCCGGCCGGGGCCGGAGCCGCGGCGAGAACGCCCAGGACAGAGGCGGTGAGCAGGACGGTGAGGATGCGGGACATGGACAGCCTCCGGTGGCTCGGCTGCGGGTTACCGGACGGTAACGAGCGCAACCGAGACATTCCAGAGGGTCGATCCCTCAGGTCGGGCGGTGGTCGTCGGGGAGTCGCCGGCTGCCCGCCGACGTGCTCAGGGTGGGCACCGGATGGTCCGCAGCACCTCTCCGGTCTCCGACATCACGACGGTCACCTGCTGGACGGCATCCGCACCGAGCACCCGCGCCGTGCCGCACGGGTTCTCGATGCTGGGCCGCGGCGGCTCGGCGCCCTCGTCGGTGACCCCGAGCAACGCCACGCCGGCGACCACCAACACCAGGTGGCGGGGACGCCACCGGGAGGCCTGCCGGGCGGCCACCGGCGCCGGCGAGTCGAGATCGATGATCGGCACACGCCGATTCTAGGTGGTCGCCGGACGTTGCGACGCCCAGCCGGTCCGGTGTGGACATCGGCGCGCTAAGGTGCCCCCGTGGACCAGATCGACCCGACGCAACCGCACCCGGCCCGGCGGTACAACTACTGGCTGGGCGGCAAGGACCACTTCGCCGCCGACCGGGCGTCCGGGGACGAGCTGGAGCGCCTGTTCCCGAAGGTGCGACTCGGCGCGCTGGCCAACCGGGCGCTGCTGCAGCGGGCCACCCGCTTCCTGGCCGCGGAGGCCGGGATCCGGCAGTTCCTGGACATCGGCACCGGGCTGCCGACCGCGGACAACACCCACGAGGTGGCGCAGCGGCACGCCCCGGAGAGCCGGATCGTCTACGTGGACAACGACCCGCTCGTGATGGTGCACGCCCGGGCGCTGCTGAACAGCAGTCCGCAGGGGCGCACGGCGTACATCGAGGCCGACCTCAACCACCCGGAGCGGATCCTCGGCCATCCGACGCTGCACGAGACGCTGGACCTGAAGCAGCCGGTCGCCCTGATGCTGATCGCCGTGCTGCACTTCGTGCACGGCCACGGCGCGGCCAGGCCGATCGTCCGCACCCTGCTCGACGCGCTCCCCCCGGGCAGCTACCTGGTCGCCACGCACGCCACCTCCGACTTCGGGACGCCCGAGCAGCAGGCGCTCTACCAGCAGCTGGTGGAGTCGGGGAAGTCGGACGTGTGGACCCGGGGCAAGGCCGAGTTCACCGAGCTGTTCGAAGGGCTGGAGCTGGTCGAGCCCGGTGTGACGCCGGCCAGCGAGTGGCGGCCCGACCCGGGGACGGAGATCCCGGAGCGCTCGGACATCAACGTGTGGACCGCCGTCGGGCGCAAGCCCTGACCGATGGACGACCCGATCCTCGCCCGCATCGGCCAAGCGGTGGAACTGCACCACGGTCGCGGCGAGCCGGCCGCCGCCCGTGACCTGTTCGCCCGGATCTGGGCGGAGATCGGCGGAGAACAGGCGGACCCGCTGCACGTCTGCGTGCTGGCGCACTCGATGGCCGACGTCCAGGACGACGTGGAGCAGGAGCTGCTCTGGGATCAGCGGGCCCTGGCAGCGGCCGGCCGGATCACCGACGAGCGGGTGGCGCGGGCCGGGGTGCCGCTGTCGGTGGCCGGGCTGTATCCGTCGCTGCACCTGAACCTGGCCGACTGTCACCGCAAGCTGGGTGATCCCCGCAGCGCCCGCGAGCACCTCGAACAGGCGCGGGCCGGCCTCGGCGCGCTCGGCGACGACCACTACGGCCGCCTGATCAGAGACGGTCTGGTACGGCTGGAGAGGCTCCTGGAAGGCTAGGCGACGCCGGCCACCCGGAAAGCCGCCCACACCCGCGGATCGGCGGTCTCCGGGTCGTCCAGCATCTCCAGCTGCGCCGTCCGCAGCGCCGCCCCCGGCGGCCGGCCGTCCTGGACGAGCTCGTGGAAGCGCCGCATCAACGGCGCCGTGAGCTCGTCGGGGATCCGCCACAGGCTGGAGACGACAGTGTTCGCGCCGGCCACCAGGAACGCGTTGGCCAGCCCGATCGTACTGTCCGGATGGTCGTCTCCCAGCGCGGTCTGGCAGGCGCTGAGCACGACCAGACGGGCGCGCGTGCCGGCGTCGTACCGATAGATCTCGTCGGCCGACAGCGGACCGTCGGCGAGCGCCAGGAAGGAGCTCAGCGGACTGCCCTGATCGTAGTAACCGTGCGTGGCGATGTGCACCACGTCCCGCTTCTGAGGAGTTCCGCGGAGTACGGACCGGGTGGCCGCTTCGTCCAGGAACGGTTCCACGCCGAGCAGGTCCGCGACCTGGCGCGCCTCCGTGCCCGCCCCCGGCAGCGGGGCGGGACGCACCGGCACCGGGCCGGCCCAGGTGTTCCACTGGACCGTCTCGTCGAACCGGGAGCGGCCCAGGACCAGGCTGCCGGTCTCCGGTGGCCGCCGCTTCAGGGAGCCGACCAGCAGCTCCAGCGCGGTCGCCGACGGGGCGACCGACACCTGCAGCTCCTCGAGGAGATACCGGCCGCGCGGGGTGCGCAGGGCGGCCAGCGGCAGCGGCTCCAGCCAGGGATCGGGGATCACCACCAGCCGGTCCAGGCCGCCCAGGACGTCGTCGATCTCCGGCGGGATCAGGGCCGCGTAGCCGGCGGACAGCGCTTCGTCCAGGTCCGCGTCGGGTTCTGGCGACTGCGGCGAGCCGGAGATCTGCCGGGCCAGCTCACCCGGACCGCCGGAAAGATAGGGCAGGGCCGTCCCGAGAGCGGCCAGCGCCGGGTCCGGGCCACCAGCGGTCCCGGCCAGGATCTCGCCGTCCGGGCGGACGAGCCACGCGGCCACGCCGTCCGGCTGGCGCATCAGATAGAGCAGCGGGCCACACGCCGTCACCAGGTCGCCGATGCCGGACGCGTCGATGGTGGGCGTGCTCTGCAGCACTCCGCCCAGTCGCATGACCGTGGTCATGTCCAGCCGCGTCATGGGGTGGTTACGGCTCATCCACGAGGAGAGGGAACCGCCGACGATCGACTCGAAGGCGCCCAGGGCCCTCGCGTCCGCGCCGAGCTTCCGGAGCACCAGGACGAGGTCCCGGCCGACCAGGTGCAGGTGCTCGGACACCAGGTAGCTGAGCTGGTGGGCGAGGGGACCGGCAGCGGTGGTGGCCCGCTGCCGGTTGAAGACGAGGTTGCTGGTCGCCAGCGCCAGGTCGGCGAAGACCCGTTCGGCCGCCGCGGGGTCCGCGACGACCGCCGGCAGGTGACGGCGAGCTTCCGCGTAGACGGTCATGGCATCGTGCGCGTCGTTCCCCTCGCCCGCGGCGGACCGGGCGATCCTGCCGGAGGACACCAGGACGTCGACGAAATCCATCTGCCCGACCTCGCCGGCCGCGGCCTGGATCAGGATTTCCCACGCGCCGTACTCCGCGCAGGTGGTCCGCAACCGATCCTGCACCGCGCGCCGTTGCCGGTGGTCGCCACTCAGCCGGGCCAGTCGCTGCCAGGCATGCAGCAGCGGCGGCGACTCCGGCGGCGGCACCCGGCCGGCGATCGCCGCGACGAGCGGGCACACCGCGGCCGCGTCGGCCGGGATGCCGTCGGCCACGTCTCCGACCGGAGTGTCCTCCCGAACCCGGTCCACGATCTCGCGGACGACCTCCCGGAGCGTCCAGATGTTCGTGGTCGCGGACACCACGCCACCCGCGTCCGCCAGCACCGCGGCGGTGAACAGGCCCAGCCGACCGGCGCGGAACGAGCCGGACAGGTCCCCGCGGCGACGCTTGTCGCGGCCCTGTTCGAGAGCGGTTCCGGTCACGTCCCGCAGGCATTCCGCGATCGCCGGGTCCGCCGCCCAGCGCGTCAAGCCGGCCAGCAACTCCTCAGACCCCGCGTCCAGGATCTCCGCACCGGGGGGTCCCGGCAGCGCGGCGACCGGCATGACCTCCGCGGGGCCCAGCGTGATGACGAGCATCCGGATCCCCCGCTCGCGGGCATACCGCTCGGTCGTCCTGGCGATGTCGTGACTCATGCCGGACGATGCTTCCAGAGAGGACACGGACGAGGGAGCCCCGTGGGACGGAACGTGTACGCCCTTCTCGTCGGGATCGACAGCTACCCGGCGCCGATGTCCCCGCTGGCCGGCTGTGTCAACGACGTGCACGCCGCGCGCGCCCTGCTCGCCGCCCGGTCCACCCTGCGCCCGCTCACTCTGACCGACCGCGCGGCCACCCGGGAGGCGGTTGTCACCGCCTTCCGCGCGCACCTCGGGCAGGCCGCCGCCGATGACACCGCGGTCTTCTGGTTCTGCGGTCACGGCTCCCGGGAACCGTCGAGCCCCGGGGATCCGGAGCGCTGGAACGAGACGATCGTGCTGGTGGACAGCCGTTCACCGGGCGTGCGGGACCTCGCCGACAAGGAGCTCTCCGCCCTGGTCGCCGAGATCAGCGGCCGCGGCGCGCACGTCCTGGTCGTCCTCGACTGCTGCCACTCCGGTTCCGGCGTCCGCGGCGTGGGCCGGTCGGAGCGCTGGGTGCCGCGCGACCTCCGCCCCCGGGACGGACATCTGACCGGCGCG
Organism: Actinoplanes siamensis; assembly: GCF_016862395.1. GTDB lineage: Bacteria > Actinomycetota > Actinomycetes > Mycobacteriales > Micromonosporaceae > Actinoplanes > Actinoplanes siamensis. The sequence continues at coordinate 98,084 of NZ_BOMW01000023.1, read as the reverse complement.
GACGGCGCGGTCGCCCGGTACGTGCTGCTCGCGGCGTGCCGGCGGGACCAGACGGCCAGGGAGGTCGTGGTGGCCGGGACGGTGCGGGGCGCCCTGTCCGCCGCCCTGGACCGTACGCTGCGCCGTACCCCGGGGTCGATCTCCTACCGTGACCTGCACGCCTGGTCCGCGGCGGCGGTGCACGCCCTGGCGCCCGGCCAGACCCCGGTCCTGGAGGCGCCGGCCGCGGACGACGTCATGCGGCCGTTCCTCGGTGGCGCAACGGCCCCGGCTGCTCCGGTCCTGACCGCCGCGTACCGGCACGGCGCCGGCTGGGTGCTCGACGCCGGGGCGATCCACGGCATCCCACCCGCCGGGCGCACCGAACTGGACCTCTACCGGATGGCCGGCGGTGACGTCCCGGTGGCGCGGGCCACCGTCAGCGAGGTCGGGGCCGCCACCGCCCGGCTCGACGTGCGCCCGCCCCTCGACGAGACCGCCGTCCACCGGGCCGTGCTGCGTGCGCTCCCGGTCGCCGGGGCGCCGGTCGCGGTGACCGGCGACACGGCCGTGCGCGCGCTGCTCGACCGGTCACCGCTGGTCCGGCTGGTCCCGCCGCAGGCCGCCGAACTGCTGGTCACCTGTGTGGACGGCCGGGCCCGGATCACTCGCGGCCCGAGCGGCGATGCGCTGACCGAGGACCGGTGGGGCGTCGCGGACACGGTGTTCGCCGTCGAGCGGATCGCCCGCTGGCAGGCTGTCCGGGACCGGGCCAACCCGGCCCCGCCCATCGCGGCGGAATCAGCCGGACTGGCCGTCGAGATCGACGAGGTCCGGGCGACGATCCGGGTCCGGGTGAGCAACGGCGGGCCGCGCCGGCTCTTCTACGCGATCCTGGCGCTCAGCGACACGTTCCGGATCGCCTCCCTGATCCCCGGCGGCGGTGAGTGGCTGGATCCCGGCGAGCACCTGTGGCTGCGGGGCGACGACGGCCGGCCTCGCCTGCACCTGATCGTCCCGCGCGGCCGGGAGAGCGCGACCGACCTGCTCAAACTTTTCGTCGCGGGGGAGGAGTTCGACGCCCGCACACTCACGCAGCCGAACCTGCCGCCGCCCGCACCGGCCCGCGACCTGGGCCCTGTCGGAGCCGGCCGGATCACGGGCCTGCCGGCCACCGCTGACGATTGGACCACGCGGGAGGTGGTCGTCACCACGGTGCGCCCGGTCCGAGCGCCGGGTTCGGCGCCTTTCTGCTGGCGGGCCGTCGACCAGCACGACCCCGGGTCATGAGGCGAGTGGCCGGCGACGCCGCGCGCTCCAGCCGGTGTGGGTCGCAGCGGCGGCATCGGGGTCTACCGAGATGTACGCGTCCGCAACGGCCGCTCGGCGCAGCCGCAACAGTCGAAGGACAGGACAGTCAGTCCACGTCGATGGCGGCGAGGACCGTGTCGGCAGGGTCGGTGGCTGACACCGCGCTGGTGGCCGCCACCAGCAGTAGCAGGCTCGCGGTGAGAGCCATGACGACGCCGATGCTCCGGCGCATGAAGCTGACCCGTGAGTCGTCGGCGACGCGCCGCCTCCACAGAGACACACTCGCCAGGCCGGTTGCCGCCATCACCGTGGCGGCCATCGCGGCCATGATCCAGTGGTAACGCTCGGCCTCCCCGAGAAGCACTGTCAGCGCGGGGGAACTGGCGTGCGGGCCGGTCGACTGCGTCAGCCCCTCCCGCATCTCGCGCAACGTCCGAGCGAGTTCGTTGCCGGGTGTTTCGCCGGCCATCAGCGGCAGCAACGCGATCAGCGGTACGACGGTCGCCTGGACGTTCAGGATCAGCAGTCCCGTCGCAAGGACGGCGAAGACGGTCGCGCCGACAGCGCCCACCGCGTTCCTCGCCGCGCCGTGCAGGTATCTCCGCCACAGCGCGACGGCGAGCAGGACGAAGACCATGAGCATCAACGAGCTGATCACCACCTTGATCGCGTGCCATCGGAACCAGTAGTCGGTGAGCCTGGCCAGGAGAGCGGGGAACTCCGGTCCGCCACCTCGCCAATACTCGACGAGACCGCGCCCGACTGCGTCCCGCCGTGCCTCCTCGTCGCTGAACACCGCATCGGTGGCGTTCAGGATGGCGGCCGGGGCGAGCACGAATGCCGCCACCAACGCCGAGCCGGCGGCCAGGAGTAACGCGATCACCGACCTCGAAGACAGGTGAACCCTGCTCATGGCCGCCATCCCGCCACCCCGGGCACCGGCCGCACGTCCGTCCGGACCACGTCGGTGGCCCAGCTGGGAGGCCGATCGTCCCCGGTGGATCCGACGCCGACGTTCGCGGTCGGGAGCTGCCGGGCAGCTGCTGCCCGGGGAAAAGCCTGTCGTGGTGTCCGTAGTAGAAGATCGCACGGGTCTGAGTAGATCAACGGCGCGGTCTCCGGGGCACTACGGCAGACTCCCGTGACCATGGTGGGGCCAGCCCTACCCGGGCCGAGCACTGAGATGCTTCAACAGCTGCCGCACAACGCGCTGCCTCCGACGGCTCAGCACCATGGGTAAACCCGCCCACCGCGGCGCGGACGCCCGGACCGACCGCTCTCCCGTCGGCGCCGAAGTCGGCTCGGCCGGGCGCGCCAGCAGGCGCGGATCTCGTCGGCGTCGGCGAACGACTGGACGTACACGTACCGCGACAGGCATGTCCGTCCGCAGTCGCCGTCGCCACCCTTGCTGACGTAGCGCTGGTGCGCGGCGAGGCGGAATCGCAGCGGCGGTCGACGGGCCGGCTTCAGGTGGTCACCGGGTGGAGCAGGAAACCGACCAGTTCGCGGGCGTGCGCCCCGGCCCGGGCGGCCAGCTCGGCGCGGCCGTCCGGCGGGGTGGTCAGAGCGTGCATCATCGCGCCGCCGGCCAGCGTGTTCAGCAGCAGCGTGACAGAGGTGGCCGGGGGCAGCTCGCCGCGGCTGATGCCGCGGCGGATGATGTCGCGGGCCGCGGAGATCTGCGATCGGCGCATCGCGGCGTAGTGGTCCGCGATCCCGGTGATCGAGGCGGCCTCCAGGTTCAGGCGCAGCGCCGCGCGGCTGGCCGGGCCGGCGTAGAGGCTGATCATCTGGGTGGCCAGCTCGACCAGGTCGCCGTGCAGGGTGCCGGTGTCGACGTCGCCGACCCGGGGCAGGCCGGCGGTCAGGGCGTCGGTGAGTAGCACCTCCTTGCTGCTCCAGCGCAGGTAGAGGGTGGCCTTGCCGATGCCGGCGCGGCGGGCGACGGTCTCCATGGCGAAGCCGGCCCAGCCCAGGTCGCCGAAGACGTCCAGCGCGGCCTGGGTGATGCGCCGGTCGACCTCGGGGTCGCGGGGGCGGCCAGGGCCGGCCGGGGAAGCGCTCATCAGACAAGAGGATAACGACCCGGCCGGCGATCCACGGACAAGGACGACCCGGCCCGGCGGGGTCCCGGTCACCCGGACGGTGAGCCCGCCGGCGGGAACGACACGTCGACCCGCAGGCCGTCGCCGCCGGTGGAGGTGGCGGCGATGGTGCCGTCGTGCGCGCGGGTGATCGAGCGGGCGATGGCCAGGCCGAGACCCGCGCCGCCACTGTGGTCGATCCGGGCGGCCGTGCGCCGCCGGAACGGCTCGAACAGCGCGGGCACCTCGTCCGGCGGGATGTCGTCGCCGGTGTTGACCACGGTCAGCGCCGGGGTGTCGCCGACGTGTACCTCGATGGTGCCGTCCGGGCGGTTGTACTTGACCGCGTTCTGCACCAGGTTGGTGACCAGCCGCTCCAGCAGCACCTGCTCGCCGGCCACCACCCGGGGCCGCAGGTGCGTGGTGATCGTGACGCCGGCCTCGGCGGCGCGTTTGCGGTGCGCGTCGACCACCGCCTCGGTGATCAGGTCCAGTCGCAGCGGCGTGTGCGACATCAGCCCGCGATCGCTCTCGCTGAGCACCAGCAGACCCTCGATCAGGCGCTCGTTGCGCTCGTTGGTGTCCAGCAGCTGCCCGGTCAGCAGTTCCAGTTTCTCCGGCCCCAGCGACTGCGCCATGCTGACCTCGATCAGCGTGCGCTGCACCGCCAGCGGCGTACGCAGTTCGTGCGAGGCGTCCGCGGCGAAGCGGCGCTGCGCCTCGTAGCCCACCGCGATCCGGTCCATCATCTCGTCGATCGCCCGGCCGAGCCGGGCCAGCTCGTCGCCGCTGTCACCGGGCCGCAGCCGGTGTCCCAGGTTCTGTGGCCCGACGTCGGCGATCAGCGGGACCATGTCCCGGACCGGCCGCAGGCACCAGCGGATCGCCGGGAGGCTGACCAGCACCATCGCGATCAGGATCAGCAATTCCAGCGACGTGTGCGGAATGCTGGGCCGCCGGTAGATCTGGACGCAGATGAAGGAGGTGGTGTCGTCCGGGGCGCGCAATGCGGGCAGGGCGCACCAGGCCGGCCCGAACGCCGACCACAACTCCAGTACCCGGGACGCCAGCCATGGCGCGAACTGCGCCGCGACCAGCAGGACCGCGGCGACGAACAGCATCCGCCGGGCCGGCGAGCCGATCCTCATGAGCCCAGCCGGTATCCGACGCGCGGAACCGTGTGGATCAGCGGCGGCTCGCCGAGTTTCCGGCGCAGCGTCATGATGGTCACCCGGACCGTGTTGGTGAACGGATCGGCGTGCTCGTCCCACGCCTGTTCCAGCAGCTCCTCGGCGCTGACCACGCGGCCGCCGGCACGCATCAGCACGTGCAGCACGGCGAACTCCTTCGGCGACAACGACAGCACCAGGCCGTCACGGGCGGCGGTGTGCCGGGTCACGTCCAGCACGATCCCGTCCCGCTCCAGCACCGGCGGCAGCGCCGGCGCCGACCGCCGGAACAGCGCCTGCAAGCGTGCCACCAGCTCGGCGAACGCGAACGGCTTGGTCAGGTAGTCGTCGGCGCCGAGCCCCAGGCCCTCGACCCGGTCGCGGATGCCGACCGCCGCGGTGAGCATCAGCACCCGGGTGCCGGCGTCCGAGCCGGCGATCCACCGGCAGACGTCGTCGCCGCTGCGCCCGGGCAGGTCCCGGTCGAGGACGGCGACGTCGTAGCGGTTGACGCCGAGCCGTTCGACGGCGCTGTCCCCGTCGTAGACGACGTCGACCGCCATCGAGAACCGGCGTAACCCCTCGGCCACCGTGTCGGCCAGAATCCGCTCGTCCTCGGCGACCAGCACCCGCACCCGCGTCCCTCCGTCACCTACCGCTGTCCGTTGCAGGCTTCCAGAGCCCAGATAAAGCTGCCATAAGTACGCCTCTGACGGTCCCCGAACGTTGCGCCGCGCAACATCGGTGCCCCAGTCCCTGCGGAATTCCCCCGGTGGTGCGTCCCGTGTCCCGTCTGCTGACGAACCTACTCACGATCGTGCTGGTGGTGCTGGCCGGCTCCCGGCCGGCGTACGCCATCGCGTACGGCGCGGACGCACCCGACGGCGACTATCCGTTCTCGGTCCGGCTCACCATGACCGGCATTCCGACCGAGGACGGCGGCACGCGGGACAGCTGGTGCTCGGGAGCGCTGATCGCGCCGCGCTGGGTGATCACTGCCGGTCACTGCTTCCGGGACGCCGCGGGCAAGCGGGTCGAGCGCACGGTCGCCCGGCGTACCACCGCGATCGTCGGCCGCACCGTGCTGGGCCGGCCCGGCGGTCACGAGATCGAGGTCGTGGACGTCCGGCAGTCCGGCTCCGCGGACGTCTCGCTCGCCGAGCTGGCGACACCTGTCACCGACGTCCCCCCGCTGGGGGTCGGCGACAGCCCGCCCGCGGCGGGGGAGAAGGTCCGATTGACGGGGTACGGGCTGGCGCGCGACGGATCCACCACCCCGGACCGGCTGCAGACCGGCGAGTTCGTGATCGACCGGGTGGGCGACGCGACCCTGGAGATCTCCGGCCGGGCGCCGCACCCGGACACCAGCGCCTGCGAGCACGACTCCGGCGGCCCCTACTTCCGGGAGGACCCGCCGGTGCTGGTGGCCGTGGTCAGTTCCGGACCGGCGTGCCCGCACGAGGGGCCGGACACGAGCGCGCGCACCGACAATCTGGCGTCGTGGATCGACGACACCGTCACGGCCGGGCCGGGTCTGCCGTACGTACCGGCAATCGGTCTTTCCGCTCTTGCTCTCGCCCTGCTCGCCGGGCTGATCTGGCTCGGCCCTGGGACACGGCGTGGGGCACGCCGCGGGCCAGGCTGACTTCCGCGAGGCGGCGCGCGGTACCTATCTTGTGAGGCATGCGGGCGCGGGGCCACCTCAAGCAGAGGCTGCGCGTCGCCGTGGGCGGCCTGGAGCACGTCGTCGGCGGCCTGGGCACCGCGCTGCTGGCGTTCGCCGCGCTGGTCTGGCTCGTCCTGGTGGCCGTCGGCTGCCTGGTCGGCGTCGGTCTGCCGCTGGTGCCGACGGTGTTCCGGGTGACCCGGGCGGTCGCCGACCGCGAGCGTGCGCGGCTGACCCGCCGGGGCCCGGAAGTGATCGGCCCGCCGCCGCTGCCGGCGAACGCCCGCCAGGCGCTGGCCGACCTGACCGTCCGGCGCGAGCTGGCCTGGTTGTCCCTGCACGGCACGGCCGGGTTCGTGGTCGGCGCGCTGGGGATCACACTGCCGGTGTACGCGGTCGAGGACATCACTTTCCCGGTCTGGTACTGGCTGCTGGAGCCCGGGCCGATCGGACCGGGAATCATCTGGTGGCGGATCGACGGGCTCGCCGACGCGGCGGGCGTGTCGCTGATCGGCTTCGGCTGCGCGGCTCTGGCCGTCGGACTCACCTCCGGCATCGCCCGGCTGCAGGCCCTGCCCGGCCGGCGGCTGCTCGCGCCGGCCCCCGGCGTCGACCTGTCCCTGCGGGTCGCCGAGCTGACCGCCACCCGCGCCGCCGCCCTCGACGCGCACGCCGCCGAGCTGCGCCGCATCGAGCGATCCCTGCACGACGGCACGCAGAACCGCCTGGTCGCGCTCAACGTGCTGATCGGCGCGGCGCGGCGGGCGCTGGACCGCAACCCGGACGCCGCCGCGGAGATCCTGGACCGCGCGCAGGACGCCACCGAGCAGGCCCTCGGGGAGCTGCGCGCGGTGGTGCGGGGCATCCTGCCGCCGGTGCTCGACGACCGGGGCCTGGCCGGAGCGCTGGCCGGGCTGGCCGGGAACTGCGCGGTGCCGTGCCGGGTCGACGTGGACGTGCCCGGCCGGTGCGCGGCGTCGGTGGAGGCGACGGCGTACTTCGTGGTGGCCGAGGCGCTGACCAACGTGGTGAAGCACAGTGGCGCCACGTCCGCCGAGGTCACCGTGCGCCGCGACGGCGACCGGCTGCGCGTGCGGGTCGCCGACGACGGCGCCGGCGGCGCGGACGAGCACGGCGGCTCCGGGCTCGCCGGGATGCGCCGGCGGGTCGCGGCCTACGATGGCCGCTTCGTGCTGACCAGCCCACCGGGTGGGCCGACGACGATGGACGTGGAGTTGCCGTGCGGATCGTGATCGCCGAGGACGACGCCCTGCTGCGGGAGGGGCTCGCCCTGCTCCTGCGCGCCGAGGGGCTGGACGTGGTGGCGACCGCGGACGAGCCCGGCTCGTTCCTCGACGCGGTGTCGTCCTTCCGGCCCGACGTCGCCATCGTGGACGTCCGGATGCCCCCGACCCACACCGACGAGGGGATCGTCGCGGCGGTCGAGGCCCGCCGCCGGCAGCCGGGCCTGGCGGTGCTGGTCCTCTCGGCGTACGTCGAGCAGGCCTTCGCCACGGACCTGCTCGCGCACGGGTCGGCCGGCCTCGGCTACCTGCTCAAGGAGCGGGTCGGCCGGGTGGAGGAGTTCCTGTCCGCGCTGCACCGGGTGGCCTCCGGCGGCACCGCTGTCGACCCCGAGGTGGTCGGGCAGCTGCTGGCGCGCACCCGGCCGGACAGCGGGGTGAGCCGGCTCAGCCCGCGCGAGCGCGACGTGCTCACGCTGATGGCCGAGGGCCTGGGCAACACGGCGATCGCGGAGAAGCTGGTGATCACCGAGGGCGCGGTCCACAAGCACATCCGCAGCATCTTCGCGAAGCTGGGCCTGGCCCCGGACGACCGCGCCGACCGGCGGGTCACCGCGGTCCTGCGCTTCCTGCAGGCCTCCCGCTGAGCGGAGGTGGGACCGGCACCCCCGGCCGCTGCCCGGTGTCAGTCGCGGCCCTGCCAGGTGGTGATGCACGCTTCGTTGCCCTCCGCGTCGGCGAGGACCCAGAACGCGGGCGCCCGCTCGCCGGACACCAGCCGCCCGCCGGCCTTCAGCGCCGCCTCGATCCGCGCAGCCGCCTCGTCATGGGCGACCGAGACGTCGAAGTGGATCCGGTTGCGCTGCGGCCTCGGCTCGCTCATCTGCTGGAACCAGATCGCCGGACCCAGCCGGTCCGGGTCGACGATCGGATCCCGGGGCCCGTCGGCGCCACCCTCGTCGGTGTAGGCCAGAACAGCCTTCCAGAACGGCCGGATCGCCGGGATGTCCAGCGCGTCGATGGCGATCTCCAGCAGTTGGACGCCGTAGGGCTCGGTCTCCGGGACGGCGACCGTGATCAGCTGAGCCAGTTCGACGGTCGCCTGCTCGCTGCTGCCCAGCGTGAGGAAGACCCGGTCGGCGCGCAGGTCCACCCGCAGGTGGTCGTCGGCGGCGGCGCCGCAGGCGGTGATCGCCCGGGTGGCCACCTCGGTGGCGTGGGCCAGCGAGGAGACCGGCACTGAGGTGCGCAAGGTCCCGAGAACGTATCGCCAGCCCCGGTCACTGACGGCTGCCGAGGCGGCCTGCCTGCTCATATCCATGGAGGACATTATCCGGCCGGCGTTCGGGCTCATGCCGGCAAGTCTTGTGTAAGAAGTCCGGGCGCCGGATGCCAGCCGTCTTCCAGCGCCGCTGAGTTCCGGCGCCGGACGCGGGGACCCTTGCGCGCAGAAGGCCGGCCAGACCGTTCCGGGGGGTTATAGGCGCGCGAGCCAGCGATGCCCCGGATGCACACGGGCGAGCAGTCGAAGACTAGCGCTCGGGCGCCGGCGCCGTTCCTGCCCGGTCCGTCCGGGCTGGTGTTGTGACAAGCATGTCCGGGTGCTCGCCGTGCCGTGGTAATCGGCTGGCATCGCGTGGTGGGGCCGCACTAGCGTGCCGGTGGTGCCGATCCACGAGAACGAGGTCCGGGTCACCGCCGAGCAGCTGCGCCGTCTGCTGGCCGAGCAGTGCCCGCGGTGGGCCGAACTGCCGGTGACCGCCGTGCCGTCCGACCTGGAGGGCACCGACCACGTACTCTTCCGGATCGGCGACGGCCTGGCCGCCCGCATGCCCAAGGTGGCCTGGGCGGCCGACCAGGCCGATTCCGGCCGGCGGTGGCTGCCGGGGCTGGCGGCCCGGCTTCCGGTCCGGATTCCGATCCCGCTGTACGTGGGAGAGCCCGGCGCCGGCTATCCCTGGCGCTGGTCGGTGGTGCCGTGGCTGGACGGGACCACCCCGCCCCGCCTGGGCTGCGACGACGTGCCGCTGGCCGGCGACCTGGCCGCCTTCGTCCGCGCGCTGCACCGCATCGACCCGGCCGGCGGCCCGGCGAAGCCGCCCGGTTCCCGGGGCGCGTCGCTGCGCCACGCCGACGAGAGCGTGCGCCGGGCGCTGCCCCGCCTGGCCGGATTCGACGACGGGTTCGACGTGTCCGCGGCGGAGCGGGCGTGGGAGGCGTGCCTGGCCGCTCCCGAGTGGGCCGGCGCTCCCGTGTGGATCCACGGCGACCTGCAGCCGGGCAACCTGATCACCGATGGCGGCCGGCTGGCAGCGGTGATCGACTTCGGCGCTCTCGGGGTCGGTGACCCGGCTCCGGACGTCGCTGCGGCGCTGTGGACCTTCACCGGCGCGGCCCGTGACGCGTTCCGCGAGGCCGTCGCCTACGACGAGGACACCTGGCGCCGAGCCTGCGGTTGGGCTCTGGCCCCGTCACTGACCGGAATTGACTACTACCGGCACACGTTTCCCCGCATGGCCGAGCACGGCCGCCGCATGGTGCGGGCGGTGATCACCGAACTGTCCTGAGACTCTCTCCTGTGCTCACCGCATTCTGTCGGATTGTTGTGCCGGGTGGCCGGTCGCTGTGGACCACTTGAATGGGCTGGCGGGGCAACTCCGCCGGAGTAGCGCCACCAGCCCATCGGAATGCGATCGGTCAGCCGGCGGAACCTTCGCCGCCGCGGCCCGTCTCGCCTTTCGTTGCAGTCATTTTGCGCCCCCATGTCAGGCGGGGCGAATCGGCGCGGGAGTGCATCCGTGCGCCGCTGCCCGATATTTGGCTCTGTTGCCGAGAGGACACTATCAAAACGCCGGGCCTCTCATTGCCACACTGCCCGGATCTCCCATTCGTAGCGGGTTCGCGCGGCGGGCTCGCCTGCGCACCACAGAGCGATGCGATTGCCATTCGAGTCCCACCCGTAGCTCAGCGTTCCCAAATGATTACGCTCGTGTACGGAGAACGCTTTGGCCTCCGGGTGCAGAACGAAGCGAACCACGAATCGTTGCATCGGGAACTTCCGCAGGTCGTACCGGAAGACATCCAGGCCGACCTCCCGCAGAGGATTCCAGATGCCGTTCGGCACCGGATAGACCAGTTCCCAGCTCAGCTCCGGCGCGAAGACCGGTGGCATGAAGATCACGGCGCCGCGATTGGGGATCGCCAGGGGCAGCCAGTCGGCTTTCACCTCCGGGTCGTGCACGGTCAGCGCCGGCACGACCGGGGTCTCCTCGGCGTGCGGGCTGAGGTAGGCCGAGATCAGCGTGAGTTTGCGGTAGCCGATGGCGTGCGCGTGCCGCCGCCGGGTCACCCGGTGCTCCGCGACCCGGTCACTGCCCGGCCCGGTTCCGATCTGGATGACCAGTTCCAGATCCTCCTCGAAAGGCTCCGAACCCGGCTGGGTGTCCTCGGGCCGGTTGAGGGCCGAACGCCGGCGCCCCCGCGACCGCTCCGGCCGCCGGCCCAGATGGACTCCGGTAACCACGATCAGCACCGTGATCACGGCGATCACCGACGTGGCGCGGAACCCGACGCTGGCGCCGACGATCAGGATCAGGTTGAGGGCGGTGACGGTCCCCGCGGAGGCCCAGGTCGGCGCGGGGACCGATCCGGCGAGCCGCCGGATTCTGGTCCAGAGCGCCCCCGACGCGGCAGTCACTCTGTGCTCGACCGCTGCAGCCGCAGGGACCAGCCGATCGGCTCCACCGCCTTGGCGATGGCCTCGGCGTGGACCGAGAACTCGTACTCGCGTATCTGGGTCAGGCCGTTCGGCTTCTCCTTGAAGGTCACTCCGGCCGGCAGATCGCGCGGGGCGACCAGGACGCCGAGGCTGCTCGGCACCCGGAAGACGAAGGCGGCCGACCCCACCGGGCTGCGCCGGCGGCCGTCCTCGTCCAGTCCGACCAGGGGCGGAAGCCATTCGAAGTACTGCACGTGCCCGGACTGCCGGATCGGGTCCCAGTAGCCCGGCGACCGGTACTTCGCGGTCCAGGTCACCTCGGCGTGCGGCGGCGCGAACGTGATGAGGGCGCGGGGCACGGACTTGCTGTGCAACTTGACCACTCCGGCCTGCTGCGGGTCCCCGGAACTGGCCGGCGGCCTGGTCACGTGCAGATCGATGTCGTCCCAGCCCAGCTCATGGTCGCGTCCGCGGTTGAGCGCCTCGAACTGGCACCAGTAGACGCGCTTGGCGAAGTGCGGCCGCGTCTTGTGGATCTCCTCGATGTCGTCCCCGTCGCCCTGCTCGCCGATGTCGAACACGATCTTCCAGTCGTCGCGGTAGGGCCGGTACGCGCCCAGCGTTCCGTCCAGGACACGCCTCGCGTGTTCCGCCTCCCGCACCCGGATCAGGAATTCACCGCTGGGCACGGCGGCTCCGCCGCTGCGCCGCCCGATCTGGTAGGCAAGCGGTAGGGCGGCCGCGAGGATGATGAACGCGGCGATCACGAGGCCTTCGGTGGTCGGCCGATTCGCGGTGAGGATCTGGATGCCGTTCGCCACCGTGCCGAGGAAGGTCCCGACCCAGTACGCGCCGAGCAGCACCCTCGGCCAGCCCGCCTCGCCCAGCCGTTGGAGCAGGCTGCTGCTCATCGACGTGCCCGATGACGGGGGCGTCCACCATCGTCCGGCCTCCCGGCTCCTCCGGCCGGACTCGACCGGCCGATCCGCGTCGCGTCACCGCTCCGCCGATTACCCGCACGAAGCCCATCAACTTCGAAAACTGCCATCAGTATGAAGTCTAGAAATCCGCGGAGACAACCGGACGCCGCGGAAAGCCGTTCAGGTGCGCATACCCGGTCGCCGGGTCGATTCGTCGCGAGTGGACCGGAACCGTGTCCGGCCGAGGTCGCGCTGGTCAGCTTCTTGATCGCAGAGAATCGAAAACACTCTCATCATTGGGTGGTGAATGTGCCAATCTTGCGGAATACACTCGCGCGGGCGGCTCGGCCGGACCCTGTCGGCGATCCCGGAACCGTGATCGCCGGGCGACGTGAATTCGCACTTTCTGACGCCCGGCTGACGGCGCGGACCCGGGGCGCTAAATTCCGAGGGCATGACACCGGATCCATACGGAACGGTCATGGGATTCCTCGTCGGGCCGTGGCTGGCCCAAGCCGTACGCGCGGCTGTCGATCTGTCGCTGGCCGAGCACCTGGCCGGCGGCCCGCGGACGGCCGAGGAGATCGCCGAGGCCGAGGGCGCGGATCCGGCGGCCACCGCACGGTTCCTGCGTGCCTGCGCCTCGATCGGCCTGGTGGCGTACACCGAACGTGGTTTCGCCGGCACCGAGACGCTGGCCGTGCTGCACCGCGAGGCGCCGATGTCGCTGCGCGACCTGGCCGCCTCCCAGTCCAGTCCGTGTCTGTGGCAGACGTGGGCGCGGATCCCCGAGGCGATCCGCAGCGGCCAGGCGCAGACCGCCCAGGCGCTCGGCATGCCGTTCTTCGACTACCTGGCCGCGCACCCCGACGAGGGTCGGCTCTTCGGCGCCGCGATGGCCAGCATGTCGGCGCCGGTCATCCGGGAGGCGGTGGAGGTGATCGGCGTCGCGGGCGCCACCACCGTGGTCGACGTCGGCGGCGCGCACGGCTCCTTCGCACTGGCCATGCTGGCCAGGCACCCCGGTCTGGACGCGATCGTGCTCGACCTGCCGCACGCGCTGCCGGGCGCGCGGGAGGCGGCCGTCGCGCAGGGCCTGCAGGACCGCTGCGCCGCGGTGGCCGGTGACTTCTTCAAGGAGGTCCCGCGGGGCGACATCCTGCTGCTCAAGTTCATCCTGCACGACTGGTCCGACGACGAGTGCGTACAGATCCTGGCGAACTGCCGCGACGCCCTGCACCCCGGCGGGCGCGTCGTGATCACCGAGATCCTCATCGACGACCATGCCCCCGGCATCGCGCCGCTGATGGACATCGCCATGCTCGCCACCGCCGGCAGCCGGGAACGCACGCTCACCGAATTCGACGATCTGCTGACCCGGGCGGGCCTGCGCCGCGTCACGGTCACGCCGGTCGAGCCGCCGTACGCGGTGATCGAGGCGACCGCGGCGGCCTGAGCGGGCACGCCGAGCGGTCCGCCGTCTCGGCGACGCGTATGCGCGGCAGATGCTGCGGGTGTCCGGGCCGGACCACCGGTGTCCGGCGCGCGGGCCGCCCGTCGTCCGGTTCGGACCGGTCCACTCAAGAGCGTGTGACATATCCCACTCCGTGGCTCTGAGCTCGTCTTTTGAGGAGTGACGGAGGGGATGCAGATGAACGCTGTCTGAACAAGATCTTGTGAATCTCGATTACCGTGCCGCATGCTTCGCCGAAATCTTGGAAGAAGCTGTGAGCGGGGGCTCGAATGAGACGGCGTATCGCTGTCGTCACTGCGCTGGCCGTCGGGCTGTCGGTGGGTCTGCCACCGGAGGTGGTGCCCGACGAACGGGGCGGCTGGCCGTTGTCGGGACTGGTGTCCTTCTTCCGGCAGGTGCCCGCGCTGGCCGCGGTGACCACCGGACTGCCCAGGCAGGAGCGCGGCGGCGCGACCGGCAACGTCGACCACTACGTCGGGGTCGACGAGACGCGCGCCAACGGTGGCACCGGAACGCCGCCCGGCCGGGGCAAGGGGATCAAGGACCCCGCGCAGCCGGCCAAGCCGGCGGACAAGAAGTTCACCACGCCGAAGGGCCAGGGCAACGCCGAGAGCTTCGACAAGAAGACCAGCAAGCGGCTGCCCAAGCGCTCGACGGCGAAGTACGACGAGTACCAGAACGAGGACGGGTCGTACACCCGCGTCTTCTTCGATTCGCGGATCAACTACAAGGCGTCGGACGGGTCCTACCAGCCGATCGACACCACGCTGACCAAGCGCGGCGAGCGCCTGGAGGCCGGGGCGAACTCGATCGACGTGTCGCTCGCGGCGACCGGTGGCCCGGCGCTGGCCACGGTGACCACGGCCTCCGGCCGCTCGATGGCCTACGACCTGGCCGGCGCCGCCGCGGTCCCGGCGGTCGTGAACGGCTCCACCGCCACCTACCGCGACATCCTGCCCGGCACCGACCTGGAGCTGCGGACCACCAACGACGGTCTCAAGGAGACCCTGGTCCTGGACTCGCCGGCGGCCGGCAACGAGTGGGTCTTCCCGCTCAAGCTGCAGGGCCTGACCGCGCGGACCGGCAAGAACGGCTCGCTCGACCTGGTCGCCGCGGACGGCAGCGTCGCCATGCAGGTGCCACGCGGCTACATGCAGGACTCGAAGGTGGACCCGCACTCGGGCGCCCCGGCCGAGTCCGACGGCGTGCGCTATGAGCTGATCACCGCCGCCGGCGGGCCGGCCCTCAAGGTGACCGCCGACCAGGCGTGGCTCAACGACCCGGCGCGGCAGTACCCGGTGCGGATCGACCCGACCATCGAGACCTCCGACACCGGTGACATCTTCACCGACAACAGCACCTCCACCGTCACGCACAACGGTGACAACCTGCCGGTCGGCACCTGGGACGGCGGCGACACGGTGTCCCGCTCGTTCATGCACTTCGACCAGTTCGACGACGACGGCCTGGTCGGCACGCAGATCAAGTCGGCCAAGCTGTTCATGTTCCACACCTGGTCGTACAACTGCGCCGACCACGAGCCGATCGAGGTCCGGCGGGTCACCAAGTCCTGGACCGTCGCCGGGATCGAGGACGCGAAGGGCGTGCTCTCCGCCGGTCCGACCTACTCGTCGCCGATCGCCAACTGGGTGATCAGCGACAACAGCCCGGCGTGCAGCAACACCGGCGGTGACCGGGGCAAGGGCGCGATGCGGTCGGTGTCGCTGCCGACGCAGACGTTCAACGGCTGGTCGACCGGCTCGCTGCCGAACTTCGGCCTGGCGCTGACCGCGTCGGAGACCAACTCGAAGGCGTTCAAGCGGTTCACCTCGGCCAACTACGGCGACTACGCGACCGACCCGCGCATCGAGGTCACCTACGACTACAACACCGACCCGCAGGTCAACGAGCAGTACCCGGCGTACGGCGCGACCACCGCCACGCTGACCCCGGAGCTGATCGCCGACGCGCACGACCCGGACAACTGGCCGAAGACGCTGGAGTACAACTTCTTCGTCTACGACAAGGACAACAAGGTCCAGCTGGCCACCTCGGACTGGACCACGAAGAAGTCCTGGACGGTGCCGCCGGGAACGTTCACCTGGAACGAGTCCTACTACTGGACGGTCCAGGTCCGCGACGGTCTCACCGACAACCACGAGAACCTGGTCAAGAACCTGATCACCACCCCGGTGCCGCAGCCGTCGATCACGTCGGTGCTGTCGCAGAACGCCGGGCAGGGCTTCGACCCGGTGATCGGCAACTACACGACGTCGGCCCGGGACGCGATGGTCAACACCATCGGCCCGCCGCTGGAGATCACCCGGTCGTACAACAGCAGTGATCCCCGCGCCGATCAGGCGTTCGGCGCCGGCTGGTCGAGCATCGCCGACGTCAAGGCCACCGAGAAGCCGGTGACCATCAACGGCTCGCAACGCGTCAACACCGTGGTGGTGACCTATGCGACCGGGCGCGAGCTCGCCTTCGGCCGCAACCACGACGGCTCCTACTCGTCGCCGGCCGGCCTGGCCTCGACCTTCCGGGAGATCCCGGCGGAGGAGGGCGGCGGTTACCGGCTGACCGAGAAGGACGGCACCACCTACGAGTTCAAGCGGCTCGAGGAGGGGTCGGCCCAGTTCCCGGTCGCCTCGATCACCGACGTCTCCGGCCGCGGCCAGAAGTTCACCTACACCGGCGGCCTGCTCTCCACGATCACCGCGGCCTCCGGGCGCACCCTGGACCTGATCTGGACGGAGACCGCGCCCAAGCACGTTGCCTACGTCGCCACCGACCCGGTCACGCCGGGGGACTGGGACTCGGTCAACACCTGGAAGTACGAGTACAACGGCAACTCGCTGACCAAGGTCTGCGCCCCGAACAACTGGGGCGAGTGCAACACCTACCGGTACGACGCCTCCGGCTCGCTGTTCCCGACCGCGATGGTCAACGCGCGGCCGCACTCGTACTGGCGGCTCAACGAGGCCGGCGGCACCGCCGCGGCCAGCACCATGCTGGAGAACGGCGGCGCGGACGTCGGCGTCTACAGCGGCGTGACGCTGGGCCGGCCCGGCCCGCTGGCCGGCTCCACCTCCACCGCTGCCGGCTTCGACGGCACCTCCTCGCAGGTGCAGGTCCCGGCGAACCTGGCCGCCGACGGCGCGAACCAGGCGATCAGCATGTGGTTCAAGGCCCCGGCCGCCGGCGGCGACGGCGTCCTCTACGGCCAGTCGATGGAGCCCGCGGCGTCGACCGCGGCGACCACCAGGACCGCCTACAACCCGACGCTGTACCTGGGCTCGGACGGCCAGCTGATGGGCGGCTTCGCCAAGGCCCCCAAGCTGGGCGCCTCGCTGGGCACGCTGACCGCGGTCGGCCAGGGCCAGTGCCTGACCGTGCCGGGCAACGTCTCCACCAACGGCACCCGGCTGGCGATCGCCAACTGCGCCGGCACCGCCAACCAGCTGTTCACCTGGGCCACCACCCGGCAGCTGCAGGTCACCACCGGCGGCGTGGTCAAGTGCGTGGACACCGAGGACCAGGAGGCCGTCAACGGCACCGACCTGGTGATCAACACCTGCGCGTCGACCGCCGGCAGCCAGCGCTGGGACGTGCAGGCCGACGGCCAGATCATCAGCGACTTCTCCGGGCTGTGCCTGGACTCGGTCGGTGACGGCTCGCAGACCGGCGCGCTGATGCAGATCTGGGCGTGCGGCAAGACCCGCCCGGTCGACCAGCTGTTCCTGACCCGCATCCACACGCCGATGGCGGCCACCACCACTGTCAACGGCGTGACGTCGCCGCTGAAGGTCAACGACGACACCTGGCACCACGTGGTGCTGTCCTCCTCGGGCAACCGGCAGGACCTGTACCTCGACGGCAAGCCGGTGGCCTCGGAGACCGGCGTCACCGTGCAGGACACCTCCCCGGCGTCGTCGTTCATCGGCAAGGGCTTCCTGGGCGGGGCCTGGCCGAACCAGTCGCACGCCAACGCCAACAGCAACGTCGGCACCCGCGACTACTTCACCGGCTCGATCGCCGAGGTGGCGCTCTTCGACACCCCCGTCGACGGGCAGCTGGCCGCCGACCTGTACGACTCCAGGAGCGCGGTCAGCCTGCTGACCAAGGTGGTCCGCCCGTCCGGCAACGCCACCGCGGAGATCTCGTACGACAGCGCCTCCAGCCGGGTCACCAAGGTCATCGACGGCAACGGCGAGACCTGGACCCCGGAGACCCCGGCGATCGTCGGGACCACGAAGGTGTACGAGAGCGGCGTGCTCGGCGGCGCGCCGACCAACTACTGGCGGATGGCCGAGTCCGGCGTCACCGACGCGGTCAACCAGGTCAACGGTGGCACCGCCACCTACAGCACGGTCACGCTCGGCTCAGTCGACGGTCCGTTCGGATCGTCCGGCAAGGCGGCGTCCTTCAACGGCACCAGCTCGTACGTCACCCTGCCCAAGGGCGTCGCGCCAACCGGGCCCAGCTCCGTCTCGATGTGGTTCAACACCACCACGACCAAGGACGTCCTGCTCGGCATGAAGTCGAGCAGCACCGCCCGGTACGACAGCCCGGCACTGTGGATCACCCCGGACGGCAAGCTGCGCGCGCTGTCGCCGTCGCTGACCCCGACCGGCCCGCTGAACTCGGTCGGCGTCGCCGGCAAGTGCGTCGACGTGACCAGCAGCGGCACCGCCGACGGCACGGTGATCCAGAGCTACGACTGCAACGGCACCGCCGCGCAGAACTGGACGCTGGTCTCCTCGGCCTCCGCCAACGGCAACCTGAGCACCGTCCGGGCCTTCGGCAAGTGCATGACCCCGGCCGGCAACGCGACAGCCAGCGGCACCAAGATCGTGCTCTCTGCCTGCACCGGCCACGCCTCGCAGAACTGGGAGCCGTCCAGCAACCGGCTGCTCAACAAGGCCTCCGGCCTCTGCCTGGACCTGCCCGGCTCGACCAAGACCAACGGCGCCGACCTGCAGCTGTACGCCTGCAACACCAGTACCGCGCAGACCTTCATCCCGTCGCTGGCCAGCAAGGCCGCGGTGAACGACGGCAAGTGGCACCACGTGGTGCTGGCCACCAACGGCACGACGCAGACGCTGTACGTCGACGGCGCCAAGGCGCAGTCGACGACCGGGTCGGAGCCGATGGCCCCGTCCCAGCTGACCGGCGGCGCCCCGACGGTGTACACCCTCGGCGCCGGTTACGTCGACGGCACGACGGCCGGCCACAACTGGTTCTACCTGGACTCCAACACCACGCCGTACTACAAGGGCAGCCTCGCCGAGGTGGCGTTCTACGCCTCCGAGGTCGACGCCACCCAGGCGCAGTACCAGTTCAAGGCACGTGACGCGGTCAAGGGCGCGCCCTCCGGCCAGATCAACTACGCGGTCACCGGGCCGAAGGACGCCGACGGCAAGCCGACCCGGACCACCACCGTCAACGACCTGCTGTACGCCCGCAAGATCGCCGAGATCGACGCGCTCGGCAACGAGACGCGGTTCGGCTACAGCGGCAAGGGCAACCTGCGCACGGTCACCGACGCCAACGGCAACATGACGATCAACGAGTACGACGTGCGCGGCAACGTCGTGTCGGTGACGACCTGCCAGGACCGGTCGGAGAACAACTGCTCCACGTCGTACTCGCTGTACTTCCCGGACGCGACGACGCAGAACCCGGACCCGAAGAACCGGCGCAACGACCGGCTCATCGAGCTGCGCGCCGCCGGCTCCGACTCACCCTCGGACAACCGTTACCTCACCAAATACGAGTACGACGACCAGGGCAACCGGATCAGCGAGACCGACGAGCTGGGCCGGCGGACCACTATCACCTACACCGACGGCGGCAAGAACGGCGGTTTCCAGGGCGGCAACGCGCCGGCCGGCCTGCCGTGGCGGGTGGTCAAGCCGGGCGGTGGCCTGCAGACCATCCTCTACTACCCGAACGGCGACGTCGCCGAGACGACCGACCCGGCCGGCGCGACGACCCGGTACGAGTACGACGGCCTGGGCCGCACGGTCAAGGAGATCGACGTCGTCAAGGGCATGCCCGGCTCGACGGTCAGCTACACCCACGACCGGCTGGACCGGGTGGTCACGGTCACCGACAGCGTGGTGACCAACGCCGTCACCGGCGCGGTGCACACGCCGGTCACCACGCTGGCATACAACGTCGACGGCCTGATGACCTCGGAGACCGTGTCGGACGCCACCGGCGGAGACGCGTCCCGGACCGTCACCTACGACTACGACAGCCGCGGCCGGCGGATCGCCGAGACCGACCAGGAGGGCAACCGGGTCGAGCTGGGTTACGACTCGTTCGGCCAGGTGAACCGGCAGACCCACGTCGACGGCTCGACGGTGCTGACCAACTACGACGCGGTCGGCAACGAGATCTCCACGGTGGTCAAGGGCTTCACCGGCGACCCGGACTCGCCGTCGGCGCCACGCGACCTCAAGGTGCGGCAGCTGGCCTACGACCCGGCCGGCCGGCTGGCGTCCGAGACCGACGCCATGGGCTTCGTCAACGAGTACACGTACACCGACAACAACCTGCTGGTGTCGGTGACCCGCACGAACGGCTGCGACCCGGCGAAGACGCCCGGGTGCACCAAGCAGTCGCACGTGCTGGAGAAGAACACGTACGACGCGGCCGGCAACCTGCTCACGCAGATCACCAACAACGGCCGGACCAAGACCACCCGCACGTACGACGCCGCGGGCCGGAACCTGACCGCGACCGTCGACGTCACCGAGGACGGCGAGGCCGCCACCACCCGCACCACCACGTACACCTACTCGGCCGAGGACGAACTGCTGAGCACCACGCTCAGCGACGGCACCTCGGTGCTGGCGTCGACCGGCACCACGTACGACCGCCTCGGCCGGGTCCGGCAGCAGACCGGCTACCTCTCCGCGGGCGTCACCCCGACCCTGCGGTGGAAGCTGGACGAGAAGACCGGCAGCACGGTCGCCGACGCGGCCGCCAACAACACCGGCACCCTGGCCGGCGGCGTGGGCTGGTCCACCGAGCGCGGCGGCGCGGCCTCCTTCTCCGGCGGCGCGTCCGGCACGATCTCCGGCCAGGCGCCGGTGGACACGCTGCAGCCGTACACCCTCAGCGCCTGGGTCAAGCTGGGCAACAAGGACGCCGACCGGTTCGTCGCGGCGATGACCGGCGACGTCGGCAGCTCGGCGCTGAAGGTCTACTACGAGAAGGCGACCGACTCGTGGCGCCTGGCCATGGCGGTGCGCGAGCCCAACGGCGAGGTCAGCTGGCCGAGCAGCGCCAGCACCTACACCACCGGCTCGGCCACCGCGGACTGGACGCACCTGGCGGTCACCGTGACGCCGAACGCGGCGTCCGGTGGCACGAACACCGCCCAGCTGTACGTGAACGGCGTGGTCAAGTCGGCGCTGTCGACCACCAAGCAGTTCAACAACCAGGCGACCGGCCTGCTCGTCGGCGGCCAGACCGAGACGACCGGCATCTTCGCCGGCCAGATCGACGACGTGCAGGCGTACCAGAAGGCGCTGAGCCCGGCGGAGATCGGCCAGCTGCAGTCCGGCGCCCTCCCGGCGGCCGGCGCGCAGGTGAGCCGGACCAGCTTCGGCCTGGACACCGACGGCACGGTCACCTCGGCCATCGACCCGAAGGGTGTCGTCACCTCGATCACCAACGACGAGGTCGGCCGCCCGGTCGTCACCGTCGGCCCGGAGACCAGCACGGTCACCGGGGAGGGCGCGCCGGTCCGGATGCGGGCGGTCAGCCGGATCGGCTACAACACCTTCGGCGACACCACCGAGCAGGCCGACCCGTACGGCAACGTCGTGACCAACCGGTACGACGGGGTCGGCCAGATGGTGGAGCAGGAATCGGCGGCGTACACCGCGCCGGGCGCCACCGCCCCGATCCGCGCCAAGAACACCGTCAAGTACAACAAGGTCGGCCAGGTCCTCTCCAGCACCGACCCGCTGGGCGCGGTCACCGAGTACACCTACGACCAGCTCGGGCGCACCACCAAGGTGGTCACGCCGGACCGCGGGGTCACCCGGTACGCCTACGACGACAACGGTGAGCTGCTCTCGCACACCGACCCCAACGGCGCGCAGGCCC
The DNA here is from genome assembly GCF_016862395.1 of Actinoplanes siamensis. Taxonomy (GTDB): domain Bacteria; phylum Actinomycetota; class Actinomycetes; order Mycobacteriales; family Micromonosporaceae; genus Actinoplanes; species Actinoplanes siamensis. The sequence goes on along the minus strand of NZ_BOMW01000023.1, from coordinate 76,395 downwards.
TGTCGACGGTCGACTACCTGGGCCGGACCGTCACCGCGACCGAGGCGGTGCGGCAGGCGGGCACCGGGTACACCACCACCTACACCTACGACAACAGCCCGTGGCCGACCAGCGTCAAGTCGGCCGGCGGCGTGGCCACCACCCTGAAGTACAACAGCCTCGGCGAACAGACGGCGGTGACCGACGCCGCCGGAAACACCAGCCGGACCAGGTACGACGGGGCCGGCCGGCCGGTCAAGGTGATCGCCCCGGACGGCAGCTACTCGACGGCCACCTACGACCTGCTCGGCCGCACGGTCAGCTCGTCGGAGTACGCGGCCGGCACCGGTGAGCTGCTGCGCACCCGCAGCCAGCGGTTCGACATCGCGGGCCGGACCCTGGCGGCGAGCAACGCGTACAACCCGGCGGTCGCCGCCGACACCGATCAGGCCGGCAGCCGGCACGAGACCACGTTCGAGTACGACGAGGCCGGGCAGCTGATCTCGCAGCGCGAGCCGATCAGCGCCTCGGACGCGATCACCACGACCTTCGGGTACGACGTGGGGGGCCGGCAGACCCGGTTCACCGACGGCCGGGGCAACCGGTTCATCACCACGTACAACTCCTGGGGTCTTCCGGAATCGCAGATCGAGCCGGCCACGTCCGGCACGCCGGCCCTGGCGGACCGGACGTTCACCATGACCTACGACGCCGGTGGCCGGGCGATCCGCCTGGACTCGCCGGGCGGGGTCACGGCGACCTCCGAATACGACGTGATGGGCCGGCTGATCAAGAGCTCCGGCAGCGGGGCCCAGGTCGCCACGAAGGACCGCTCCTTCACGTACGACCTGACCGGCCAGGTGACCTCGTTCACCGGCGCGGCCGGCGAGAACAAGGTGCAGTACGACGACCGGGGCCTGGTCACCTCGATCACCGGCGTCTCCGGCAACTCGTCGTACGCCTACAACGCCGACGGCGCGCTGACCACCCGGACCGACGGGGCCGGCACGACGACGTACTCCTACGACGTCGCGGGCCGCCCGTGGAAGGTGGACAACAGCACCGCGGGCGTGCACATGACCTACGCCTACGACGCGCTGTCGCGGGTGAAGGAGGTCGCCTACGGCGGCAACACCCGCTACTTCACCTACAACAAGCTCAAGCAGCTGGAGTCGGACGAGGTCAAGACGTCCGCCGGGGCCACCGTCGGCAAGATCGCCTACGGGTTCGACCTCGACGACAACATGACCAGGAAGACGACCACCGGCTTCAACGGGGCGTCCACCAACACCTACAAGTACGACTGGGCCAACCGGCTCACCGGGTACGACAACGGCGTCACCCCGGTCGTCTACGCCTACGACAAGTCCGGCAACCGGATCCAGGCCGGCTCGAAGACGTTCACCTACGACGAGCGCAACCAGCTCGTGTCGGACTCCACCGGCACCGGCTACCGCTACTCGCCGCGCGGGACGCTGACCTCGACGGTCACCAACGGGGTGGAGACCAAGACCGTCACCGACGCGTTCAACCAGGTGATCTCGCAGGGCACCAAGGCCGGAGGGACCACCACCTACTCGTACGACGGTCTGGGCCGGCTGATCCTGCCGAACCTGACCTACACCGGCCTGGGCAACGACGTGGCGGCCGACGGAACCACCGTCTACGTCCGCGACGTGGCCGACGACCTGGTCGGCGTGGCGTCCGGCACGACGCAGCGCTACGCCTGGACCGACGTGCACAGCGACGTGGTCGGCGAGTTCGGGGCCACCGGCACCGCGCTGACCGGATCGGTGTCCTACGACCCGTGGGGCAAGGTCCTGGCCAGCGGCGGCATGATCGGCAAGCTCGGCTTCCAGCAGGAGTGGACCGACCAGGGCACCGGCAAGGTCAACATGCTGTCGCGCTGGTACGACCCGGAGACCGGCGCGTTCGACACCCGCGACACCGCGAACAACAGCCCGTCGCCGGACTCCGGAGCGGCCAACCGGTTCGCGTACGCCGAGGGCAACCCGCTCACCAACACCGACTCCACAGGTGAGGGCGTCGACGGCAAGTGCGGTCAGTACGACTACGCCTGCGAGGTGAAGAAGTACCAGGCCGCGCTCAAGCTCTACAACCTGGCGATGGAGGCCCGCGACCGCGACATGAAGGCGGTCGGCGCGCAGATCGTCGCGCAGGAGGCCGAGTACGTCCGCGCGCTGCGGGAGAGCAACACCAGCCTGCTCGACATCCTGCTGCAGGTCGGCGTCGGGATGCTGCTCGACATGATCGGCTACAACTCGGTGGTCGGCTGTCTGGGCGGCAGCGTCATGGACTGTGTCGACCTGGCACTGAGCGCTCTCGGCCCGATCAAGGCGCTCAAGGTCGGCAGATCCCTCTACAAGGCGGCCGACCGGGCGTTCGCCGGTTACCGCCTGTGGAAACGGATCGTCGAGGGCGCCCGTACCGCCATGCGACGGGCGCAGGACCTGGTCAACATGGCCCGCAAGAAGCTCGGCGACCTGATGTCGAAGGTGCCGAAGAAGCCGAAGCCGCCCAAGAAGAAGCCGAAGCCGCCGGCGAAGAAGAAGCCCAAGCCGAAGCCGAAGCCGGAGAAGAAGCCGGCCCCGTCGAAGCCTGCCAAGAAGCCGAAGCCGGAGAAGGCTCCGAAGAAGCAGGACAAGCCGGACAAGGGCAAGCCGCAGAAGACCAAGCAGAAGCAGAAGGACAAGTCCGAGCCGAAGAAGAAGCCGAAGCAGAAGCAGTCCCGGTCCGACGACGGAGACGACTCCGACGACGGGGGCGACGACTCGGAGACCGGGGGAGAGTCCTGCCCGATCCCGCAACTGGTGCAGAAGCACAGCTTCGACCCGTCGACGCTGGTGCTGATGGCCGACGGCACGACGCGGCCGATCTCGGAGGTCAACGTCGGTGACTCGGTCCTGACCAAGGACCCGGCCACAGGCGAGATCAGCTCGCGGCAGGTCACCCTGCTGCACTCCAACCGTGACCTGGACCTGACCGACGTCACGGTGTCGGAGAAGCCGGCCGAGGGCACCACCGGAACCGAGACGCGGACCGAGGGCAAGGGCGGCCGTAGTACCCGTGGCCCGACCGAGCCGACGGTCCTCAAGACGACGGCGCACCATCCCTTCTGGGACGCGACCACCGAGAAGTGGGTCGACGCCGCGGACCTGGTCCCCGGCACGTCGACGCTGATCGGTCCGGACGGCGAGCTGCAGTACGTCACCGACGTCGACAACCACGCCGGCGCCGAGGTGATGCGCGACCTCACGGTCGACGACATCCACACGTACTTCGTCGTCGCCGGCGGGGCACCGGTCCTCGTCCACAACAACAACGACGACTGCCGGATCGACTACGGCACGATCAACGAGCACGGTCAGCGGAGCGGCGTGCACGCGCTGCTCGACAAGAGGAATCTCGGCAACTCGACGGCGCCCGACCCCGATGAGGCGATCCCGGACATCCGGCCGGGAGGACTGGACAACCAGACGCATCTGCTCGGAGCCGCCATCGGTGGTTCCAACACGGACCCCCGGAACTTCGTCTCCATGTTCCGGCATGCGAACTTCCCGCGGATGTACTTCGGGGCCGAGATCAAGATCAAGAAAGCTCTGAAGACACAGCAGGTTCGGTTCAGCGCGGTGCCGAAATACATCGGAAACAGTTCACGGCCCATCTACATTCATATCAAGGCAATAGGTAGTGGGCCGGATCCGTTGATGATCGACATGAAGATTTGGAACGTGCCGAAACCGTGAGATCACATAATTATGCCGAGCGGCTCATCGACGTGCTGGGTGTAACCCAGAGGGTTGTGCCCTGCTCGTGGGATGCCGTGGAGGAGGCGATCGGGCAGCCGATACCCGGTGACTACAAGACCTTCATAGGGCACACCGGGTCGGCCTGCATCGATGACCGACTCTGTGTTTTCGGTCCGAACCCGTCCGAGAGCGTGGACATCGGGCACATGATCGAAAGCCTCGATCAGGGTTGGCAGTACCTGCGGGAGAACGATGTCGACCTCCCCGAGGAGTTCTTCGCCGAGGGGCGCAGGCTGATCACCTTCGCGGCCGTCCAGGAGAACTACTTTTTCTGGGACGCACGGGAAGGCGTCGCTCCGGATGACTGGGGCGTGGTGATCGTGGATGCGGACCTCGAAGGCTGGCATGAGTTGGACATGTCGGCGACGGAGTGCATCTACAAAGTCATGGTTCGGGAGATCGACATCAAGCCTTTCGGGCAGTTCTTCGGCCGGACTGAGCACGACATAGGTTTCTTCGGAACGGAGTAGTCGTGCCGGCCGGGGATGGAGCACGGAACAGCGTCCATTCCCGGCCCGGCTGATCTCTGTGTCGTGCAGCCAGGTCGCCGCCAAACGACCGCCAGCGTGTCGGTCCTGGCGATACGGCTTTGTTGTGGGCTGTCCGCGCGGTACCGGAACGCCGGCCGTTCTGCCGCCGGCGCCAAGGGGCTCCTCAGCGTGCGCTCAGCACCCCCTGTGGATGCTGTGGCCGTGACGATCATGATCTCTGGCTTGCATCTGACCATCGCCGAGCTCGTCGTCGTGCTGGCGTCGGCCGTGCTGGTGCTGGCCCGGTGGCTGCCGCCCGCGGCCCGTCGGCGTACCGCTGCCGGCGCCGCCGCCGTGGCGATCGCCGGCGCGGCCGGGACCTTGCCGGGGACGCGCTGGCAGATCCTGCTGGTGCTGGGTGCGGACCTCCTCGTCGGCGCGGCGGCCGCCGGGGTGTGGCTGCTGGACCGGCGCGCCGGCCGGTCCGGGCGGCGGACCCGCTGGTGGCTGGCCTTGCCCGGCTCGTTGCTCTGCGCCGCGCTCGTGGTCGGCGGCACGGTCGCGGCCTGGGCGTTGCCCGTGCCGTCCTTTCCGCGCTTGTCGGGGCCGTCGGCGGTCGGTACCACGGTGCTGCAGTGGACCGACCCGGCCCGCGACGAGCCTGCCACGCCGGACCCAGCCGACCGCCGTACCGTGGTCGTGCAGTTGTGGTATCCGGCGGGGAAGGTGGCCCGTGAGGCGCCGCGGGCGCAATACCTGGGCCGCACCCGCCGGGAGGCGGACACCGTCGCCGCCGCCGTGGCCGGCTATCTCGGGGCGCCCGGCCTGCTGTTCGACGGTCCGACCCGCTCCCGCAGTCACGCGGTGCCCGGCGCGGCGCCGGCGGCCGGTCGCTTCCCGGTCGTGCTGTTCTCGCCCGGGCTGGGTGGGGTGCGCACCCAGAACACGGCGTGGGCCGAGGACCTGGCCAGCCGCGGTTACCTGGTGGCCGGCGTCGACCACCCGTACGACTCGGCCGCGGTGGTGCTCGCCGACGGTCGTACCGTCGGGACGCGTATCGCGGCCGGCGGAGATCCGGACGAGGACGACCGGCGAAGAATCTCCTGGGCGACGGTGCGGGCGGCGGACCTCAGCTTCGTCCTCACCCAGCTCGGCCGCCTCGACTCCGGTGCTGCCGCCGGGACCTTCACGGGGCGGCTCGACACCGGACACGCGGCGGTGACGGGTCATTCCCTCGGTGGGGCCGCCGCCATGCGCGCCGCCGCGCGGGATCAGCGGTTCCTCGCGGTCATCAACCTGGACGGTGGCGTCACCTCCGATCAGCTCCCGCTGCGCCAGCCCGTCCTCGTCCTGACCCACCAGGTGCGCGATCAGGCGGACGCCGGCTACGTCGCGCGGGTGACGAGGGTGCTCGACGGCGGCCGTGGGCCCGGCTACCGGCTCAGTGTGCCCGGCAGCGCCCACCTCAGCTTCACCGACGCGCCGCTCTACCTGCCGCCGGTGCCCGCGCTGGTGGGTTCGCTCGGCCGGTCGGAAAGTGTGCGGATGACGACGGCGACCAGCGCGGCGTTTCTCGACGCCACCCTGTCCGGCCACGCCACCGGGCTGCCGGCGACGCTGGCGGAATACGGCGACCTGTCGGTGCGGGGATCCGCCGCCGCTCGCTGAGCCGACCGGCCACGGAAGCCACCGGTCGCGCACGGGGCCGAGGGTCCGGAGCGGCAGGGGCGCGCGCCCATGGCCTGCCGGGGGAATCCGCAACTCGGGGGGACGCGTTTGACGGCACCCGAACAAATCCAAGAACATCAACGCCGCAGGCACGGACCAGCGGGTCAGCACGATCCTGTCGATCGTGGCGGGACTGGGCGTCGTGGTCACCGCGATAGCTGCGGCCACCCGCCGCAGATGAGAGATCGGAAGCGTCCGGCGAGAGCCGGGCGCTGCCCGCGTCGCGGCTCGTCCCCGGCGCTGCCCGGTGAACTCGTGGGGGTGCGCGAAGCCCTCCCGCCGGATCACTTGATGATCTTGGCTATGGTGACGCGATGAGCGTTGCCGTCGCGGTCCCCGGGCCGGCCCGCACCCGGCGTCCCTGGCGCCTGGCGGTCGCGGTCCCGGTGGTCGCGGCGGCCGGCCTGACCGTGATCCTGCTGGGGCGCGGATGGGTCCCGGGCTCGGTGGGTTCCGTCCTGGACAGCGTCCTCCCGTGGCTGGCCGTCCCGATCGTGTTGCTGCTCGGGGTCACCGCTCTGACCCGGCAGTGGGTTCCGGTCGCCGCGGCGCTGGCGCCGGTCCTGACCTGGACCGTGATGTTCGGCCCGGTGCTGGCCGGTGGCGCCCGGGACGGCGGCCACGACCTGCGCGTGGCCTCCCTCAACCTGGGCCGGGCGAGCGCCGGGCCGGCCCTCGCCCCGCTGCTGGAGGCGCGCCCCGACCTGATCGTCCTGCAGGAGGTCACCGCCGCCAACCGGCCCGCGATCACCGACGTCCTGGCCGGCGGGTATCCGTACCTGGCCGGAGCCGGCACGGTGGCGGTGTTCAGCCGCCTGCCGCTCTCGGACACCCGTCCGGTGGACATCCGGATCGGCTGGACCCGGGCGCTGCGGACCACCGTGCGGGCCCCGGCCGGCCCGATCCGGCTCTACGCCGCCCATCTGGCCTCGGCCCGCGCCGGCATGACCGCCGGCCGCAACCGTACCCTCACCGCGCTCGCCGAGCTGGTCCACGCCGACCCCGCCCCGCGCCTGCTGCTGGCCGGCGACCTGAACACCGCGACCACCGACCGGCATTTCACCGTGCTGGCCCCGCTCGCCGACACCCAGCAGGAGGCCGGCGCCGGCTTCGGGTTCACCTGGCCGGCCCGTTTCCCGCTGGTCCGCCCGGACCACGTGCTGCAGCGGGGGATGAGCACCCGGCACGCCTGGGTGGTCGCCGCGCCGGGCAGCGACCACCGCGCCGTCCTGGCCGACGTCGGGAACTGATCAGATCCGGTAGGCGGACACCGTGGCCTGCAGCTCCGCAGCGGTGCCGGCCAGCTGGGCGGCGGTCTGCTGCGTCTCGGTGGCGCCCTCGGTCACGTGCCGGGAGGCGTCGGCCACCACCGCTATCGTGTCGGCGATGCTGGACGACCCGTCCGCGGCGTGCCCGACGCTGCGCGAGATCTCCGCGGTGGTGGCGGTCTGCTCCTCCACCGCGGCGGCGATCGTCGTGGTGTAGTCGCTGATCGTCTTGATCACCTGGCCGATCTCCTGGATCGCGGTCACCGCCGCGCCGCTCTCCGCCTGGATCGCGGTGACCTGCGCGGTGATCTCCTGGGTGGCCCGGGCGGTCTCCTGCGCCAGATCTTTGACCTCGGACGCGACCACGGCGAAGCCCTTGCCCATCTCGCCGGCCCGGGCCGCCTCGATCGTCGCGTTCAGCGCGAGCAGGTTGGTCTGCTCGGCGATGCTGGTGATCAACGCGACCACCGTGCCGATCTGGGCCGACGCCTCGCCGAGCCGGGCGACGCTGGCGTTCGTCGACTCGGCCGCGCGGGCCGCGCCGGCGGCGACTCCGGCCGCCTCGTTGGCGTTGGTGGCGATCTCCCGGATCGAGGTGCCCATCTCGTCGGTGCCGGCGGAGACCGTACGGACGCTGCGCGACACCTGCCCGGCCGCGTCGGACACCGCGTCGACCTGCGCCGAGGTCTCCTCCGCCGAGGTGGACAGTTGCAGCGACACGGCGGTGAGCTCCTCGGAGGCCGAGGCCAGCAGTTCCGAGCTGGTGTTGATCCGCCCGACCATCCCGGCCATCGCGGACGCTGTTTCGTTGAGCGCCACCGACATCCTGCCGACCTCGTCGGCGCCGTCCACCTCGACCCGGGCGGTCAGGTCGCCGTCGGCCATCCGGTGCAGCGCGTCCACGCACCGGGACAGCGGCCGCACGATCAGCCGGGTGATGCCGGCCGCCAGCGCGAGCCCGAACACGGTGCTGAGCCCCAGCAACGCGATCACCCAGCGCTTGGTCGACGCGTACCGGGAGTCGGCGATCGCCTTCTCGTGCGCTCCGGCCTGGACGGTCAGGTCGGCCAGCGTGGTCAGATCGGCCCGGACCGCCGTCTTCGCGGTGGCCAGGTCGCCGGCGCGCAGGTCGTTCAGTGCGGCCCGGTCGCCCTCGGCGGCCACCGGCAGCACCCGGTTCTCGGCCAGGTCGCCGAAGTCCTTCCAGCCCGTGGCGAACGAGACGGCCGCGGCCCGCGCCTCGGCGTCCAGCGGGTACCCCCGGTAGGCCGTGAGGTACTCGGTGACCTCCTTGTCCGCGGTGGCCATGGCGTCGCTCGCGGCGCCGCGTTCGGCGGCGCCCGGGGCCAGCAGGTAGTCGTCCATCGCGAGCCAGGACCGGTTGACCGCGGCCCGCAGGTTGCCGATGGTGTTCAGCTCGCCGTTCATCTGGTAGCCGACTCCGACCTGCGCGTTGGTGGCCCGCAGTTGGTTGAGCGCGTAGAGGCCGTCGCCCATGCCCAACATGGTGACGACTCCGACCGCCGCCATGATCTTCGTACCCACCCGCCGATCGGTCAGCAGTCGCTTGATCATCGAACTCCCCAATTCGCACCGTTCCTACCGCACTGCCCTTCGGCAGCGCCGGACGGCCGGCGGATCGTCAGATGGTTGCATCAGTGGTGAGATCCGGGTGCGGGCGCAGCAGCGCCCAGACGATCTTCCCGCCCGGCGTCCTCGTGACGCCCCAGTGCGCGCTGGCCGCGGTGATCATCCGCAGGCCGCGCCCGGTGCCCGGCGCCATGATCCGGCCGGTGGCCGGTGGCTCGCCGACCACGCGGGGGGCCGCCGGGCTGCCATCCTGCACGGCGATCCGCAGGTACTGCCCGGTCCACGCGGTGATCACCTGGAAGTCGGTGCCGGCGTGTTGGATCGCGTTGTTCGCCAACTCGGAGGCGACCAGCCGGGCCGGGTCGCGCAGCTGCGGCAGCTCCCAGCTCACGCAGGCGACACCGACCAGCGAACGGGCCTGCCCCGCGCTCGGCGGCCGCGGCGCGAAGCGCCGGCGGATCCAGCGCGGCACGTGCGCGCGCACCGCGAGCAGCGCGAGGTGGCGGTCCTCGTAGAGGGCGACCCTGGTACGGATCGGGCCGAGGCCGTCGATCACTTCCCGGCCGGCGTGGCAGAGCAGGACCGAGACACCCCAGTGGGCCTGCGCCTCGTGCGTCGCGGTGGCGAAGACGCCGAGCTGGCGGGGGTCGGTGTGCCGGAACCGGCTCAGGTCCACGACCACGGCGGACGGGCACTCGGCGGCCGCCTTGCTCATCGCCAGGCGCACGACGCGGATGCCGGACGTGGTCAGCTCGCCGGCGAGCCGCACCGTGGTGACGCCGCTCTCCAGATCGCGTTCGATGCCCGTGTTCAGCGGGTGAGGTGATCGTCGCACACCGCTATACCCAACGCTCTTCAGCTCGGTGGCCGCAATCCTGGTCACCCGTATCGGGGAACACCTCGGCGAGCGTCGATGCGTTGACAGTCGCGTTACGACAGTGTTTCAATCGGCGGCGAGACTCTGTGAGCGGTAACACTTCATCCCCATCACCGCATCACGGCTCCCTTCGCCGCACCCCTGTTAGCGCTCACAGCACAGCCGTCCCCAACGGAAAGAGCCCAGCATGAGAGCGAGAAGTCTCGCCGTCGCGAGCATCGTCGCGGCCGGTGCCCTGCTCCACACCGGCCCGGCGCAGGCCGCCGGCACCGGCCCCTGCGACATCTACGCCTCCGGCGGCACCCCGTGCGTCGCCGCGCACAGCACCACCCGCGCCCTCTACGGCGCCTACTCCGGATCCCTCTACCAGGTGAGACGAGCCTCCGACGGGGCGAGCGCGAACATCGCCCCGCTGACCGCCGGCGGGGTCGCCAACGCGGCCGCCCAGGACAGCTTCTGCGCCGGCACCACCTGCCTGATCACGGTCGTCTACGACCAGTCCGGCCGTGGCAACCACCTCACCCAGGCCCCGCCCGGAGGCTTCCAGGGCCCGGACGTCAACGGCTACGACAACCTGGCCAGCGCCACCGGCGCCCCGGTCACGGTCGGCGGCAAGAAGGCGTACGGCGTCTGGATCTCACCCGGCACCGGCTACCGCAACAACCACACCACCGGCATCGCCACCGGCGACCAGGCCGAGGGCATGTACGCGATCTTCGACGGCACCCACCACAACGGCGGCTGCTGCTTCGACTACGGCAACGCCGAGACCAGCAGCCTGGACACCGGCAACGGGCACATGGAGGCGCTCTACTTCGGCACCAGCACCGGCTGGGGCACCGGCGCCGGCAGCGGCCCGTGGATCATGGCCGACCTGGAGAACGGGTTGTTCTCCGGCTACAACCCGGGCAACAACTCCGGCGACCCGACCATCACCCACCGCTTCCTGACCGCCACCCTCAAGGGCGGCCCGAACCAGTGGTCGATCCGCGGCGGCAACGCCCAGTCCGGCTCGCTGTCCACCTTCTACAGCGGCGTACGGCCGAACAAGTCCGGCTACAACCCGATGCACAAGGAGGGCGCGATCATCCTGGGCATCGGCGGCGACAACAGCGTCAGCGCGCAGGGCACCTTCTACGAGGGCGTGATGACCTCCGGCTACCCGTCGGACGCCACCGAGAACGCGGTGCAGGCCAACATCACCGCCGCCGGTTACGCGACGACGTCGCTGACCAGCGGCCCGGCGGTGGCCGTCGGCTCCTCGGTCTCGCTGCGCGCCACCACGGCGTGCTGCACCACCCGCTACCTCGCGCACTCCGGCACCGCGGTGAACACCCAGGTGGTCACGTCGTCGAGCACCGCCGCCCTCAAGTCGCAGGCGTCCTTCACGGTCCGCGCCGGCCTGGCCGACAGCGGCTGCGTCTCCTTCGAGTCGAAGGACACCCCCGGCAGCTACCTGCGGCACAGCGGCTTCCAGCTCTACCTCAACGCCAATGACAACAGCCCGGTGTTCAAGCAGGACGCCACGTTCTGCCCGCAGTCCGGCCTCAACGGCCAGGGCAACGCGTTCCGCTCGTTCAACTACCCGACGCGCTACCTCCGGCATTACAACAACACCGGCTACATCGCCAGCCAGGGTGGCGTTCACACCTTCGACGCCGCCGGCGTCTTCGCCGACGACGTCAGCTGGGTGGTCACCGCCGGCTGGACCTCCTGATCGCCGCCCGGTCACGCTTTCGCCGGGCGGCCCGAAGACGCCGCCCGGCGAGCCGCCCGCAAGCGGAGATGGTATGACCAACCGGTGCGATCACCCTGGCAGTACCCCGGCCGTGTCGTCCCGCTGGCGTTCCTCGGGGCGATCCTGCTCGGCACCGCCCTGATGATGCTGCCGGCCGCCCGCGCCGAGCCGGGCCACGCGCCGCTGGTCACCGCCCTGTTCACCGCCGCGTCCGCGGTCTGCGTCACCGGCCTGTCGGTCGTCGACACCCCCACCTACTGGTCCACTTTCGGACACGTGCTGCTGACAGTGCTGTCGCAGATCGGCGGCTTCGGGATCATGACCCTGGCCACCCTGCTCAGCCTGCTGGTCTCGCGCCGTCTGGGGCTGCGCGGGCGCCTGCTGGCGCAGGCCGAGAGCGCCGGCCTGACCGGCGGCAACGTGGCCGGCGTGCTGGTGCGGGTGGCGGCGGTCATGCTGGTCTCGGAGACCGCCATCTCGGTCGTGCTCACGCTGCGCTTCTGGATCGTGTACGACTATGCGTTCGGTCGCGCCCTCTGGGAAGCGGTCTTCCACGCCGTGCAGGCGTTCAACAACGCGGGGTTCGCGCTCTACCCGGACAGCCTGGTGCGATTCGTCACCGACCCGTGGATCTGCCTGCCGCTCACCTTCGGGGTGCTGGCCGGCTCGATCGGTTTCCCGGTGCTGTTCGAGTTGGTGCGCGAATGGCGGCGGCCTGGCGGGTGGTCCACGCACACCCGGTTGACCGTGTGGGGGACCGTACTGCTCAGTGGTTTCGGTTTCCTGACCTTCCTGGTCTTCGAATGGCGGAATCCGGGAACCCTCGGCCCGCTCGGCACCCCGGCCAAGGTGCTCGCCGCGTTCACCCAGGACATCATGACCCGCTCGGGTGGATTCAACACGGTCGACCTGGCGAAGATGAACAGCGAGACCACCGCGGTGACCACCGGACTGATGTTCATCGGCGGCGGAAGCGCCAGCACGGCCGGCGGCATCAAGATCACCACCTTCTTACTGCTGGCGTACGTGATCTGGGCCGAACTGCGCGGCGAACCGGACGTCGTCATCCACCACCGGCGGATCGCCGAGGAGACGCAGCGGCAGGCCGTCACGGTGGCCCTGCTCGGCGTCGCCCTGGTCGCCGCCGGCACCCTGCTGCTGGACGCGCTGACCGACGACGTCCCGTTCGACAAGGCCCTGTTCGAGGTCACCTCGGCGTTCGCCACGGTCGGCCTGACCACCGGCGTCACCGCGAACCTGCCGCCGTCCGCGCAGGTCCTGCTGGTCATCCTGATGTACGTGGGCCGCGTCGGCACGATCACGGTGGGCACCGCGATCGCCCTGAACACCCGCCGCCGGCTCTACCGCTACCCAGAAGAGAGGCCCCTCGTTGGCTGAGAACGCTCAACAGAACGACAACGTCGTGGTGATCGGCCTGGGCCGGTTCGGCGGCCAGGTCGCCGCGTCCCTGCTCGACCTCGGCTACGAGGTGCTGGGCATCGACACCGACGAGCGGATCGTCCAGGACTGGTCGGATCGTCTCACCCACGTCGTCGAGGTCGACGCCACGGACGAGGACGCCCTGCGCCAGATCGGCGTCCACGAGTTCCCGCGTGCGGTCGTGGGCATCGGCACCAACCTGGAGACCAGCGTGCTGACCGTGCTCACGCTCACCGAACTGGGCGTGCCGGAGATCTGGGCCAAGGCCACCAGCGTGAAACACGGGAAGATCCTGCGCTCGGTCGGCGCCCACCACGTCGTCTTCCCGGAGACCGACATGGGCGAGCGGGTCGCGCACCTGATCACCGGCCGGATGCTCGACTACATCGAGTTCGACGACGGGTTCGCCATCGCCAAGGTGCGCGCCCCGCGCGGCGCGGCCGGCCGCACCCTGCAGGATCTGGGCCTGCGCAGCAAGTGGGGCGTCACCGTGGTCGGCACCAAACGCCCCGGCGAGGACTTCCACTACGCCACCCCGCAGACCGTCGTCCCGGAGGGCTGCGTGCTGATCGTGGCTGGCGACACCGCCAAGGTGGAGGCCTACGCCGCCGCCAACTGAGGGCGCCGGCGGGATCTACGATCCGGTGAACCGAGGGGGAGGGGTCGGGGGATGCTGCACGTACGGGTGATCGCGCCCACGCCGGTCGCCGAGCAGGTCCGGGAGGCGCTGGCCGGCGACGCCGCGGTCACGCACCTGACGATGCAGCCCGGCGTGGCGCTGCGGCCGGCCGGGGACGTCTTCGAGTTCGACGTCGTCCGGGAGGGCGCCAGCGCCGTGCTGGACCGGCTCCGGAAACTCGGGCTCGACCGGGACGGCGCGATCGTCGTCGAACGGGTCGACGCCACCATGTCGGCCGCCGCCGACCAGGCCGCGCGGCACGTGCCCGGCCTCGGCGTGGACGCGGTCGTCTGGCACGAGATCGAGCACCAGACCGGCGAGGAGACCGCGCTGTCGGCGTCCTTCCTGGCGTTCATGAGCGTCGCCCTGATCATCGCCGCCATCGGGGTGCTGCTCGACCAGCCGATCCTGATCGTCGGGTCGATGGTGGTGGGCCCCGAGTTCGGCCCGCTCGCGGCGCTCTGCGTGGGCCTGGTGCAGCGCAAGCTCCCGCTGGTCCGGGCGTCGGCGCTGGCCCTGGCCGTCGGGTTCGGAGTGGGCATGCTGGTCACCGTCGGCGCGGTCCGGCTGTTGACCGCGGCGGGCCTGGTGCAACGGTCGATGCTGATGGCCGACCGGCCGCTCACCGACTTCATCTGGCAGCCCGACGCGCTGTCCTGGGTGGTCGGCTTCCTCGGCGGGGTGGCTGGCATCCTGTCGCTGACCTCGGCCAAGGCGGGCACCCTGGTCGGCGTCCTGATCTCGGTGACCACGGTCCCGGCGGCGGCGAACGTGGCGGTGGCGCTCACCTACGGCGCCCACGACGAGGCCGTCGGATCCGCCCTGCAACTGGTCATCAACCTGGCCGCGATCGTCCTGGGCGGGGTGCTGACCCTGCTGGTCCAGCACGGGGTGTGGAAGACCGTCGGGCACCTCCGCCGCCGGTAGGGTCCGGCCGGCGGACGGGCGCGCGGATGCTCGGCGGCGCGGACCGTGGGGACCCGGCGGATCTCGCGGGCGGCGGCCGGGCCCCGCGTCGTACTGAAAAGGCTGAATCTCTAAGATCCCCCGAATGACGACGGTGGTCACCGAATCGGCGGGGCGGCCCAGTGTTCCCCATATCGTGCGGCGGCGGTTGGCGACGCTGGAGAACTGGCTCGACCCGTACTCCTGGCTGGTCACCGTGGTCGTCACGGCGCTCGCCGCGGTCCTGCGCCTGGAGCGGATCACCGAGGCCGAGGGCTACGTCTTCGACGAGGTCTACTACCCGACCGACGCCTGGGACATGCTGCGGCACGGCGTCGAATGGGACGAGAAGAGCGACTCCGCCGGGTACGTCGTGCACCCGCCGCTCGGGAAATGGCTGATCGCGGCCGGCGAGAAGATCTTCGGCAACAACGAGCTGGGATGGCGGTTCACGGCCGCGGTGGCCGGCACGTTGATGGTGCTGATCCTGATCCGGGTCGCGTACCGGATGTTCCATTCGGTGGTGCTGGCCGGGACGGCGGGCATGTTGATGACCCTGGACGGTTTTCAGTTCGTCCTCTCCCGGACATCGCTGCTGGACATCTTCCTCGGGCTGTTCGTGCTGGCCACGTTCGCCGCCATGGTGCTCGACCGCGACCATTACCGGCGCCGTCTGCTGCGCGCCGTGGGGAGCGGGTCCACCCCGCGGATCGTGCCGTGGTGGCTGCTGGTGGCGGGCGTCATGTTCGGGCTGGCCTGCGGGGTGAAGTGGAGCGCGCTGTTCTTCCTGCCGTTCTTCGGCGCGCTGACCGTCGTCTGGCGCGTTTACGCCCGCCGCTCCGCCGGATTCACCGGCGGCCTTGCCGGTGACCTGGGCTGGGGGCTGCTGAGCGTCGTGCTGAGCGTCGTCCTCTACCTGGCGACCTGGACCGGATGGTTCCTCACCGACACCGGGTGGGACCGGCACTACCGCGCGCAGAACGGGATGAGCGAGCCGCCGATCCTCGGGGCGCTGCTCAATCTGTTGCACTACCACCAGGGCGCCTACGGGTTCCATGCCGGGCTGACCAAGTCGCACAACTATCAGTCGTGGCCGTGGCAGTGGTTGCTGATCGGCCGGCCGGTGGCGTTCTACTGGCCGGACGATCCCGGCTCCGGCTGCGGGGCGCCGAGCTGCATCCGGGAGATCCTGCTGCTCGGGACGCCCCTTCTGTGGTGGTCCTTCCTGCCCGCTCTGGTGACGCTGCTGTGGCTGGCGATCGCGCGCCGGGACTGGCGCGCCTACACGATCCTGACCGGGGCGGCGGCCGGGCTGCTCCCGTGGTTCTATTTCGCTGTGGCGGACCACCGCACGATGTTCTCGTTCTACGCCCTGCCGGCCCTGCCGTTCCTGATCCTCGCGGTGGTCCACGTGCTGGGCGCGTTGATCGCCTCCCCGCGCGGCCGGCTGGCCGGGACGCTGGTCGCCGGGGTCTATGTGGCGCTGGTGGCTCTGTGTTTCGCCTATTTCCATCCCATTTTCACAGGCGAACTGATCCCGTACGACTCGTGGTTCTCCCGGATGTGGCTCGGCAACCGCTGGATCTAGCTGTAGTACGCAGGGAAGAGTGTCGTTGTCTGCTCGTGACTGCCGACATCGACACCCTTCTGACTGCACCGTACGTTCTCGTAGCTGATCGCCGTGTCTCGCGGCAGGCCCGCGGCGACTCGGTCACCGCGATCGCCCGGCGCCTGGGTGTCGGCCGCTCCACCCGCTACCGGGCCCTGGACACCGCAGGCGACGCGGCGGCCGAAGACGACGTCGACGCGCGGACCCGCGTGTAGACCGGAGCCGTCACGTCGCTTCTGTCAGTAAAGGTACGGACCTGGGTGGATCACTAGGCGACGTAGAGGTTCCAGTAGGGGGAGCTCCACTCGCAAATGTAATATTTGTACTGTCCGGTCAGAACAAGCCAGTCACCGGTGTCGCGGCAGGCTTTCTCTTTCAGGAAGTCGTCGTAGAACTTGCCTGGAGCCGGTGCGGCCAGCACCTCGTTCGAGACTGTGCTGGCGTGCGCGACGCCGGGCGCAACGAAGCCGCCCACGGCGAATGCAACGCCGACGCCAAAACCGACGATCGTTCCGCGGAGACGCATGTGGAGTTCCTTTCTGCTGAGGACTGGCGAAAACTGGGTCGTGAACGGATTCGGGACCGCCCTGACCGGGCACCGATCCGCCGCCATGGGGTGAGGAGAAAGCTGCCGTTTCCAGGCAGCCGTGCGCCGACTCGCGCACGGACCCATCCGAGCGCCGCGGCTCTGCGGATGCTTTCGCCGCGCTCGGATGAACCCCCGGGCAGCTGCGGTGACCGCCATCGGCATGCCCCGGTTACTGCTCTTGCCCACCGTGGCTGTACCAATAGCGTCCGACGGGGTGGCCTGCTACGCAGGGCGATTTCCGCGATTGCACCTGCCAGCGCGGAAAGTCGGACAGGCCGGTGGTTGCGGCCCCACCGGAACGGCGTGCCGATCAGGGCGAGCAACTCCAGTCCGGCCAGAATCGACCGGATCTCGGAAACGGCAGGACCGGTGCCCTCGTGCCGGGTGTAGGCCACCGGAATGTTCTACCGCTCTCGCGGATGGGGCGGTGCCGCCGCAAGCGGTCGGGGAACGCCAGCCGGTGACCTCCCGGACGGTGCTCATCTTCCGCATGGCTGTTCCTCCGTGTGTCGGGGGACGTTCCCGTCCGACGGTCGGAGCCATCCGGCGGATCTTGACAGCGTCGCCTCACGGACCTGTTGCGGGGCAGGTCGCTCGTCGCCTTCGGGAGTCACTGCGGCGTCCCGATTCCCCCGTACGCTGGCGCAACCGGGCGATAGCGACCTGCCGCCCCGCAACGACGTCCATGCTCGCCGGTGGACCTTGTACGAAGCATGGGAGACTCGTACGGTCCTTGTGGATTTCTTGAATCCGCTGGTGAGCGACGGATGTGCGGAGGTCAGTTGGCGGCGGAGTTCGGCGTGCTCGGCGTGGTGGAGGCCCGGATCGACGGGCGTCCGGTCGATCTGGGGCATGCCCGGCAGCGATGCGTGCTGGGCGTGCTGCTGGTGGAGGCGGGCCGCCCGGTCACGGTGGACCAGTTGATCGACCGGGTGTGGGGCGGATCGGCGCCGCAGCGGGCGGCCGGCGCGCTCTACAGCTATCTGTCCCGGCTGCGGACCGCCGTCGCCGCCGGGGCGGAGATCCGGCGTGAGCCGGGCGGCTACCTGCTCACCGTGGATCCGCAGGCGATCGACCTGCACCGCTTCCGCCGGCTGATGACGCTGGCCAGAGGCGCGGACTCGGACCGCGCGGCCGCCGACCTGATCGGGCAGGCGCTGAGCCTGTGGCGGGCCGATCCGTTCGCCGGCCTGGACACGCCGTGGCTGAGCGCGATGCGGCGCACGCTGCTCGGCGAACGCTTCGCCGCCGAGCTGGACCTCAACGACGTGCTGCTGCGGCTGGGCCGGCACGGCGAGCTGCTCCCCGGGCTGTCCGCCGCGGTCGCCGAGCACCCGCTGGACGAGCGGCTGGCCGGGCAGGCGATGCTGGCGCTGTACCGGTGCGGCCGCCAGGCCGACGCGGACGAGCGGTACCGGCGGATCCGCCGCCGCCTCGCCGACGAGCTCGGCAGCGACCCCGGCGCCGCCCTGCGCCGGCTGCACGAGCAGATCCTCACCGCCGATCCGGCTCTGGCCGTGCCGGCGCCCGATCCCGGCCGGTCCGGCGCGCCGGTCGCCGCGGCGGCGACGGTGCCCGCGCAGCTGCCGGCCGACGTGCGGGCGTTCACCGGCCGTACCGGCGAACTGGCGGCCTTGGACCGCCTGCTGGAGTCGCCGGACGACGACGAGCCGCCGCTGACCGTCGCGTTGCTCTCCGGCACCGCCGGGGTCGGCAAGTCGGCGCTGGCCGTGCGGTGGGCGCACCGGGTGCGCGACGCGTTCCCGGACGGTCAGCTCTACGTGAATCTGCGCGGGTACGACGCCGAGCAGCCGGTGGCGGTCGCGGACGCGCTGGCCGGGTTCCTCACCGCGCTCGGCGTGCGCGGGCCGGAGATCCCGCCGGGCACCGACGAGCGTGCCGGGCGGTACCGGTCCGAGCTGACCGGCCGGCGGATGCTCGTGCTGCTCGACAACGCGTCCTCGGTGGAACAGGTACGGCCGCTGCTGCCCGGCAGCGGATCGTGCCTCGTGCTGATCACCAGCCGCGACTCGCTGCCCGGCATGGTCGCCGTGCACGGCGCCGAGCGGGTCAACCTGGACCTGCTCCCGCTGCCGGACGCGCTGGGACTGCTGCGCAAGCTCATCGGGGCGCGGGTGGACCGGGAGACGGCCGCCGCCGAGGCGCTGGCCGCGGCGTGCGCCCGGCTGCCGCTGGCCCTGCGGATCGCCGCCGAGCTGGCCGCGGACCGCAGCGACGTGCCGCTGGCCGACCTCGTCGCCGAACTGGGCGACCACCGGGTGCGGCTGGACCTGCTGGACGCGGGCGGGGATCCGCGGGCCGAGGTGCGGGCGGTGTTCTCCTGGTCGTACCGCAGCCTGCCGGACCCCGCGGCCCGGGTGTTCCGGCTCTTCGGGCTGCACCCGGGCGAGACCGCGCACGTCGACGCGGTGGCGGCGCTGACCGGCACCGATCCCGCCGAGACCCGGCGGCTGCTGGGCGTGCTGGTCCGGGCCAGCCTGGTGCAGGCCGGACCGGGCGGCCGGTACGGCATGCACGACCTGCTGCGCGCGTACGCCGCGGAGCTGGCCACCGGGCAGGACGCCGAGCCGGACCGGCGGACCGCGCTGACCCGCCTGTTCGACCACTACCTCGCGAAGTCGGTAGCGGCGATGGCCGCGCTCCACCCGGACGGCGCCCCGGCGGCCGGCGACCCGGACGCGGCCCGCGCCTGGATCGAGGCGGAACGGCCCAACCTCGCGGTGATCTGCGCCTACGGCACCGCGCACGGCTGGTACCAACACACCGTCGCCCTCGCCGAGACCCTGTTCCGCTACCTCGACGCGGGTGGGCCGGCCGCCGAGGCGGCGGCCGTCACGGCGTCCGCGGTGTCCGCGGCCCGCGCCGTCGGCGATCGCGACGCGCAGGCCCGGGCGTTGTCCCACCTGGGCCGGCTGCACCGGCGGCAGGGCCGCCCGCACGAGGCCGCCGCGACCTACCGGCAGGCGCTGGAGTTGTACGCGGAGCTCGGCGACCGCGCGGCCGAGGCGCTGGTGCTGCGCAACCTCGGTAGCGTCGACTGGCTGCTGGGCGACTACCGGCAGGCCGCCGACCACTACCAGCGGGCGCTGGCGTTGTACGGCCCGCGCGGTGACGACGCCGGGCAGGCCGACGCGCTGGTCCGGCTCGGGCTGATCGACGCGCGGCTGGGCGACCGGATGCGGGCGGAGCAGCGGTTCGGCGCCGCCCTGGAGCTGTACGTCACGCTCGGCGACCGATTCAGTGAGGCGTACGTGCTGTCCCTGCTCGCCCGGCTGCCGCACCGCCCGGTCGCGCTGGACCGGGCCGCCGACCGGCTGGAGCAGAGCCTCGACGCGGTGCGCCGGACCGGCGACCGGACCGCGGAGGCGTACGTGCTGACCGATCTCGCCGCGATCCGCGCCCGGCAGGACCGGCTGGCCGAGGCGGCCGGCCACCTGCGGCGCGCGCTGGTGCTGCACCGGCGGATCGGGGACCGGGCCAGCGAGGCGGAGGCGCTCAACGACCTCGGCCGGGTGCTGCACGCGGCGGGCGACGCCGGGGAGGCCCGCACGCAGCACGGCCAGGCGCTGGACCTGGCTGAGGAGATCGGCGACCGGTACGAGGTGGCGCGCGCGCACGACGGCATCGGCGCCACCTGGCGCGACACCGGCGATCTCGGCCGGGCCCGGCCGCACCTGGACCGGGCCCGGCGGATCTTCGCCGACCTGCGGGTGCCGGCCGCGCCGGGCGCCGCGGCCCCGGTGCCCGTTCCGGGCCGCTGATCAGGCCCGGCGCACGCCGTCGAGCCAGAGCACGGTGACCGGCCGTCCGCGCGCCCGGGCGTAGGCGACGATGTCCGCGGTGCCGCCCGGCCCGCGGGCCGGCAGGCCGTCCCACACCGCGAACAGGTGGTCGCAGCGGTCCACCACGGCCTGGCCGGCGGCGAGATAACCCGCCTCGCACGGCTCGGTGAACGGCATCGTGATCACCGTGGCCGCGGCCCGCAGGAAACCCTCCAGCCGGGTCCGGCCGCCGTCCGGGGCCAGCGTGCCGGCGTAGTCCGCCCACGGCGACGGCAGGATCGCCTCCAGGGTGCCGCCGGCTGCCAGCACGTGCGCGGCGAACAACTGGTCGGCGCCGTCAGCCAGGCTGGACACGCCGAGCAGATTCGCGCCGGTGGGCAGCACCCGACGCCAGTGGTCCACCGCGCAGCCGGCGATGCCAGGCGGCAGCGACCGGTGGCCGGTGACACCGAATCGCACCTGGGTTCCCCTCACGACGGCTCGCCGGGCGGCGCAAGCACCCCGACGATGCGTCAACAGATCGACTGGTGGGGAAGCTCGGGAACGTAGCGGTCCCACTCGTCGGCGTCGAGCCCGCGGCCGGCGATCGCGCAGGCCTGCCGGGCCGGGTCGGCGGCGAGTTCCGGCCGCACCGTGGTGTCCCAGACGGTGATGTTCCGGCTCTCCGTGCCGAACCCGCCGCCGGCCGCCACGGTCCGCCCGTCCGGGCTGATCGCCGCGAAGTAGGTCTGCAGGTCGGGGGTCTTGACGGTGGCGAACGGCACCGGGGTGGCGGGGTCGGCCAGGTCCCACAGCATCATCGCGTCGTCCAGGCTGGCGCTGGCCACGGTGCGCCCGTCTGAGCTGAACGCGACCCAGCGCAGCTGACTGGTGTGCCCGGTCATCGTGGCGATCCGGGTGGGCTGCTGCGGGTCGGCGACGTCGAACACCATGACCGTGGCGCCGTCGGTGCCGGCCACCAGGGTGCGCCCGTCCGGGCTGAACGCCAGCGCGTTGGCGGTGTAGGTGCTCCAGTCCTCCTTGAGCGCGATCGACGTGAGCCGCGCCGGGGCGGACCGCTCGGCCAGGTTCCACAGTGACAGGTTGTAGCCTTCGCCGGCGGCCATGGTCTGCCCGTCCGGGGCGAACGCGAGCGCCGACACCGGCGCGTTCAGCGGCAGCACGGCCAGCGACAGGGGTTGCCGGGGGTCGGTGAGGTCCCACAGCGAGGTCCGGCCGTCGCGCCGCCCGACGGCCAGGGTGTGCCCGTCCGGGCTGAGCGCCACCGCGCGTATGACGTCACCGGTCTCCTTGACGGTGGACAGCAGGGCGGGCCGGGTGGGGCGGGTCAGGTCGAACAGCGTGACCGTCCGGTCGGAGCCGGTGACGGCCAGCGTACGGGCGTCGGCGCTGAGAGCGGTCCCGGACACCGTGCCACCGACCAGCGGCACGACATCCCCGCGGACCGGATGGGCCGGATCGGTCAGGTCCCACGGCACCGCGGCGCCCTGCTGGCCCACGGCGATCAGTGAGCGATGGTCCGGGCCGTACGCCAGTCCCACGATCTTCCCGGGGAAGGGTCCGGGCAGCACCGCTGCCACGTCCCGGGCGAAGCGCCCCCGCGCGTCCCACAGCGTCGCCGTGCGGTGGCCGCCGGCGGCGGCCAGCGTCCGCCCGTCCCCGGCGAAGGCGAGCGACCGGATCGGCCCGGCGTCCGCGTTCAACGTGGCCAGCAGGGTCGGCAGCCACGGGATGGTGTCGTCGTCGACGCTCCACAGCGCAGTCGACCCGTCCGAGTCGGCCAGGGCCAGCGTGGTGCCGTCCGGGCTGAACGCCATCGCGCTCAGATGCGCCCCGCCGGTCGCCGCCAGCTGGGAGAGGCCCTGCCGCGGGTGGGCCGGATCGCTCAGATCCCAGAGCCAGACGTAGTCGCCGGTGCCCTCGACGGCCACCAGCGGCAGCTTCGGGTTGAACTCGATCGCCGCGTCGACCATCGGCTCACCGAAGATCAGAGCGAGCGTGGCGCCCCGCACCGGATGGGCCGGATCGGTCAGGTCCCAGACCGCGACCTCGGCGCCGCTGGTCACCCCGGTCCGCCCGTCCGGGCTGAACCTCAACGCGGACACTCCCGGCAGCGTGGCCAGCGTGGCCGGGGCCGCCCCACGGACGTCCCACAGGACTGTGTTCTTGTCCCGGTTGCTGGTCGCGACGGTGTGCCCGTCCGGGCTGAAGGTCACCGCCACGATCCCGGCGGCGTCGGTCAGCGGCGCCATCCGGACCGGCCGGGCCGGGTCCGCGAGGTTCCACAGCGCCGCCCGCGGGCCTCCGTCGAAGACGGCGAGCGTACGCCCGTCCGGGCTGGCCGTCAGGGCCTCGCCCGCCGTCCCGGGCACGGGCACCGAGGCCAGGCGGACCGGCTTCGCCGTGTTCGCCGTGTCCCACAGCGACACCGTCGCGCCGGCGTCGACTGTCGCGATCACCTGCCCGCTGACCGGGGCGACGTCGTCCACCTCACCGAGCGCGCCGGCGTAGTGGGTGGACATGACGAGATGGCTGACCTGCTCGCGGGTCGGCGCGTCCGGGTTCAGCCGCTGCGCGGTGGCGCCCAGCATGAGGGCCTTTTTCGGATCGTCCAGGATCATGGCGCGCGCCCGCGCCAGCAGCCGCCGGCTGATCTGGGCGCGCTGCTGCGCCGCCGCCTCCTCCCGGGTGCGGTCGGCCTCCTCCTGCGCCTGCTGGGCCAGTTTCTCCTGCCGCTCGCGCTCCTCCTCGGCCTGGCGGGCCAGCTCCCGGTACTTCTCGGCGAGCTTGCGCTGCTCCTCGGCACGCGCGGCGGCCTGGTCCGCGAGCACCTGTTGCCGCCGGGCGTTGGCCATCTCGCGCTCGGCGTTCCGCTTCTGCCGTTCGGCCTCCTCGCCGGCGCCGGTGGCCCGGGCCTGCATCCGCTCGGCGGTCGCCTTCTGCCGTTCCGCGCTGATCCGGTACCGCGCGGCGGCCTCCTGCTCGCGCTGCGCCTCGGCGGAGGCCTCCACGGCCAGCGCCCGCTGTTGCTGGGCGAGCAGCGTCTGCCGTTTCGTCTCGGTCTGCGCCGCCCGGGCCCGGTCCTCCTGCACCCGGGCGTTCTCCAGCTGCCGCTGCGACTCCTGGGTGGCCCGCCGGGCGTTGCCGCGCTGCTGCGTCGCCTCCTGCTGCTGCAGCTGGGCCTCCAGCACCGCGGCGTTGGCCCGGTCCACGTTGCGCACCGCGACCATCCCGGTCAGCGACGCCACCATGGTCAGGGCCACCAGCATCGCCACCGCCACGACGGACAGCCGCCGCGCCCGCCGGTGCTGCCGGACGTCCTCACCCTCCAGCTCGTCCTTGCTCATGCCGTGCATCGGCGCGGCGAGCTGCGCGATGGCGTCGCGGAATCGGACGTGCTGCAGGCTCAGGTGCAGGTCGTCGCGGGCCCAGCGCAGGTCCAGGAACAGCGGCTCCTCGGCGAACACGCCGCGCAGCGCCGCCGGCACCGCCGTGGAGTCCGCGGTGAAGTCCTGGGCCGCGGAGTCCCACTGCCACTCGCCGTCGGTGACCACCGGCAGGATGTGGTCGGCCGACTTCGTGGCCAGCCAGTGCTCGATCTCCCGGTTCACCCAGGGCGAGCGCGCCGCCTCCGGAGAGGCGAGCAGCACGAAGTGGTTCGAGCCGTCCAGTGCCTGTTGGATGGAGGTCCACAGCTTGGGCGTCACGCTCAGCCCGGTCTGGTCCCGGAAGATCCACAGTGCGCGGCGCCGGTGCCAGGGCTTCGCCAGCCGGTGCAGACCGCGTTGCACTGCCGGCGCGAGCCGTCCGTCCGCGGCGTGGCTGTAGGAGATGAAACCATCGAAAGGCATAGCTGTTCCCGCGGTCGGCATGATCGGCGGGGACCGATTCTCCATGTCACCGGCCCGGAGGTAAAGCCGCGCGCCCCGCGCATGGCGGGACGCGCCGCCATGTGGTTTGATCTGTCTGGGCCGGGCATCTTCCCCCGTGGATGCCCGGCCCCTATAAACGCTGGGCCCCCGATGAAACGCTGGGCCCCCGACGAGCGCTCAGCCGTCTTGGACGCTCAGCCCTCTTGCACGCTCAGCCCGCGCATGCGGGGTCGGCTGGCGCGCGGGTCAGGCGCCGGTCGACGCGGCCTGCGCCGCCTGCCACAGGGCGATCTGCACGCCGACCACGAAGACCTGCAGCGGCAACGGCAGGCCGGGCAGATCGGCCTCGATCGACCCGGACCAGGGGCTGGTACGCCGCAGCCAGCCGGTCGGCACGCCGCCGGTCAGCATCTCCTGCCGGCTGCTGAAGATCGAAGGGCGGCGGAACTCGTACGCCCGGTCGCCGGCCTGCACTGTCCAGTGTTTGCGCCCGGCCCGCTCGACCAGGGCGATCTCGGTGCCGGCCGCGTCGAGCATCCGGTACTTCGTGCCCCACCCGTTGGCCCGTACCTCGAAGTGCTGCCCGTTGATGCCGACGCTGCCGCCGCCGCGCCACCACGACGGATCCCACACGGCAACCGGGCGGCCATCGCTCTCGATCTCATAGCGGCCGTGCCACATGCTTGCTTTCCGTGCCGTCAACATGACCCGACGGTATCGACGGCGTGCCAATCGGGCGCGGCGGGCCGAGGGCTCCCTTTTCCCCCGATGGTGGTACGGCCCGGCCGGCGCCGCCCGCACGATCCCGTCCCGAATAGCGTGATCGTCATGAGAACCCGACGCGGGGCGCCACCGGCCCGGGGTGTGCGATGAGGACCGTCCCGCTCGGTGTGACCGGCCGAGCCGTCCCCAATGTCGTCCTCGGCATGATGCGCATCGCGGACCGGACCGACGACGAGATCCGCGCCCTGGTGCGCGCCGCCCGCGACGCCGACGTCGACTTCTTCGACCACGCCGCCGTCCACGGCAGCCGGCAGCACCACTGCGAGGAGCGGTTCGCCGAGGCGCTGCGGCTCACGCCGTCCGCGCGCGCCGAGATCACGATCCAGACCAAGGCGGGCATCGTCCGGGACGGGTCCTGCGACTCGTCGTACGACCATCTCGTCTCCTCCACCGAGGAGTCGCTGCGGGCGCTGCGCACCGACTACCTCGACGTGCTGCTCCTGCACGGCCCGGACGCGCTCGTCGAGCCGGAGGAGGTGGCCCGGGCGTTCGACGACCTGGAGTCGGCCGGCAAGGTCCGCGCGTTCGGCGTCTGCGACCACACGCCGCCGCGGATCGAACTGCTCAGGACGGCCGTACGCCAGCCGATCGTGGTCAATCAGCTGCAACTGTCGATGACCCACGCGCCGGGCGTCGCCGCGGACCTGGCCGGGACCGGCCATCCGGTGGCGCTGGACGGCGGTGGGGTGCTCGACTACTGCCGGGTGCACCGGATCACCGTGCAGGCGTGGTCGCCGTTCGAGGCCGGCTTCTGCACCGGCACGGTCCTCGACTCGCTGGAGTACGCCGACCTGAACGCCGTGGCCGACCGCCTCGGCGAGCGCTACGGCGTCCCCGCGATCGCGATCGCGACCGCCTGGATCACCCGGCACCCCGGCGGGATGCAGGTGGTGCTCGCAACCGCGGCGCCGGAGCGGGTGACCGGCGCCGCGCAGGGCTCGGACGTGCCGCTGACCCGCGCGGAGTGGTACGAGTTGTCCCGCGCGAGCGGGCACCGCGCCCCGTGACGGTCGTACCCCTTCAGGGGTTGCGGTAGGTGATCGCGGTCGGGGCGGTCCAGTGCCGCACCATGGCGATGATCCGGAACAGGAAGACCGCCACCGCGGCGCACGTCGCGACGACCGGCATGGGCAGCTCGGCGCGGTACGCGAGGGCGACGACGGTGGCTCCGGCGGCGGCCGGGATCGCGTAGAGGTCGGTCTCGACACGGACCAGGGCCGGGGTCTCGCGGGCGGTGATGTCGCGCAGCACGCCGCCGCCGACCGCGGTGACCACGCCCAGCAGGATCGCCTGGACCGGGCCCAGGCCGTGGTCGAGCGCCTGGAGCGTGCCGGTCACGCAGAACAGGCCGAGCCCGGCCGCGTCGAAGACCAGCACCGGGAAGGACAGCCGGCGCACCAGCGGGTGGGCGAAGAACGTCACGACGGCGGCGGCCAGCGGGATGATCAGGTAGACGACGTCGCGGAACGCGGCCGGGGGAGCGGTGCCGATCACGACGTCGCGGACGATGCCGCCGCCCAGGGCGGTCAGCAGGGCGAGAACCACGATGCCGACGACGTCGAAGCCCTTCTGGATCGCCATCAGGGCGCCGGAGGTGGCGAAGACGTAGAGGCCGACCAGTTCCAGGGCGCTGACCATCGTGCTCGCGTGCATGGGAAGCAGCTTGTCAGCCCACCCGGGCCGGGCGTCGGGCGACCGGACCGGCGATGCCGCCGCGGCCGCGTCTACGAACCGCCGGAAACGGGTATCAGCACGGCACCGTTGTGAGGAGGGCTGTGCCAGATGGACAAGACCACGATCGTCAAGGCCGCGCTGCCGATGGCCACCACCGCCGCCACCGCCTGGATCATGAAGAAGACCCGCCTGCCGGCCATCGCCACGCCGGTGGTCAGCGTGGCCGTCGGCGGCGTCGTCGCGAAGCTGGCCCAGCGGATCCGCTGAGCCGAGGCCGGTCACCGTGGACCGGCCTGCTGGTAGACGTCGGGCACGCCGTCGGCGTCGGTGTCCAGTTCCTCGGCCGCGCACAGCCGCTGATAGTGGCGGTTGCGGACGCGCAGGACCACGGTGGCCAGCAGCGCCGCGACCAGTGAACCGGCCAGGATGCCGATGCGGGCGTGCTCGTCCTGCTCGCTGCCGGCGCCGAACGCGAGCTCGCCGATCAGCAGCGCCACGGTGAAGCCGATCCCGGCCAGCAGCGACAGGCCGAGCACGTCCCACCAGCTCACGCCGTCGCCGAGGGAGGCTCCGGTGACCCGCCGTACCAGCCAGGTGGTGGCCAGGACCCCGGCGCACTTGCCGAGCACCAGGCCGGCGACGATCCCGATCGTCACCGGGTCCCGCAGCGTGGCGCCGAGGCCGCCGGTGACCGGCACCCCGGCCGCGAAGAACGCGAACACCGGCACCGCCACGCCTGCCGACAGCGGCCGCCACCGGTGCTCGAAGTGCTCGGCCAGGCCGGGGCCCGGCCCTTCGGCGCGGCGCGGCACCGGCACCGCGAAGCCGAGCAGGACTCCGGCGACGGTGGCGTGGATGCCGGAGGCGTGCACCAGCGTCCAGGTGGCCGCGGCCAACGGCAGCAGCAGCCACCAGGAGCGCACCCGCCGCTGCACCAGCACCGCGAACAGCCCGAGCGGCGCCAGCGCGGCCAGCAGCGGCAGCGGGCGCAGCGAACCGGTGTAGAACACCGCGATGACGACGATCGCCAGCAGGTCGTCGACGACGGCGAGCGTCAGCAGGAACGTGCGCAGCGCCGCCGGAAGATGGGTGGAGATCACGCCGAGGACCGCGAGCGCGAACGCGATGTCCGTCGCGGTGGGCACCGCCCACCCGGACAGCGCGCCCGCGGAGGAGCCGGCGTTGATCGCCGTGTAGATCAGCGCGGGGACCGCCATGCCGCCGACGGCAGCGGCGACCGGCATCACCGCCCGGCGCGGATCCCGCAGGTCACCGGCGACGAACTCGCGTTTGAGCTCCAGACCGGCGACGAAGAAGAAGATCGCGAGCAGGCCGTCGGCCGCCCACTGGGCCAGGCTCAGGTCCAGGTGCCAGGCATGCGGGCCGACGCGCAGGGCGCCCAGGTCCCGGTAGGCCGGCGCCCACGGGGAGTTCGCCCAGAGCAGGGCCAGCACCGCGGCGCCGAGCAGCAGCGCGCCACCGACCGTCTCGGCGCGCAGCACGTCACCGATCCGGCGGGTCTCGGGCCAGCTGCCCCGGCCGAAGAGGAAACGGCGCGGAGTGGACGGTGTTCCGGTCACGGGACTCCTTCACCAGGGCACGACAAGATCGTCGCCGACCAGTCTTCCCGGCACACCTGCCCGCGAACTTACCGGCTCACTGCGGCGACCGCAGCGGCTCACCGCACCTGGCCGCGTGTGTCTGGCGGCGACGAGCTCGTGCTGTTCCGGCCGGGCCTGCCGGCCGTCGACGCGATCCGGCCGGCCGAGCGGGTGGTGACCGACGTCCCAGCCCGGTCCGGTGCCGGTCGTCCGAACAGCCAGTGCACGTCGACCGAACAACGCATCGACGACCATGACCGATATCGCCCAGAGTGGTGCGGTGACCTTCAACGCGCCGCCCGCCTCCCGCAAGAAGCCCGGCTGGAAAGTGTTCGCCGGTGTCGCCGCCGGGGTCCTCGTGCTCTGCTGCGGCGGTGTCACCGCCATCAACGCGTTCACCGGCGCACCGGCCGTCACCAGAGCCGCGGACACCACCCTGCCGGCGGTGGCCGCGCCGGTGAGCCGGAGCGCCTCGCCGGAACCGGCCGCCACCACGGCCACTGTCACCTCGAGGCCGAGACCGGCCAGCAAGCCGGCCGTCACCAGACCGAGCACCACCACGCCGGCGACGACCAGGCCGCCGGCTACCAAGCCGGCGACGAAGCCGGCGACGAAGCCGGCGACCAGGAAGCCGAGCACCGCTTCGACACAGTCCGGGGTGCGTCAGGGCGCGTTCTGCTCGCCGGTGGGCGCCTACGGCACCACCAGCAAGGGCACCCTGATGCGGTGCGCCAGCAAGGACGGTGAGCAGGCGCGGTGGCGCAAGGTCTGAGACCCGCCGGCTCAGAGCCCGGCCGCGTCGTCGTACCGGCGGCGCAGCTCGGCCATCTCCGGCTCGGACAGCGCCTGCGTGAGCGCGAGTTGCGCGTAGCGTTCCGGGAACATCTGCCGTAGCCGGTCGACGTACTTGACCTCGGCGGTCGCCTCGACCACCTGAATGCCCGGAGGATCGGTGGACAGGTCCAGGATCACCGGGCCGGCCAGCTTGACCGCCACGTCCCAGGGGCGTTCCGGCTCGGCGACACCGCACAGGTGGAAGCCGTAGACCGTGCGCACCCCGGCGAGCGTGGTGGCCTCGGCCGGCTCGAAGCCGTAGACGCGGACCCCGCAGATCACCGCCGGATCGGTGGCCGTCTGCCCGGTCCCGTGCCCGGCGTGCTGGTGCTGCTCGGGGGTGGACTGCTCGAGCGTCGTACGCATCCGGGTCATGATCTGTTCGCGGATGTCCGTGGGCTGGGCCCGGGAGCCGTCCGGCTCGTACAGGGTCACCACCGCGGCGGCCGCGGCCAGCAGGATCACGGCGGCCCAGAGGTAGCGGTAGCGGAAGGTCATCTCGTCTCCACGTCGTCACGGAGCCTGTGAGGTCCCGGCCCAGGACCTTCGGTGGACGTCCTGGGCCGGGAAGCCGATCAGGCGAAGGTCACGTCGCTGCACCACATGTAGGCCTGGTCCTGGTGGGAGGCCTGCCAGATGACGAAGAGGATGTGGTGGCCGGTGTATCCCGAGGTCGAGATGTTGAACGAGATGTTCTGCGCCGGCGCGTACCGTCCGGTCTGCGTGATGAAGTCGAGGTTGCCCCAGCCGAGGCTCTGCGTGGCCGGGTTGTACCCCTGCTTGCTGACGTAGACCCGGAAGTAGTCGGCGCCGTGGCTCGCCTGGTCGTACAGCTGGACGGTGAAGTTGCGGGACACGGTGGTGGTCTTCCAGGCCCCGGGCTTGTTGAGGCTGTCGTTGCGGGTCAGGCCGTTGCTGCACAGCTGCCCGTCCGGGGTGCGGGCCTGGAACTGGCCGCCGAGGCCGTCCCGCAGCGCGCTCATCCAGTTCCACATGGTGTCCGGGTTGGCCTGGAACGCCTGCCAGCACATCGGGTCCTGCTGCTGCATGGCCGGGTTGGTGTGCTGGCTGCCCCAGGTCTTCCAGCACTGGTAGGCGCGGGAGGCCGGGTTGACGATGGTGCCGTGTGCCTGCGCCGCTCCGGCCCAGGGCAGCAGGCTCATCATGGTGGCCAGCGCCACGATCAGCACCTGGACCGGCCGTCGAGCGGATCGGTGGGATTCGCGTGGGGGCACGATGGATCCTCCATTCTTCGGCTTACGGGGATGGGAGCGCTCCCAGCACCATGATTGCAACAATGTGTCCAGATATCAACTGATGTCTATGACGATGGCATGTTCCGGTGCGCGTGGGGAAGACGGGACCCGGACAGAAGGAGCGGGAATGATGGATCTGACGGTGGAGCGGGCCGGCCCGCACGACTTCATCGCACGCAACGGGCGGGGCGCCACGGTGCGGGTGGGGCGCACCGGCGCGCCCGGCGCGTTCACCCCCGGCGAGCTGCTGCAGCTCGCCGCCGCCGCGTGCGCCGCGATCACCACCGAGGAGCTGGTCACCCGCCGCGCCGGCCCGGACGCCCGGATCGTCGCCGAGGTGGACCACGAGCGGGCCGCGGGCGCGCGTGAGTACCAGGCGCTGCGCGTGCGGCTGCGCGCCGACCTCTCCTTCCTCGACGACAGCACGCGCGAGCGGGTGGTCCACGCCATGCGCATCGCGGTCGAGCGGCAGTGCACCGTCAGCCGCACCGTCGAGCGGGGCGCCCCGGTCCGCCTGACGATCGACACGGGAACTACCCAGGTGTAGTTCCCGCCGGCCGGGCATCGGTGTGACCTGCGGCGGGTACGCCGAACGGGTGACCGTTGAGCCGGTGATGCCCGACCATGTCGCACCGATGCTCGCCGCCGCGGGAGCGATACCCGCCGGCGCCGGGTGGGCGTTCGAGTTCAAGTTCGACGGCGTACGGGCGGTCGCCTACGTCGACGGCGACCGGCTGCGTCTGCTGTCCCGCAACCACAACGACGTGACCTCTACGTACCCGGAGCTGCGGGAACTCACCGCCCGGCTCCGGGGCAGGCGGGCGATCCTGGACGGCGAGATCGTCGCGTGCGAGCCGGGGGACCGGCCCTCCTTCGCGCGCCTGGCCGCCCGGATGCACGTGAGCTCCCCGCCCCCGGCGCTGCTCGGTTCCGTGCCGGTCGTCTACTACGTCTTCGACCTGCTGTGGCTCGACGGCCGGTCGCTGCTGGACGAGCCGTACCAGGTGCGCCGGGCGGAACTGGCCGGGCTGGCCCTCGACGGCCGCGCGGTTCGCACGCCGCCCGAGTTCACCGGTGTCGACGGGCGCTCGGTGCTGCACGCGGCCGAGCTCGGCGGCCTCGAGGGCGTGGTCGCCAAACGGCTGTCCGCCCCCTACCGGGCCGGCCGGCGGTCGGCCGACTGGACGAAGGTGCCGCTGATCCGTACCCAGGAAGTTCTGATCATCGGCTGGAGGCCCGGCGCCGGTCGCCGGGCCGGCCTGATCGGATCCCTGCTGCTGGCCGTCGAGGACGGTGGCCGGCTGCGGTTCGCCGGGCACGTGGGCACCGGATTCACCGACGTCATGCTGCGTCAGCTGGGCGAGCGGCTGGCCCCGCTGCGGCGCACCACCGCGCCGGTGCCGGACGTCCCCCGCGAGCACGCCCGGCACGCCCAGTGGGTCGAGCCCGGCCTGGTGGGCGAGGTCGCGTTCCGCAACTGGACGGCGGAGGGCCGGCTGCGGCACCCCTCGTGGCGAGGGCTGCGCCCGGACCGGGCCGCCGGCTCGGCCCGCCGGCGCCCGGACCCGGTGGCCCCCGCGGGAGGACAGGTGCGCGGCGCGCTGGAGACCCCCGACGGCCGCTGGCGGGTCGAGGCCGTCGCCCGCGGAAAGGACCAGTTCTACCGGCTGATCCACGGTGACAACGTCGTCGACGGGCTGGTCATCGCTACCCTGCACCGCCTGCTGGCGGAAGCGGGCGTCGACCTCGCCGACCTGGTCGAGGTCCACGAGCCCGGACCGACCGCCGGGCGGCGCGGGGTGGCGTGACCGAGCCGGATCACTTCCTCAGCCGGTGCGCGGACAACCTGTCCAGTGCCGCCGCCGCTGCCCCCGCCGCCGCTGCTGTCTGCCGGTGCTAACTGCTGCCGGTGCCGGGCTCGGCGCCGGGGCGGGCCTGATTCAGGGCTGCGGCCAGGCCGGAGTGACCGCGGCGATCGCCAGGTCGACCAGGCCGTCGGCGTAGTCGTCGGTGAGCGGGCCGGTGCGCAGCATCCAGCGGTGATAGAGCGGCCCGAACAGTAGCTCCACGACCTGGTCGAGGTCGAGGCCGGGGCGCAGCCGGGCGGTGCGCAGCCGCTTCTTGACCGCGTCGAGTTGGGGTCGCAGCAGCCGGTCGCGGACCTGCGCGGCCAGTTCCTCGTCGAGCAGCGTCTCCACGGTGATCGCACGGGTGGTCTCGGACAACGCCGGATCGGCGAATTCGGCCACCGTGGCGCGCATGACCAGGAGCAGGTCGGTCCGCAGATCGCCGGTGTCGGGCAGCTCCCGACCGGCGTTCTCGGCGGCCTCCACCATGGCGTCCAGGACGACCGCCCCCTTGCCGTTCCACCAGCGGTAGATCGTCTGCTTGCCGACGCCGGCCCGGGCCGCGATCGCCCCGATGGTGAGGTCGGCGTATCCGGTCTCGGTGAGCAGCGCCCGGGTGGCCTCGAGGATGGCGCGGCGCGAGCGCTCGTTGCGGCGGGCGGGGTCCGGAACCGACATGACGTCACTCTATCGCAACGAGACGATCCGTCTCGTCTTGACAGGCGGCGTTCACGTGCGGCACGGTAGGAGGACGAGACGAGACGACTCGTCTCGCACTGAAGGGACCTCGCATGCCGCACATCGCCATGGTCAGCATTCCGTTCCACGGGCATGTCAACCCGAGCCTGGAATTGCTCGGCGCCCTCGTTGCGCGTGGCCACCGGGTCTCGTACGCCAATGACGTCTCGTGGTCCGGTGCGGTAAGCGCCATCGGCGCGGAGCTGAAGCCCTATCGATCGACCCTGCCCCGGGACGGTGACGGTTGGAGCGGAGACATGATCGACCAGCTCACGCTGTTCCTCGATGACGCGATGGCGATGCTGCCCCAGTTGCGCGCCGCTTTCCACGACGACAGGCCCGACCTCTTCCTGTACGACATAGCCGGTGCCCCGACTCGCCTGCTCGGCGCGGAGTGGGGGATCCCGGCGATCCAGCTGTCGCCCACCTTCGTCGCCTGGCAGGGCTACGAGATCCCGAGTTTCGCCGACGACCCCCGCGGCGCCGACTACTACCGCCGCTTCACGACGTGGCTGACCGAGCAGGATTCTCCGGTCACCGACGGACCATCCTTCATGGGCCGGCCGGACCGTGGACTGGCGCTCATCCCGCGGGCCTTGCAGCCGCACGCCGACCGGGTGGACCCCGAGGTGTTCCAGTTCGTCGGCCCGCTGCTCGGCGAGCGGGCCGACGGGGAGCAGTGGACCCGGCCGGCCGGCGCCGAGAAGGTGCTTCTGGTGTCGCTGGGATCGGCGTTCACCAGGCACCCGGACTTCTACCGCCGGTGCATCGCCGCCTTCGGTGCGCTGCCCGGCTGGTACACCGTGCTGCAGATCGGCAGCGAGGTTCAAGAAGGAGAGCTGGGGGAGATCCCGCCGTCGGTCGAGGTGCGCTCGTGGGTACCGCAGCCGACCATCCTGGCCCAGGCCGACGCGTTCCTGACGCATGCCGGGATGGGCGGCAGCAGCGAGGGGCTGTTCCACGGCGTGCCGATGATCGCCGCGCCGCAGGCCGCGGACCAGTTCACCAACGCGGAGCAGCTGGCCGCCCTCGGGGTGGGCCGGGTCGTCGACCTCGAGACCGTGACCGCCGAGCAACTGCGGGCCGCGCTGGTCGCGCTCACCACAGATCCCGCGGTCGCGGAACGGTGTGCGGCACTGAGCCGGGAGGTGCGCGCGGAAAGCGGCGTGGAGCGGGCCGTCGGCCTGATCGAAGCGGTGCTCGACCATCGTTGATCACGCTCCGTCCCCGCGGCGCGATCTCCGCCGGGCCAGCGTGCCCAGGATGATTGCGAGGAGGCCGAACGCCAGGGCCGCGTAGCCGCCGACGATGCCGTTCCCGGTACCGGGACCACCGTCGGCGGTGGCCACCACCACGCCGCCGACAATCATCCCCGCTGCTCCCGCTGCTCCCGCTGCTCCCGCCGCTTTGGCCGCTTTGGCCGCTTTGGCCGCCGAGAGTGACCCGGTGGTGACAGGACCGCGCGTACCGGCGGAGGCTTCAGCGGCCCCGGTGGCTTCAGCGGCCCCGGAGGTTCCAGCGACTCCAGCCGTTCCAGCGGTCCCGGGAGGTCCGGCGTCGAGAAAGCGGCCCGTGCCGGCGCGGTTGGCCAGGGCCAACGCACCAGCGATCACGCCGGCCACCGCGACCAGCGCGGCGACGGTGGCCACGGTGCGGTCGGTGGTCGGCGCATAGGTCGCGGCGAACAGAGACATGAACATGCCGCCTCCTTCGGGGGAAATTCGATGGCACCGATCGTGGCCGCCGGACGGCCCCGGCGCATCGTGCCGCTGTGGGCTTCTCCCGCTGCTGCGGGCGTGGCAGCGTCCCGTGATCTGCCGCGGTCGTAGTAGATCGGACCACTGCGCGCGCATGATTCGCCGGTGGGCCGGGCCCGGCTATGGTGCCCGCATGAGCGGTACGCGGATCGAAGGCCGGGACTGGCTGCTGGGCGTCGGAGTCGCGGCGACCCTGGTGGTCGGCGGGCTGGCCGAGCGCCCGGCCGCCTCCGGCTCCGTCCTGCTCGGCTACACGTTGCTGGCCCTGGCCGGCCTGGCGCTGACCGCCCGTCGGCGTGCCCCGGTCACCGTCCTGGTCGTCACTGGACTGTGCACGGTGGCCTATCAGGCCACCGGGTTCACCGTGTTCGCCGTGGCCTACCTCGTCGCCGTCTACGCGGCGATGCGCGCCGGCCGCCGCCTCGCGACCGGATCGACCAGTCTTCTCATGCTGGTCGCGCTGCCGGCCGCCGCGATCGCCGCAGGCCGGCCCGCCGCGGAGGCGTTCGCGCAGGCCCGGGCAGTGCTGGGGGTGGCCTGGCTGGTCGCCGCCGCGGCTGCCGGTGAGGCGCTGCGCCAGGCCCTGCGGCAGGCGGAGGAGGCGGAGCGCACCCGGGAACAGGCCGCGCTGCGCCGCGCCGGTGAGGAGCGGCTGCACATCGCCCGGGAACTGCACGACACGCTGACCCATCAGATCTCGGTGATCAAGGTGCAGGCGGAGGCCGCCGTGCACCTGGCACAGAAACGGGGCGAGCCGGTGCCGGAGGCGCTGCTGGTGATCCGCGACGCCGGCCGGGAGGCGGCCCGCGAGCTACGCGCCACCCTGGAGGCGCTGCGTGACGACGACCGGCTCGCGTCGTATGGTCTCGGGCAGCTCACCGATCTGGTCGAGCGGGCCCGGGCGACCGGGCTGGACGTCTCTCTGACCGTCGACGGGCGCCGGGACGGGCTGCCCGCCGCGGTGGACCGGACCGCGTACCGGATCGTGCAGGAGGCGCTCACCAACGTCGCCCGGCATGCCGGCGCCACCAGCGCGTCGGTCCGGATCGGCCACCACCCCGGCCTGGTGACCGTCCGGGTCGACGACGACGGCTCGGCGACTCCGCAGACGCCGCCCGTGCCCGGGGTCGGGCTGCTCGGCATGCGGGAGCGGGTCACGGCGCTGGGCGGCAGCTTGTGCGCACGGCCACGTCCCGAGGGCGGATTCCGGGTCAGCGCCGAGCTGCCGGTGGAGCAGGCGTCGTGATAGGGCAGGTGTTGGTAGAAGGCCCCCGGCCTGGTGGTCAGTTCGGGGCCGGGCGTCCTGGCTGGTCTCAACTCAACGGTCAGGCGGGCGTCGTGATCGGGCTTGTGCTGATCGGCGGTCCCGGTCTGGTCACCAGTGCCGGGTCGGGCTTGCCTGCCAGTGCCGGGCCGTCGGTGGGGCGGGCGTCGTGATCCGGGTGCTGCTGGTCGACGACCAGCCGCTGATCCGCAGCGGATTCCGGGCGCTGCTCGACGGTGAGAACGACATCGAGGTGGTCGCCGAGGCCGGTGACGGCGCCGCGGGCGTGGCGCTGGCCCAACGGCACCTGCCCGACGTGATGCTCGTGGACATCCGGATGCCCCTGGCCGACGGCATCGAGGCGACCCGCCGGGTAGCCGCCGACCCGTCCCTCGCCGGGGTGCACGTCGTGATCCTGACCAACTACGGGCTCGACGAGTACGTCCTGGACGCGCTGCGCGCCGGTGCGGCTGGGTTCCTGGTCAAGGACATCCTTCCGGAGGACTTCTTGTACGCCGTGCGGGTCGCGGCCCGGGGCGACGCGCTGCTGGCGCCGGCCATCACCCGCAAGCTCATCGACCGGTACGTCACCCAGCCGCCACCGGCCGACGCCGCCACCGTGCTGGGGCACTTGACGGCACGCGAGCGCGAGGCCGTGGCCCTGGTCGCCCAGGGGCTGTCCAACGACGACATCGCCACCCGGATGGTGATCTCGCCGGTGACCGCGAAGACCCACGTGAACCGGGCGATGACCAAGCTGCACGCTCGTGACCGTGCCCAGCTCGTGGTCATCGCCTACGAGACCGGCCTGGTCACCCCGAGAAGCGGTAGCCCGTGAAGCGAGCCCGACTACGGTGACGGGAAAGCCGTCACGACGCGACCACGCTGACCGGCGTCGCGGTCCTCCTCTGGCGCTTCCCGCTTCACTGGGCTGGGTTGCGGTGGTCGGGACGTGATCAGGGGCGAGTTGCGGTGGTCCGGATGTGATCAGGGGCGCGTTGCGGTGGTCGGGACGTGACCAGGAGCGGCTGGCGGCGGTCCGGACGTGACCAGCCGCTACTCCGTGCTCTACGGGGCGGCGTTGCGACAGCTCGGAGGTGATCAACTGGGTATGAGTCCCGATAACGTGCCATCCTCACCTCGTGGTGGGCGCTTGGCGTGACCGAGCGCGCACCGTGGCGGCATGAAGAAGCTGACCAGCATCGTCACCGCCGCCGCGGCGACCGGGATGGCCCTGTTCGTCCCCGCCGCCGCGCACGCCTCCACCACCGCGCCGCACTGCACCGCGGTCCGTCCCACCTCGGACTTCTACGCCGGCGGCCGGATCGCCACGACGCCGATCACCGACGACAACGCGAGGTGCCGCACCATCTCGGTGTCCGGCATCCGGGACGTGGCCGACCCGGCCGACAACTGCCAGACGTTCCTGGTGGCCCTGCTCTCCGCCGACGGCCGCGATCCCACCTACACCGAGCCGGTGCAAGCCTGCTCACCCACGCCCGGCGTGCGCACCGTGCTCGCCACCGGCGTGCCCACCGGGACCCAGTACCGGGTGCTCTACCAGGTCGACTACATCGACCCGCAACCGCAGCAGGTCCGCTTCACGGTCTGGCACTGAGTTCCGTCCGGCGCCGCCCCTCCGGCGCCGCCCGCCGGGCCTTGTTCGCCCGGCGCCGCCCTCCCGGCGCCGGGCGCTCATCTCGCCTCGTCAACGCGCCGGCCCTCCTCACCTCCGCCAGGTGCGCCGCGGCGGGGCCCACCACATCGTCTCGTTGAGCTGGGACTCCTCACCTCCGCCAGGTGGGCCGCGGACCACTCGGCCAGGTGCGCGAAGAGCGGGACAAGGATCTGCCCCAGCTGGCTGATCTGATACTCCACCGTCGCGGCTACGAGTTGGCCGGGCCGGCGCTGAGTACGCCCCGGGAGGGCGCCGCGATCATCGGTGAGCTGCTGGGGGAGCCGGTGGGGTTCGCCGAGCCGAGCCGAGCCGAGCCGGGCCGGGCCGGGCCGAGCCGGGCCGAGCCGGGCGCAGGCGCGTCCCGGGATGCTGCGGTTCATGCCGGAGCCGGTGCCCGACGGCACCGTGGACGTCATCGGCCGGCCCATCGCGGCGCAGCAGCGGATCAGCCCGCACGTCGAGCAGGTTCCGGGACGGGCGCCACGGACCTTCGCCGACGTGCGGCCGCCGCGCCCAGCGTGCCGCTCGAAAGCCCGTGAACCGTCATCCCGCTGGACCCACCGGCGACCGTCCCGGCGAAGATCGCCAGCCAGCGCAACCAGGGCGCCCGCGGTCGGCCCGGTCCATGCCGGGTGCGCGGCCGGGGAGGTCAGCGCCCGCACGAACAGGGTCTGCCCGACAGAGCCCGAGGTCGCTGTCGGACGAGATCAGCGCGGTGAACGCGTACCCCATGGTCTCCAGGGCGGCGAGCCGGTGCCGCCGGCGACACCGATGACCAGGCCGTCGGTGAGGTCGAGACGGCGCCGGCGGGGAACGCGGTCAGGACGATCACCGGGATCGAGGGAGGAAAAGGCGGCCAAGGTCCATTGACGTCGGTTACCGGGAGATGACAGCGTTGTCATAGAAAAGTTTCGTTCGCGTCCGATGGGGAGCGTCTGTGCGCGATCTTGTTCGAAGGAGGGTCGCCGCCGCGGCCTCTCTCACTCTGGTGACGGGCGGCCTGGCGCTGGCACCGTCCTCGTCCGCCGAAGCCACCACCCGCCACCGGCAGAGCGTCGTCTCGGGCGACGCCCGGTTCCAGGTCCTCTCGCCGACCCTGATCCGCACCGAGTACGCCCCCGGCGGCCGGTTCACCGACTCCGGCACCTTCAACGTGGTCGGCCGCGACGACTTCGCGCCGACCCGGTTCACCGAACGGATCTCGCACGGCTGGCTGACCATCGACACGGCCGCGGCCACCCTGCGCTACCGGGTCGGTTCCGGTCCGTTCACCAAGGACAATCTGAGCGTACGACTCAAAGCCGGTCACCAGAGCGTGCTCGCCGAGCCGTGGGCCGGCACGGGCGCCCCCGACTGCGCGCCCGGCGCTCTGTGCGAGGCCGAGGCGCTCGCGCTCAACGGGCCGAGCGCGGCGACCGACCACCGGGACTTCACCGGCCGGGGCTTCGCGGCCGGCTTCGAGGGCACCGGCCACGCGCTGACCTTCGCCGTCACCCCGGCGGCCGCGGAGACGCGGCAGCTGACCGTCCGCTACGCCAACAGCACCGGTGGGGACGGCCAGAACGTCACCCGCACGCTGACCGTCACTGTCGACGGCGCCGCGGCCGGCACGCTCAGGCTGCCGCCGACCGGGAACTGGGACACCTGGGCGCTCGCCTCGCTGCCGCTGGAGCTGACCGCCGGCCGGCACGAGATCAGCCTGGTCCGGACGGCGAGCGACTCCGGCAACGTCAACGTCGACAGTCTGGCGGTGCTCGCGCCGGGCGCCGCGTACCCGGCGCCCACCCCGCCCGCCGCGCAGCCGTGCGCGTTCGGCGCCGTCTGCGAGGCCGACACCGGCACGCCGGCCGGCGGGGCACGGCTCGCCGACGACCACAACGGATACTCCGGCGACGGCTTCCTGGCCGGCCTGGAACGTACCGGAGCGGGGGTCGCCCTCACCGTGACCGGCGTGCCGCGCGCCGGCGACTACCGGGTGCAGCTGCGCTACGCCAACGGGCCGGCCGGCAACCAGCCGGTGCAGAGCCGGACGGTGACGGTGGCCGCGAACGGTGGCACGCCGGTCCCGGTCGTCCTGCCGCCGACCAGTGGGTGGGACTACTGGCGTACCGCATCGGTGGTGGTCGCCCTCAAGAGCGGGACCAACACGGTGGCGCTCGGCTGCCCCACCGATCAGAGCTGCAACGTCAACGTGGACACCGTCGCGGTCGCCGCGGAGAACGCGCCGCTGCTCGCCCCGCACGCGCCGCTCGGCGGGTACCGGCGCGGCCTGGACAACGTCAACGGCGGCGCGCGCACCTACGGCGGGCTGCTCTACCAGGACGGCTGGTCGCTGGTCGACGACTCGGCTTCGGCGCCGCACCGGGCCGGCGTGCAGGACGGCTACGTCTTCGCGTACGGCCAGGACTACCGCCGTGGCCTGCGGGAGCTGTCCACCCTGACCGGGCCGACCAAGCTGCTGCCGAAGTGGGCGTACGGCGTCTGGTACTCGGAGTACTACGACCGTACCGCCGCCGGGTTCCAGGACATCGTGGCGCGCTTCACGACCGAGGGCGTGCCGCTGGACGCGTTGGTCGTGGACACCGACGTCAAGGCGCCGGACAGGTGGAACGGCTGGTCGATCGACCCGGCGCGGATCCCGGACTGGAACGCGTTCGCCGCGCAGCTGCGCGAGCAGGGCGTGCACACCGGCCTGAACATCCACCCGAGCATCCTCGGCTCCGACCCGCACTTCGCCGGGGCGCAGGAGATCGCGAAGGGCAAGCTGCAGCGCACCGGCTGCAACGGCGGCGCCGACTGCTACGTGTTCGACTTCGGCGACCCCGACCAGCTCAAGGCCTACTTCTGGCTGCACGACCAGATGGGTGCCGACGACCTCGACTTCTGGTGGCTGGACTGGTGCTGCGACGCCTCCCGCTCCACCAAGGCCGGTGTCACCGGGGACGCGTGGATCAACCAGCAGTACGCCGACCGGACCGGCTTCGCGTTCTCCCGGGCGTACGGGTCGCTGCAGGCCGGCGGCTACGGCAACCCGGGCCCGGCGCCGACCGGCCCGTGGGCCGACAAGCGCACCACGCTGCACTTCACCGGCGACACCATCTCCAACTGGGAGACGCTGCGGTACGAGGTCGGCTACACCCCCGGTGAGTCGGCGGCCACCGGGCTGGCCGCGGTCAGCCACGACATCGGCGGGCACACCGGCGGCCTGCAGGAGCCCGGGACCGAGCCGGGCAGCACGAAACTGCCGGACGACCTGTACGCCCGGTGGGTGCAGATGGGCACGTTCCAGCCGATCGACAGGCTGCACTCCAACCACAGCGACCGGCTGCCGTGGCAGTACGGCCCGGCCGCGAACGCCTCCGCCAAGAAGTTCCTCAAGCTCCGGAAGAAACTGCAGCCCTACACGTACGCGGCGGCGGCCGAGGCGACCCGCACCGGCACCCCTATCGTCCGGGCCATGTACCTGGCGTACCCGGGGGAGCAGGAGGCCTACGCGACGGCCGGCAGCCAGTATCTGTACGGTCCGGACCTGCTGGTCGCCCCGGTGACCACGCCGGGTGGGACCGCGTCCACCACGGTCTGGTTCCCGCCGGGCAACACGTGGACGGACTACTTCACCGGCAAGCGGTACGCGGGTGGCACCACCGCCACGATCACCACGACGCTGGACACCATGCCGGTCTTCGTCCGCTCCGGAGCGGCGAAGCCGTAAGCACGGACGAGTGGACGCCGGGCGGTGTGAACGCCCGGCATCCCGCCGCCGGGGTCTACGGGTCGAGGCGCAGACCTGGGTGGCGGCCGGCGACCGAGCGCATCCGCCACTTGTTCGGGAAGCAGGCCAGCAGCGCGTCGTCGCGGACCCGGGTCATCACCTCGATGCCGGCCTCGCCGCGCAGGATCTCCCGGCCGGCCGCGTCGGTGCGGGCGGTGATCTCGTACGGCAGGTGCTGGACCTGGACCTTGACCCCGAACTCGGCCTCGAGGCGGTAGGTGGCCACCTCGAACTGCATCGGCCCGACCGCCGCCAGCACCGGTGACTGGTCGCCGCGCTGCTCCGAGCGCAGCACCTGGACCACCCCCTCGGCGTCCAGCTGCTCGACACCGCGCCGGAACCGCTTGAACGCGGCGGTGTCGGTGGTCCGGATCACCGCGAAGTGCTCCGGCGGGAAGGACGGCAGCGGCGGGTACTGTACCGCCTTGCCGACGTAGAGCGTGTCGCCGATCCCCAGCGCTGTCGCGTTGACCAGGCCCACCACGTCACCCGGGAAGGCCTCGTCGATGGTGTCCCGGTCCTGCCCGAACATCTGCTGCGCGTACTTCGTGGTGAACGGCCGGCCGCTGCCGCCGTGCGTGACGATCATGCCGCGCTCGAACCGGCCGGAGTTGATCCGGACGAAGGCCACCTGGTCGCGGTGCGCCTTGTTCATGTTCGCCTGGATCTTGAAGACGAAACCGGAGAAGGAGCCCTCCACCGGCTGCTGGTCGCCGGAGGCGGTCGGCCGCGCCGCGGGCGGCGGCGCGAGCTCGATCAGGACATCGAGCAACTGGCGTACGCCGAGGTTCGCGACCGCCGCGCCGAACAGCACCGGCGTGCTGGCGGCCGCGAGGAACGCCGCCTGGTCGTGGTCCGCGCCGGTCATCGCGAGCAGGTCCAGCTCCTCGACGGCGGTGTCCCAGTCCCCGCCGAACCGGGCCTGCGCCTCGCCGGCCTCCATCTCCTCCTCGATCGCCAGGTCGGCGCCGCCGGGGGAGCGCTGCATCCGGATGAACTGCTTGGTCCGCCGGTCGATCACCCCGTGGAACTGCCCGGCCGGGCCGACCGGCCAGGTCAGCGGAGTCGGGCGCAACCCGATCCGCTGCTCGATCTCGTCCATCAGCGCGAGCGCGTCCTGCCCGGGCCGGTCCCACTTGTTGATGAACGTGATCACCGGGATGGCGCGCTGCCGGCACACCTCGAACAGCTTCAGCGTCTGCGGTTCCAGGCCCTTGGCCGCGTCCAGCAGCATCACCGCGCTGTCCACCGCGGTCAGCACCCGGTAGGTGTCCTCCGAGAAGTCGGCGTGCCCGGGGGTGTCGAGCAGGTTGACGACGGCGTCCCGATAGGAGAACTGCAGGGCGGCGGAGGTGACCGAGATGCCACGCTGCTGCTCCATCGCCATCCAGTCGGAGACGACGCCCTTGCGGTCACCCTTGCCGTGCACCGCGCCGGCCTGCCCGATCACTCGCGCGTGCAGCGCCAGCGCCTCGGTCATGGTCGACTTGCCGGCGTCGGGATGCGAGATCACCGCGAACGTGCGCCGCCGCGCCGCCTGTGCGGCGACTCCCGCCGCTGCTGCCAGCGCGCCTTGACTCACTGTTCGACCCCTCAGTCCGTACGCCCGGCCTGCAACTCTAACGGCGTCCCGGCCCCACGCCGGAGTGACCCCG
Source organism: Actinoplanes siamensis (assembly GCF_016862395.1). Lineage (GTDB taxonomy): Bacteria > Actinomycetota > Actinomycetes > Mycobacteriales > Micromonosporaceae > Actinoplanes > Actinoplanes siamensis. Next base: position 33,119 of record NZ_BOMW01000023.1, on the reverse strand, counting down.
CTCGCAGCCCCACCGACGACCCGGCCCAGACCCCGCCCGCATCCCCGCGAGGCACCCTCCACCGCGAAGCAGATCATGGCCGTCTCCGCCGACGAGGACGAGGTGACCTGCCGGATCGTGGTCGACGGTCAGGTGCTGGCGGAAGTGACGACGACCCGGGTCGCGGGCGGCACCCCCGGTCGCCGGGCGGAGCACGTGGCCTCAGGCGGCCGGCGCCGATCGTGATGCTGGCGGGGTAGTCGGCTGCGAGGGCGGGGATACGGGGGCGGAAGCCGTCCAAGGCCGTAGGAGGGGCAAGGCAGCCATGGAAACCGTCCCGGGCGAGGACCTGGCCACCGCGCTGAGCGAGGTGGCCCGGTTCCTGCACAGCGAGCACGACGAGCAGAGCACCCTGGAAACCATCGCGGCGGCCGCTGTCGACACCGTGCCCGGCGCCCGCCACGCCGGCCTGATGGTGGTGCGGCGTCACCGGGAGATCGAGACCCGGGCCGCCACCGACGACGTGGTGCGCGACGTCGATCAGGCGCAGCTCGACACCGGCCAGGGCCCCTGCCTGGAGGCGGTCTACCAGCGGAAGACGGTGCGGCTCGGCGACCTGACCCGCGAAAAGCGGTGGCCGGTGTTCGCCGAGCGCGCCGGCGGGCTCGGCATCCGCAGCATGCTGTCGTTCCAGCTCTTCGTCGAGGATGACAGCCTCGGGGCGCTCAACCTGTACGCTCCGGAGCCGCAGGCTTTCGACGACGACTCGGAACACATCGGTGCGCTGTTCGCCGCGCACGCGGCGATCGCGTTGACCGGGGTCCGGCAGCAGGAACAATGCGGCGACGCCACCCAGGTGCGCGATCTGATCGGCCAGGCCAAGGGCATCCTGATGGAGCGTTACCAGATCACCGCCGACCTGGCGTTCGGGCTGCTGGTACAGGTCAGCCGGGGCACCGGGACCAAGATGGTGGACGTGGCGCGGCACCTGGCCGACACCGGCGATCTGCGCCAGTAGCGCGGACGCCGGTCAGTGCGGCAGCGCGCGCAGCGCCGCCACCACCGGGCCGGGCGCCCGCAGCGGCAGGAAATGGTCGGCGCCGGGCACCCGTACCAGGCGGCAGCCGGGGATGCGCCGCGCCGCCTCCACGCAGGCCGGGACGAACGACGGGCGTTCCGGATCGCCGAGCAGCAGTACGGACGCGACGCCGACGCCCTCCAGGCTGATCAGGCAGTCGTGAGAACCGAGAGTTCCTACGACTGCCTGATCGTGGAGGGATGTGGCCGGCTCAGACCGTGGCGCCGAGCTGCTTGTGGAGCTTCGCCAGAGCCTTGGTGAGCAGGCGGGAGACGTGCATCTGGGAGATGCCGATCTGCGCCGCGATCTCGCTCTGCGTCATGTTGCCGTAGAACCGCAGGCTGATGATCTTCTGCTCGCGCTCGTCCAGCGTGGCCAGCGCGGGCCCGAGGGCGACCCGCAGCTCGGCGTGCTCGAAGCCGTTGTCCTCGCCGCCCAGCGTCTCGGCGAGGGTCGTCGTGCCCTCGGCGTTGACCGGGGTGGACAGGCTTGTGGAGTTGTAGGCGCGGGCGCCCTCGAGGCCCTCCAGGACCTCTTCCTCGGTGATGTTCAGGTGCTCGGCGATGTCCGCGACCGTGGGGGAGCGGCCCAGCGTGTTGTGCAGGCTGCTGTTGGCCGCCGTGATGGCCAGCCGCAGCTCCTGCAGCCGCCGCGGGACCCGCACCGACCAGGTCCGGTCGCGGAAGTGCCGCTTCAGCTCACCGATGATCGTCGGGATGGCGAACCCGGCGAAGTCGATGCCCCGCTCGGCGTCGAACCGGTCGACGGCCTTGATCAGGCCCAGCACGGCGACCTGGTAGAGGTCGTCGACCGGCTCGCCGCGCCCGGCGTACCGGTTGGCCAGGTGCCGGGCGAGCGGCAGCCAGGCCTCGATCGTGTCGTCCCGCAGGCGGGCCCGCGACGGATGCCGCGCCGGAAGCGCTGCCAGCGCGGTGATCAGCTCGGTGCTGCGATCCTTGGACGTCTCGAGGTCCGGCGTGGACGTGCTGGTGGCGGGATTGGCGACGGTGGTCAAGGGGGAACTCCTTGCGTTCCGGGCTGGCGATCGAAGTGGCACCGCTATTCCCACCCCGACAGATCTCCTAAACCTCGGATCCGGGTTCGTTCCCCATCGCCGTCGGAGCCGATCGCCGTCGACGATCGCCGATGCCTGCCGGCTCTGTCCAGCCCTGCCCGGTGTGCCGGGCCGGCGGCGGTCACGCTCCCGTCCGGGGCGACCGGATCGACACGCTCACGGCAGCCGGCCCGGGACGGCGGCCCCTGTTGCTGAACGTGTTTCGCTTACTTATCCTCCCGGTGAACATCCTGCTGAACCGGGAGGCGCCGCCGTGGTGATCGTCGTCGGGATCGACGGGTCCGGTACGTCGCTGCGCGCCGGGGCGTACGCCGTCGGCATGGCCCGGCGGCAGGGCGCGCGACTGATCGGCGTCTTCGTGCGGCCGCCGTCCGGGGGCACGCTGTCGCTCGGGGATCCGTTCGGCGCGTCGATCGCCTCGGCCTTCGCGCGTCCCGAGGCGGTGGAGAGCGAGTTCCGCGACACGCTGCGGCGGGAGCGGCTCGCCGTCGACTTCGAGACCGTCGTGCGCACCGGGGACCCGTTCACCGAGCTGTGCCAGGTGGCGACCGAGCGCTGGGCGGACGCGGTGGTCGTGGGCCGCTCGGAGCGAATTCTGCACCGGATCGCCGGCTCGGTCGCCGACCGCCTGGTGCGCTGCGGCCGCTGGCCGGTCACCGTGGTCCCCTGACAACAGGGCCGCGGTTCCGCCGGGTCGAAAGGGCGGTGAAGGGCCGCGCTCCCGCGAGGACGAGAGCGTAAGAAGGGCCGGCGCGCCATGACGACGCGCCGGCCCCGGGGTGAAGCGGAATCAGCAGGTGGGCTCACCGGACTGGGCCGGCAGGCTGACCGCGTTCCACGCGGCCTTCACCGCGTTGAACTGGGTGCAGCTGCCCGGGTACAGGTTCTTCGCGGCCTGCAGCGTCCAGACCCGGTACTTCGCGTACGACGAGCTGGAGGTCTTCAGCAGCATCGCGTTGTACATGATCTTCATGGCGGTCTGGATGCCCAGGCCGGTCACCGTGCTGCCGTTGCAGGTGGAGCTGGCCGGCTGGCCGTTGCCGCTGCTGCCCTGGGCCAGCAGGTAGAACCAGTGGTTGCCGGGGCCGGCGGCGGCGTGCACCTCCTGGCTCGGGGTGCTGCTGGAGTAGCAGTTGCTGTCACCGGCGAGCGACGGGTTGTACATGTACCGGATCGGGCCGCTGCCGACCAGGTTGATCTCCTCGCCGACCTGGTAGTCGAACGGGTCGTTCGGGTTGTTCGCGTACGCCTCGGTGGCCGCGCCGATGGTGTCGGCGACGAACTCCTGGGTGCCGCCCTTCGAGATGCCGCCCGGGGTCTTGTCGTCGATGCCGTGGCCCAGCTCGTGACCGACCACGTCAGCCGAGGAGATCCACTTACCGGCGGTGTTCTTGCCGATCTGCACCTGGGTGCCGTCGTAGTACGCGTTCTGGTCGTTCAGGCCGACCCGGATCGGCCACGCGCCGCCGGAGCCGTTCTGGCCGTTGCGGCCCAGCCAGGACGAGAGCATCCCGACCTGCTTCTGCGCCACGTAGAGCGCGTCGACGCAGCCGGTCTCCTTGTTGGTGCCGGTGCCGTTGCCCCAGACGTTGTCGGAACCGCTGAAGGTCGTGTTGTTCGACGCGTCCTGGCAGCTCAGGTTCGTGACGCTCGGGTCCTTGAGCGAGTACGTCGAGCCGGACTGGGTGGTGTTCAGCGACACCGAGCCGTTGATCCAGCCGGTGCCCGTCCCGGTGGCCTCGGTGACGTGCTCCTCGGTCGAGAGCACCGTGCCGGTCAGCGCGTCCACGTCGACGGTGAGGCGGCTGACGCCCTCGGCGCTGGTGCCGTTCACCGTGGTCTCGTACGCCAGCTTCGCCGCCGTGCCCTCGGCCGCGACCACGACCAGCGACGTGGCCTCGACGCCGGTGACGGTCTTGAGCTGGCTCTTCGCGGTCGCGATGGCCGCGCTCTCAGAGATCGTGGGCGTGGTCGACAGCTCGCCGATCGGGTTGTTCTGGGCGACCGACGTGTACCGGGTCTGTCCGGCGTCGTCGGTGACCACGACCAGGTCACCGCCCTTCACCGCCAGGCCCTTGTAGGTCCGGTCGTAGGCCGAGTAGGTCAAGCCCTGCGACTTGATGACCTGGCGCCGCTGGAAGGCGTCGTGCGCGCTCGCCTTCAGGGCGGCGGGGCGGGCGGCGACCACGGCGTCGGCCCGGGCGGCCGCGTCCACGGCCGGGGTGGTGGGCTGCGCGGCTGCCGGACCGGACACCGCGACCATCGCAGAGGCGGCCGCGGTTCCGGCTGCCAGCGCGATGACCAGGGACTTTCTTGCCATTCTGGTACTCCTTCCCCGCCCGTGGGGGTAGCGGGCGGGCTCGATCTCCGGCGCGGCGAGGTGGCCGGCACCGGGCGAAACAGGAGTGACGCTATAAACATATGTGGATCAGTGAAATAGGGAAAACCCTTGCTTTCCGGTACGGGGCTCGCCGCGATTCCCGCGAGTCGTGAGAACTTCGCAGCTCAGACCACACGGCGGCCGCATCGGTCCGGCCCGACGGTTAACACTGGCGTGACAAACCCGTGACACGGGAGCCGCCGGTCAGCGTGCGCACGGAAGTCCGCGGGCCGTTCCGGGGAGCCCCGCAGCCGCTCGGCATTGCCGGTACCGGTCGCCGGCGCGTCCGGATGCGACAGTCCACGACGCGGGCTCAGGCCGGGTAGCCCGGATCCGCGGCCACGTGGACCGGGCGCGCCACGTCGGGGGAGCAGGCGTGGCCGTGTTGATCCCGGCGCCGCTGCCCGGATGGGACGCAACGTCGGTGACTATCCGCTCGCCAGCGCCGGGAAGGACCGCCGAGCCAGCCGGGGGGAAGTAGCCGGGCACCGCGCCCGCGGGGGTGTCGTGCTCGTCGGGGCAGGGCCGTGATCGTAGGGCCGGCAAGGGCCCGCTGCGGCGCCGTCCCGGATGAGAGGGTCAGATTGATATGACCCAGATCTTCCCCGGATCTACGTACATTACGACTTCGACCTCGATCAGGTCCCTTCCCCACCCCCCCATGGAGGAACGATGCGGGTCCGACAACTTACCTGCGCCGGTGTCGCCGCGGCGCTCACCGCCGCCCTCGCGGTCACCGGCGCGGCCTATGCCGACTCGGCCCCGCCCGCTGCGGCCGCGGCGCCCACGGTCGCCGCCGCGCCGCCGGTGATCAGCGCGGACGTCTCGATGGCGCATCTGCAGAAGCTGATGGACTTCGCCCGGGCCAGCAACAACACCCGGGTGATCGGCAGCGCCGGCTTCACGTCCACGGTCTCCTACCTCAAGCAGCAGCTGGACGCGCTGGGCTGGCAGACCACCGTGCAGAACTTCACCACCGGCGGCAAGGCCGCGGCCAACGTGGTCGCCGAGTGGCCGTACGGGGACGCCGCCCACGTCGTGATGGCCGGCGCGCACTCCGACTCGGTAGCGGCCGGCCCGGGGATCAACGACGACGGCTCCGGCGTGGCCGCCCTGCTGGCGAACGCCGCCGCGATCTCGGAGGCCAAGCTCCGGCCGCAGAAGCGGATCCGCTTCGGCTTCTGGGGCGCCGAGGAGCAGGGCGACGTCGGCTCCAGCTACTACGTGTCGCACCTGGCCAGCGGCGAGTCGAAGAAGATCGACGCGTACCTGAACTTCGACATGATCGGCAACAAGCCGGAGAACGGCCGGACGGTCGGCTGGAGCCTCTACGTCGAGGGGCAGTCGAACGGGCTGAACGCGCCGCTGCGGACGTACTTCAGCGCGCAGGGCATCACCGTCAACCCGTCGCTGGACACCGACGACCGCTCCGACCACGCCGCGTTCAAGCGGGCCGGCGTCAAGGTCACCGGCGTCAGCTCGGTCCGCAGCCTCAGCGCCCTGGGCGCCTGTTACCACAAGGCCTGCGACGACCTGACCGACGTCGACCGCAACAGCATGGCGCTGGGCTCGAACGCCATCGCCGCGGCGGTCTGGTCGCTCGCCGGCTGACCGGCGTCCTGATCACCTGGGCGGTGCTGGCCGCCGCCGCCCTGGCCGGCGAGGTCAGCCTGGTGCTGCTCGACCTGGACGGCTTCAAAGAGATGAACGACACTCACGGCCACCACGCTTCGCGGACCTGATGCGTACGGCGGACCGGCGCATGTACCACCACAAGCACGGTAAGAGCGGACGTACGGCGGACCGGGACGGTTACGCCGCGACGCGGTGAGCATCGCCGGCTTGGTGACGGCTCCCGGCCAGCCGGCCGGGAGCCGCCGACCGGTTCAGAGGTGGCGCCAGAGGCCGAGCAGGCGCTCGGGCTCGCCGGCGACGAGCCGGATGATCCGCCACGCGCGCCGGCGCCGGCGCGGCCTGGCCGAATACAGATACACCCCGGTGACGGTGCAGAACAACATCGCGCACGTGATCGCCATGCCGGCCAATCCGCAGGTCATGTGAGTTCCCTCCTCGTGTCGAGCCGCTTTTTCGGTGCCCTGCCGCGAAAGTGCGGCCACTGGCTACACAATCGCCGTCGCCCCGGCCGCCGTCACGCCTTCTTTCCAATCTTTTACAAACTTTCCGGCGCCTGCCGAATGCTGCCGACGCGATCCTCCGGAGGAGGGCTTGTGATCTATTCGACTTCTCCAGATACTGGCACTTCCAGTCGCGCCTTCCTTGTGGAGAGAAGATGAACGGTCCTCTGCGCAGGCTTCGTGACGCACTCGAAAACCTGTACCTGGACGCCGGGGCCCCGTCCACGCGGAAATTGTCCTCGATGTCCGGCGGCGCGATCAGTCACACCTCGGTCGGTCAGGTGCTGCGGTGTGATCACCTGCCCACGTGGCGGACGATGTGGCTGGTCGTCCGGTTGCTCGGCGGCGGGGACGACCTGGAACATTTCAAAGAATTGTGGAATTCGGCGAAAAACGCGTCGGAATTCGAGCCGGCGGCACCCGGCGAAAGCGTATCGGACGGTGCGGACGACTGGAACGTGTTCGATATCGGAAGCGTCCGGCGGAGGCTGGCGCTGAAACCGCACCCATTGATGCGACTTCTCACCGACGTGCGGTCCGCGATCGAGCCGGTAGCCGCGTTCCTGGCGGCGGAGCATCTCACCGAGGCGGATGCCGACAAGCTGTCCGGCCTGGCCCGGCAACTGCAACAGCTCGGCCGGGACGAGCTGTTCCGCGCCGACGACGAGAGCGGAGCCGACTGGCGGGAGAGATACCGGGCGGTCGACGTGGAATTCCACGTCACGATCCTGCGCGGCTGCCGGAACGACTTCTTCTCCGGTTGCACCGGCCACGTGACCGAGGCCCTCGACTACCGCATCCGCCACGACCGGCTCGGCACCGGCGGCAACAAGCCGTTCCCGGACGCTCCGACCTCTATCGCGCTGTGGTTGCACCGCGGGCTGGCCGCGGCGATCCAGCAGCGGCGGTGCTCGGCCGCCGAGGCGTTCTCCCGCGCCATCCTGGCCGAGATCCGCGAGGGTCCGCTGCCGGAGTCCGTCGCACAGGCGCTCCGCGGCGCGTACCAGTGCCTGGACCCGGCCCTGTTCGGCCCGGGGCGGGCGGACTGGTCATCGTTCGAGGCCGAGATCGTGCACCTGCTCGACAGCGAGGTGTGGCCGGGCCGCTGAGACGCCGACGAGGCCGGCCGGGATCGTGCGCCTGTTCGACAGTGAGGTGTGGGCCGGGCCGCCGAGATACCGATCCGGTGATGCCGGAGTAGACCCGGGAACGCCCGGGTATGCGACCCGGCGTCCGTTCACCCGTTTATTTCGGAGGCTATTGTGACCCAAACGTCCAGCACCGATGTGATCGACATCCTGACCAGCGACCATCGGGACGTGACGGCGTTGATCGGCGAGATCTGGTCGGTCACCGACCCGATGATCCGCCGCGATCTGACCGACACCGCGATCAGCGAGCTGGTGCGTCACGCCGTCGCCGAGGAGATGTACGTCTACCCGGCGATGCGCAAGCACCTGCCCGACGGGGAGAAGTCGGTGGAGCACGACGTCAAGGAGCACAAGGAACTCGAGCAGCTGATGAAGCGGCTGGAGGCGGCCGACGTCACCGGCGCCGAGTTCGACGCCACCCTGCGCCAGCTCGAGACCGTGCTGGCCGACCACGTGCGCGACGAGGAGGCGGAGCAGTTCCCCGAGCTGCGCCGGCACATCCCGCGCGAGGAACTGGTCGAACTGGCCGGCAAGGTGGAGACCGCGAAGAAGCTGGCTCCGACGCGGCCGCACCCCGGCGCGCCGAACAACGAGCTGTTCCACAAGCTGGTCGGCCCCGGCGTGGGCCTGGTCGACCGGCTCCGCGACAAGCTGACCGGGCGCGCGACCAAGTGAGGCAGAGGGGCCGGCGTGCCGGCAGCCGGCCCCACCTCCCGAGGATCAGCGGACGTCTCCCCATGGGATGGCCGCTGGTCCAGCTGGCGGCCGCGCTGCCCGGCCGCGAGGTCGGCTCCTTCGCGGTGGCCCACGCCGCCGTCGGCAAGTAGGGGCCGGTCAGCGCCGTAGCGTGCAGTAGGTGGTGACGGTGGCATCCGGATCGCTCTCCGAGGTGATGGTGACCGCCACCCTCCCGGGCCGCCGCCCGGCGTGGACGTCCACCGTCGCCGTGCCACCGCCGGCCACCCCGATCACCGTGCGGGTCAGCGAGGCGCCGGGCGCCGAGACGCGGAACACGTCGTCACCGCGGCCGGTGTTGCGGACCGCGATGGCACACTGCTCCGAGCCGGAGCGCGGCGACGCCGCCACCCCGCGCGCCCGCGGCCCGGCGCCGTCCAGCGAGCGCACCGCCACCTCGTACGACAGCACGCCGTTGCGGTCCCGCCGCCGGTCCAGGACGTAGAAGTGCAGGCGGTTCGCGGTGTCCACGTATTCGAAGCGGCTGCCCGAGCCGGTGCCCGCGTGGAACAGCGCGTCGGAGAGCTGCCGGTAGTCGCCGATCGTCATCTTCTGCGGTGTCCCGTCCGGCAGAACGAAATCCACCTTGTCGATGTCCTGCGGATTGGCGTCGACGGTCCAGATGAACGGCGCGTCGTCGGCGTTCTTCGTCTTCGCCAGCAGCACCCCGGAGTCCGGGGTGAACGAGTCGAATCCGATCCGGTCGACCACTTCCAGCGTGTAGTTGTCGTACCCGCCGCCGTCGCAGTACGGGTCCGCGGCTGGATCGCAGGCGGCGCCGTGGTCACCGCCGTCCAGGGTCACGTTGATGCCGGCCAGTCGCCGGCCGGCGGGGTCCACCTCGCGCGCCGTCACGCTGGCCAGCACGACGCCGGACTCCGCCAGCGCGTCGCGGGACAGTCTCAGCACCGCGCCGTCGTCGACGATGCCGAGTTTCAGCTTGTTGCGCAACATGTGATGGGCGCCCATGGAGGATCCCGCGGTGCCCGGGATCAGCCACCGGCTGTGCGGCCCGCCGGGCCCGTTGAACGTGCCGCGGCTGAGCATCTCCCACGGCCCGCTGTAGTCGCGGCGCGGCGGGAAGCCGTACGGATTGTTGTAGTTGTCACCGATCCCGAGGATGTGGCTGAACTCGTGCGCGTAGGTCGACATGCCGGAGCTCTCCGCCTGCAGGGAGCTGCCCCGGGTGGCGTTGGGCCAGATGTTCGACGAGGCCTGCCAGGAGGTCCAGTCGACGTAGCGGGTCGCGTTCCAGTTCGGCAGCGACTCGTCCGGCGGCCCGAAGCCGTCGGAGACCTGATCCCTGCCGGCGAACTTCATCTGGCCGAACTCCTGCCAGGTCGACGACTCGTCCTGGCCCGCGGACAGGAAGAAGACGAAGTCGAACGAGGCCGCCTTCTCCGCGCCGACCGCCGTGGTCCAGGCCGCTTGCGCGTCGGTACGCAGGTCGCGGCCGCACCGGTCGCCCGCCGGGCAGCCCAGTCCCCGCTGCATCGAGTTCTCGATGCCGTACTCGTGGCTCTTGCCCGGCAACTGGTAGACCCCGAACTCGCTCAGCTCGATGCCGTACCGCCCGTTCGAGTCCTCCATCCAGTACTCGTGGATGGTGTGGCCGCGGTTGAGGCCGCCGGGCTTGTTGAGGAAGTCCCGGTAGAACGCCGGAACCGCGGCACGGTCCAGATTCTGTACGCCGGACGGGTTGCCGTAGATGGTGGAGTTGGCCGGCTGCGTGACCACGAACGGCTGGTTCGGGAAGTCGACGAGCACGAGCGCGCCGCGGAAGGTGCGTTCCGAGCCGCGTACCGCCGGATCGGCCCAGTCGGTCCCCGGCACCTGCCGGTAGTCCGACCAGGTCATCGTGTCCGGCAGCTCGTAGCGCTGCGGGTCGATCGGCGCCGGCCCGCCACCCGGGTGCGCCAGCGCGGCCGCCTCGTCGGCCTGCCACGGCTGGGTCCACGGCCAGTGCCGCGTCCGCCAGGGTGTCTGCGGGTCGGTGTCTCCCGGCGGCGCGGCGGTCGCCGGTGTCGCGGCGAGGGCGCCGGCCACCGTCAGCACCGCGACGGACATTGCCGAGAACAGACGCCGCGCCGAAGTCATGGCGCCATCCTGGCATGCCTATCGATACATATCAATGATTATCGCGCAGGCCGTCGAGCAGGAAGCGCAGGCGGCGCTGGTAGTCCTCGCGGGTCTGCTGGGCGCAGGCCTGGACGATCGCGCCGCGTTCCAGGATCAGCCAGGCCAGGTCGTCGGCGGTCAGGTCGTTGCGGACCACGCCGGCCCGTTGCGCGTCCCGCAGCAGGCCCAGGGCGAACCGCTGTGCCCGCTCGCACAGGCTCAGCAGCGGCTCGGAATCCGGCAGGGCACGGATCAGCACGTCGTTGACCGCCGGCTCGTCGTACTGCAGAAGCCACATCCGCAGCAGGTACTCCTCGAACCGGGCGAGCGGGTCGGCCAGTTCCCCGACCGCCGCGATGATGCCCTGGATCCGCTCGGCGACCAGCTCGTCGACGATCGCGTCGATCAGGCCGCGCCGGCTGCCGAACCGGTGGTAGATCGTGCCCTTGCTGACGCCGGCCGCGCGGGCCACCTCGTCCAGCGGGGTGGTCAGGCCGCTCGCGCGGAACACGTCGAGGGCGGCCCGGCGGATGCCCTCGACGTTGCGGCGGGCGTCGGCGCGCCGCGGGCGCTCCGGCGCGGTCATGCCGGCTGGGCGGCCCGGTCCTGCCAGGACAGGTCCAGTGCCCGGCGGAACGTCTCGACCGGCTGGGCGCCGGAGACCGCCCGCTTGCCGTCGAAGACGAAGAACGGGACCCCGGAGATCCCGTACTGCCGGGCCTGGGCCAGGTCGGTCTGGATCTCGGCCTCGAAGGCGCCGGCGGCCAGCGCCTCGGCCGCGCCCTCGCGGGACAGGCCCAGCTCGGCGGCGAGGCCGGCGAGCACCTCGTGGTCGGCCAGGTTGAGCCCGTCGGTGAACTCGGCCTTGAACAGCCGCATCACCATGTCGTGCTCGCGGCCGGCGGCCTTCGCGAAATGGATCAGCCGGTGCGCGTCGAGCGTGTTGACCATCAGCGCGTCGGCGAACCGGTAGTCCAGCCCGGCCTCGGCGCCGCGCGAGCTCAGCTGGGCGTGCGAGGCCTCGACCTGGGCGATCGGCATCCGGTGGTTGCGGGCCAGGTACTCGTCGGCCTTGATCGCCTCGCCGGCCGGGAAGCCCGGGTTGAGCTGGAAGCTGTGGTAGCGGACCCGCACCGCCCCAGCGTGCGGGAACTGCTCGATGGCCTGCCGCAGGACGCTGTCGCCGAGGTAACAGAACGGGCAGACGACGTCGCTCCAGACGTCGACGACGATCGGCTCGGCGGCCGGGCCGAAAGCGCTGGCGCTCATCAGTCGCACACCCCGTCCACGTCACAGATGCCGGCGTCGTCCGCCGACTCCAGGAAGATCAGGGCGGGAACGGCCGGCGCGGGGCCGGACTGCTCCGGCTCCGCCGGCTCCGCGAGCTGCGGCCCGCTGAACTGCGGCGAGTAAGTTGACTCCATGGTCAAGAAGTTAGCAGCAACTTGACGCGGGCGACAAGATCGGCGGCGGGGTGATTAGGTCGGCCGTGACGGGGCAAGCGGCGCGGTGTGAAAGCTATTGCGCTGGATGACTACGGCGATGCCGACGTGCTGCGACTCCGCGAACTACCGGACCCGCCGGTCGGGCCGGACGTGGTGCGGATCAAGACGCGCGCGGCCGGGCTCAACCCGGTGGACTACAAGATCCGGCAGGGTTACCTGCGGGACGCCATCCCGCACCACACGCCGCTGATCCCGGGGTGGGACGTGGCAGGCGTGGTGGAGTCGGTGGGCCCGGCGGTCACCCGGTTCGCCGCCGGGGACGAGGTGATGGCGTACGCCCGCAAGGACACCGTGCAGCACGGCACGTACGCCGAACTGGTCTCGGTCGCCGAGACCGCCGTCGCGCACAAACCCGCGGCCCTCAGCTTCCCGCAGGCCGGCGGACTGCCGCTGGCCGGGCTGACCGCGCTGCAGGCGCTCACCGCGGTGGACGCCGGCCCGGGCGACACCGTGCTGGTGCACGCCGCGTCCGGCGGGGTCGGCCACCTCGCCGTCCAGATCGCCCGGGCGCTGGGCGCCACCCGCGTCTTCGGCACCGCCTCGCCGGCCAACCACGACTTCCTGCGCGGCCTGGGCTGCGAGCCGCTGGAGTACGGCGACGATCTCCCGGAGCGCCTGGCCGCCGCGGCCGGCGGCGACGGCCGGGTGGACGCCGCGCTGGACTTCGTCGGCGGCGACGCGCTGACCCAGTCGCCGCGCCTGGTCCGCTCACCCGCCCGGCACGTCTCGGTGGTCGACCCCCGGGCCAAGGACCAGGACGGCAGGTACGTCTTCGTCCGGCCCAGCGGCGCCGAACTGGAACTGCTGGCCGGTCTGGCCGACTCCGGCCGACTGCGGCTCGAGGTGGAACGCGAGTTCCCGCTGGCGCAGGCCGCGCACGCGCAGCAGGTGCTGGAGAAGGGCCACGTACGCGGAAAGCTGGTGCTGACCGTCGGCGGCTGACGCGGCCGGCGACCGGCACACTCCTGGCCGCCTGGGTTACCCTGACCAGCCGCGGCCCTGCCGAGCCCGCGGCGCTGGCGAACCCGCACACAGGGAGGTGCCCGGGTGGGCATGTCGTTCTACGTGGGCACGCCGCCGCGCACCGGCCGGGAGTACGTCTCGCGGCCGGACCAGCCGACGCTCTGGGAGCGCGGCCAGCACACCAGCTTCATGTTCTGCGCGCAACTGGCAGCCGTGGAGCAGATGCTGCGGATGCCCAGCGGAGTGGTCGACACCGGGATGGACGAGGTCTACGTCGATCCGCCGGTGCTGCGCGCGTTCATCGTGGCGATGTTCGACTTCCTCGGGCACAACGGGTCGATCCCGCTGCGCCGGATGCTCGCCGGGGTGTTGCAGACGGCGCTGTTCGTGGACGCCCGGGCCAGCGGCGGGCCGCTGCCGATCCCGCCCGGGTTCGAGGACGTCGAGGAGGGGCTCGACGACATCAGCTAGCCGGGGCGGCCCGGGCCGTCGCGGTTTTGTGGGCCGCCTGGCGCGGGCCGCTGGCGTATCACTTCGCGCGGGGTCAGCGCCCGTACTTGTCGAACGGGACCGTCCAGTCGCCGAGACCGTTCCAGATCGTGAGCTCCCGCGGGCTGTTCTTCACGTCGACGATGTCGCCGAGGATGAAGTTCTCGTACACCCACTTGGCGTCGGCGGTGCTCAGGTTGATGCAGCCGTGCGACAGATTCGCCCGGCCCAGCGAGCCGTTCCACGGAGCGGCGTGCAGGAACTCGCCCGAGTAGGTGATCCGGGTGCAGTACTCCACGTTGTCGGACACGTAGTAGTTCGGGTTGCTCGGGTCGTTCACGCCGTAGCTCGCCGAGCTCATGGTGTGCGTCCGCTCCTTGGAGAGCACGACGTGCGGGCCACCCGCGGTCCAGAAGCTGATCTTCTGCCCGTTCGCCCCCGTGGTCCCGCCGCCCCGGCCGAGGCTGCTCTTCATGGTGCGAACCAGTTTGCCGTCGATGTACACCTTGGTCATGTGCGTCCGGTTGTCGCTGATCGCGATCAGCTGGCGGTCGACCCGGAAGTGGGTCGACGCGTCCTTCTCGCCGTAGACGCCCTTGCCCAGGTTGACGCCGCGCAGGTTGACGTTCACCTTGACCGTGGTGCCGCGCGTCCAGTACTTCGCCGGCCGCCAGTGCACCGTCTTGTCGTTGGCCCAGTAGAACTTGCCCTCGACGGACGGCGACGTCCTGATCTCGATGGCCCGCTCCGCCGCCTTCTTGTCGACGGCCCGGTTGAACGCGACGATCACCGGCTGGCCGGCGCCGTACGCCTTGCCGGTCTTCAGGGAGCTCATGGCGTTCGCCTGGAACGTAGCCCGGACCAGGTGCGCCGGCTTCACCGTGGAGAACGAGGCGGTCTCCTCGTGCGTCGTCCCCGCGCTGTCGGTGGCCTTGGTGACCACCTTGTACGTTTTCGCGTAGTCGAGATCCTCCGACGAGCGCCACGTCCCGTCGGACTGGACCGAACCGCTGATCTTCTCCTTGCCTGCGGTCACGGTGACCGACTGCAGCGTGCCGTCCGCGACAGTGACGACGATCGGCTTCACCGGCGACACCCCGGTGGCCCCGCCCTCGGGCGTCACGGTGACCTTGACCGGCGCGACGGGGGCGGGCGGCGTGGTGGGCTGCGCCTCGTTGTTCGCCACCGGCTCGGTCCAGAGGGTGGTGCCGTTGTTCGTCGTCTTTTCCTTCGAGGAACAACCGGCGGCGGTGGCGGCGGCAGCCACACCCAGCGTGCCGATGATGACCTTACGTCGCTGAATCATGGCTCTCACAATCGAGGGGATCCCGGCCGGCGCCGATCGGGCCGTACAAGATTATGACGTTGCTGTAGCCCCACAGGTTGCCTGGTCAATCGATCATTTTCAAGTGCGCAGGACTTCGTGACAATCCGAGATCAAACCGCTACGTCGAGTGGCAATCGTCGCTGCGTCCGGCGTCCGGCGTCCGGCGTGCAGCCGTCGTGCGCCGCCGACGCCCACCGCGACGTCGAGACGGGTCACGGCCGCGGGAAAGTGGTCCTCCTGATCCCTTGAGACGTGGCGTCTTGATCGGGTTTGCGACAACAGGGATGCCGAACCGGGCTCCATTGGGGATCGTCCGTGTGGACCCGACGACTTCGAGCAGGAGACGCTCCGACGATGGCATCCCCGCTGGCCGATTCATCGCAGATCCAGGGCAACGTCCTGCGGCCGTTCCGCGACGACCACCAGGCGTTCCTCTTCCTATCGTTCCGCAGCGACCGGGCCGGAGCGCGGACCTGGCTCGACGCGGCGGCGAGCCGCGTCACCGGCACCGAGGACGTTCCGCAGAACCGGCCCGCGCCGGACGGCACCCCGGCGCGGGCCCTGCTGAACGTCGGCCTCACCGCGACCGGCCTGGTCCTGCTGCAGCCACAGGTGGCGGGCGACCTGGCCGGCCATGCCGCGTTCTGGCAGGGGCCGCTCGGCACCCGGCTGGACGACTCCGGCGCGATCACCACCGCGCCGGCGCTGCTCGGCGACCTCGGACCCGGCGACCCGTCACAGTGGGTGGTGGGCGGACCGGGACGGCCGGTCGACGCGCTGCTCACAGTCGCCTCCGGCGGCCAGGGAACATTGCAGGACGCGGTCGAGCGGGAGGTACGCGAGGCCGCGCGCCATGGTCTCGAAGTGCTGCTCGTGCAGTGGGGCGAGGCGATCCGCAACGACGACGGCAAGCGCATCGAGCACTTCGGTTTCGTCGACGGCATCTCCCAGCCCGGCGTGCGCGGCTTCCCCGACACCGTGCGCCCCGGCGCGCCCGTGATCGCCGCCGGCGAGTTCGTTCTCGGACACCCCGGCGAACGGCGGCCGCCGTCCTGGACGCCCCGGCCCACCCCGGCGCCGTGGATGCGCAACGGCTCCTTCCAGGTGTTCCGGCGGCTGCGTCAGGACGTGGCAGGCTGGTGGCAGCACATGGGGAGGCTGAGCGACGACCCGTCGCACGCGGCGGCCCGGGCGCTCGGCCGGCACCTCGACGGCCGACCGCTGGCCGCCGCCGACGACCTCAACAGCTTCAGCTACCAGGGCGACGACGACGGCTCCCGCACACCGCGCTACTCGCACATCCGTAAGGTCAACCCGCGCGAGGACGCGGTCTTCCGCGACCGCGGCCACAAGATGCTGCGGCGCGGCATCACCTTCGGCTCGCGGCTGCGCCGCGACGAGCCCGACGACGGGCAGGAGCGCGGCATGCTCTTCAACGCCTACCTGGCCAGCATCGAGGACCAGTTCGAGTACGTGCAGCGCCGATGGGCCACGGACCCGGCCTTCCCGTCCTCCACCCTGTCGCGGTACGGCCGCGCCGGCGCCGGCGTCGACGGCCTCGACCCGGTCCTCGGCCCCGACGCGCGAGCGGCCGCGGCCACCCTGGCGCCCGAGGTGGTCCGCGGCATCCCGGCAGCCGCCTTCGGCGGTTTCGTGACGACCACCGGCGCGGTGTACGCCTTCGCGCCGTCGCTACCGGCCCTGCGCTTCCTGGCAGGAAGCTAGACCGGGCCGGCCGGTTTCTTCAACGGCCTGGGCGCTGAACGTTGTGTCGGTCAGGCCGCTCGGGGCTCCCGTGCCGAGCGGTCTATCCGCCGCAGCAGATCCGCCAAGTCGGCGTCGTCCTCGGCGGCGATCCAGTCCGGCAACTCGGGAAGCGGCGGCCCGGGCGGCAGCAACTCGCCCGTCAACCGCCGGTAGGCGCGCCGGTACTCGACGCTCGGGGCCCGCTCGTAGAGAGTGCGGTAGATGCCCGCGGCGGTCGACCGAGCATCCTCGTCCTGCGGATCGAGCTGGTGTACGGCATCCAGCAGCGCGGCCACCTCGTGCGGCTCGTTCCACTCCTCGGTGGCCTTGCGCAACAGGTCGGTGGCGACGCCCGATTCCAACTGACCGGCCCGAACCCGCAGACGAACCGAGAGAACGTACGCGCTCACCCGGGCGTCGCGCTCGTCATGCTCCTCAGCGATGCGCAGCGCCTCGGAGTTGAGGCGTTCCGCCTCCCGCGGCCGGTCAGCAGCAAGATGCAACCGAGCCAGCCGATGCAGCCAGTCGCAGAGGTAATAAGGAGCGTTGAGCCGCCGGGCCAGCTCGACAGCGCGCTCCAGCAAGCGCTGAGCATCGTCGGTATGCCCCTCGGCAGCCGCGATTGCCCCCAGATTGGCAATCTGGTCGGCCACAATCAGCCAGTCACTGAGATCGACGCCTATTCGGAGAGCATGCATCGCGCAGAGTCGAGCGTGCTCGAAGTCACCCTCATCGCGATAAATTTCACCCATGTTGCCAACAATGATGTTGCCGGTATGTCCGCCGCCGATGTCGCGTGCCACCTCCAGGCCACGCCGGTATGACGCGATTGCCTGAACGTGGTCGGCGCGGCGCATCGAGGCCCAACCCAAGTTACAGGCCGTGTTGAGCTCTCGTTGTCGATCACCCGCCTGCTCGGCGGCGGCCAGGGCTCGGCGCAGGTGATCCAGCGCCGCCTCCAGCCGGCCGGTGTTGAGGTACACCAAGCCGATGTGTTCGAGTGCGGCGCTCATCGCCGCGAGGTCATCCGCCTCGTCTGCCATCGCGAGATGACGCTCGGCCATGGCAAGGGCTTCGGAATACGCGCCTTGGCGGTACAGGGCAAAAGTCATTCGGTCCATCGTGCGTGACTGGCCGGCGACGTCGCCTACGCGTTCGAATCCGGCCAGCGCACGTTGTAACCAGGCAACCGGTTCAGCATCGGAGCGGGTGTACGTGAGCAGGTCACCCAGTTGGCGCTGTGCACTGGCGAGTACCTCCGGTCGCTCGGTGGCCGTCGCGAGTCGCATCGCCTGCAAATAATGGTCCTCGGCCTCCTTCCACTGCCCAGTGTGCTGGTGCACAGTGCCGATTTCGACATGTAGCTCCGCACGTTCTGCCTCGGGCAGGATTGGGAGAAGAAGACCGAAGTAGTAGGTCGCCGTCTCGTTGGCGAAGATCTCCTTTGCGCGGTCGCCTGCAGCCCGGAACCAAGTTCGCTGCTTGTCCGCTCTCTCTGTCCGGGCGTAATGATGCGCCAGCACATCGACGTACTGGATCAGCTGATCGGCATAGGTGTTCTCGATGTGCTGGCCGACTCGTTCGTGCAAGGAGGCGCGGGTGTCGTAGGTGATGCTCTGGTAGGCGGCTTCCTGCGTGACCGGGTGTTTGAACTCGTACTCCGGCACGTCGGCGGCACTCGTCAGTGTCGTGAGATCCAGGGCATGCAGGCGACTCAGGTGCTCCGCCACCTGTGCCGCCGACCCCGCAGCCGGGTAGACGGAGGCTATCCATGGCGGCTGAAACCGCCGCCCGATTACGCTCGCAACCTTTATGGTCGCCTTCTCGTCGTCGCTGAGCTGATCTATGCGAGCCATGACGAGTCGCTGCAGATTGTCAGGGACGGGTACTCCGGCCAGCGCTCGCGGATCACTCGGGTTGACGCCGCGACTGTGCAGATAGCTGACCAATTCCTCGATGTAGAACGCGTTGCCGCCAGCCTGGTCTGCGATTTGATCCAAAATTTCCGGCGCGATGTCCGTAACGGGACCGTACCGTTCGCGCAGTCGGAGGGTCGCGAGCTCTTCTGCGTCCCCTTGGCTCATCAAGTCCAGCCGGAGATCGGCGACGTGCGCCAACCCGGTCAGCTTCTCCGGCATCGGTTCCCGCGAGGTGGCTACCACGAGCACTGGCAAGTCCGCAATGTGGTGGACGAGGTGCTCGAGTAGGGCCAGGGAGGCTGGGTCGATCCAGTGGCAATCCTCCAGCAGCACCAGCAGCGGTCCGTCGGCAGCGCGGTCGCGCAGGCATGCCATCAGGGTCGAGCGGAGCAGTTCCTCACGCCTGGATGGTTCCAGCTGGGCCGTCAGTTCACTATCCGCCATCGGTAGATTGATGACCGCCGCAAGCAGTGGCGCGCGTTGACCGGTGCCGTCATATCTTGCGATCCGTTCTGTTAGCGCGGACCGTTGTACCGTGATCGGCAGAGTGCGATCAACTTTTAGGACGGCTCGCCAGATCGCGCGCCAGACCAGATAACTAGAGCTTCTTCCATGTGACCGACAGCCTCCTACGTACTCGGTGAAGCCCAGTGGACGGGTTATCCGGCATGCTTCCTCGACCAATCGGGTCTTACCGATGCCGGCCTCGCCGTGCAGCCAGACCAGATATCCACTGCCGGAACTCACATGGCGGGCGAAGGACTCTAACAGCCTTCGCTCCGGCGAGCGGCCGACCAACGGCCCGTGAGTTGGCGCAGGCCTCACCACCGTGGGACCGGCCTCCAGCGCCTCACCCACAATCCACACCGGTACGGGCTCAGCCTTACCCTTGGCGGTTACGGCCGCAGGCCGTTCATCGACGATGATGTCCTGCACCCGATCGTGCGTAGCCTGGTCGATGAGCAGGCGGCCGGCGGGGGCTGCCTGCATGAGTCGGGCTGCCAGGTTGACGGAATCGCCCACGACGGCGTACTCCCGGCGGATGTCCGAGCCTACCTCGCCGCAGTACACCCGGCCTGTGGTGACACCTCCACGGTAGGGGCCGCCGGGGAGTGCCAGCAGTTCCAGACAGCAACGCAGCGCGCGTTCTTCGTCGTCCTCGTGACTGACCGGCGTACCGAAGACGGCGACCAGCACCGTTCCCTTGTCGTCGGCCATGAGGTGCCGAAGATGGCCGTCGTACCGTTCGATGATCGCGACGCCAACACTCAGGTATTGCTGCAGAGCCTCGACAGTCTGGGGATCCTGCACGGAAAGGTCCGGCAGCCTGACGAATGCGGTGGTCACCTTGCGGTGCTCGTTGACCAACTCGTGACGGCCCGATCGAAGCCGCGCACGGATCGCGGGATGGAGGAACGGCGTCAGCAATCTCTCGAGATCAGCGATCGGCTCCGCCCGGACGGCCTCAGGGAGGGAGGTCGTTGTGGCGCTCGTCGCGGATTCCGAGGGGTTCGAGTCGATGACGATCGCGCCGCGTTCAGCGCGATGCAAGGCCGCCACCGCTCGGTCCAAAGCCGGTCCCGCGACTAGGTGCTGCAGCCTGATCGTCGGATCGCCGAGCACCATGACCAGAAGGGGCCCGGCGGCGAGGCCGACGCGGATGGCCAGTGAGCGCTGACCGTCCGGTGTGGGGACCGGTGCGACGGATGCCGTAGCTTCCCGGATCAGCTCTGCGCACCGAATGGCGCGATGTGCTACTGCGTCCGCGGACTTCGGTCCATACCGAAACATGCCGACAAGGGCATCGCCGGCGAAGTCCACAACACTGCCGCCTGCACTCGTGATGGCCTCCGCGGTGAGCGCGAACCAACCGTTGATCACTGAGGTAAGGCGCTCGGTACCGTAGCTGCCGGATCCAGCCAGGCTCTCGGCCATGGCGGTGAAGCCTGCCACGTCCGCGAAGAGCACGACCGCCGTGACCTCCTGGGATACCGGCAGATTGCCGACACTTTCATGGGGCCGAAGTAGACCGATGGCATGATCGGGCAGGTATGAACGCCAGGTCGCGGACAAACCGTCCGCGAGCTGTGACGTGTGACGAGAGTCGTCGGTCACGTCCGGTCTTGCCACCCTTCGGGGTCTTGGCGTCCAAGGCATTCTTCATCGAACGTCGGCCAGGAAGGCAACGGAGAATATGGGTGTAGCGGCCAGCGACGCTGCGTTCGAGCTCGTCGGCGCATGCGTTCACTCCCTGCGGTTTGCGTTCGCAACCCCTCTCGACTATCCCTATGCCGTGGCCGGTATCTCGACGACGAAGCCACCACCGGCGCTGTTCCGGCGGGTGCAGGTTGCCTCGCCGCCGCCGTTGCGTGATGGTGAGCCCTGGCAGATGGGCCTGACCTTGGACGACAAGCCGTTCCTGCCGGGCGTTCCCTCTGACCGCCTAGCCGAAGTGCGCGTCGAAGAAGGCGTCCCCGCGCTTGATCTGCCGGATCCGTCCAGCATCGTACTTGATCGATGGTTCGACATCCCCCGCCAGCGGGCCACGATCGCCTTCCCCGGTCCGGACTCCGGACAGTATCTGTTGTCCGTCCAGTACTGGAATCCGGTCCCGGCTGATGGGCAGACCGTCACCAGGGACGTGGACTACCACGGGACGTACCGTCTGGACTTCGATCGCCGGCCCGCCGGCGACTGGATCGCGGTGAGCTTCGACGCGTTCTGGCCGCCCGAGCGGGACAGCGCCGACATCCTGATCCCGCTCGGCGAGTGCGACGAGAACTGCCCTGCGGAGAGCTGACATACGACGAAGCCGCCGCCCGACACCCAGGCGGCGGCTTCTTTGCTGAGTCAGCGTGGACAGAGCCCGTCGCATGCTCCCAGTGGGATCAGTACTTCTGCGCTGTCCCGCTCGGCAGGCCAGAAGGCGTCGAAACTACCGCGGCGCGATCTTCGGGTTCGGCGCCCACCTTGCCCGGCTGCGCCGGTCGGTGACCGCCCTCGGCTTCACCCGGATCCGGTCCGACGAGGAGATCATCGCGGCGGTGGCCGAGACCCTGAGAGCCGATGCGATTTACGACGCCGTGCACGTACGCCTGACCCTCACCCGCGGCCGCAAGGTCACCAGCGGCATGGACCCCGCGCCTCGACCGCGCCGGACCGACGCCGATCGTGCTGGCCGAGCACAAGCCCCCGGTCCACGACACGGCCGGTCTGGGCGCGTCGGGACGGGGAAGCGGGCGGGGTCGCGCCATCCCGGACGGCGGGCGCAGAATCCGGCCATGACGACATCCGAACCGCGACTGCTGGCCGATGGCTTCACGATGCTCGAGTCCGGCCGCTGGCACGACAACCGCCTCTGGGTCGCCCACTGGGCGTCCGCCGAGATCGTGGCGATCGACCCGGACGGGCGCACGGAGCGGGTGGCCGACGCGCCGGACGGCTACGGCTGGGCGTTCGACTGGCTGCCGGACGGCCGGATGCTCACCACGGGACCGGATCTGACCACCGCCGACGGCACGCCGTACGGCCACCTCGCCGACGTCGCGCCGCACGGCTGGAGCGAGATCGTGATCAGCGGTCGCGGCGACGTCTACGTCAACGGCTTCGAGTTCGATTTCTCCGCGGGCGTCCCGGCCCCGAAGCCCGGCGTCGTCGCCCACGTCGCCCCGGACGGAACCACCCGCCTGGTCGCGGAGGACCTGCGGTTCGCCAACGGCATGGTGATCACTCCGGACGGCGCGACGCTGCTCGTCGCCGAGTCGTTCGCGCGGCGGATCACCGCGTTCGACATCGCCGGCGACGGCACGCTCGCCAACCGCCGGGTCTGGGCGGAGAACGTCGGCCCGGACGGCATCTGCATCGATGCCGAGGGCGCGGTGTGGTGCGGCTCGCCGGACATCCGGATGATGGGCGGCGGGCCGGACGCTCCCGAGGGCGCGCTGCTGCGCGTCCGCGAGGGCGGGGAGATCACCGACCGCCTGGAGTTCGACCGCCCGGTCTTCTCCTGCGTTCTCGGCGGCCCGCACGGGCGCACCTTGTTCGCCCTGGCCACACAGTGGCAGGGCTTCGAGAACATCGATGCCAATGCCGCCCGCCGCACCGGCCGGGTGATCGCCGTCGACGTCGCGGTCCCGGCGTCAGGATGGTGAGCAGAACGCCGGGGCAGGCCCGTTCCGGTATGTTCGGCGCCATGATCGTCGTACGCTCGCTGGTCCTGTTCATGCTGGCCGCCCTCGCCGAGATCGGCGGTGCCTGGCTGGTCTGGCAGGGCTGGCGGGAGCATCGCGGGCTGTGGTGGATCGCCGCCGGGGTGATCGCGCTCGGCGCCTACGGCTTCGTGGCCACCCTGCAGCCGGACGCCAACTTCGGCCGCATCCTGGCCGCGTACGGCGGCGTCTTCGTCGCCGGCTCGCTGGCCTGGGGCGTGGTCGTCGACGGTTTCCGCCCCGACCGCTGGGACCTGTTCGGCGCCGGCATCTGCCTGGCCGGCGTCGCGGTCATCATGTACGCGCCGCGGACCGCCCACTGATGGCGTTCGCGCTGGCGCCCCGGTTCACCGTCGACGACCGGGAGTTGAGCGCCCTGCACGCGCGTGCCTTCGGCGGCGACCCCGCCGTGGTCCGCCCCTGGGCGCGGCGCCTGGCCCGGCACGCCCTCACCTGGATCGGCGCCTTCGAGGCCGGCGAGCTGGTCGGCTTCGTCCAGGTCTGCTGGGACGGCGGCCCGCACGCCTTCGTGCTGGACACCGCCGTCGACCCGGACCATCAGGGCCGGGGGATCGGCACCGCGCTGGTCAAGGCCGCCGCCGAGGAGTCCCGCGCGGCCGGCTGCGAGTGGCTGCACGTCGACTTCGAGCCGCATCTGGAGCACTTCTACCTACGTCAATGCGGCTTCCGCCCGACCCCGGCCGGGCTGATCGCACTCTGACCGGGACCGTGCACGGCGCCGTCCGCCCGCTCAGCCCAGGACGATCGGCTCGAAGATGGAGGAGAACGTCTGCTGCTGCTCGGCGGTGTTGAAGTTGACGTAGTAGTGCAGCTTCGCGTAGTCGGCCGCGCTCGGGAAGACCAGCGGGCTGGACGCCACCTGCTCCAGGTCCCTGCGATCGGTTCCGGACAGCTTCGCCGCGTCCCGCTTGATCTGGGCCTGCGCGGCCGGGACCGGGCACACGTAGTTGATGTACTCGGCGAGCGCCGCGGCGTTCTCCACCTCGTAGAAGAAGTCGATGAGCATCAGCGCGTCCACCGGGTTCGCGGCGGTGACCGGGATGGCGAAGTTGTCGGTCCAGATGGTCCCGCCCTCCTCCGGGATGACGAACTTGAGGTTCGTACCGTCGGAGAGGTTCTTCTGGAAGATGTCGCCGGACCAGGCCTGGGTGATCCAGACCTCGCCCTTGCCGAGCGCGTCGACGTAGTCCTGCTCGAAGTACTTGCGGACGATGCCGGCGTCCTTCTGTTTCCTGAGCCGGGCGGCCGCCTTGCGCCAGTCGTCCTCGCCGGATCCGCCGGGCTTGACGCCGGCCGCGAGCAGGCCGAAGTTGGCCAGCTCGGTCAGGTCCGACATCATCCCGACCTTGCCCTTGAACTTCGGGTCCCAGAGGTCGGCCAGGCTGGTGATCTCCCGGCCGGTGCGCTCCGGGTCGTACGCGATGCCGGTGATCCCGGACGCCCACGGCACGCTGAACACGTTGCCCGGGTCGAACGACTCCTGGGCGTACTTCCCGGCCGCGTTCGCTGTGACGTTGGGCAGCCTGGCGTGGTCGAGCGGGGCCAGGAAGCCGGCCGAGCGGAACTGGCCGAACTGGATGCCGTTGGTGATCACCATCAGGTCGTACCCGATGGCCTGCTTCGCCGACAGCTGCGGCTGCACCTTGGCGAACCAGGGCCCCATCTCCTGGATCACCTCCTGGTAGTTCACCTGGATGCCGGTGCGCGTGGTGAACCTCTTCAGCTCCGGGCGCTCGGGGTCCATGTACAGCGGCCAGTTCGCGAAGTCGAGCTTGCCGTTCTGCTTCTTGCCCTCCCAGAAGGAGGCCACGGCGCCCGCGTCCACGCTGGCCGCCGGGTTGTTGCCCGTGCCGTCCACCCCGCAGGCGGCCAGCGCCGTGCCGAGCGCGGTCAGGCCACCGAGCCGGAGCGCGTCGCGGCGGCCGAGCCGCCGCCGGGTGACGCCGCGCAGGAGGGAGGCGTCGGCAGTGGTGCGGTGGAACATCAAACTCCGATCACGGACGGAAGGCGGGCTCACGATCGTACGACCAAGATCGCCTTTCCGGTCGCCGGTGTGGGCCTTATCGCGTGCCCGTCGGCTCCGGCGCCATGGCCTGATGGCGGAATCGGACGCCGGGCGACGTACCTGGTCCGCGGGGTGGCGCCGGTGCTATCGGCCGACGGTTACCACGATCTTGCCGACGTGGGTGTTGGCCTCCAGGTAGCGATGCGCCTCGACGATCTCGGAGAGATCGAAGGTGCGGTCCGGAGCGGCGCCGCCGAGGACGCTACTCCGTTAGTTCGACTGCGGTCACGTGTCGAACGAGCCGCACGTCATCTCCGCGCCGCTGCCGGCACCTCGGCTATCTCGACTTCTACCAGGCCCCCGCCGGGCGTGACGAAGCGCGGGCCTTCCTCGCCGACCGGATGACCCGCGGCTAGTCCATCGTCCTGCTGGCCCGCGCCGGTGACTCGGCGGCCGGCTTCGCGCAGGTCTACCCGCTGTTCAGCTCGGTTCGCCGAGCCCCGATCCGGCTGCTCGACGACTTGTACGTGGATCCGGCCCACCGCCGCCACGGGGTGGGGCGCGCCCTGCTCCGGGCGGTAGCCGACCGGGCCGGGCAGGCCGGCGCCGTCCGGGTGGAACTGTCCACGGACAAGACCAACGAGCAGGCGCAGGCCCTCTACGAGTCGGAGGGCTTCGTCACCGGCCTGCCGGTCCGCCACTACCTGAGGCCGATCAGCCTCCGGTGACCGACCAGTGCCACGCCTCGGACGGCAGGTTCACGAAGCCGTACTCGCGGGCGTTGGCCTTCAGCCACGTGAAGGCGGCCGTCTTCGACGAGATCGTCCTGCCGCCCGACGAGATGTCGACGGCCAGGCCGATCTCGTGCAGGGAGCGGCCCGGGATGGCGGTCGGGACACGGCACGACGACGCCGGCGCGGTCCACACGTCCGGGCAGCCGTTGATCGTCCGCAGCTGGATCTGACGCTCCTTGGTGCGGAAGCCGCCACCGGAGATCTGCACGCCGTCGGCCCTGGCGTCGTCGATCATCCGCTTGAGGGTGTACGAGATGGCGCGGTGCACCGTCACCCCGTACACCTTCGTGGTGTCGGTGGTCCTGAAGGCGGGGCGGACCTGGGCGACCATGTCGTCGCTG
This sequence comes from Actinoplanes siamensis, assembly GCF_016862395.1. Lineage (GTDB taxonomy): Bacteria > Actinomycetota > Actinomycetes > Mycobacteriales > Micromonosporaceae > Actinoplanes > Actinoplanes siamensis. The sequence goes on along the minus strand of NZ_BOMW01000023.1, from coordinate 7,150 downwards.
AGCGACGCGGCCTGGCCGGCCAGGGTGGCGGCGGCGGGCAGCGCGGCGATCGCCTTCTGGCTCTTCGAGACGGCCGCCCGCCCGGACTCGACGGCGGCGTTGGCCTGCTCGACGCGGGCGGCGGCGCCGCGTGACGCCTTGCCGGCGGCGGCCAGCGCGGTGGCGGCCTTCTGCGCGAGCGCCTTCTGCGCGGTGGCGGTTTTGGTGGCCGCCACGACGGCCCGGTTCGCCCGGCCGACGACGACGGTGCTGCGCGGCTTGCGCTTCGACGCGGTGGTCAGGGACTGCTTCGCTGCCGTCAGGGCCTTGCGGGCCTTGGTGTAGCGGCTCTGCGCGCGGGTGTTGGTGCTGGTGGCGTCGGCCAGCGTGACCCGGGCGCCGCGCTGGGCCTTCTCCGCCGCGGCGACCTCGGCGGTGCCCTTCCGGACGGCCGCCTGCTGGCCGGCGAGCGTGGTGCGCAAGCCCTTGAGCTGCACGTCGTGGGTGAGGCTGCGGTACATCAGGCTCGACCATCTGGTGGCCACCTTGGGCACCGCGGCCTGGGCCGGGGCTGGCCCGCCGAGCGCCGATCCGGTGGCGGCCAGCGCGATGATCGCCGCGGCGGCGGACTTCTGCAGAGTTCGCTGTCGTGTCGTCACCCCGGAGACTGTGCGGTCCGGCGGGTTCAGTGCCCGTTCTCGATCGGTATCCGGGCGGTTGCGGATCTCAGTTCGGCGTGACCAGGCTCTGGAGGCGGCGCCGAGATGCGCGACGGCGCGGTGCGCCCAACATGATCCGGTAGCCGACGATCACGTTGGTGAATATCTCAGCGCGGCGCCCTTCGGGTGTCCGACGATGAGGTTTGCGACCTCGATGAGGGGAGACGCGATGATTCGCAGGCTCACGCTTGGTGCGCTCGTGGCCAGTTGCGCCGCGGTGGCGGCGCCCACAGGTCCTGCCTCGGCGACTCCTGACCCGACCACGGCAGCCACCGGTCCGGCGGCCGCATTCGCGCAACTCCGGCGGTCGATGGCCCTGACCGGCGCGACGGTCGCCGATTCCGCGCCGTTCAACCTGCACGTGGCCGGACGCGGCAACGGGTACTGCCTGGACAACTTCGCCTCCGGAGGAGGCCGGAACGACTCGCCTGTCGGGTTGTGGACCTGCAACGGCGGTCGCACGGAGTTCTGGCGGTGGCGCATCTTCAATCAGAACATCTATTACGGCGTCGAGCTGGTCAACAACGCGAGTGGGCGTTGTCTCGACTATCCGGCCTCGGTGGGAAACACGGTCGGTGCGCAGTTCAACGTCTACGATTGCCGGAACGGTTCCGCGCCCGGCCAGAACTTCCACCTCACCAACGCGTCCGGCGGTGTCGCGATGGAGTCGGAGGCGACCAACAACTCGGTCGCCGTGGACGCGTTCACCTCCAAGTGGCACGGCGACGGCAGCCCGGTCGGTCTCTGGTACTACAGCCCTCCTGGAAACGCCTTCCAGCACTGGTACAAGTAGGAGGAACCAGGCGTCAGGACAGATCAAGCGGCGTCTCCACCGGGGCGGCGATCCAGCAGGATCCGCGCGCCCGAGCTCGAACGGCGAGCTAAGCCAGGCTCAGCCGACGGTCCGACACGGCGATCCGGACCCGCTGCCCCCAGGACAGCTCCAGCGCGTCCGGCTCCAGGCCGTCGGCGAACACGACGAGCCGTTCGCTCTCGCTGGTCAGCTCCAGTCCCTGCCCGGCGGCCAGCAGGCCGTCGACGTGCCGCACGCCGGTGGCCGGGGAGGGCCAGGCCTCGCGTACGAACCAGCACAGCGCCCGGTCGCCCGGCGCCGGCAACCCCGGAGCGCCGGCCCGGCCCCGCGCGATCGACGCGCACCACCCGGTGGCCCCGGTGCCGGTGCCGACGATCAGCCCCGACGACGACTGGCGCTCCCGGTGGCCGTCCGCGGTGGTGAGCACGTAGCGCGCCGACTGGTGGCCGGCGTGACCGACATAGATCTCGTTGAGGCCGGACAGCTCCTGCCCGTCGTCGAGCCGGGCGGTCACCATCGTCAGCTGCTCGGTGCGGATCCGGCCCCGGAGCAGCCGCCCGACCTCGTCCGCGCGGTGCCGGACCAGTACCCCGGGGTTGCGGCCGGGCTCCGGGTTCACGCCGATCACGGGCTGCCCGTCCAGGTACTTCGCCACGTTCGCGACCAGGCCGTCCGGGCCGACGGCGATGACGTGGTCCTCCGGCGCGAACAGGAAGCGGGGCAGGTCCGTACGCTCGACCTGGCCGCGCCGCCAATCGGCCGGAACGGCCCCGCCCACCTCGGTCAGCGCCCGCCGCAGCGCCTCGTGTCGCTCGGTGACCTCGTCGAGGTCGCGCCCGCGCTGCTTGAGGAAGTACGCCGCGGCGCCGCGGGTGCCGTGCCGGGCGAGGAGCTCGTCGAGCTCGCTGCGCCGCGACACGATCACCACGCGCGGGGTCAGCGTGCTCATGATCCGAGCCTGCCGGCCAGCTTGCTGAGCAGGTCCGGCGTGATGGTGAGCTCGCCGATCGCCGGGACGTGCTGCGCCAGCTCCCGGAGCGCGAGCGCCCGCAGCACCTCGGCCGGCAGGTCCCGGTACGCCGCGAGACGCGCCGCCTCGGCCTCTGCCTCGGCCAGGCCGACCACCCGGGCGCCGGCCGCGTGGGCCTCGTCGCGCAGCCGCCCGGCGTCCGCCTCCGCGGCCGCGGCCAGGCGTGCCCGCTCGGCCTCGCTCTGCGCCGCCACCAGCTGCGACTCGGCGTCCAGCTCGGCGCCGCGGCGGGTGTTCGCGCCGTGCTGCTCGACCAGCTGCTGCTCCTGGCGGGCCAGCTCGATCTTGCTCTGCAGCTCGTTCTCGGCGATGGCGCGCTCCTGCTGGACCGCGTGCGCGCGCCGGGCGTACGTCGCCCGGTCCGCGTCCTGCTGCACCTTCTCCCGGGTCGGGGTCTGCAGCGCGCGTTCCAGCTCGGGCTCCGGCCGCAGCGCGACCACCCGGGCGCTGACCACTGTCACGCCGGTGTCGGTCAGCCGCGGGTCGGTGGCCAGCGCGTCCGCGACCGACTGCCGGACCGGGGCGATCCCGGTGGTCAGCGCCTCGGCCAGGGGCAGCCGGGCGAGCACGTCGAGTGCGGGCTGCTGGGCCAGCTCGGCGAGCAGCGTGGCGACCTGGTCGAGCGGCTGCCCGTTCCACCTGCCGCGGTACGGGTCGATGGAGAAGTCCAGCCGGCCGGCGGCAGCGGCCGGGTCGCTGAACCGGTAGGTCACCGTGGCCTGCACGGTCACGTCGGCGAAGTCCTCGGTGCGGGCGTGGAACAGCAGCGGCAACTCCCGGTCGTCGACCGGTACCTCGGAGAGCACCGCGGTGAGCGGCCGGTACCAGAACGCGAGGCCGGTGCCGGAGCGCTTCGCCTTGCCGGCGACGGTGTGGCTGACCCAGCTGGTCGGGGCGGAGCGCAGGTGGCGCAGGTGCAGTCGGCGTTTGACGTCGGCCATCGGAGGGGTCCTTCCTTGTTTCTCGTCGTACTGACGATAAAGCGCTGAGGCTATTATCGTCAACATGACGCTATGCATGGCGGCCGTCACAGTCGATCTCGTGTTGCTGACCATCCGGCAGGGGACGCTGCAGGTGCTGCTGATCCGCCGGGGGATCGAGCCCTACCGGGGACGCTGGGCGCTCCCCGGCGGCTTCGTCCACGACGACGAGGACCTGGACGCGGCGGCGGCGCGGGAACTGCGCGAGGAGACCGGAGTGGACCCGTCCACCGGCCATTTCGAACAATTGGCGACGTACGGCACGCCGGGGCGAGACCCGCGCGGGCGGGTGGTGACCGTGGCCTACCTCGCGATGCTGCCGGACCTGCCGGCGCCGGTGGCCGGCAGCGACGCCGCCGGGGCGGAATGGCGCCCGGTGGCGGAGTCCGCCGGGCTTGCCTTCGACCACGACCGGATCCTCGCCGACGGGGTCGAGCGGGCCCGGGCCAAGCTGGAGTACACGCCGCTCGCGACGGCCTTCTGCCCGCCCGAGTTCACCGTGGCCGACCTGCGCGGGGTCTACGAGACGGTGTGGCGGACCCGGCTCGACGCCCGCAATTTCCACCGGAAGGTGACGACGGCGGAGGGGTTCGTCGAGCCGACCGGCCACAGCGTCACCCGCGACCGTGGCCGGCCGGCGCAGCTGTTCCGGCGCGGGCCGGCGAGGCTGCTGCATCCGCCGCTGCTGCGCCCCGCCCCGGCGCCCGACCGCTCCGGGAGCGACCGCTGAACGATCCCGTTTCCCGGGGACGGGCGGGGCCGGGTGACGGGGGAAGTGTCCGACGAGGCTGTCCGGCGGGCGCAGGCGCGGCCGCCGCCGATCAGGTCAGGAAGCTGACGTTCTGCGCCAGGGACAGGGTGCTGGAGTAGTTCACCGTGTTGGTGGCCCGCCGCATGTAGGCCCGCCAGGCGTCCGACCCGGACTCCCGGCCGCCGCCGGTCGCCTTTTCCCCACCGAACGCGCCGCCGATCTCCGCCCCGGACGTGCCGATGTTCACGTTCGCGATCCCGCAGTCCGACCCGTCGGCCGCCAGGAACCTCTCCGCCTCCTGCTGGTCCCGGGTGAAGATCGACGAGGACAACCCGTGCGGTACGTCGTTGTGCAGCGCCACGGCCTCGTCGAACGTGTCGTACGTGAGCACGTAGAGGATCGGCGCGAACGTCTCCTCCCGGACGATCGCGGTCTGCCGGGGCATCCGCACGATCGCCGGTTCGGCGTAGGCCCCGGGGCCGCCGGTCCGGCGCCCGCCCGCGACCAGCTTGCCGCCCTCGGCCTGGGCCCGGTCCAGCGCCGCCGCCATGGTGTCCGCGGCGGCCTCGGTGATCAGCGGCCCGACCAGCGTGCCGTCGTCGAACGGGTCGCCGACCGGGAGCCGCCCGTACACCGCGGCCAGCCTCTCCACGAGCTGGTCGGCGACGTCGCGGTGCACGATCAGCCGGCGCAGCGTGGTGCAGCGCTGCCCCGCCGTGCCGGCCGCCGCGAACACGATGCCGCGCAGCGCCAGGTCGAGATCCGCCGACGGCGCCACCACCGCCGCGTTGTTGCCGCCGAGCTCCAGCAGCACCCGGCCGAACCGGGCGGCCACCCGCGGCCCGACCTCGCGGCCCATCCGGGTCGAGCCGGTCGCGCTGACCAGGTCCACCCGAGGATCGCCGACCAGGGTCTCGCCGGCCTCGCGCCCGGCCAGCAGCAGCCGGTGCAGCCCGGCCGGGGCGCCGGTCCGGGCGATCGCGCGGTCCAGCAGATGGCTGGTGGCGATCGAGACCAGCGGGGTCAGTTCGCTCGGCTTCCACACCACGGCGTCGCCGCAGACCAGCGCGATCGCGGTGTTCCAGGACCAGACGGCGGCCGGGAAATTGAACGCGGAGATCACCCCGACCACGCCGAGCGGGTGCCAGGTCTCGGCCAGCCGGTGGCCGGGGCGCTCGGAGGCGATGGTGCGGCCGTAGAGCTGCCGGGACAGCCCCACCGCGAAGTCGCAGATGTCGATCATCTCCTGGACCTCGCCGAGCGCCTCCGAGCGGATCTTGCCGACCTCGATGGTGATCAGGTCCGCCAGGTCGGCCCGGTGGGCGCGCAACAGGTCGCCGAGCGTGCGGACGAGCTCGCCGCGCACCGGCGCCGGCGTGGTGCGCCAGGCCCGGAACGCCTCGGCGGCCTCGCCGACCGCCCGGGTGACCTCCCCGGCGGTGCTGGCGCGCAGGGCGAACAGCTCCGCGCCGGTGATCGGGGTGCGGGCCGCCAGCCCGGTTCCCGAGGGGACTGCCGCACCGATCCGGCGCAGGCTCGCCCGGGCCAGGTCACGCAGCTGATCGGTGCGGTCCGTCATGCTCACTCCTCGAGAAGATCGAAACCCGGCTTTGGTACGGACGTGGCCTGCTCCCGGGCGTACAGCGGAAACGGCCGCCATCGCGGAACCATGTCGTCCTCCTAGACGATGTGCGACTCCGGCCGGCCCGCCGCGCCCGCCAGGAAACGGTCGGCGGTCAGCGGCCCGGTGTCCACCACCGGCGCCCGGTCCAGGTAGAGGTCGCGGATCACCTCGCCGACGGCCGGCGCCTGCAGGAAACCGTGCCCGGAGAAGCCGGTCGCGTACAGGAAGTTCGACGAACGCCCGATCAGCGCGTTGTGGTCCGGGGTCACCTCGTACAGGCCGGCCCAGCCGGTGCGCAGGCCGATGTCGAGCAGCTTCGGCGCGCGGGCCCCGATCGCGGCGCCGAGCCGGGGCAGCCAGTCCTCGCAGTAGCCGAGGTGGAAACCGGGCTCCTGCTCCGGATCGGACATGCCGATCAGCAGGCCGGGGCCCTCGCGATGGAAGTAGAAGGTGCTGGTGAAGTCGATGGTGAACGGCACGGGCCCGGTCAGCTCCGGCATCGGCTCGGTGCAGACGATCTGCCGGCGCAGCGGGGTGACCGGCAGGGCTACGCCGGCCAGCTCGCCGATGGCGGCCGACCACGCCCCGGCGGCGCAGACCACGGCGCCCGCGCGGATTGCGCCACGGTCGGTGCGCACCCGGCCGGCGGACATGTCCAGATCGGTCACCGTGACACCGGTGAGCAGCGTGGCGCCGAGCCGGCGGGCGCCGCGGGCGTACCCGAGCACCACCGACTCGGGCGTGCAGTGCCCGTCGCCAGGCGACCACGCGGCGGCGAGCAGGCCGTCGGTCGCGATCAGCGGGGACAGCGCCCCGGCCTCGGCCACGTCGATCATCCGGCTGGCGACGCCCAGGGTGTTCTGCAGGGCGACGTCCCGCTCGAACGACGCGACGTCCTCAGGCGTGGAGAGCAGGAAGAGGTAGCCGACCCGGCGCAGGTCGATCTCCTGTCCGGGCCGCCGCCCGAACCGCGCGAACGCGTCCAGGCTGCGGGCGCCCAGCTCGATGTTGATGCGGTCGGAGAACTGCGCGCGGACACCGCCCGCGGCCCGGCAGGTGGAGCCGGCGCCGAGCTCGCCGCGGTCGAGCAGCACGACGTCGCGGACACCGGCCTCGGCCAGGTGGAACGCGATACTGGTGCCGATCGCGCCGCCACCGATCACGACCACCTCGGCGGAGCGGGGGACGGCGGTCATACCGCCATGATGGTCCATGACCCCCGCGCCGGCCAACCATTCGTTGTTGTCGATGTC
>NZ_BOMW01000022.1 GCF_016862395.1 Actinoplanes siamensis | reverse complement strand
GGGGGGGGGGGGGCTCGCGCGGCCGGAGGCGGCGTGACAGGCGGCGGTGTGCCCGGCGGCAAACGTGGGACGGGCCGTTTGTCGCCGGGACCGGTGGGTAGGCGATCCGGAATGGAACGGCGGGTGACCGCGGGCGATCTGGGCGCCTGGCTGATCAAGGGCAACGCCGACCACGTGGATCTGGTGGGCCGGTTCGCCCGGGATCCCGGGGTCGCCCGGTGGTGCGTGCAGCGCAGCTACCGGCTGGAGCTGATGCGGGCCGGGCAGCCCGTGCTGTTCTGGGGCAGCGGCAGCCGGCGGCGCGACCTGCCGTACGGCGTCTGGGGTCTTGGCCGTCTCGCCGGACCACCCGCTCGGCAGCCGCCGGGGACCGGGTGGACGATCCCGCTCGACCTGGTGATCGCGGAGCCGCAACGCTGGGTGGGCCGCGACGTGCTGCGGGCCGACCGGGACCTGGCCGGCCTGGAGGTGTTGCGGCAGCCGCAGGCCGCCAACCCGTCGTTCGTCACGGTGCGCGAGTTCGCGGCCATTCGCCGGCACTTCGATCCCGGGCCGGGCCGGGTCCGCCGGACGTGACGGTGACCTCGGTGCCGCGGCGCGACGACCGCGGGCCCGGACGCCGGTGACGTCCGGGCCCGCCGTCCCGCGCCCTCAGGAACCGTCCGACGCGGTTTTCCCGGACGGGCCGTACGGCGACGTCTGGCTCTCCGGCGTCGGCCGGTTCGCGTTCTTGTCCGGGCTGCCGTGCGGGGCCTCGGTCGGGTCCGCGTCCTCGGTCCGCTGCTTGCTGGTCGGGGACTCCCCGCTGCGCCGCAGCTCAGGTTGCTGAACGTTGGTCATCTCCAGCTCCTCTCCTCGGCTGGCCCGGATACCCGGGAACCCTGCGGATATGTCTGCTGTCCGTCCCGGCTCCGGCCGCGATCGCGCGGCGGGTGGCGGTCAACGTCAGCCGGGCGTCGTGCCGGGGACGCCAGCCCAGGGCGCGGGTCCGGGAGCAGGTCAGCAGCGGGACGTCGAGCAGCGGATCGGCCCAGGACGCGTCGAGCTGCTACAGGCCCCGGGTGGCCCCGAGCAGGCCCCGCGGCATCGAACGGGAGACGGGCAGGTACCGGCCGCCGAGCAGGCGCGCGACGAGCCCGGGGGACAGGACCGGCTCGCCGGCGACGTCGAACGCGCCCGCGGCGCCGGCGAGTAGCACCGCGGTAGCGTGGCCGGACGCGCCGGCCGCGGCGCGCCGCGGGTTCACACCGGGCGCGTGAGCCTCACGCGCGCAGGGTCCGGAGCGCTCCGGTGAGGCGGACCAGCTCGTCGAGCATCGCCTTGCCGGACGCCTCGACCTGCGCCGGCGGCACGAACTCGCCGTCCACGGTGAGGAACTGGCTGAACATCGGGACCGACACCGCCTCGGTGGCGACGACGACGCGCAGCGCGGAGAGCACCGGCTTGAGCCCGGTCGCGGCGCGCAGGCCGGCTGAGACGCCGCCGTAGGAGATCAGGCCGGCCGGCTTGTGGTTCCATTCCGCGTACAGGTGGTCGAGCGCGTTCTTCAGCGAGGCGGGGAACGAGTGGTTGTACTCCGGGAGGACGAACACGAACGCGTCCGCCCGCTTGACCGTCTCGCTCCAGTCCCTGGTGTGCTGGTGCTTGTACTGCCCCAGCCGCGGGTGGTCCGGCTCGTCCAGCAGCGGGAGCCCCACCTCGGCCAGGTCGACCAGCTCGACGTCGAAACCGCCGTGGGCCTCCGCGACGCGCTGCGCCCACCGCGCGATCGCGATGCCCTTGCGGCCCTCGCGGGTGCTGGCGTTGATGATCTGCAGGACCGGACGGGACATTCTTGCTCCTTCAACAGTTCGTACTGCGAACAAACGTAGGAGCGGACGGCCCGGAGCGCCATGTCAGGCCGATCACTCACCGCTCGGCGCGCTGCCGCCACCGCGGTCACCGTGGCGATCGTCGGAGCCACACCCGTTCACCTGCCACCTGGCGCTGGCGTGGTCACTGCGGCGACCCTGGGAGCTGTTGCGGGCGGGCGCCGCGCCAGCGCTGACTGGCGCGGTAGGCGATGCCGCGGACGCCGTGCAGCAGGCCGGTCGGGCGCAGGTCGTCGCCGGCGTTGCGGATCGGGTCGAAGGCCAGCGCGGCGTCCGTCTCCGGGGACAGCGTGTCCTTCAGGGTCACCCGCCCGAACGGCTGCACGACCGGGCCACGGATCGCGTACAGCAGAAGGGTCGCGGCCTTGCCCACCGTGTCGAGGGAGCGGCCCAGCGGCCGGCCGGAAGGGTCCGGGCCGGCGGCCAGATAAAGTTTGCCGCCGGTGCCCGACCGGTAGGCGGCGATCGAACCGTAACGCGCGTCGAAGGTGCGCCGCGGCATCGGCAGGCGGCGTCCCCAGCGTCCCGGGCCGACCGTCGAGAGCAGCAGATCCGTGCCTTCGACACGAAGGGCGATCCCGCGTACGTCCGGCCGGGCGCGCCGCGTGCCCACGCCCTTGGAGAGCCGCACCACCACGTCGTAGTGCCCGGGCCGGTCCAGCAACGTCGAGCCGGTCGGGTCGACGCAGCCCCAGATCTCCAGCTCCGCGGTCATCGAACGGCCGGCCGGATGCAGCGACCGCTGCCGCCGCGACCTCGCCAGGCGCATTCCCGCGGCCACCGCCACACCCGCACCGATCCACCGCAGTCCGTTCATGCCGGTCGCCTTACCCGGCCGGACCGGCCTCATCCACGGTCGGGCTCACCGGATCGCACCGCCCCCGCGCCGCGCACCCCTCGACGCACCGTCCGCCGTCCGCGAGGGCGTCAGCAGCCCTTCGCCGCGGCATCGTCACCGCCCCGGCGCCGGATCCGACCCACTCGGGCTGAGCCCTCGACCGGCCGGCATCGCAGGTCCCACCGCGAGAGAAGAACCACGGCCGAGCAGGCACCCCCGTCCCCGGCCAAGCGCGGTGAGCTGGCAGCGGGAGGTGTCTCGTAGCCGGTGAGAGGCCTCTGACGCCCGGCCGGGCGCAGCGGGCCGGGAGCGCGGGCCGCGGGGCGGTGAGTGGGTGGGGCGGCCCGGCCGCGCGTCGGCGGGGCGCCCCGGGGCCGGCCTCAGCGGAAGTGGCCGGCCGGGAGGAAGTGCTCGGATCAGCACTGCCCGTCGGCGAGCACGTAGTGGTCGGGGCCGGTCCGGCGCAGCGTGTGCACGGTGAACGTGTTCCACAGGCCCATCGCCTGGTTCGAGCCGTTGGCGAAGGTGGAGCCGGCCCTCTGGTAGGCCCGCCCGGCCGTGGTGTGCGCGTAGTTGCTGGCCGTGAAGCACGGTGGCGACGTGGGCGGCGGCGTGACCGGAACCGACGGTGCCGGGCTGGCCGGCGGCTGCGACGTGCCGGCCAGCCCCCACGACCGCGCGATGTGGTAGGACGAGCAGATCGAGGCGAGATAGTACGACCCGGTCGTGCCGCACTGGTCCTCCGCGCTGCCCGGCGCCACCGGCGTGCCGTGCCCGATGCCCTGCACCCGGTAGAGGTCGACGGCCCCGCCGTAGTGCTCCACGGTCGTCGACCCGGGCAGCGACTCGGTCGAGGTGGGCGTCCGGCTCACGCCGCGCACGTCGGTCCACTGGTCGCGCAGCTCGGTGGCGTTCGCCGGCACGACTGTGGTGTCCGACGTGCCGTACCAGATCCCCACCGCCGGCCACGGGCCGGCGTAGCCGGGGTTCGCGGCCCGCACCAGGTCGCCCCACTGCTCCGGGGTCCTGCTCTGCGCCTGGTACTGGCAGACGGTCCCGCAGTCGTAGGGCAGCCCGGCGATCACCGCGCCACCGGCGAACACGTCCGGGTAGGCGGCCAGCATCACGGCTGTCATCGCGCCGCCCGCGGACAACCCGGTCACGTAGACGCGGCGCGGGTCCGACCCGTACGCCGAGATCGCCTTGTCCACCATCTGCTTGATCGACAACGCCTCGCCCCGGTCGCGCCCGATGTCGCCGGCGGTGAACCAGTTGAAGCAGGACAGCGCGTTGTTGCCGGAGGTCTGCTCGGGGAAGACCACGGCGGCCCGGTACAGGTCGGCGTACTTGGGCCAGCCGGAGTGCGAGTAGTAGTCGGAGGCGCTCTGCGTGCAGCCGTGCAGCGCCACGACCAGCGGGCGACCGGCGGGCAGGCCGTCCGGGACGTAGGCGTACATGCGCAGCGCGCCGGGGTTGCTGCCGAACGAGCCGACCTGGGTGAGCGTGGCGGCGGCGTTCGCGGGGCCGGTGCGGGACAGGGACAGGACCGCGAGAGCGGCGGCCAGCACTGCCGCGAGCAGTGCCGGCCGGTACCGACGGAAATTCATGTCGCGGACGTTACGGATTTGTGAACCAGCCGCCCATGTGCCGCGGCACTACATCGACACCGATCGAAGTGTGGATCGGGGGTGCGCTCGGCCCGGAACGCGAAGTTGTCCGGCGCGGGGTAGGGGCCCTGCCTTCTTTTGAAGCAACTGATTGACTCAACCTGTGGGTCAGGCCACTGTGGAGCGGCAGTGAGGCGTCCGACCGTCGCGGGGAGGGGGCCGCGGTGGTTGCCGGTCACCTGGTGAAGGGGTTGGATGTGAGGGTGGAATCCGACAAGCCCACGTGCGGAGCGGCCGTGCTCTGCCCGGCCACGGCCATCCGCCGGGTCGCCCCATGAGGCGGGTGGTCGTCGTGGGCGCCTCCGCCGCCGGGCTGGCGGCCGCGGAGACCCTGCGTCGGGAGGGGTTCGACGGTTCGGTCACCGTCGTCGGGGAGGAGATCGACGCGCCGTACGACCGGCCACCGCTCTCCAAACAGATCCTCTCCTCGGCCTGGGGCGCCGAGCGGCTCGCCCTGCGCACGCTGGAACAGCTCACCGCGCTGCGGCTGGATCTGCGGCTCGGCGCCAAGGCGGTCGGTCTGGACACCTCCGCGCGGGCGGTACGGCTGGCGGACGGGACCGACCTGGAGTACGACGGGCTGATCATCGCCACCGGGGTGCGCCCGCGCCGGCTCCCGGGGACCGGCGGGCACGTGTTGCGTACCGTCAACGACGCTCTTCATCTGCGGGAGAGCCTGCGGCCCGGCACCCGGCTGGCCATCGTCGGCGCCGGGTTCCTCGGCGCGGAATGCGCCGCGGTGGCCCGGGGGCTCGGATGCGAGGTGACCCTGATCGAGCCGGCGCCGGTGCCGCTCGCGCACGCGGTCGGCGAGCCGGTCGGGCGATTCCTGTCGTCGGTGCACCGGTCACACGGCGTCGACCTGCGCACCGGCCTCGCCGTGACCTCGCTCGACGACCCGGTCCTGGCCGGCGCCGACGTGGTGCTGGTGGCGATCGGGTCGCAACCGAACACGGAATGGCTCACCGGTCTCCCGGTGGCCGACGGCGTGGTCTGCGACGAGTTCTGCGCCGCCGCCCCGGACGTCTACGCGGCCGGCGACGTGGCGCGGTGGCACAACCCGTTGTTCGGCGTGGACATGCGCATCGAGCACCGCACCAATGCCGCCGAGCAGGGCCTGGCGGCCGCCCGGAACCTGCTGTTCCCGGCGGCGCGCAAACCGTTCGCGCCGGTCCCGTACTTCTGGTCGGACCAATACGATCTGAAGATCCACGCGTACGGGTATCTGCGGGGCCACGACGCGTTCTCCGTCGCCGAGGGGTCGATCGAGGAGGGGCGCTTCCTCGCGGCGTACCACCGAGAGGGCCGGCTGGTCGGGGCCCTCGCCGTCAACATGCCGCCGAAGGCGATCCGGCCGTGGCGGCAGGTGATCGCGCTCGGAGGAACCTCGTGAGAGGGTAGTTCGAGATTTTCCGGGTAGATTTATACGTTGAGTCCGCTTGGAGATCTTTCTGCGGGTTGGTTATAGATGGCGATCACTCGATAGCGTAAAAGATGATCTCGGTCATGACCGTGTCGTTTGTTGCGGGGTTGGCCGGTCATGGGACATCGAAAGCCGTACCTTGGCGATGTCACCGATGAGCAGTGGGCGTTGCTCGGCCCGCTCCTGGAAGCCTGGCGGGCCAAGCGTGTTTCGCGCGCTTCCACATTAGCCGTAGCGCGGGTAGCCGTGGTTGATACTGAACCGTCGCGCCAGTGAAGGGATGATGAAGATGTTAAAAATCGGGAAAAGGGTAAACCGGTGGGTTTTGATATCAGCCACAACCGGGGGAACGCCTGATGCACGCCCGGATCGCGTGGCGAAAAGTTGGCGCATACTTTTGAAACCCATATCGAAGGGTTGGCGCGCCTAATGAGTGCTGCGCATGGCATGGGGATGTCTTCGGTTTGGGTCCGTTCCGGTTCCTTGGTTGTGAGACGGCCCGGCAGGCGACGGGACCCTGGTCGAGACCGACCGCGGGCGTCGATCTGTGGTGGTCCGGCAAACACGACGACCACGGCGGCAACATCCACATCGTCACGGTGCCCGATGGCTGGCCGATCTGGACTTCGGACGTGCGACCCGGGTTACGAGGGCGAGCCCGCCACCAGCGCCGTCGCGTTCAAAAGGCCGAGGAACGGCCGGCTCAACCCCATCCAGCAGCAACTCAACAAGGTCCACAGCCTGCGGGCAATCGGTGAGCGCGGAAACTCGCTGCTCAAGATGACTTTCAAGGCTCTGCGCAGCATCAGCCTGGACCTATGGCGAATCGGGAAGATCGTCGCGGCGGCTCTGACAATCCTTCACGTCGAGCATGACCGCACCACGTGACAACCCTGGCCGCAGGCCCAACTTCAAAGATGTGTCATATCGAGAGTTTTCATAGGAGGCTGAACATGCAAGCGAGGGTATCAGCAATTACTGTTGCAACGGCAGCAATTTCGGGACTGCTTAACACTTCTGTACCGGCTCATGCGGCACCTTCAAATTTGTCCCATACGGCCGTCTGGGCGAACGTCGCCGCAACTGACACAATTGGCATGGGCAACTGCTATATAAACATACATGACCGCTCATCAGGGGATGTGCTGCAAACTCGGGGTCCATTTTACACCACACATTCGGATTGCATTGACCGGCAAGCGGCCCTGCAGGACGAGCTGCCGCAATATGAGGTTACTTTATATTTTGTAGCGGACGAATCATAGCGCCGGATTTTTCCTGTAGGCGTCGAGATCCGCTGGTTCTGGGCGGGGAGTGAGCCATTCCGTGCAAGGTTTTGACTACTGACGGTTTTCATGTGGTGCGCATCGTGCTCGACGTGAGCAGCCCCGGCTGACCGCGTCCCGGCCGTCGCGCCGCCCCGGGCTGACCGCTTCCCGCCGGGCCCGGCCGCCCCGGGTGTCACGCCGTCCCGGCATCGCCGTCGCCCGCCCCCGCCCGGGTTGCCTGGTCAGTCGGCGGACGCGCTGACCGGCGCCCGGTAGAGGCCCTCGATCGCGTCGATCAGCCCGTCCGCGGTCGCCGGCCACCGCGGGTCGGCGGTGCGCTCACGTTGGGCGCAGAAGTGCACGATCAGCGTGTGCGCCATCTCGTCCCGCTCGTCGCGGACCGCGGGCGGCAGACCGGGCAGGCACCGGTGCACCCCCTCGGTCACCGCCCGCGGCAGGGCTGACTCGCCGAGCTCGGTGACGGCCAGCTCGCGCAGCTTCGGCTCGGTCATCACCTGGGCGGCGAACCGCGCATACCAGCTCGGCAGGCCCAGCGACTCCAGATGCCCGGTGAACGGCAGCACCACGCAGGTGACCCAGTCCCGCAGCGTGGTGCTGCCGGCGTACCGCTCCAGCAGCCCGGCGCGGATCACGTCCATCCCCTCGGCGTGCCGCCGGACGATCGCGCGCACCAGATCCGACTTGGTCCCGAAGTGATAGTTGACGGCGGCGTTGTTCCCCTGGTCGGCGGCCTCGCTGATCTGCCGGTTGGAGATCGAGAACACCCCGTGCTCGGCGAAGAGCCGTTCCGCGGTCTGCAGGATCCGTTGCCGGGTGCGTTCCACCTGCTCCTGGCGTCCTCGCCGGGTCACCTCCATGCCGCCGACATCCGTTCTGGTCACCGTCGCGAACAGCGAAAAATCCTACCCCTCCACCCGCCCGCCGCCTACTGCGCACCGCACCCTCACCCGATCCCGCGTCGCGCGCTCCGCTCCCGCGTCCGTGGGCGCCCGGCGCTTCTTCCGGGACCCGGCTCACGAGGACCGGCCCGCTCGCACGTCCGCGGGCGCCACGCCGTGCTCGCAGTAATCCACACTACGCCTATTAGTCCTATGGCTCTAATAGGTTAGGGTCCTCGGTGCGGAGGTGATCACATGATCAAGCCGGATCCCGACACCCCGGCGGCCCGATGAACGGCGACGTGCTGGACCAGGCCTCCTGGGCTTCGCTCACCGGCCCGCACGCCCACCTCGCCGAGGGCGCCGGCCGGGCGCGCCGCTACCCGGCCGACGTCTCGCCGATCGTGGCGGTCCCGCCGGTCCAGGACGACCGGGTCTGGGCCGACCTGCGCGCCCTGGTCGGCCCGGGCGGCCTGGCCCGCCTCTCCTGCGACATCACCCCGCCGCCGGCCGGCTGGACCGTCGAGCACCGCGGCGAGGGCGTCCAACTGGTCGCCACCGACGCGCTGCGCGGCCAGCCGTCCGGCGAGGTGGTGACGCTCGGCGCCGCCGACGTGCCGGAGATGCTGGACCTGGTCACCCGCACCCGGCCCGGGCCGTTCGAGCCCGGAACCTACCGGCTCGGCACCTACCTGGGCGTCCGCCGCGGCGGCGCGCTCGTGGCGATGGCCGGCGAGCGGGTGCACCCGCCGGGCTGGACCGAGATCAGCGCGGTCTGCACCGATCCGGCCTTCCGCGGCCAGGGGCTGGCCACGACTCTCGTCCGGGCGGTCGCGCGGCAGATCCGCGAGCGCGGCGAGACCCCGTTCCTGCACGCCGCGGCGGGCAACACCGCCGCGATCCGGCTCTACCTGTCGATCGGGTTCCAGCTGCGCCGGACCCGCTACTTCTCGGTGCTCCGTGCGCCGAGTGATCAATAGAAGTCATTGAGGAGATCTTCATGTCCGACCAGCAGCCGGTCCTGCCCACCCGTGAGCGCAGCCGCTGGCCATGGATCGCGGCGGCCGCCGCCCTCGTGGTGGCGGCAGGCGTGGTGATCGGCGTCGTCGCCGGCCGTGGCGACGCCGACGACGACACTGGTGCCACGACCGTGCGCATCGGCGTCACGGACGCGTCCCAGCCGTACTGGAAAATCTACACCGACCTGGCCAGGCAGAAGCTCAACGTGACAGTCGAGCTGGTCAACTTCAACGACTACAGCCAGCCGAACCCGGCGCTGAGGCAGAGGCAACTGGAGCTCAACCAGTTCCAGCACATCGAATATCTGGCGAACTACAACGTCACCGCCAAGGACGACCTGCAGCCGATCGGCGCGACAGCGGTCTACCCGCTGCCGCTGTACTCGCTGAAGTACAAGCAGCCGGCCGAGTTTCCGGCCGGCGGCAAGGTGGCCATCCCGAACGACGCCATCAACCAGGCGCGTGGCCTGCTCGTGCTGCAGGCGGCCGGCCTGGTCACGCTCAAGGGCGGCGGCAGCGCGTTCTCCAGCACCGCGGACGTCGAGACGAAGAGGGTCGACGTGGTCACCCTGGACGCGTCGCAGACCGCGGGCGCGTTGCAGAACGGCTCGGTGGTCGGCGCGATCGTCAACAACAACTACGCCACCAGCGCGAAGCTGCCCCGGGACGCGGCGATCTTCCAGGACGACCCGGCCAGCGCGAGCGCCGCGCCGTACGTGAACGTCTTCGCCGCCCGAGCCGCGGACAAGGACAATCCGACCTACCTCGAGCTGGCCGGGCTCTACCACGACCCGGCCGTGGAGAAGGGCGTGCAGGATTCCAACGGCGGTGTCGCGGTGCTCCGCACGGTGCCCGCCACCGAGCTGCAGGCGCTGCTCAGGACGGTCCAGGACCAAGCGGCCGCGGCCGGCAAGTAGTCCCCGTGTCACACGTACGCCTGAGGAACGTCACCAAGAGATTCCCGCGGGTCGTCGCCCTCGACGACGTCAGCCTGGAGGTCGCCCGGGGCGAGGTGTTCGGCGTGATCGGCCAGTCCGGCGCCGGCAAGAGCACCCTGATCCGGCTGATCAACGGTCTTGAGGCGCCGACCGGCGGGCAGGTCTGGGTCGGCGATCAGGAGATCACCGCGATGTCCGAGAAGGATCGCCGCGGCGTCCGCCGGGACATCGGCATGATCTTCCAGCAGTTCAACCTGTTCCGTTCCCGCACGGTGGCCGGCAACGTGGCGTACCCGCTCAAGGTGGCCGGCGTCGGCCGGGCCGAGCGGGACCGGCGGGTGGCCCGGCTGCTCGACTTCGTGGGGCTGCTCGACCGCGCCCACGACCACCCCGAGCAGCTGTCCGGCGGTCAGAAGCAGCGCGTCGGCATCGCCCGGGCGCTGGCCACCGAGCCGTCGCTGCTGCTGGCCGACGAGGCGACCAGCGCGCTCGACCCGCGGACCACGGCCGAGGTGCTGGCCCTGCTGCGCCGGGTCAACCGCGAGCTGGGCGTCACCATCGTGCTGATCACGCACGAGCTGGACGTGATCCGGACGGTGGCCGACCGGGTCGCGGTCATGGAGGGCGGCCGGGTCGTGGAGACCGGGACGGTGTACGACGTGTTCGCGCGCCCGGAGAGCGCCGCCGCGGCCGACTTCGTCCGCGGGGCGCTGCGGGACCGGCCGTCCGCGGAGACCCTGGAGCGGCTGCGGCGCACCCACGACGGGCGGATCGTCACCGTTGCCATCCGTGATCAGGCAGGCTTCCAGACCTCCCTGGCCAAGACTTTCCTGGCGCACCGGGTGGCCGCCGGCATCGTCTACGGCGGCGTCAGTGAGCTGCAGGAACGCGCCGTCGGCAGCCTCACGTTCGAGCTGACCGGCCCGGCCGAGGGCATCGACGCGGCGCTGGCCGCGCTGCGCGCCGACGGCGTCGACCTGACCGAGGAGAGCTGACGTGGACGAGTTCCTCACCAACCTGCCGGTCTTCCGCGAGGCCATCGGGCAGACGTTCTACATCGTCGGCATCTCGGTGCTGGCCGGCGGCCTGCTCGGCCTGGCCCTCGGCCTGGTGCTCTACGCCACCCGGCCGGGCAGCCTGCTCGCCAACCGGGCCGTGTTCATCGCGGTGAACATCCTGGTCAACGTGGTCCGGCCGATCCCGTTCGTGATCTTCTTGACCGCGATCCAGCCGCTCATGCTGGTCACCATCGGCACCACGATCGGCACCGACGCGGTGACCTTCGCGCTGTCGCTGGCGGCGGCGTTCGCCGTCAGCCGGATCGTCGAGCAGAACCTGCTGGCGGTCGAGCCGGGCGTCGTCGAGGCCGCCCGGGCCGCCGGCGCCCGGCCGCTGAGCATCCTGCTCACCGTGGTGGTGCCGGAGGCGCTCGGTCCGGTGGTGCTGGGCTACACGTTCATCTTCGTCGGCGTGGTGGACATGTCCGCCCAGGCCGGGCTGTTCGGCGGTGGGGGGCTGGGCGACTTCGCGGTCACCTACGGTTCGCAGCGCTACAACTGGCCGGTCGTCTACATCACCGTCGCGGTGATCATCGTGATCGTGCAGGCCGGGCAGTTCCTCGGCAACTTCCTGGCGAGGAAGGCGCTGCGCCGCTGATCCAGGCGGTCCGGCCGCGGCGGATCCCCGGACGCGGCGGTGAGGCGGTCCGCCGGGGCCGGGGCCGCTTCCCGGATGGCGCCGCTCGGGCGGTCGGGTCGCGGTCCGCCGCGGCCGGGGCCGCCGATTCGGGGGGTACGCCGCGGCCGGCCGCGGATTTTCGCGCATCGACCGGAATGAACGCGCGCCATTCTGGGTACGCCGCGCCCCGACGGTGCGGACCCGGGGGGAGTGGGATGAGCGCGCGCGACGGAATCGTGGGACCCGCGGCACGCTGGCTGCTGGGCAAGGTGTGGGCGGTGTGCGTGCTGGCCGCCGCGTTCGCGGTCAGTCACCATTTCGGCTGGCCGGCGGCGGCCCGCACCGCGGCGGGCGTCCTCGGCGCGGTAGCGGTGGCCGCCGCCGTGGCCTGGGTGCCCCGGTGGACGAAGGAGCGCCCGACCGGCGTGCCCCGCGTCGACACCGGCCTGCGCGTGGTGGTCTGGTCCTGCCTGGTGCTGGGCGTGGCCGCGCTGCTGGCCGGGGCGCCGGCGCTGGGCGCGGCGGCCGGCGCGCTGCTGCTCACCGCGGCCTGGCGGACACGGATCCCCGCCAATTGATGAATGGCGATATGGTGGCGCGATGCGACTCGCCGCATCGATCGCCGCCATAGCGGTGCTCCTCACGCCCTCGGCCGCTGCCGCCGCCACCACGAATGCCGGCACCCGGCCCGTCTACGACTACACGCAGGCCATCCGCGAACAGGTCTGGGTACAGACCGGCGTCGACAGCGACGCCGACGGGCGGCCCGACCGGGTGGCCGTCCGGATCATCCGGCCCGCGGCCAGCCGCAAAGTCCCGGTGATCTTCCAGGCGAGTCCCTATTACGCCGGGCTCAACGACGTACCCAATCATGACGACATCGACCGCGGCGCCGCCGCCGCCCGCACCGCGGCCTCGCCCGCCAGCCGCGCCGACAGCATCTTCTTCGGCGGCTACCTGGACAACTACTTCGTGCCCCGCGGCTACGCGGTGGTCTTCGCGGACAGCCTGGGCAGCGGCGGGTCGGACGGCTGCCCGACGTCCGGCGGGCGCAACGAGACGCTCGGCATGAAAGCCGTCGTGGACTGGCTGAACGGGCGCGCGCAGGGCTTCGGCGCGGACGGCGCGCCGGTGCGGGCCGACTGGTCCACCGGGCGGACCGGGATGATCGGGGTGTCCTACAACGGCACGCTGCCCAACGCGGTGGCCGCGACCGGCGTCCGGGGTCTGGAGACGATCGTGCCGATCGCCGGGATCTCCAGCTGGTACGACTACTACCGGGCCAACGGCGGCGTCGTCGCGCCCGGCGGGTTCCAGGGCGAGGACACCGACGTGCTCGCCCGCGCCGTGCTGACCAGGGCGGATCCCGAGACCTGCGCCGGCGTCATGGACGAGCTGGAACGCGCGCAGGACCGGGAGACCGGTGACTACAGCGCGTACTGGGCGGAGCGGGATTATCTGCGCGACGCCGGCAAGGTACGGGCCAGCGTCTTCCTGGTGCACGGGCTGCACGACGACAACGTCCGCACGCTGCAGGCCGGGCAGTGGTGGGACGCCCTCGCGGCGCACCACGTCCCGCGCAAGATCTGGCTGCACCAGGCCGCGCACACCGACCCGTTCAACGTGCGCCGCGACGTCTGGCTGTCGACGTTGCACCGCTGGTTCGACTACTGGCTGTACCGGATCGACACCCGCATCATGCGCGAGCCGATGGCTGACGTGGAGGTCGCGCCCACCCAGTGGCGGACCTCGGCGACCTGGCCTGTCCCGTCCGGTCACCAGGTGTCGCTGCGCCTGGGGTCCAGCGGCCGGCAGACGTTCGTGGACAACCCGGCGCGCACCGCGACCGACCTGGCCGCCTCGGAGACCACGGCCGACCCGAACCGCCTGGTTCACCTGTTCCCGGCATCCACCCGGGAGACCCGGATCTCCGGGACGCCGGAGATCACCGTCCGCGCGGACCTGGCCGGGGACTCGCCGTACCTGACCGCGCTGCTGGTCGACTACGGTCCCGCCGAGCGCTACGCGGGGCTGCGCACGCTACCCGAACAGGACTGCGTCGGCCCCGGCATCGACGGCGATCCGGGCTGCTTCAACCGTCGGGAGTACGTCACCGCGAACACCCCGTACGAGATCGTCACGCAGGGCTGGCTGGACGTCCGCAACCGGGTCTCGCGCTCGGTGACCACGCCGATCAGCAGCGGTCAGCCGTACACGTTCCGCTGGAAGCTGCAGACCACCGACCACGTGGTCGCCCCCGGCCACCGGCTGGGCGTGGTCCTCATCTCCACCGACCGTGACCACACCCTCCGCTACCCGGCCGGCACGGTCGTCGGCGTCCAGCCGTCCCTCTCCAGGCTGGACATCCGCCTGTCCGCCTCCTAACCGCGGCGCCGGCCGCCCTCCGGGGAGCCTTTCCCCTGACCGCGCCGCGCGGGCTCCGACGCGCCGGCGTCGGAGCAGTCGCCCGGCGCGCCGGCGGCCGCGGTCCCTTCCCGCCCCGTCGGCGGATAACCTCGGCGTGCGAGGGCGAAGGGGACAACGGGGTTGGGCATCGAGGAAGACCTGGCGCTGCTGCGCGCGTACGAGCCGGTGGCCAAGTTCACGGAGGGGGAGTGGTTCTACCCGGTCTCGGTGGAGCGGTACGTCAGCCGCGCCAGCCTGTGGCGGGTCGAACCCGGCAACAGCCCGGTCGAGGTGATCGCGCCGGGCGGCCTGAGCCTGGCCACCCTGGCCGCGGCCGGCGGCGCC
Organism: Actinoplanes siamensis; assembly: GCF_016862395.1. Lineage (GTDB taxonomy): Bacteria > Actinomycetota > Actinomycetes > Mycobacteriales > Micromonosporaceae > Actinoplanes > Actinoplanes siamensis. Next base: position 17,921 of record NZ_BOMW01000022.1, on the reverse strand, counting down.
GAGCAGGGCCTGGAGCACTCGCTGTCCGGGATCGGCGCCGAGAAGCAGCTGGCCCACATCCCGCTGCGCGAGCGCCCGTCACATCTGGCCCGGGCCAGCCGGCTGGCCTCCGTCGGCCTGACCGCCCGCCTGGTCGACGCCATGAACCGGTTCTCGCTGCTGTTCCGCGGCAGCGTCCCGGGCGGCAGTGCGGCCCGCTCGTTCCTGCTGCAACGCGACCACCTGGAACCCGGGCGGCCCACCTACTACGGGCGGGTGCTGCGCGACGATCCGTGGATCGTCCTGCAGTACTGGTACTTCTACAGCTTCAACAATTGGCGGTCGGCGTTCGGCGGGGTCAACGAGCACGAGGCGGACTGGGAGCAGGTCACGATCTACCTGGACGGGACCGGTGTGACCGGGCCGGCCGGCCTGCCGCCGCCACGCTGGGTGGTTTTTTCGGCGCACGACGAGACCGGCGACGACCTGCGGCGCCGCTGGGACGACCCGGACCTGTCGGTGCACGCCGGCCGGCATCCGGTGGTCTTCGTCGGCGCCGGGTCGCACTCCGGCGCCTACCTGCCGGGCGATTATCTGATCACGGTTCGGCCGCCGAAGCTGCGCGGTCTGGTCGGCGCGCTGCGCGGGTCGGCCCGCCTGCTGGCCCCCTGGTCGGCCGAGGACCGCAACACCGTCGGGATTCCGTACGTGGACTACGCCCGGGGCGACGGCCGGGCGATCGGTCCCGGTCAGGCCGAGGGCTGGCAGCCGGTCCTGATCGGCGACGACACCCCGTGGGTGCGCGACTTCCGCGGCCTGTGGGGGCGCGACACCCGCGACCGGTTGGGCGGCGAGCGCGGCCCGGCCGGCCCCCGTTACTCGCGCGACGGCACCGTCCGGCAGTCCTGGGCCGACCCGGTCGGCTGGGCCGGGCTGGCCAAGGTCGTCCCCAACCCGGACGCCGAGCGCCAGCTCATCGAGATCCGCACCCGGCAGAACGGCGACCGGCTGGCCGCGCTGGACCGGGAGATCGACACCCTGCGCCACGATCTCGCGGTGGCCGCGGCCGGTCTGCCCGCCGCCGCGCCCGAGGTCCGCGGGCTCCTGCCGGACGAGCAGCGGCTGCTCGCGCTGCGGATGGAGCGGACCCGCCTCGCCGACGAGCAGAAACGATCGGCGGCGGTCGTGCCGGTGGTCCAGGACCCGCACGGGCACCTGCTGCACCGGCGGCTGCCGATGGAACCGCAGACCGGCCTGCTCGGCCGCGCCCGCTCCTGGTGGGCGGTGCTGAGCACGCCGCTGATCCTGCTGGCGCTGGGCGCGGTGGTGAACCCGCTCGGGGTGGCCGGCTCGGAGACCGCGCTGAGCCTGTTGCTGGTGCTGCTCACCGTTGAGGGGGCGGTCCGCGGCAAGCTGCTGGCCGTGCTGCTGCGCCTGGTCCTGGCGTGCTCGGCGATCGTGCTGCTGGTGGTGCTCTGGCTGGACGGCCGGTACGTGGTCACGTTCGTCTTCTTCCTCGCGGCGATCCTGGTCCTGCTGGTCAACATCCGGGAGGCATGGCGCCGGTAGCGCGTGCCCGGCGCTGCCGCGGCCGGGGCCGCTCACTGCGGCGGCGGGGGCGCGGCCAGGCCGGTCAGGCGGGTGAGGGCGGCGAACCCGGCGTCGGTTCCGGGCCAGTGCCGGCGGACGGCGTCCAGGCCGGCCCGGCGGACCGTCGAACGCAGCACGGCCGTGACGATGATCGCGTCGTCGGCGTAGCCGAGGACCGGGACGAAGTCCGGGATCAGATCGAACGGGAGCGCCAGGTAGGCGAGCAGCAGCCAGAGCCGGATCCGCACACCGCGAGGCAGGGTGCCGTCGCCGGCCAGCCGGCGCAGCAGCCGGAGCAGGTCGGGCAGCAGCCGCAACGCCTCGGTCAGCCGTACCCCGTCCGGCTTCGCGACGAGCAGGGTCGTCACCAGCGCGAGCCACACCACCGCCAGGGCGATGCCGATGCCGATCAGGGTCTGCCACCACCAGGCCATGACCGCCATTGTCCCGGCAGCCGACCCGCACACCGGCAGCCGGTCCGGCAATCGCCTGCCCCGGGTGTTTCTCCTGGGGCGGCCGGGGCATACCGGGCGCATGCCATTGCTTGACGACAGCCTGGGTCTGGCCGCGCAGGGATACTCCTGGTTCCCGGGGCGATGGCGCCGGGCCGCGAACCCTGACATCCTGCACACCCGCCTGATGGGCAAGCGCGCCGTCGGCCTGCGCGGTCCCGGGGCCGTGCGATTCTTCTACGACGAGGCGAACGTGCGCCGCCACGGGGCCATCCCCGAGCCGGTGCGGGGGACGCTCTTCGGGCACGGCGCGGTCCACACCCTGGACGGCATCGACCACCGCAACCGCAAGCTGATGTTCCTGTCCGTGCTCAAGGACCCGCGCCAGGTCGGCCGGCTCGCCGAACGTGCCGGCCGCGCCTGGGACGACGCCGTGCCGGGGTGGGCGGCCCGGCCGGAGGTCGTGCTCTTCGACGAGACCGCTCAGGTGATCACCCGGGCGGTCTGCGACTGGTCCGGGGTGCCGCTCGCCGAGGCCGACGTGCCGCGGACCGCCGCCGATCTGACCTCGCTGGTCGACGGGTTCGCCACGGCCGGGCCGCGGCACTGGCGGGCGCGCCGGGCCCGCGGGCGTCTGGAGCGGTGGCTGACCGGGCTGATCGAGCAGGCCCGGCTGGACGGCGACGACTCGGTGCTGGACCAGGTGGCCCGGCACACCGGGACCGACGGGCGGCTGCTGCCGCCGCGGCGGGCCGCGGTGGAACTGCTGAACATCATCCGGCCGACCGTGGCGGTGTCGTGGTTCGTCACGTTCGCCGGGCACGCCCTGCACCGCTGGCCGTGGCTGCGCGAACGACTCGGCGGCGGGGATCTGGAGTACGCCGTCGCGTTCGCCCACGAACTGCGCCGGTTCTACCCGTTCGCGCCGTTCGTCGGCGGGGTCGCCGTCCGGGAGACCACATTCGGCGGGGAGCGGGTCCCGAAGGGCGCGATGGTGCTGCTCGACATCTACGGACAGAATCACGACGAGCGGCTGTGGCCGGATCCGTACCGCTTCGACCCGGACCGGTTCCTCGGCGCCGGCCCCGGGCGCGACGAGCTGATCCCGCAGGGCGGCGGCGACCCGCGCACCGGCCACCGGTGCCCGGGCGAGGACGTCACCCTCACCCTGCTCGCCACGCTGGCGATCCGCCTGGCCCGGCTCGACTACGCCGTACCGGAACAGGATCTGTCGATCTCGCTGCGCCGGATCCCGGCGCAGCCCCGCAGCCGCATGCTCCTGCGGGTGAGCGGCTCGGCCACCGCGCAGCCCGCCCGGGTGGCCGAGCACGCCGCGCCGTACCGCTGATCCGAGCGGCTCGGCCACCGCGCAGCCCGCCCGGTGGCCGAGCCGGCCGCCCCGTACCCGCTGATCTGGTTTGCCGGGCCCCGCGCCGGGTAGTCGAGCGCGGCCGTGAATTGGCCGAACCCCCAGCGGGAGCGCTGTGACCAACTCCGATGTGACCTCGGCCCGGACAGACGTGCCGGCGGCGAGCCAGATGATGTGCGCGGACAGCCTGGGCCGCACACTGCTGGCCATGGCCGTGCCGCCGGCCCAGCGCCGCGCCGGCCAGTTGCAGCGGATCCCGGTGCTGGGCCGGCGCGGCGAGCTCCCGGAGGATCAGCGGCGGGTGCTGCTGGCCGCGGAGGCGGTCGACGAGGCGGTGCCGCTGTCCGGAATCGATCACGTGGACACGGAAGCGGTGGCGTCCTGGATCGTGCGTCACTTCACCGCGGGCCGCTACCCGGCGGTGGTGCTCGGCTCGGCACACGGCGCGGCCGTGCACCTGGCGGCCGCGTGTGACGCCGCCTGGCTGCCCACCGCGTTCACGCTCACCGCGCCCTGGCCGGGCGGGGACGCCGCGGACTGGGCGGCGGCGATGGACTGGGGCGCGGCCCTGGCCGAGCGGATCCTGGCGCGCAACCCCGACGTCACGGTACGGCAGGTGCACGATCCGGTGGCGCGCGGACCGCTCTGCGCGGCCACCGTGTCGCTGCAGATCCGCTGGCGGGCACTGCCCGCGGCGTACCGCGACTTCCTCACCTCCCGGGCCGGCTCGATCGTCCTGGTCCGCGATCTGCGGACCTGGCCGGTGCGGGACGGGCCGCTGCGGTACGGCTTCCAGATCGGCTCCCCGGCCGGCGGCTGGACCCCGGACGACTACCACACCCGCAACCCGGTGCTGCAGCGGCTGCTGCGCGGCATCGGCGCGGGCGGCGACTGGCGGACCCCGTGCGAGACCGCGCCCCGGCAGTACGCCGACACCGGTGGCGAACCGGCGCTCGACAGGGAGCTGCGGCAGCTCACCGACGACTTCCACCGGGTGCTCTACACCGAGCCGCAGGCCCTCAGCGCCGGTGTCGCGGACCTGCACCGCGACTGGTCGCACGGCCGGCACGCGGTGATCACCACGGGGCGGATGATCGACCCGTGGCGGGTGGTGGAGGGTCGCGCCGTGCCGTACTGGTGCGAGTCGTCCTCGCGTTCGGTGACCGACGCGGCGCAGCTGTGGCTGGCCGGCAGCCGCCCCTTCGACACCATCACGGTGCTGCCCGAGCCGCCCGGGGTGTTCCAGGACGACACCGCCGGGCTGACCCACTGGCGGGCGGTCGCCAACTTCGCCCGTGGCCACGGGCACGTCGACAGCCTGATCGCCCGGCGTTACCCGCTGCTGCCGTCGGCGCCCGGGCACGCCTCGCAGCGCTTCGACGGCGGCGTGCCGGGACCGCAGCCCGGGCCGTTGCCGGCCGCCGCGGCGATGCGCCGGCTGGCCTGCGGCCCGCCCGGCACCGAGCTGCTGGTGGTCTGACCTGCTGAACCGGCGGCTACTGTCCTGGATGGCTGTGCACGCCTCGCCGGCGTTCCGCACGCGGCCCGGGACCCGCGGGTCGGCCTGCTGTCACTCGGCCCGGACCGGCTGGCCGGCCTACCTCCGGCGCTGGTCGTCACCAGCGAGCGGGACGTGCCGCGAAGCCGGGGCGAGCGGTTCGGCCGTCCGGCGGCCCCCCCGCCTGGTGGCCGCGGTCGTCGAAGCCTTCCGGGCGGGCGCGTGGCAGTGGCCGGTGGGCGGGCCTCTATGGTGGACGGATGGCGTCGGTAAAACAGTTCCAGGTCACCTTCGATTGCGCCGATCCCGAGCGGGTCGCCCGGTTCTGGTGCGAAGTGCTGGGATACGTGGTGCCGCCGCCCCCGGCGGGCTTCGCCTCCTGGGCGGAGTACGACAGGTCGCTCCCGGCCGGGAAGCGGGGGTCCTGGTTCGCGTGCGTCGATCCCACCGGCGTCGGCCCGCGGCTGTTCTTCCAGCGCGTTCCCGAGGGCCGCGTGGTCAAGAACCGGGTCCACCTGGACGTGCGGGTGGGCACCGGGCTGGTCGGCGAGGAACGGCTGGCCGTGCTCCGGGCCGAGAGCGCCCGGCTGGTCGCGCTCGGCGCGGAGCAGGTGCAGGTGCTCATCGCCGACGACGAGAACGAGTCGTGCATCCCGATGCGCGACGTCGAGGGCAACGAGTTCTGCCTCGACTGAGTCAGCCCTGGGCACGCCCGGCCAGCCAGGGTGCCAACACCCGGACGCCGTGGCCGATGGCCCGCTCGTCCGGGTCGAAGGCGCCGAAGTCCGGAAAACTGGTCCGGATCTCGGCGTCCGGCCGGCGGACGCCGAGAAACGTGCAGGTGCCGGGGCTCCGGTTCAGGAACAGGGCGAAGTCCTCCCCGTTGAACGGCGGCGCGACGTGCATCGGCACCGTCCGGGCGTCGCCGATCGTCCGGCGCAGGTGGCCGATGAGGGCCTCGCCCTCGGACCGCGGGGCGATCATGGCGGGGAACGGCGCGTCCGCAAAACTGACCGTGGCGCCCTCGTAGGCCCCCGCGAGCCGCCGGATGTCGCCGCGCACCCCAAAAATGGTGGAGCCAGCACTACCCCGCGGCGGGACGCCGGTCAGGGAGCGCCGGTGTGAGGACGCACGACTCGTCGGCGACGATGGTCAGCGGCGGCTGGGGGGCGAGACGTGCCAGCACGGTGTGCACGATGTGTCCCGGCCCGGCGACAAGGTAGCAGCGCACGTCCCGGGCCTCGCACGCGTGCGCCGCCGCCACCAGCGCCCGCGCTCCGGCGACGGCCAGCAGGTCCAGCTCGCGCAGGTCCACGACGAGCACGGCGTCCCCGCTCAGACCGGCGACCAGGGTCTCCAGCTGGGCGGCGCAGCCGGGCGCGGTGATCGCGTCCAGCGCGCCGCGGATCACCATCGTGCTCGTCCCGTCCGTGCTGGCCACCGTGGTGACGTCAGCGGTCCGGGCGCCGGCGTACCGCCGCAGCCGCAGCTCGGGCGGGCTGCGCAGGCTGGCCATCGCCTCGGCGGCGGCCCGCGCCAGCCGGTCCTGCTCCGGATGGCGCCCTGCCGAACGGAAGTGCAGCGAGAGCACCCCGAGCAGGTCGCCGCGGTCGTCGTGCAGCGTGTGGGCGGAGACCGCACGGAACCCGGCGCGGCGCAGCACCGCCGGCGTCATGGTGATCGTGTCGAGCCGGTCCAGCACCGCCGGCGGCAGGCCGCGGTGCCGTGCGACCCGCAGCAACCCGGTATTCGGGTCGCGGACCTGCAGCGCGCAGGCGTCCGCCACCGTCTCGGCGGCGATCATGATCGCGGTGCCGACCACCTGCTGGTCGGCCAGGGCCAGGAAGTCGTCGGCGACCAGCGTGCCCGGGTCGCCGCGCAACCGGTCGCGGAACGCGCCGAGCACGTCCCGGCGGCTGGCCCGGATCTCCGCGTCGATGAGGTTCTGCTGCTCGCGACTGTGCGCGTCCATGACCGGCTCCATCGTCACAATTGTGTCCAAGTTACCCCGCCGAAGGTGTGTTGACCGGGGGTCTCGTTCGAGTGATCAGGCGATCGAAGATGTGGATCATGCCGGGGGCCGTCCGGGGCGCGGATCGGCTGACGGGCCGTGCGAGGGGGCGGACGGCGCCGGCGGTGGCGGCCCCGTCCTCGGCCCGATCCTCGCGGGCCCGGGGACGCCGATGACCCGGTTCGCGCCCGTGGCGCCGGCTCCGGCCGGGACTCGCCGAACGGGCGGTCGGCCCGGCTCGGGCTGTTCACCGGGGCCCCGATGCGCAAGGCTGGGAAGGAGGATGGGAGCACCGCCATGCCGGTCCACGATGTCGTGACCATCGGCGCCTCCGCCGGTGGCGTCCACGCGCTGCGGCACCTCGTGTCCGGGCTGCCGGCCGGGTTGCCGGCCAGCGTCCTGATCGTGGTGCACCGCGCGCAGCGGGCGGCCGACCGGCTGCCCGACGTGCTGGGCGGGTACGGCGTGCTCCCGGCCGCCCACGCGGTCTGCGGCCAGCGGCTCACCCCGGGGCTGCTCACCGTCGCCCCGCCCGGCCGGCACCTGGTCGTCACCGCCGGTGACGTGCTGCGCCTGCACCGAGGCCCGCTCGTGCACGGGGCCCGACCCGCGGTCGACACCCTGCTGTACAGCGCCGCCGGTGTCCTGGGCCCCCGGCTGATCGCCGTCGTGCTGTCCGGGATGCTCAGCGACGGCGCGGACGGCGCCGCCGCGGTGGCCGCGGCCGGCGGGACGGTTCTCGTGCAGGATCCCGCCGACGCCGACTGCCCGCAGATGCCCCAGGCGGTGCTGGACCGGGTCCCGGGCGCGCGGCGCTGGCCGGCCGCCGAGCTCGGCCCGGCGCTCATCGACCTGATCGGCCGGGCCGGCCCGAGCCGGCGGATCGCCGCGGAACCGTGGCCGGCGGCGGCCGGCGACGTCGAGCGCGCGTTGTGGCTGGCGGTGGTACGGCTGCAGGCACACGCCGCGGTCCAGCAGGGGCTGGCCCGGCAACTGCGCGGCACCCGCCTGACCGGCGGGTTCCAGCACCGGGCCGACGACGCGCTGAGCGCCGCGAACCTGATCACCTCCCACGTGCTGCCGTGGTACACGCGGAATTGTCCCGCCCCGGGCGAACTCCCGGCTCAGGCCGGCGAGGCGGACGAGCGCCGGGTGAACTCCGGCTCGGCGGCCGGCTTGCCGAAGTAATAGCCCTGCAGCAGGCGGTAGCCCAGGGCGTACAGCGCCTGCGCCTGTTCCGCGGTCTCCACCCCCTCGGCCACCGCCGTCAGGCCCAAACCCTGGCTGACCTGGATCAGCGCGCTCGCGATCACGGCGTGCCGCCCGGCCTCGGTGATCCGGTCGACGAACGACTTGTCCACCTTGAGGACGTCCACCGGCACGGTGTGCAGCAGGCCGAGCGACGAGTGCCCGGTGCCGAAGTCGTCGAGCGCGATCCGCACGCCGAGCGACCGCAGGTGGTGCAGGGCGGTCACCGCCTGGCCGCCACCGAACACCGCGGTCTCGGTGACCTCCACGGTCAGGCAGCTCGCCGGCAGTCCGGTGCTCGCCAGGATGTCCGCGACCATGCCCGGGAACTCCGGGCGGGCCAGCTGGCGCGCGGACACGTTGACGCTGACCCGCTCGGGCGCGTCCGGTCCGAGCTCGGCCTGCCAGCGCACCAGTTGCTCACACGCGGTCCGCATGATCCACGCGCCGAGTTCCACGATCAGGCCGTTGCGCTCGGCCACCGGGACGAACTGGGCCGGGCTGACCGTCCCGCGTTCCGGGTGCTCCCAGCGGACCAGCGCCTCCACGGCGGTCACCCGGGCGTCCGGCATCGCCACGATCGGCTGGTAGACCACCCGGAAGTGGCCGGCGTGCAGCGCCGCCTGCAGCTCCGCGCCGATCCGCGCGTGTTCGCCGGCCCGCTCGTCGAGAGCGGGGGACCAGTGCCGGTACGGCTCGCCGGTCTCCTTCGCGGCGTGCATGGCGGTCTCCGCGCGGCGCAGAGCCTCCACCGGGTCGCCCGCCTTGGCCAGCCCGATGCTCGCGCCGACCAGCAGCTCCTGCCCGTCCACCTCGACCGGCGCGGCCAGCGCCGCCACCAGACGCTCGGCGACCTGGCCGCCGGTGTCACCGCCGGGCAGCAGCAGCGCGAACTCGTCACCGCCGAGCCGGGCGACCAGCGTGCCCGGCGCCGCCCCGACGATCCGCGCGGCGAGCAGGACCAGCACCTGGTCACCGACCGGGCGGCCGAGCTCGTCGTTCACGTTCTTGAACCCGTCCAGCCCGAGGAACGCGACCCGGGGCCGTTCGGTGCCCGCCGCCCGGGTCAGCGCCTGCTCGAAGTAGCGGCGGTTGGGCAGCCCGGTCAGGTCGTCGTGCATGGCGATCTGCCGCAGCTCGGTGGCCTTGGCCTGCACCTGCCGGATCAGCCCGGCCATCCGGGCGGCCGACAACAGCACCAGCGCCGCCGACGCCATGCCGATCGCGACCCGGTCGACGGTGTTGTCCCCGACGTCCGGGATGAACAGCATGGCCGGTGCCATCAGGGTGCAGACCGACAGGAAGACGCGCTGGCCGACACCCTGCTGGCCGGACGCGGCCGGCTTGGCCTCGGCGGCCATCGACGGGTGCAGCGCGGCGGCCGCCCACATCACGTACGAGAGCAGGAAGCCCGCGGAGAACTGGTCGCTGTCGGTGTCGCCGTGCAGGCTGGCGATGGAGTACCCCGCGTCGGCCACCAGCAGCAGCACGGCGGCCAGCCCCAGCAGCCGGGTGCTCGACGTGCCGCGCGCGGTGAGCAGCCGGACCAGGATGGCCAGCAGCAGGGCGTCGGCGGCCGGGTACGCGGTGCTGATCACCCACAGCAGCCACGAGTCGGCGGACTCGGCGGCGATCGGGTGCAGCACGAAGACCCAGAACACCAGGCCCAGGCCGATGCCGGCCATCGCGGCCGCGGTGAGCGTTCCGCCCGTCCGCCGGCCGCGGACCAGCAGCCACAGCCCGACCGCCAGCATCGGATAGCTGCTCAGGTAGAAGATGTCGGCGGCGGACGGGTACGGCTCCTGGTGCAGAATCCAGCGGTACCACTCCCAGACCAGGTCACCGGCGACCGAAGCCGCCTGGCCCGCGCTGAGCCAGTACCAGACCGCGGCCTTCGCCGGCCGGTACATCCGCACGCCGGCCAGGATGGCCACCGCGGAGAGCAGCCCGATCCCGTTGTAGAACAGATTGGCCGCGAGCCCGCCGGTGGGCAGCAGGTAGTAGCCGGCGGTCGCAGCCGCGCCGGCTGCGATCCACCACCACCACAGGTTCTCTCGCCGCACGGGCAGCCAATCGTCCGCCGTCGCGCACAGTTGAGCGTTGTCGCCGACCCGGTCCGACGGCAACCCTCTTGATCATTTCGGGCCGGGCTGGCACCGTGGACCGCCATGGCGAGTTGGCAGATGCGAGGTGTGGCCGCCTTCACCCGGCTCGCCTACCGGCGCAGGTTCACCAGCGAGGACGCCGGCCGGCGCGCCCTGCTCCGGCCCAAGGGCCGGTCCGGGCCGCCGCGACCGGTCCGGCAGCGCTTCCCGGTCACGGTCTCCCGGCGACACCGATGCGAGGTGTACGAGGTCACCGCGCGCCCGGACGCGCCCGCCGTGATCGTGTACCTGCACGGCGGGGCGTACACCAGCGAGATCGTCAGCCAGCACTGGTCGTTGATCGCGCACCTGGCCGCGGAGACCGGCTGCGACGTGCTGGTGCCGATCTACGGTCTCGCGCCGGCCCACCACGGCCTGCAGGCCCTGGAGTTCGTCACCGAGGTCGTCGCCGCCCAGGACCGCCCCTGCTACCTGGCCGGCGACTCGGCCGGCGGTGGCCTCGCGCTGCTCGCCGCGCAGGCGGTTCCGGGCGTCGCCGGGCTGACCGTCCTCGCCCCGTGGCTGGACCTGGCCATGGACAATCCGGGCATCGAGGCGATCGAGCCGTACGATCCCTGGCTCGCCCGCCCCGGCCTGCGCCCCATCGCGGACGCCTGGGCCAACGGCCTCGACCTCAAGGATCCCCGGATCAGCCCGCTCCACGGGGACCTGAGCGCCCTGCCGCCGCTGCAGATCCTGGTCGGCACCCGGGACATCACCCTCGCCGACTGCCGTACGCTGCGCGACCGCCTGCCGGCCACGGTGCCGCTGACGTACCACGAGGAGCCGGGCGCGCTGCACGTGTACCCGCTGCTCCCGGTTCCGGAGGCGCGCACCGGCCGCCGCATGATCGTCACCCACGCCCGCGCGTCCATCGCCGCCACCGGCCGATCTCACTAGCCGGTGCGCGGCAGCCGGGCGCCGGCCGTCAAGCCCGCCGCCGCCGCGGCCCCGGTGGCTCGGGCGAGCGCGTCGCGCTGTGCGATGCCCAGCGCGGCGGCGAGGGCGGCGACGTCCTCGAACTCCGGCATGGCCTGGACGATCAGGCCGGCGGCGTGGCCGAGCTTCACGGCGACCGGGTGACCGTCGACGTCCACCCGGACGAAGGTGCGGTCCAGGGCGGTCTTGTGACGGGGCGATGTCCGTACGCCCAAGGTGCTCGTCTGCTGAAAGATGCGATCGCGCACCGCGTCCGCCGCGCTGGGCCGGCACAGGGCGGTCAAGGTGTGCGCGGGGCGCCCCTTCTTCATCAGGATCGGCGTCAGCCAGGCGTCGTCCGCGCCGGCGGCCAGCAGGGCGGTGATCACTCCCGGCCACAGGCGGGGGTCCAGGTCGTCGATGTTGGCTTCCAGGACGACCGCGTCCGCAGCGGTCGAGGGGACGGTTTCCGCGGCGCCGAGCATGACCCGGACGACGTTCGGGCGGTCCGGCGTGTCCCGGGTGCCAGCGCCCACGCCCACCGCGGCAAGCGTCATCGGCGGCAGGTCCTCGCAGGTGGTGGCCAGGGTGCGCAGCAGCGCCAGACCGGTCGGGGTGGCCAGCTCGCCGAGCCCGCCGGGCCGGGTGTCGTGACCACCGGAAGTGGCCGGCCCGCCGGAGCGGATCCGCCAGCCCCGGGCGAGCTCGGCCACGGCCGGGACCGGGACCGGCAACAGCCCGTGCGCGGCCCGGACGAAACCGGACCCGACGGCCACCTCGCTCGCCGACACCGTGGTGACGCCGAGATCGTCCAGGGCGGCGCAGACGCCCACCACGTCGGCGATCGCGTCCAGGGCGCCCACCTCGTGGAAGTGCACCTCCTCCGGGTCGATGCCGTGCACGGCGGCTTCCGCCCCGGCCAGCCGGGCGAACACCGCTGCCGCCCGCGGCGCGCCGGCGAGCAGGTCGCGCAGGTCGCGCCAGGTGCGCCGGGGCTGGTCGGCGATCACCGGTGTGACCTCGGCCTTGCGGGCGCGCAGGCCGGCGCGGCGCACCTCGGTGGCGGTGATCAGCACGGCGCCGGGCACCACCGCGTCGACGGCCGCCTGGACCCGGTCCAGGCCGGCGCCGGCGTCGTGCAGGGCGCCGAGCAGCATGTCCCCGGCGATGCCCGCCGAGGCGTCGATCCACAGGTGTGTCATCGCGCGGCTTCCCCGAGGTCCGCGTTCACCGCGGCGCGGTGATCTGGGCGGCCAGGTGGCCGGCGCCGTAGCCGTTGTCGATGTTGACCACCGCCACGCCGGGGGCGCACGCGTTCAGCATCGCCAGCAGCGGGGCGAGACCGTTGAAGGCGGCGCCGTAGCCGACCGAGGTGGGCACCGCGATCACCGGAGCGGTGACCAGGCCGGCCACGACGCTGGGCAGAGCGCCGTCCATGCCGGCCGCCACCACGATCGCCTGCGCGGCGCGCAGCGCCGGCAGGTGGCCGAGGATCCGGTGCAGGCCGGCCACGCCGACGTCCACGATCAGGTCGGCTTCGCGGCCCAGGTAGCGGGCGGTGAGCAGCGCCTCCCGAGCGACCGGGAGATCCGACGTGCCGGCAGCGACGACGAGCACCGTGCCTCCGGCCGGCGGGGGCAGGGCCGGCGGCCAGGCCAGCAGGGCGGCGTCCGGGTCGTGGTGGGCGTCCGGCAGGGCGGCGCGGACGGCGTCGGCGTGTTCCGCGCCGGCGCGGGTGAAGAGGGTGATCACATCCGGGCGTTGGCCGACGGCGGCGGCGATCGCGGCGACCTGGGCGGGGGTCTTGCCGGAGCAGTAGACCGCCTCCGGATAGCCGCGCCGAGCGGTGCGCCGCAGATCCAGATCGGCGAAGGCGGCGAGGTCCGCCGGAACCTCCGGGATTCGCGGGTACGGCGACGGCGCGCCGGCCGGGAGGTCCGGTGTGGTCGGGCGGTCAGTCATGGGCGGCGGCGACCAGCGGAAGCGTGAACGCGCCGGACTGGATCCCGCCCAGGTCCAGCGCGGCGAAGCGGAACCCCGCCTCGAGGACGGCCGCGCGCACCGCCGACCGCAACGGCTCGGTGACGGCGCGGATCAGATCCGTGGCGGGCAGCTCGATGCGGGCCACGGTGTCGTGGTGCCGTACCCGCAGATCCTGCAAGCCCAGCCGGCGCAGGGCGGACTCGACCCGCTCCACCTGCCGCAGCTTCTCCGGCGTGACCTCGGCGAAGTGCGGGATCCGGGAGGCCAGGCAGGGTGCCGCCGGCTTGTCCGCGCAGGCCAGGCCGAACGCGCGGGCGATCCGGCGGACGTCCGATTTCGACAGGCCGAGCTCGGCCAGCGGCGCAAGAACGCGATGGTCGCCGGCGGCGCGGCTGCCGGGGCGGTCCGGGCGGCGGGCGTCATCCGCGTTTTCGCCGTACGCGACGGCGTCCAGGCGCTCCGATCGTACAAAATCGGCAGTTATGATGGTGAAAAGCTCGTCTTTGCAGTGGAAGCACCGGTCCGGCCCGTTGGCGCGATAGTCCACCCGATCCATCTCCCGGGTGACCACCTCGCGGACCCGGACGTCCAGGTCACGCGCGATCGCGTGGGCGGCGGCCCGCTCGTCGGCGGCCAGGCTGGGGGAGACGCCGAGCAGCGCCACCACCCGGTCCCGGCCCAGCGCCCGGGCCGCCAGCGCGAGCAGCACCGACGAGTCGACGCCGCCGGAGAACGCGACACCGAGCCGATCGATCCCGGTCAGCAGCTCGGAGAATCGGGTCTGGGTCTCGGACAGCCACGCCGCCGGCTCGGGAGCCGGCGGGCGTACCGCATCAGTCATCTCGCTATTTCATGCCCGCGCCGGCGGTGATGGCAAGCGGCTGCCGGACGTCGCGGGCCGCGGCCGGTCCCCGTCGCGGGCTCCGCTGCCGGTTTCGTCGTCGGTTCGGGAGGGCGGTGCGGCCCGCCCGCGGTCCCACCGCACCCCGGTCCGTCACCGTGCCGGCCGTGGGTCAGCGCAGGCGGAACAGCACCTCGCCGGCGTTGTGCACCACGAAGGCGCCGGGGTCGCCGAGATCGACGGCGGCTGGGTCGAGATGGTCCAGGTTGGCCGCGCGGACCACTCTCTCGGGAATGCCGGTGGCCAGCGTCACCGTCACCCGCGGGTGTTCACCGGTGACCGGATCGTAGGTGCCGGCGCCCCGCAGGTGCGTCGAATGGGCCAGGACACCCCAGTGATAATGGGCGAAACGGTCCCACTGCTTGAGGAAATAATCGCGGCAGTGGTATCCGATCTCCTCGATCTCCGGGTGCATCGCCGCGATCCGGGTGATGTGCGGGGCGTAAATGATCACCTGCCCGCCGTCGGCGACCACGGGCTCCACCTTGTAGAAGCCCTTGGCGCCGGTCCACATGTCATCGTACTTCTGCGGAATTATCGAAATAATGCGAGAAAAGGGCTTCTCCACATATTGTACGTGGGTTTGCGCTGAAACATCGGCACAGGCGGCCCACGCCTCCTCCGGCGGGCCGAACGACACCGCGTGCAGCGCGCCGGTGCCCGACTGCACGACCAGGCACAGCGCCAGCCGGCGACTCGGGATCAGCCCGGCCGCCTGATCGATCAGGGCGCGCACCGGCGTGATCCCACGCGTCCCGATGATCGAGGCGCTGGTGATCAGCGCCCCGAGCCAGTGCGAGAAATCGATGATCTCCTGCCCGGCCACCCCGGGGAAGAAATACTTGTTCCCCCCGGAGAACCCGACCACCTCGTGCGGGAACACCGGGCCGACCACCAGGCACACGTCGTGCTCGACCACCGCCCGGTTCAGCACCACGTCCACGTCCTGGCTCATCCGGCCGTCGGACAGCTGCGCCACCCGCGCCGCCGGGATCACGCCGATCGACACCAGTGAGTCCTGATCGTGGTTGAGCACCGAGAACCCCGGGTACGGCCCGCCCAGGTGGGTGCGCAGCTGCTCGTCGGTCATCGGCGCGTGGGTGCCCAGCGCGATCAGCACGGTGACCGCGGCGGCCCGCCCGTGCAGGGCCTGGTGCAGCGCGCTCATCAGCATCGGGAGCGGGCAACTGCGCGTCCCGTCCGGCACGATCACGCAGACCCTCCGGCCGTCAACATCCTCCGCGGACAACCGCTCCGCCACGAACGCCCGGACCTCGGCCTCGTCGAGCACCTGCCCGGGGCCGCCGATTGTGCTAGTCATACCTGCACCTTGCTGCCCGGCGCACGGTGCCGGCAAGCGGTGGGTGGCGGGTGCGGCCGCTTGTCACCCGATCCGGCCCCGGGCGGGGTCTCGTGCGCGGTGGTTCGCGGAGTCTTCCGGGCTCGGGCGAGGGATGGTCCGCGGGGGTGTGCGGGGTGTCGGCGGGGGACTTGAACCCCCATGGGAGGAAGGCCGCAGGCCTACAATATTTGTATATGCCCTGATTTTCGAGCGTCAACTTCGTGGCTCAATGTGGCTGTTTGTGGCGCTGGCGCTCGTGTGTTGCACCCGGTGGCCAGAACCTTACGCTTTATACGTGGGAAGGAGAGCTCACAACGTAACGCGGTAGTGCTACTGGCATGGCCGTCGGTATTGAACCTCCCGTGCGCTCTGCCGCAGACAAAGCGCGCCCGTCCCTGCCGCTATCCGCATCCGTCTCGGTACAGGTAGCGAGTATGCCGCGGGGGAGTCAGATCTTTCGCCTTCGGTCCTGTCAGGGACCGGTGGCGAGCGTGTCGAGATCTGTCCCGATCATCGAGAACACGGCCAGGTTGTACGCTTGTCCGTCCTCCCATTCAGCCATTCGCAGGGTGCCCTCCCGGTGAAAGCCGGCCTTCTCGGCGGCCCGCAGGGAAGCGACATTGTCGACGCGGGCGTGCAACTGGACTCGCCGCATGCCGCCCTCGGTAAGCGCCCACCGGCCGACCGCGCCGGCTGCCTCGGTCGCATAGCCGCGACTGCGCCGATCGGCCCGCACCCCGTAGCCGATCTCGCAGCTACCGGCCTCCCAGTTCGTGTCCCGCAGCCCGATGCTGCCGACGATCTCACCGCTGCTGATATCCACCATCACCAGGTGAACGCCGCGGCCGTCCAGCCGATGCTGATGCACGGTCTCGCCCAGCCACCCGGGCACCTCATCGGCGGTCGCCGGGCTGCCCGGCGGCAGGGCTGTCCGATCGCCGGCCGCCACGAATGCCGCCACCTGGGCTTCGTCGTGCGGTCCGAACTCGCGAACCTCAAGTGTGCCGGCGACGATCTTCACTGGAGGGAACATGGCGAGCACGGTAGCGCGCTGAAGCAAGCCGGGCTGAGGAAAAACGTCCTGATCTGCCGCTGACCGTGAGCGGTGGTCACAGGCAGTAGCCCACGCTCCGAGGCCCCCGGTGGTGGCGCGGACGCTATTGGTCGACTACTGCCGGAGACGTACACCTGCCAGTTCGCGGATCATGCTGACCAGTTCAGCAGCCCTTGGACCACGTTGCTGCAATACCGCCTTGAGGTGCTGCTGCGCATTGCTGCCGGCAAGCGCATCGAGACCTGGCTGAGTAAGTCCGTCAGAAGGATGGCAGGCGGGTGGTGCGAGTCGGCCGGCGCCGGGTGCGATTGGGCGGCGACGGACCGAGCCGATGATGTCAGAGCCGACACCTCCGCGATACCGTAGCCGCGTCCGCGCAAGTGACTGATCACGCCGTCAAGTGTCTTCATCGCCTGGAACGCACCAACACCGCCGTCGTGGAGAACCTCCCAGTCGATGCGCCCGCGTTCCTCTTCTTCCTCGGTGAAGACCGCCATGTCCGTACTATCCCCTACCAGTTGGCCGACCGGTGAAGGGGCATGCTGTATCGGCGCCGCCCGTCGATCGGGCGTGCGTGCCACGGCTGGCACCGCCAATAGCGCTGGGCGGCGGCCAGCGGACGACGGGTGCCCTCTCGGCGGCAGATCCGTGCACGGCGGGGCGAAGAGTTGATCCGCTACCTCACGTATGAGGTCTGCGATCATTGCCTGATGGAGTTCCTGCTCGATCCGCCCTATGGCATCGATCCGCTGCGGCTTGGAATGACGCCGGACGAGGCGCGGGCTGCGCTCGAAACCATTGGCCAGATGCAGCCGACGGCCCATGGCGAACCCGCCGTGCATCTCGCCAGCGGCCTGGGCGCCGGTTTGCGGTGTCGGCAGCTGACCCGAACTTGCTAGTGCCTCGTCTTTGAACGTTGGCCGTGTAATCCGTCGGTTCTGAGCATGTTTCGGGCAGGCTGTCTCTCACGCTGTGGTGTGGGAGGTGATGCCGGGTGGGCCGACGCCCGGAAGTCTTCGTGCGGGCGCTGTCGATGGCCGAAGGCCAGCGACTGCAGAAGATCACACGGACCGCGAAGAACCCGGTCAAGCTGCGCCGGGCGATCGTGGTGTTGATGTCCGGTCAGGGCCAGCCGGTACCGGACATCGCGTACCTGCTCAAGGCCACCGAGGACTACGTCCGTGACGTGATCCACGCGTTCAACGAGCGGGGGTTCGACGCGCTGGACCCAAAATGGAGAGGGGGCACACCGAACAAGATCAGTGAGCAGACCCGTGACTGGATCTGCGTGATCGCCCGGTGTGACCCCCGATTCCTCGGCCAGCCCTTCTCCACCTGGTCACTGTCCAAGCTGCGTGACTACCTGATCGCCAGCGGCCGGTTCACCACGATCAGCGTCGAGACCGTCCGGCGGATCCTGCGCGAACGCGGC
>NZ_BOMW01000021.1 GCF_016862395.1 Actinoplanes siamensis | reverse complement strand
CATCAGCTCGCAGAGAGGAATCGCATGTTCATCGTGTTGCTCCGGTTCGCCGAGAACAGGGCCGCCGCGGGGGAGCACCTGGCCGGCCACCGGCAGTGGATCGAGCAGGGTCTCCGTGATCAGGTGTTCCTGCTGGCCGGTGGCATTCAGCCCGGCCTCGGGGGCGCTGTGCTGGTGCACAACCTGTCGCTGTCACAGGTGCGCCGGCGGGTGGCGGCGGACCCGTTCGTGATCCACCGGGTCGTCGACGCCGAGATCCTCGAGATCGCGCCGGGCATGGCCGACCCCCGGCTGGAATTCCTGCTACCGGCCCCGGCGGGGTCGTGATCCGACCGTTACGCGCGTGCCGTTTGCGGGTCGGGAACTGGGGAATTTCCCGCCGCCGTCAGTGAATTGATCTTCTGGTTGGGGGAGGCCCGGTGACAGCGGTGGCCGAGAATGATCTGCAGCAACGGCGGACGAGGATCCGGCAGCGGGAACTGCTGCTGACCCTGCAGCGGTGGGCGCCGGCCTATCGGGACGTGGCGGGGGACTGCCTGTCGTACGTCTTCGAGTTGGCCGACGCCACCGAGCCGGAGCGGGAGTGGCTGCGGCAGCAGGTCGCGCAGAGAGGGCTGCCGCAGGTGGCGGGGCCGACCATCGACCAGTTGCGGGCCGAGGGGCGGCGGGCCAACGCCGCGGCGAGCGCCGCCTTCCTCGTCGGTGACCACGTCCGGGCCCGCGACCTGATCGACGACGCCCGGGTGTACGGGGCGCTCTTCGAGACCGAATGGGTCAAGCTGCACCAGTTCATCAGCGCCCAGAGCGGGTACACGCCGGGCATGAGTGAGAAGCCACAGCCCCGAGAACCGGAACCGAAGCAGCCCGTGATCGAGCGCCCGATCGACCTGCAGGACGAGCCCGACCTCAAGAAGCCGGAAACCGTGCCGATGCCGGTCCCCGACGAGCGGCCGGCGTAGGCTTCCCGGCCGGCGCTGACCCGGGCTACACCGATCGGACCAGTTCGGCGGCCTTGGCGATGGTGGTCCGGTCGTAGTCGAAGTACGGGCGCAGCGCGGCCGGTGCCGCCGTCCGGCCCCACTGGTAGATCAGGCGCTGCGTCTCCGTCGACCCGTCGTGCCAGCGGCGCAGCACGTCGTGCAGGTTGAGCGGCGACGGTGACGCCTCGCCGTCGCCCAGGATGAAGGCCAGCTCCGGCACCGCGTCGGCCGGCGACAGGGCGCCGCCGCGGACCCGGCGCATCACCTCGAAGCACGCGTCGAACTGCTCCTGCGCGCTGGGCAGATCCGGACAGAACGAGCCGGGGACCGGCCCCTGGTGCAGGCGGTCCAGCAGCGCCGGGTCGGCGTTCTCCAGGAACTGGTAGTACGTTCCGGCGACGCGGATCACGCCCAGGTTCCAGGCCAGGTACCACATCTTCGACCAGGCCCGCCACAGGTCGAAGTCGCGGAAGGCGATGTACGACCCGGCGATCAGCTTGTCGTTGTTGTCCAGGATGCTCTGGTTCAGCGTGTCGAGGTACGCGAACCGGGCCGCCGAGTAGTCGCCGGCCGCACGGGCGTCCAGGAACCGCGGCACGAACGCCTCGATCACCGCCATCGTGTTCGCCATCCCGCGGCTGAACAGGGCGTCGATCGCGCCGGCCGCGTGGCTCATCAGCACCCACCGGTCGCCCACCGTGCGCGACGAGGAGAACTGCGTGCGGCCGGTGGAGATCCAGCGGAACGCCGGGGTGGCGT
Source organism: Actinoplanes siamensis (assembly GCF_016862395.1). Taxonomy (GTDB): domain Bacteria; phylum Actinomycetota; class Actinomycetes; order Mycobacteriales; family Micromonosporaceae; genus Actinoplanes; species Actinoplanes siamensis. The sequence continues at coordinate 184,303 of NZ_BOMW01000021.1, read as the reverse complement.
TCGCGAACTGGCGCTTGATCGCCGGGAACCGGTCGAGGAACTCGGACCACTCCTGTTCCGCGGTGACGCCCTCGCGCCTCGGGTACCTGTCGGCATCCAGGTTCAGGCCCACGCTGACCAGGTCCGACTCGCTGCCCGGCCGGTTGTCGAACGGGATCACCCACATCCAGCCGCCGTCGAACAGGTGGTGCAGGGTGCCCTCGTGCCAGAGGTTGGGCTGGCCGCTGGACTCCTCCACCGTGTCGTACGGCACCACCCCGCGCAGGTGCGTGAAGATCGTCCGCGAGTTCGTCTCGAACCGGCACGGCTGTTCACGCAGCCCGAACGCGTCGGCCAGCACCGAGGTGCGCCCGGTCGCGTCGATCACGTAGTCGCTGCGGATCGACTCGCCGTTGTCGAGCGCCACGACGGCGGCGTCCGGCCGGATGTCCACGGACTGGATCCGGACCCCCTCCCGGGCGGTCGCGCCATACCGGACGGCCGCCTCGAAGAGGTATTTGTCGATGTCGGCGCGCATCAGGTGCGACTCCGGACCGAACGGTCCCTCCGAGACGCTGCACTGCGTGACCTCGAACGGATCGTGCTCCTGGTCCTCCCGGTGGTACACGAACCCGAAGTTGGTCTTGATGCCGCACCGCCGGCTGGCGTGCTCGAGGATGCCGCCGCTGGTCGACACGTGTGCCAACTCCGGTACGTCGTAACGGGCGGCGAGCAGGCGGAGCAGGAACGACGTCTCACCGATCGTCGACTCGCCGAGGGCGAACCGTGGATGCCTGGCCGCGTCCACGATCGCCACCGACACGCCGAGGCGGGCGAGGATCGCGGCCACCGTGCTCCCGCCGATGCCGCTGCCGAGAACTGTCACGTCGACGTCCATCGTTGATCCTTCCGGTTGGCTCTCACGTCGCCCTCCGCCGCTCGGCGACCTCGTGGTGGTACTCGACGCCGGCCTTCGCCTGAGCGGCGGCCATCGTCCGGCGGGTCATGCCGCCGGACTGCAGCTCGGCCTCGTACGCCCTGATCCGCGGCCAGGTCGACGCGGTGAAGTAGGGCATCACCCGGCGGGCGAACAGGTCGTAGGACCGGCGGGTGGCGTCCGGGTCGGCGATGTCCGACTGCTCGATCAGGAACGTGCCGAAGCCGCCGCTGAGCTCCCACATCCGCTCGATGTGCCGGATCGCCTGCTCAGGCGTGCCGATCACGGCGTTGCCGGTGGTCGTCAGCACGTCCACGACGGCATCCGGGTCGTCCAGATCGACCGGGACGTTAATCGGGAGGATCTGACGAACGAATTTGATGTACGAGGTGATGCCCCACCGCACCTCGGCCCGCGCCTGTGCCTCGGTGGGCGCGACGTGCATCAGGCTCATCACCGACCACCGGCTCCTGTCGAACTGCAGCCCCACCTGGTGCGCCTCGGCGTCGGCGATCTCCGCTGTGGTGCGCAGCGGGTTCTCCGAGCCGGTGCCGATCGCGGCGGACGCGCCGAACGAGATGATGCCGGCGCCGAACCGGCCGGCCAGTCGGGGGCCGGCCGGCGACTTGAAGGCGGCGACCCGGATGTCCAGCGGCCACTGGTACGGCCGCAGGTGCAGGGTCGCCTTCTCTAGCCGGAACCAGTCGGTGGTGCGCGTGACCGGCCCGTCGTACCGCAGCATCGCGGTGATCGCCTCCAGCGACTCGGCCATCATCCGGCGCGCCTGCATCGGGTCGTGCCCGATGGTGCTGGCGTCCAGCGGCAACGCGCCCGAGCCGACCCCGAAGATCAGCCGCCCGCGGGTCAGGTGATCCAGCTGAATGATCCGATCCAGCAGCAGAAACGGATGATGGTAGGAGAGCGTCGCCACGCCGGTGCCGAGCCGGATCCGCCGGGTGCGCTGGGCGGCCGCGGCGATCATCAGCTCGGGCGAGGCGATGATCTGCCAGCCGCCCGAGTGGTGCTCGCCGAACCAGAACTCGTCGTAGCCGAGCCGGTCGCACAGCTCGGCCAGGGCCAGGTCGCCCTCCAGTTGCAGGGTCGGGTCCTCCATCGGGTTGTGGAACGGGAAGACCAGCGCCCCGAACCTCATGCCGTGCCCACCCTCATGCCGTGCCCAACCTCATGTGATGCCCCCTGCCTGCACGGATAGGCCCACTGTAGACTTTGACGCTGGTGTATGCAGTCCGGTGACCGTGATCGTTCGATCCGCCCCGCCGCCGCGGGGTATGCGGCCGTCCCGGCGTGGGTATGCGGCCGTCCCGGCGTGGATCGGGCCTCCTGGCCGCCTGCGGTCCCGCTTCGAGGACCGCTTCCGGGTCGTTTCGTTCGATTACCGGGGTACGGGGTCGAGCCGCGGCCGCTGACTCAGCGGTAGGTCAGCAGGCGGGGGTCGCTCTCGGCGTGGGTGTGCTCGTTGAACGTCGAGAGCGACAGCCCGCCGCGGCCGGAGATCACCTTGGTGACGCCGGTGTTGACCGAGACCCGGTTGAGCGCGGCCCACAGCGCGGCCGGACCGTCCGGTCCGGTCGTGAGCAGGGCGGCGGCCATGGCGATCGGGCCGCCGGAACTGACCGCCAGGATGTCGCGGTGGCGCCGCAGCAGCGCGGCCGCCTGCGCGAGCGCCCGGGTGATCCGGCCGCGGAAGTCCGCGAACGGCTCGATGTAGTCGGCGTCGTGGTCGCCGGAGCACCAGCGCAGCGTCGCGGCGTCGAAGACCTCCTGGAACGCCCGGTCCGGACGGTCCGTTCCGGCCAGCTCGGCCAGCATCGCGGCGCGGTCCCGGTAGTGCGGCCGGTGGATCTCGACGACGTGCTGGAAGTCGAACTCGTTCCAGCCGGGGTCGGTGACCACCGGGATCCGGGCGCCCAGCCCCTCCAGGATCCCGGCCAGGGTCTCCTCGTGGCGGCGCATCGTCCCGCGCAGCGCCAGGGCCGGCCGGACACCCCGGGCGGCCAGGACCCGGCCCAGCACCCGGGCCTGCTCGTGACCGAGATCCGAGAGCGCGTCGTAGTCCTCGGCGCCGAACGACGCCTGACCGTGGCGGATCAACAACAGGCGGGCCACGAGCCACTCACACCATTCGCCGTACGACGGAGAGCGGCAGCACGCGCATCGCCGCCCCGATCGGAACCCACGGCCAGGCCGGGACGTACGCCTTGGGGCTGCGCTTCTCGATGGCCGCCACCATGGCCCGTACACCCGATCTGGTGTCGGTCATGAATCTGGTCTTCTGCTGGACGCGCTCATTCATCTCCGAGCGGATGTAACCCGGATAGATCACCGAGACGTCGACTCCCGGGATGCGCTCGGAACGGAGACCCTCCGCGATCGCCGCCACACCCGCCTTCGTCGCCGCGTAAGTGGTCATCGACCGGCGCATGCCGCGCAGCGCGGACATCGACGAGATCAGCACCAGGTGGCCGCGCCGCTGCTCGCGGAAGATCCGCAGCGCCGCCTCGGTCTGGGCCAGCGCGCCCACGAAGTTCACCATCGCGGTCGCCCGGTTCGCGTCGAAGCGGCCGGTGCCCAGCGGGGCGCCCTTGCCCAGGCCGGCATTGACGATCACCCGGTCGATCCGCCCGAACTCGGCCGCGAACTGCTCGAACACGGTGAAGACCGCGTCGTCCTCGGTGACGTCGAGCTGCTTGACCAACACCCGGCGCGGAGCCAGCTCGTCGCGCAGCACCTCCAGGCGGTCGATGCGGCGGGCGCACAGCGCCAGGTCGTAGCCCAGGGCGGCGAACTGCCGGGCCATCTCCTCGCCCAGGCCGGCGCTGGCGCCGGTGATCAGCACGACTCCACGTTCCATGCCGACACGGTAAGGCAGGAGGCCGCGCGTACTGTCGCGGGTATGCCGGCGATCATCCCCGGCGACATCGACGTGGCATCGACCTGACCGCCCGCCGGGCGCCGGACGCGCGGTGCGGGGCGCCTCGGCCAGTCCGATCAATCCGGGGGCCGGCGCTCGCCGGTGCTGCGTACGCCGCACGCGCGGGCCGCTGGGCAGGCCGGACCGCCTACGAGCGCGCCGCGGGTTTAGCCGGGGACTCCGGTGGTACACGAACCTCCTGACCAACGAAAGGGGAGGTCGATGAATCGTACCGGAAAACTGCTCTTGACGGCCGCGCCGATCGCGGCCGGCGCGGCCGCGGCGGTGGCCGTCAAGCGACGCCGCGCCAGGAGGCCGGCCGCGCGGCGACGGCATGTCGTGACAGTGTTCAAACCGCGCTTCGAGCTGGAGTCGACGCAGCTGCCGGGCTCGCTCAGCGAGATCGCCGACCAGCTGGAAATCACGCTGGCGGAGGCGCCCGGCGGTCGCGGCACGGAGATCGCGGTCCGCATCCGGGACAACGCCACGGTCACCGACGGCCACGTGCGGCGTGCCCTGCGCGAGACACAATCGCTGATCGAGACCGGTGACGTGCTGCTGCCGTCCGGCCCGCCGACCACCAGGCCGACACTGCTGAACCGGCCGTTGCAGATGGCCACCCAGCACGGCCGGGAAGGGGGACTGCTGTGAGAGCGCTGCAGTGGGAGGGCGTCAACAAGTTGGCAGTCGGCACCGTGCCGGACCCGGAACTGCGCAATCCCGGCGACGTCATCGTCCGGGTGACCCGGACGGTCACCTGCGGTTCCGATCTGCACCTGCTGGGCGGTTACATCCCGTTCATGGAGAAGGGCGACGTGCTCGGGCACGAGTTCCTCGGCGAGATCGTCGAGGCGGGCCCGGACGTGCGCAACCACCGGGTCGGCGACCGGGTGGTCGTCTCGTCCTTCATCTCCTGCGGGAACTGCTGGTACTGCGACCAGAAGCTGTACTCGCTCTGCGAGAACGGCAACACCAACCCGGCGATCACCGAGACCTTGTGGGGACACGCGCCCAGCGGCTGCTTCGGTTACTCGCACGCGATGGGCGGCAACGCCGGCAGTCACGCGGAGTACATCCGGGTGCCGTTCGCGGACGTCGGCGCGTTCACCGTGCCGGACGCGGTCAGCGACGAGCGCGCGCTGTTCGCCTCGGACTCCGCGTCGACCGGCTGGATGGGCGCCGACCTGGGCGGGGTCAAGCCGGGCGACGTCGTCGCGGTCTGGGGCGCCGGGGCGGTGGGCCAGATGGCGGCCCGGGCCGCGACGCTGCTCGGCGCGGCCCGGGTGATCGTCATCGACCGCCTGGAGAACCGGCTGCAACAGGTGGAGCAGCACATCGGCGCGGAGACGCTGAACTACGAGCAGACAGATGTGGGAGGTGAGCTGCGCGAGCGCAGCGGCGGCCGGGGCCCGGACGTGTGCATCGAGGCGGTCGGCATGGAGGCCCACGCGCCGGGAGCGCAGTTCGCGTACGACCAGATCAAGCAGCAGTTGCGGCTGCAGACCGACCGCCCGATCGCGGTACGGGAGGCGATCCACGCCTGTCGCAAGGGCGGATCGGTGTTCGTGCTCGGCGTCTACGCCGGGTTCGTCGACAAGTTCCCGCTCGGCGCCCTGATGAACAAGGGCCTGACCGTACGCGGCGCGCAGATGCACGGGCAGCGGTACATCCCGATGCTGCTGGACCGGATGGCCAAGGGTGAGTTGGTCACCGAGCACCTGGCCACGCACGTGCTGCCGCTGGACCGGGCGCCGGAGGGCTACCGCATGTTCAAGGAGAAGGAGGACGGCTGCGTCCGCGCCGTCTTCCTGCCCTGATCGACCGCCGGCCGGGTGGCCGGTCGTTGCCGGGGCCGATCCTGCCCGACCAGGGCGACCTGGTCGGCGAACGGGTCGGCCCCGCACCGCGCCTCGACACGGTCGAGGTCCGCGTGCCGCACGGCTCCTCAGATGAACGTCTCGTCCTGATCGGACACCGGGGCTGCTTCCGTCGACGGCCGTCGCTATGGTGATCACCGATCGATCTGCCGGGCTCGTCGACCCGGCTCACGGGGTGTCGATATGAGGAGACAACCATGCGCACAGTCCTGCGCGCGGGCGCCGTCGCGCTCGCGGCCGGATCCGTCCTGTTCGGCGGCGCCGCCGCGGCCCAGGCGGCCCCGGCCGGCGTGACCGTCAGCGTCAACCGCCTGATCCTGGAGCCCGGCCAGTTCGGCCACAGCGGCAGCATCCGGATCACCGTCAAGAACCGCACCAGCGAGCCGGTGAGGGGCAACATCGCCATCACCGAGCCGATCGAGAGCACGTTCGACCAGTTCCTCGGCGCGTCCGGCTGTGGGCTCGGCGCGACCGGCGACAACCGGACGATCGCCTACTGCAATCTCGACAACGCGATCCAGCCCGGCGCGAACGGCACCGTCACGGTGACCTTCCGCTCGCCGGCCAAGCCGCAGGCGTTCGCGCAGGCGGCCACGCAGAGCGGCACCGTCGAGGTGGCCGGCGCCACCGCCGAGTTCGCCACCGTGTTCCGCTCCACCAGCGGCAAGCTCACCAACCCGGCGCCGTACGTGCCGGACACCGAGCCGAAGCTGGCGGTGACCGCGGGCGACGTCACCCTGACCCGTCAGCAGGACGGCACCTTCCTGGGCGCGGTGCCGGTCACCGTCCGCAGCAACGGCGACGCCCCGCACCGCGGTCTGGGCGCCGAGATCGCCACGCCGGCCGGCGTCAACGGCTGGCCGGAGATCTTCCCGAGCGAGGTCTGCGTCGGCGGCGGCGAGCTGCCGGTCCCGCCGGGCGGTTCCAGCGAGGCCTGCTCCGTGGCCGGTGGCCAGATCGCCGAGGGCCAGGAGCGCACCTTCGAGTGGGTCCTGACCGCGCCGGCCGACACCCCGATCGGTTCGCTCGGCACCGGCTCGACGCTGGTGAGGCTGGAGCAGGGCCCGTCGCAGACCGGCGGCGCCAACATCGCCACCTTCACCATCACTGTCGCCGAGTAGTCCTCGCCGGACCGCAGCGGCCCCGATCGAAGGATCGGGGCCGTTGCCGTCATCGGCGGCGGGCCATCCACTGCCAGATGTGGGTGCCGTGCACGGCCGGGTCGTTGCGGGCCAGGTAGATCCAGGACCAGTGGCCCGGGAACCGGTGACCGTTCCACACCACCTGGTCGTACAGAGTGAGCAGGGACCGTGGGATCAGCTCGTGGGCGTGCACCGAGTTGGCGCCCGGATCGACGGTGTCGTCGTCCCGGGAGGCGATCAGCCAGGTCGGCGTGCCGATCGCGGCCAGTTCGGCGTCCGGGATCAGCGGCGGGTCCCCGGCCACCACGCCGCAGACCGGGACCGAGGCGGCGAACAGCGAACGGTACACCGCGGTCATCTTCAGGCTCATGTAGCCGCCGTTGCTGCACCCGGCCACGTAGATCCGGTCCGGGTCGACCGCCCGCCGGGCGCACACCTCGGCGATGATCTCCCGGATCAGCGGGGCGAACCGGTCGCCGTCCGCCATCCAGTACGACGTGCTCTGCGGGGCCACCACGTACGCTCCGCCGAAGATCTGCTGGGCCTGCGGGGTCGCGAAGCCCAGCGCGCCGCGGTTGGCGCGCAGCGTGGTCTCGTTGTCGTAGTAGCCGTCCGGCAGCGACGCGCCCTCGCCGCCGCCGTGCAGCCAGACGATCAGCGGCCGGCGGCCCCGGCGCGGCGGGGAGAACAGCCGGTACTTCAGGCCCGAGCGGGAGATGTGGTGGCTGAACGCGTCGACCTCGGGGTTGGCCAGCCGGCCCTGGACGAACGCCGGGATGGTCACCGGGCCGTTCCGGGTCGGCAGTGGGGCGTTCTGGGTGATCGTGTAATCCAGGTCGAGCCGGACGTTGCGGCCCCGGCTCCCGAGGTAGCCGAGCGTGCCGCCGCCGACCTGGCCCTCGGCGTAGCCCAGATCGAGCACGATGTTGCCGCGGTGGTCCACCCGGGCGGCGGTGACCGGGCGGTCCAGGTCGTACCCGCCAGGGTCGGCAATCGGGCTCGTCGCCGTGGCGTGGACGCTGAACGTGCCGGTGCTGACGCTGTGCGGGGCCAGCCGTGCGGTGTCCAGGGTGACCGAGACGACCTGCTCGCCGCCGTCGAGGGTCACCGCGTCGAGCCGGAATCCGACGCTGCCGGTGGTGGCGGCCCGGGCGGTCCCCGACAGGGCCAGCCCGGCGGCGGTTCCGGCGCCGGCGGCCAGCAGGCCGCGTCGACTGATGGCCATGAGACATCTCCAATCGTCGATGCATGCAACGTAACGCCGGGGAAAACCGCATGCAACATCATGGCTGTCCGGCCAGCAGCCGCAGCGAGTCCGGAAACTCCGGGCCGCGACCGCAGGGTGCCCCGCATCGTGCCTGCCGGGCGCCGCTCTTCAGGTCCGCGCGCAACCGCCGGCCGAACCGCCCGACCGCCTTCCGGCCGACGAAGGACCAGGCCACGTCCGGTGAGGACCGTGCCGCGCGGGGCGTGCGTGCGTCGTGTCGACCGCGGGCCGGCTTGCGAGGTGTCTGCTTGGTGGCTGACGCCGGTGGTCAGCTGCGGGTGACTTCGAGGGTGCCCAGGCCGCCGGCGGCGACGATGTCGAGTCCCGGGGCGGCGTCGAGGTCGCCGGAGCGCACCGTCGTGCCCGCTGCGGTCCCGTCCGAGTGCTGGCCGTAGAGCGCGACGTCACCGGCGCCGCTGGCCACCTGGACACGCACCGGGACCTGGACGGCGGTCACGATCCGCCAGATGCTCACGCCGCCGGCCATCCGGATCGGCACCGTGCCGCTCAGCCGGCCCAGCGTCATGTCGATGCGCTCCGCGCCACCGTTCAGGTCGATCCGGTTGACCGCGCCGGCACTCAGGTCGAGCGCGACCGACCTGGTCCCCGCCCCGGTCCGCAGCTGCCAGATGCGCCTGTCGCTGAGTAGGACCTCGACCGGGCCGGCGTCACCCGGCCGGGCGCTGACCCGCAGCACGCCGCCGGTGAACGCGCCCTCGGCCGGCCCGCTGACCCGGAAGTCCGCATCGTCCAGCCGGGCCGTCCGTACCACCAGATCGGTCAGCCCGGTGACCACCTCGAACCGTCCCCGCAAGGGGGAGGCTCGGACCGGCGTCGTCGGCAGCGGCCGGGGCGCCGGCGGGCTCGGCTGCAGGGAGATGACCGCCTGTGGCGACTCCGGGGGGATGATGACCGGCCCGGACGCCCGCTGCCGGATCTCCGCATCGGCCAGCGGGCGGGCGAGCACCACCGACCCGCCGATCACGAACAGCGCCAGCAGCCCGGTGAGGAGCGCCGGCCGCCGCCGGCGACGCACGACAGGCGTATCCGGCCAGTAGTCCGAGATGTTGGGCCAGTTGGCGGGCGGCTTCACGCGTCTCCTCGGGGCGCATCGATCAGATCCCCGAGGACGGTACCGTTTCGTTGGCGCGCCGCCAACAGACCTCACCCGCGGGCGCGGACCTGCCCCACGATCGCGTTGAACGCGACGTCCTCGATCGAGGGACGCGGCTGGGACGCCTCCTCCGGCCACCACCGGGCCACCGACTGCACGCCCGGCTCGATCAGGTCCAGCCGGCTGAACAGCCGGCCCAGCTGCTCGCCCGTCCGGGCCTGGAAACGCCCGTCGCCGTTCGCGGCCTCGAGCTGCTCGATCGCCTCGGCCGGCAGGTACTCCCAGGTGGAGTGGGAGGCGACCACCCAGCTGCCCGGCGGCAGGGCGTCCAGGATGGTGTCGACGACGCCTTGCGGGTCCTCGTCGTCGCGGACGAAGTGCAGCACCGCGACCAACATCACCGCGATCGGCCGCGTCCAGTCGAGCGTCGCGCGGACCTCCGGATCGTCCAGGATGGTCCGCGGCTCGCGCAGGTCCGCGTCGATGTACGCGGTGACCCCCTCGGGCGTGCTGGTCAGCAGCGCGCGGGCGTGGGTCAGCACGATCGGATCGTTGTCGACGTAGACGATCCGCGCCGCCGGGTCGATCCGCTGCGCGACCTCGTGCGTGTTGTCCGCGGTCGGGATGCCGGTGCCGATGTCCAGGAACTGCCGGATGCCTCGCTCGGCCAGGAACTTCACGGCCCGCTGCAGGAAGTACCGGTTCTCCATGGCGGCGAGCCGGATCGTCGGCATGCCCTTCTCGATGGCGTCGGCCGAGGCCCGGTCCGCGGCGAAGTTGTCCTTGCCGCCGAGCAGGTAGTTGTAGCGCCGGGCCGGATGCGCCACGGTGGTGTCGATCCGATCCAGTGCACTCCGCCGGTCAGCCACCGACGCCTCCTCAAACCGAGCCGAAGATCCGCACGCATCGTAATACCGATCGGCACGTCCGCAGTGGACCGGACCCGGGGTCCGCCGATGAACGGTGGGTGATCAGCAGAACTGGGCGCGCAGGTCGGTGAGCAGATCCTCGGTGCGCCCGTCGAACGTCTCCAGCGCGGTGGCGAACGTGTCGGCGAGCGCCCTGGCCGGGTCCGGGTCCATGGTGTTGAAGATCGTGATCACCGCCAGGGGAGCGCGGTCGATGCGTTCCCGCAGCTCGGCGCGCTGTTGGTCGGTGAGGCGGTGTTCCAGCTGGTCCAGCGGCAGGCCGGTGGTCGCGGTCACCAGCGCCGCCGCGGAGATCAGCCGGAACACCGCGCGCCGGTCCGGGAACGGCAGCGGGTCACCGCGGTCCAGCGCCTCCAGCGCCGGGCGGGCCCAGTCGAGCGTGTCCAGGCCGGCGACCTCGAACGCGCGGCGGGCCAGCCAGCGGGTCACTGTGCGTTGCTTCGCCGGTGGCCAGGCGGCGAATTCACCCGCCACCGCTGCGTAGCCGGCCGGCGCCGGGATGGCGGTCACCGGCGGCGGCGCGGCCGGCCGCACGACGATCGAGGACCGCAGCGCGTGCAGGGCACACCGCCGCAGCACGACCGCCTGCAGGCTGCGGTCGCTGTCCTGGACCGCGTACGCGGTACCCAACCGCTGCGCCGGGTCGTCCCCGTCCCCGGGGAACGCCGCGGCCGCGATGTCCTGCACCGCGTTCATCGCCTGCAGATCACCGGCGAGCCGCTCGTGCAGCACCCGCAACGGGGTCCGCAGCTCCGGCGCGGGCGCCCGGCCGGCGTCCAGCGCCTCGAGCACCTGCCGGACCGCCCGTTCGCCGGCCAGCTGCGCGTCCTCGGCGATCAGCCGGGTGCGGAACGCCAGCATCGCCGGCACGTTCTCCGGCGTCGGCGCGGCCAGCATCCGCCGGATGAACGGGTCGTCCAGCGCGGCCAGGCCGCGCCCGGCCTCCGGGACGAGGTCGTCCGGCACCAGGTTCAGGATGACTCCGGGAAGGTCCTGCTCCATGAGATCGAAGGGCAGCCGTACGCCGGTGATCCGCTCGGCGAGGGCCAGCCCGGCCGCCTCCGGGATGATGTCCTCGTCGTGCCCGAACGGCAGCCCCACCAGGAGCGCGTCGAGCAGGCCGGGGGCCGCTCCGGAGCGCCGTTCCGGCCGGATCTGGTCCAGCTCCACCTGCGTCCGGTCGTCGCTGACGTAGGTGAACTGGGACCGTCCGCTCACGTCGCGGTACACACTCAGCGCGACGCCGTCGCCGGCCGCGGCCACCCGACGCAGCACCTCGGAGCGGACACCCTGACCGCCATTGATCTCGATGCCGAGGTGCCAGTCGCCGACCCGGCCGACGATCAGGGTGGCGGGTTCCTCGCCGTACCGGAAATTGTCCAGAATCTGCGCGAGATCGGCCGGCGGGAGCATTTTCTCCGGGTCGCCGCCGAAGGCCGTGATCAGCGCGGCGTCGTCGAGGCCGCGGGCGAGCGTGAGGCAGAATGCCTCGCCCCACTCGGCGTCCACCAGCATCCGGTCGTAGTACTCCGCCGCCTCGTCCCCCACCTCGCCACCGTACGTTTTGTCAGAGTGTCCCGGAGTCGATTCAAGGCAGGCCGGCCCGATGACGACGGCGGCCTCCTCCGGCCGGCCGCCGGGGTACGCCGATCGGGGAGGTGCCGGGTGACCGCGTGCCCACCGCGCGCAAGGTCCGCCCGCACGGTCCGCGGCTCGACGCCCGGGACACCATTTCCGCGCCACTCCGGCGTGCGCGCCGGTCCTCCCGTCGGTGGCGTTTTTGTTCTCCTTTTGGTGAGTAGGCAGTTCAACTCGACTGTGTAAGCCTTTCCCGGTGACCGTACGCCGGATGCCGCTCCCGGAAATCCTCGCCACGTATCGGCCGCCGGCCGGTGGCGACACGTGGGAAAGAGCGATACCCGACCTGCTGGCCGACCCGGACGACGCGCGCGTCGTCGAACTGCTGCGCGCCGAACTGGCCGCGTACGGTGACTTCCGCGAGCCGATCGTGGTGGAGCCCGCCGAGCGCGACATCCTCGACGGCCTGCACCGGATCGTCGCCGCGGTGCTCACCGAGCACGCCGCGCTCGACGTCGCCGACACCTACGAGGACCTGCCGGAACGCCGCCGGATCCGGGTCGTCCTGGCGGTGCCGGGGCTGACCTCGGCGGCCGTCGACCGGCTGGCCACGGTGCTGAGATCGTTCCCGCTGGCCGGCGACTGGACCACCTGTGACCTGCTGCTGCCCGGCGATGGGCAGGTGACGGGCTGGTGGACCTGCCCGGCCGGTCTCGACGAGCGGCTGGGGGCCGAGCTCGCGTCCCGGGCCACCGAAGCCGGCCTCCGGCTGAGTCTGCTAGCGATCAGTGACGTGGACGCGGGCTGATCGGTAGCCGTGCCACCGGAGGGGTCACTCTCCGAGACTGGTGCTCCACGGCGGTCACGCGGCGGAGCCGGTGCGTGACCGCCGGGTGGCACGACGCTAGGACGGGCTTGGACCACCTGTGGTACAAGCCCGTGCCGGCGGCTCAGTGCGGGCCGACCGCCACGATGGTGATGGCGGCGCCGCCGATCTCGTCGGACTCGGCCAGGTCGACAGTGGCGTCGATGCCCCAGTCGTGGTCGCCGGCCGGGTCCTCGAAGACCTGCCGGACCGCCCACACCCCGGGCCCGGTGTCGATCTGCAGCAGCTGCGGGCCGCGGGCCGACGGTCCGGTGCCCAGCTCGTCGTACTCGTCGAAGTAGTCGTCGACGGCCTCGCGCCAGCGCTCCGCGCTCCAGCCGGACTCGCCGTCCAGCTCGCCCAGCTCGTCGTAGCGGCCCAGCGCGGCCAACTCGACCCGGCGGAACATCGCGTTGCGTACCAGGACCTTGAAAGCGCGGACGTTGCGGGTGACAGCCGGCGGCTTGTCGTCGATCCGGACCTCCTCGACGGCGGCGCCCGGGTTGCGCAGGCGTTCCCACTCGTCGAGCAGGCTGGAGTCGACCTGCCGGACCAGCTCGCCGAGCCATTCGATCAGGTCACCGAGCTCTTCGGTACGGGCGTCCTCGGGCACCGTCTGGCGCAGCGCCCGGTAGGCGTCGGCCAGGTAGCGCAGCACCAGGCCCTCGGAGCGGGACAGGCCGTAGAACGAGACGTATTCGGTGAACGTCATGGCCCGCTCGTACATGTCGCGGACCACGGACTTCGGCTTGATCTCGTAGTCGCCGACCCACGGGTGGCCACGCCGGTACGTCTCGTACGCCGCCTCGAGCAGCTCCCGCAGCGGCTGCGGCCAGGTCACCTCCTCGAGCAGCTCCATGCGCTGCTCGTACTCGATGCCCTCGGCCTTCATCGCGTTGACGGCCTCACCGCGCGCCTTCTGGCGCTGCGCCGAGAGCACCTGGCGCGGGTCCTCCAGGGTGGACTCGATCACCGAGACGACGTCGAGCGGGTACTCCGGCGCCTCCTTGTCCAGCAGTTCCAGGCAGGCCAGCGCGAACGGCGACAGCGCCTGGTTCAGCGCGAAGTCCAGCTGCAGGTCGTCGACCAGCTTGTAGAGGCCCTCCGGGGTGCGCTCGATGACCCCGCCGGCGATCAGCGCACGGGCGATGGCGATCGCGCGGCGGATGTGTCTGCGCTGCTGGGCCGGCTCCTCGTGGTTGTCGGTGAGCAGGTGCCGCATCGCCTGGTACGGGTCGCCGCCACGGGCCAGCACGTTCAGCAGCATCGCGTGCGAGACCTCGAACGACGAGGTCAGCGGCTCCGGCTCGGCCTCGACCAGACGGTCGAAGGTGGGCCGGCCCCAGCCGATCTGCCCCTCCGGGGGCTTCTTGCGCACGACCTTGCGCCGCTTCTTCGGGTCGTCACCGGCCTTCGCGAGCGCCCGCTCGTTGTCGATCACGTGTTCCGGGGCCTGCACCAGCACGGTGCCGAGGGTGTCGAACCCGGCCCGGCCGGCCCGGCCCGCGATCTGGTGGAACTCGCGGGCCTTGAGCAGGCGGGTCTTCACGCCGTCGTACTTCGACAGGCCGGTGAACAGCACCGTGCGGATCGGCACGTTGATGCCGACTCCCAGCGTGTCCGTCCCGCAGATCACCTTCAGCAGGCCGGCCTGGGCGAGCGTCTCCACGAGCCGCCGGTACTTCGGCAGCATGCCCGCGTGGTGGACGCCGATGCCGTGCCGGACCAGGCGCGACAGCGTACGCCCGAAGCCCGCGGTGAACCGGAAGCTGCCGATCGCCTTGGCGATCGCGTCCTTCTCCTCGCGTGTGCTCATGTTGATGCTCATCAGCGACTGGGCGCGTTCCAGCGCCGCCGCCTGGGTGAAGTGCACGATGTAGACCGGCGCCTGCTTGGTGGCCAGCAGCTCCTCGATGGTCTCGTGCAGCGGCGTCATGGCATAGCTGAAGATCAGCGGCACCGGACGCTCGGCGTTGCTGACGACAGCGGTCTGCCGTCCGGTACGACGGGTGAGGTCGTCGACGAACCGGGTGGTGTCGCCGAGGGTCGCCGACATCAGCAGGAACTGCGCCTGCGGCAGCTCGATCAGCGGCACCTGCCAGGCCCAGCCGCGGTCGGGCTCGGCGTAGAAGTGGAACTCGTCCATCACCACCTGGCCGACGTCGGCCTCGGCGCCCTCGCGCAGGGCCAGGTTGGCCAGGATCTCCGCGGTGCAGCAGATGATCGGCGCGTCCGCGTTGACGCTGGCGTCGCCGGTCAGCATGCCCACGTTGTGCGCGCCGAAGATCTCGCAGAGCGCGAAGAACTTCTCGCTGACCAGCGCCTTGATCGGGGCGGTGTAGAAGGTGGTGCGGCCGTCGGCCAGCGCGGCGAAGTGCGCGCCCGCGGCGACCAGGCTCTTCCCCGAGCCGGTCGGGGTGTTCAGGATGACGTTGGAGCCGGTCGCGATCTCGATCAGCGCCTCCTCCTGATGCGGGTACAGGGTGATGCCCTGCTCCGTCACCCAGGACTGGAAGGCTTCGAAGACGGCGTCGGGCTCGGCGGGGCCCGAGGAGGCGGAGCCGGGAAGGCGATCGGTCAGCGTCATGATGTTGCAAGTTTGTCAGTTCGCCCCGAACATCGCGTAAAGGGGACCGGCCAGGCCGCCCGCGATGCCGACCACAGCGGCGATGACCGCGACGGTTGCCGCGATGCGTGTGCGCATGTCCGTTTCTCCCAGTCAGCGTCTGATCCTGAAGAGGCGAACTATGCCCGGCGACGGTTGCGGGCCGGGGTGCGATCCGGTTGCATCGCCCGCGGGTTCACTCGTTGAGCAGGTCCCGCAGCAGCTGCTCGTCCTTGGCGTCCAGGTTCCCGACGAAGCGGCGCAGCACCGAGGCGCGGTCCGCCTCGTCCGACAACAGCCGGGTCATCCGGTCGGCGACCAGCGCGGCCGGGCCGTGCGGCGCGCCGTAGCGGAAGGCGCGCCCGTCCCGGTGCCGGGACGCCGAGCCCTTCTCGTAGAGCCGGGTGAGCGTGGTGACCACCGTGCTGTACGACAACTCACCGGACGGTTCCAGGCGGTCGCGGACCTCGCCCGGGGTCATCGGCCGGTCGCCGGCGCCCAGCACCGTCATGATCTCCGTCTCCAACTGGCCCGGCCGCCGTCTGCTCACGATGCGACTGTATCGATCGGCCCGGGGAAAGCGGGAGACCGGGCGGCCGCGCCATGACCGGGCCGCAGCGGGCCCTGGTGGCCTCGAACCTGGTCTACACGATCGGGGCGGCAGGGCTCGTGGCGCAGGCCGGGACGCGCGCCTCGTACCAGATCATGATCCTGGGCATCAGCGCGGCGAGTCTGGCACGCGACCGGCCAGTACCTGGGTGTTTTCGGACTCGGGGCCGGGCTGGCCGAGACGTTCGGCCCGGCGTTGCTGATCTGGCTCTGCATCACCTGGGGACGGCCCGGGTGGTTATGTGACCGGGGCCGTGTTGCCCTGACCGGCTTCGCCGTGCCGGTCGCCGTCCGGCGGGCCGTAAGGTGATCGACTGTGAGTGAGCACGAGCGGGGCTGCACGGTGACCGTCTGCCGGGACTGCTGCTGCGGGAACCCCGGCAAGCACCCGGCCGTCGACCACGACGCGCAGATCGAGAGGTTGCGGTCGGCGCTGGGCCCGGCGCACCGCGTCCGGACCAGCCTCTGCCTGGACGTCTGCGCCCAGTCCAACGTCCTGGTCGTGCAACCCGCCCCGGAGGCGCGGCGGCGTGGCGCGCGGCCGGTCTGGTTCGGGCTGGTGCTCGACGACGTGGTGCTCGACGACATCGCCGGGTATGTCCGGGCCGGTGGGCCGGGGCGGGCGCCGATGTCCCCGATGCTGGAGCTGTCGGTGATCACGGCGCCGGGCGGCGCCCTCGGCGCGGCCGGAGTGAGAGCATGACCTCCGGCTCCCCGCGCGCGGAGAGGTAGCGAGATGTTCGATCATTTCGTCTGGTCGGTGGTCGTCGTCCCACCGCTGGCCGTGATCGTGGTGCGGCTGCTCGCCGACCGGCTCGCGCCCGGACGGGCGGCCTCGGTGATCGCCTGGACGGCGGTGACCGTCGCGGTGACCAGCACGGTCAACCTGCTGCTGCTGGCCGCGCACGCGCTCGCCCAGGTGCCCGCGATCGGCCGGCTGTTCGGCTGGTCCGCCGCTGTCGTCGCGCACGACACGGCCGGCGTCGAGTGGGTGCCGTGGCTGAGCCTGATCCTGCTGGCCGCCGCGGCCGTCTCGGTGGGCCTGCGCTGGCGACGCCAGCGGAAGGTGCTGGCCATGGTCCCGGCCGGCGGCCCGGGAGGCCTGGTGGTCGTGCCCGAGGACGCGCCGCGGGCGTTCGCGGTGCCCGGCGAGCCGGGGCACGTGGTGGTCACCACCGGGATGCGCGCGCTGCTCACCGAGCCGCAGTTCGAGGCGCTGCTCGCCCACGAGAAGGCGCATCTGGCCGAGCGCCATCACCGGCTGGCCCGGGCGGCGGAGCTGGCGGTGGCCGCGCACCCGGCGCTGTGGTGGGTCGGCCGGCACGTCGACTACCTGATCGAGCGGGCCGCCGACGAGCGGGCCGCGGCGTCACTGGGCGGCCGTCGCACGCTGGCCCACGCGATCGGGGTGGCGGCGCTGGCCGGGGCGGGGAGCCCGTTCGCGGCGGCGCTGCACGCGGCGGTGCCGGGTGGGGTCGTACCCCGGCGGGTCGCCCACCTGTTGCGGCCCCGACCGCGTGCCGCGTCGCGGGCCTTCCTGCTGCTGCCGGTCGCGGTGGCGCTGAGTTCGGTGGTCTGGACCGGCGAGGCCGCTCTCGACCTGGTCGAGCTCCTCCACGCCGCGCTTCGCTGAACGCCTGCGCGCGGGGGGGCCTCGACGGTCGTGAGACACCCCGGAACGCCGGCCGCCGGCGTGCGCGCGGAAATCGCCCGGAACGGCCGCGCCCGCCGGGATGGACCGGTCAGGCGGCGTGACGGTCCGTGCCCCGGGAGTCGGCGCGCATGCGCGGCTCGAACGCCCGGCAGGTGCCCGGCATCGTCTTCTTCGCCCGGTACATCGCCAGATCCGCGTCCTCCAGCAGGCCCGCCGCGGTCCGCCCCGGCGCCGCGCAGGCGATGCCCACACTGGCCCGGGTCACCACGGACCGGCCGGCGATCTCGAACGGCTCGCCGATCGCGTCGATCACCCGCTGGGCGATCGTCCACGCCTGCCCGTCGCCGGAGATCGGCTCCAGGAGCACGGCGAACTCGTCACCGCCGAAGCGCGCCGCCATGTCGGTGTCCCGCAGGCAGGCACGCAGCCGGTCCGCGACGCCACGCAGCAGCTCATCCCCGGCGGTGTGCCCGAGAGTGTCGTTGACCTGCTTGAACAGGTCCAGGTCGAGGTAGAGCAGCGCGGCCCCGGCGCCCTCGGCCGCGGCCTGCTCGACCCGCCGCAGGAACAGGGTGCGATTCGGCAGGCGGGTCAGCGGGTCGTGGTGCGCCTCGTGCACGGCGGCCTGGGTGTGCGCTCCGGTCAGCGCCAGGCTGGCCTGTTCGCTGAAGGCCGCGAGGACGTCGCGCCGCTCCGACTCGCGCAGGTCGCCGCCGTGTCCCGCGATCACGAAGGCCCCGGCCAGCCGGTCACCGATGAACACCGGCGCGGCGGACAGCCCGCCGTCCGCGACCGGGCCCCGCGCGTCCATCGCCCGGCCGGCGGCCAGCAGCACGGTGTCGCGGCCCGACGAGGGACAGCCGGACGCGGACGCCACGGTCAGCCGCGCCGGGTCGTCGACGTCGTGCAGCACCAGCGCGGCGACGCCGTCGTCGAGCAGTCGCCGGGCGCCCAGCGTGATGGCGTCCAGCACCTCGCCGAGCGGGGTGCCCTGACCGGCCGCCCGCTGCACCCGCAACAGCGTCTCCAGCAGGCGTTCCCGCCGTTCCAGCGCCTCCAGCAGAACCAGCCGCGCCTCCGCCTCGCGCTCCCGGTCCAGGCGCAGCTGCTGCTCGGCGGCGAGGGTCCGCAGCCCGCGCAGGGCGAGACCGAGCACCTTCGCCATGCCCTGCAGCATCTGCCGTTCCTCGGGCGTGAACGGCTCCCCCGCGCGGGCCACGACCAGACGCTCGTCGTTGCCGCCGGCCAGCGCGTGCACGCTCAGGAAGGCCTCGCCGAGCCCCGGGAACGACGCCGTCCCGGCGCCCACGCGCAGGCCGGTGAACAGGGCCGGGTCGGGGGAGCGGCCCAGGCCCACCGACGCCGTCACGGTGTCGCCGCGGATCACGGCGCCCACCTCGGCGTCGGTGGCCTCGGTGGCCTGTTGCGCCGCGATCCGGGCGGCGGCCGGCTCGTCACCGGCCCGGGTGATGGCGCTGAAGTACTCGCTGAGACGCAGCATCGACCACGCGGTCATGGCGTCAGCTCACGGCCAGGGCGGCCACGGTGAGGTGGTGCATGCCCTTCGCGCCGCGGGTCAGCACGATCTCGCCGTTGGAGTAGAAACCGCTGAACGGGATCGGGTCCAGCGCGGCGCGGAGCCGCTCGGCGGCCCGGTCCGTGTTGTCCTGGCCGAGCGCCATCGGCCGTACACAGCAATCGAAGACCAGGACCCCCAGCGGCGTCGCGCCGTCCAGCGCCTCGGCCGCGGCGCGGCCGGCGGCCGCCGCCGCGTCGACCACCGCGTCCACGTCCTGCTCCATGAGCCACACCATCGCGCCCTCCGGGGTGTCCGCCAGGCTGTAGATGGACCCGGCCTCCGGGTCGCAGGCGAAGATGATCCGGATGTCCTCGCCGGTGCGCCGCGCCAGGCCGAGCGGCCGCACGGCGGCGAACGGGACGAAGGCGCCGGCGTCCCCGGCCAGATCCGGCGAGCCGCCGGTGCGCCGCAGGTAGACGTCGAGCGCCGGCTCCCCGTCGAGTTCCAGAATGGTGCCACCGGCACTGCGGGTGACCACCATCGGCTCGCCCGTGCGGTGCCAGCCGTGCGACATCGCGATCCCGAACGGCGCCGGCGCGCCGAGCGCGGCGCCGAGCACCGCGTTCTTCAGCACCCGGACGTCCGGGCCGGAGCTGAAGAACGCGTACGTCCCGGTCTGCGTCACGTCGTCGCCCGCGCAACCGCCGACCAGCGGGACCCGCGCGCCGGCCACCGAATACGCCCCGCGCACCACCTCCTGCTGGTCGCCGCTGCGCCCGTCGCCGAGCATCAGCAGCACCCGGTGCTCGGCGACGACGTCGTCGAGCGCGCCGGCGAGGGTCTCGCCGGCCCGATAGAGATCCATGCTGTTGTACGGGACGGCCCGCACCGACGCCGCGAACCCGTCCCCGCCGAGCGCGTTCACCACCACGCCCGACCCGCGGCCGACCGCGGTGAACTCGCCGGACGTCGAGCAGCCGATCATCAGCACGTCCCCGCCGGCCGCCGCGTGCACGGCGGCGGCCATCTCCGGCGTCGCGTGCGACAGCGCGGCGAAGACGATCAGCAGGCCGGCGCGGCGCCCGCCGAGCGCCTCGCGGCACGCCTGCGCGCCCGCCTCGGCGGGATCCGCCAGCAGGCTGCGGCCCACCCCGAACCAACGCTTCATCTCGCCCCCTCACGCCGGGCCCGCGGCGGCCCTCAGAGGCAGCACATCGGTCCCGCGTACGGCGATCTGAGCGTTCGGCGGGTGTGGACATCACCGGGCATGATGTCCGGATGGGGATGGACTTCGATACCGCGCTCGCATCACTGTTCCAGCCCGAGGGGCGACTCGATCCGTACCCGGCCTACGACGTGATCCGGGACCGGGCGCCGGCCGTCCAGGCCTTCGAGGGACAGTGGTTCATCACCACGCATGCCCTGGTCAGCCGCCTGTTGCGGGATCCCGGCCTGCGCGTGGCCGACCCGGGCGACTACGACCGTTCCTGGCCGGGCTGGCGGGAGAACCGCGGGGTCGCCTCGGTCGTGCTCTCCATGCTGCAGACCAACCCGCCGGACCACTCCCGGGTGCGCCGCGCGGCCGCCTCGACGTTCACCGCGCGCCGGGTGGCCGCGATGCGCGACGTGATCACCGCCCTGGCCGGGGAGCTGATCGACGAGATGCCCGCCGAGGCGGATTTCATCAGCGCGTTCGCGTACCCGCTGCCGATCGCGGTGATCTGTGCGCTGCTCGGCATCCCGGAGTCGGAGCGGCGCTGGTTCCGGCAGCGGGCCGCCGACCTGACAGTGGTGCTGGAGCCGATCAGCACCGAGGAGGAGATGCGGCGGGCGGACAAGGCCGGCCGGGAGCTGGAGGCGTACTTCACCGGGCTGATCGCCGACCGCCGGCACACGCCGCGGGAGGATCTGACCAGCGCGCTCGTCGCCGCGCAGGACACCCAGCTGACCGGCGAGGAACTGCTCGCGAACCTGGTGCTGCTGCTCGTCGCGGGTTTCGAGACCACGACCAACCTGCTCGGGACCGGGTTGAAGATCCTCCTGGAGCATCCCGGACAGGCTGATCGGTTGCGGTCCTCCGTGGATCTTGCGCCCGCGTTCGTCGAGGAGATCCTGCGGTACGACTCGCCTGTGCAACTGACGTCCCGGTTCACCGGCGAGCCGCTCGAGCTCGGCGACGGTGTGACGCTCGACCGCGGGGTGATGCTGACCATGCTGCTCGGCTCGGCGAACCGGGACCCGGCACGGTACCCCGACCCGCACCGGTTCGACCCGGATCGCCCGAACGTCCAGCCGGTCTCCTTCGGCGGCGGCGCGCACTACTGCCTGGGCGCGCCGCTCGCCCGGCTGGAGGCGCAGGTGGCGTTCCCGCTGCTGCTCAACCGGCTGCCGGGGCTGGCGCTGTCCGGCTCCCCGGTCCGCCGCGATCGCCTGGTGCTGCGCGGGTACTCGTCGCTGCCGGTCACGACCTCGGCTTGAGCTCGCTGCCCGTCACAGCTTCGGCTTGAGCTCGCTGCCGAAGAACTCCAGGAATCCGTCCGGGTCCGGACCCGCGTTCTGCAGGACCAGGTGATCAAAACCAGCCTCGGTATAGGTTTTCACCGCGTCCAGGTAGGGCTGCGGGTCCGGGCCGCAGACGAATTGCCGCTGCACGTCCTCGACGCGCACCGACTCCGACGCCGCGTCGAAGTTCACCGGGTTCGGCAGCTCCGCCATCACCTTCCAGCCGCTCAGCGACCAGCGGGAGGTGCGGTGCGCCTCCGTGGCGGCGGCCTCCACGGTCGGCGCCCAGGCCATCGGGATCTCCGCGTACTTCGGTCCCGTGCCGGTGTAGGCCTCGACGAGATCCTTGCGCGGCTCGGTGGCGAACAGGCCGCTGCCGTGCGTCGATGCGAGCTCGGCGGCCCGCTTGCCGCCGGCCGCGACCGCGATTACCGGCAGCTTCTCCGGCAGGTCGAACACGCGGGCGTCGTCGAGCTGCAGATACTTTCCGCGGTACGACCGGTAGCCGCCCCGCCAGAGCAGGTTGATGATGTCCAGCGCCTCGGCCAGCATCTCGTGCCGGACGCTCACGCTCGGCCAGCCCTGGCCGGTGACGTGCTCGTTGAGCCGTTCACCGGAGCCGATGCCGAGCGTGAACCGGTCGTCCGAGATGATCGCGAGCGTCGCCGCGGCCTGCGCGATGATCGCCGGGTGGTAGCGGACGGTCGGGCAGGTCACCCCGGTGGCCAGGCCGAGCCGGTCGGTACGGGCGGCGATCGCGCTCAGCACGTTCCAGGCGAACGGGGAGTGGCCCTGCTCCTCCAGCCAAGGGTGGTAGTGGTCGCTGATCTCGACGAAGTCGAAGCCGGCCTGTTCGGCGCGGATCGCCTGGCGGATCAGTTCCTTGGGGTCGAAGGCCTCGGCCATGAGTTTGTATCCGAATCGCATGGCCTTCGCCTTCCCGGCCGTCCGGTGGGTAAACGTCGCGTTCGGGGTTGCCTTCGGGATGTCGTGTCCCTCGGCCCGTCGGCTACGTCTCCCGCTCCTCCGTCGGCTCGCTGTTCCCGCGTTGGCCCCCCGGTCCCGCGTCCGTTCTCAGGCGCGTTCGAGGACGACGACCGGGATCTCCCGGCCGGTGTTCTTCTGGTACTCGTCGTAGTCGGGCCAGACCTCGACCATCTTCGCCCACATCGCCGGCTTCTCCTCGGGCGTCGCCACCCGGGCCGTCGCCGGGAAGCGGTCGCCCTTGATCTGCACCTCGACCCGCGGCTCGGCGCTGAGGTTGACGAACCAGGCGGGCGGCGCCGCGGCCCCACCCTTCGACGCGACCACCAGGTACTTTCCTTCGTGCTCACGGAAGATCAGCGCGTGGGTGCGCTGCTCGCCGGACTTGCGGCCCGTGGTGAACAGGATCAGGATCTCGGTCCCGTTGCGCCAGTGGAAACCGTCCTGGCCGTCGGTCTCCAGATACCGCGCCACATGCTGATCGCCGTGCAAATCCATCGCAGAAACCATGCCGTCACCGTACCCGGATCTTGATCTACTTATCCGCGCGCGCCCTCTCCCGCTCGTGATCAGCCTCCTTTCCCTCCCGCCGGCCCCGCTTTCGGCGCAGCCTTCCCCAGGCCCGAAGCGTCTCCTGCCCGGACCCGCCGTCGCAGCCTTGCCCGGCGTCTCCGGCCCGGCAGGGAGGCGGCCCACTTGAGGATTGCGGAGCCGTGAACCCAACCGCAACCGTGCGGCCACCGGTCCGCACTCCCCGGCCCCGCGAAGCGCCCGAACTGATGGGCATGACCGACACGATGGTGGTTGAGCTGGGACTGCAGGCCATGACGATCGCGGCGAAGCTGTCCGCCCCGGTGCTGCTGACCGCGCTGGCGGTCGGCTTCGCGATCTCGCTGTTCCAGTCGGTGACCCAGATCCAGGAGGCCACCCTCTCCTTCGTCCCGAAGGCGGTCGCGATCGGCGCGGTCCTGCTGTTCGCCGGCAACTGGATGCTGCACGAGATGATCACCTACACCACCCAGCTCTTCGAGCGGGTTCCGGACCTGCTCCGCTGACCGCGACGTGCTCCGCCGGCCGCGAGCCATCCCGGATCCCCAGCCGCTTTCCTCCAGCCGGCACCCGCAAGCCCTCTCCAGACCAGGACCCACCCCTCCGCCCCAGCCGCCCCCACGCGGCTGGCCATGAGAGGTGTCTCACGGGTCGGCAGCGGCTCGTGGGCGCCGGCTGGCTTTGCGCGGCTGGTCGTGGGGGTGTCTCGCCGGCTCGGGCGGGTCTCGCCGGGGGACGGGTCCGCGGGGAAGGCGGCGGTGGGCCGGGCGCCGGAAAATCGGTGGACCGCGGCTGCGAGCATTTCGACATGCGCAAGATTCCGACGCTGTTCCAGCGTGACCCTGACGACCGCAAGCGGGTGCTGCCCGTGGCGAACCCGGAATGTGCCTGGGTGCTTGCCGGGGAAGGGGTCGCCACCAGGAAATACGACGGAACCTGCGTGCTCCTCGACGAGGACGGCGTCTGGTGGGCCCGTCGCGAGGTACGCCCCGGCCGGGCGACGCCGCCCGGATATCGGGCCGTCATGACCGACCCCACCACCGGCAAGACCGTGGGCTGGGAGCCGATCGCCCAGTCGTCGTACGCCGCCTGTCACGCCGAGGCCGTGAGCCGCTCGGCGGACTGGAGGCCGGGAACGTACGAGCTGATCGGTCCTAAGATCAACGGCAATCCGGAGCGGACCGGCGGGCACGAGCTGATCGCGCACGCGGACGCGGAACGTTTCGAGACCCCGCGTGACCTGGACGGGCTGCGGGAGTGGATCCTGGCGCACCCGCAGTTCGAGGGGATCGTCTGGCATCATCCGGACGGACGGCGCGCCAAGCTCAAGTACCGCGACTTCGGGTAGCCGGCGCCGGGTCTGCTTCCGGGCCTGGCCGGCGATTACGACCTGGTCACCGCCCACCGGCTGGCGCACAGCCCCGCCCTGACCGGCCGGCCGGACGTCACATCGACGTGCCGGCCCGGCCGGAAACCCCGCACCGGGCCGCGGTCCGGGCGGTGCTCGACGCGCTGCGGGAGATCAGCCGTGGCGGTGGTGCTTCTTGACGAAGGTGTAACCCGGCTCCAAATGCTCGTCGATCTGCTCGGTCTCCAGCGCGCGCTGGTAGGCGGCCATCTGCTTCTCGGAGGGCTGCGCACCGGGCGGCAGTTTGCGGATGAATCCCTTCACCCAGTGTTCCCGCCGGTCGTGGTGCTCGCCGCCCTCGCCGTCCGTCTCGCCGGGATGCTGTGCCGGATCCACCAGCGGCGCGTAGAACAGCAGCTCCACCGGCTCCTCACCGTCGACCGCTGGGTAGGAGGGGCGCCCGCTCGCGTCGGCGCTGCCCTCGACCCGGGTGACATAGCCTTCGCGGATCAGCTGCTCCACCGCGTTCTTCAGCAGGAACGCGCCTTTCTGCCCGCGTCCCAACCCGGCCTGCTTGGCCAGCGCCTCCTCCGGGAACACGGCACTGCCGTCCTCGAAGACCTGGCCCAGCCCGCGGATCGCCCGGAGCACCTGACCCCGGTTCGACGGGCGGGGGTCGTAGTCGCGGGTGACGGTCTGCGGGTCGTACTCGTGGTAGTAGTTGACGCCGTCGATCCGCAGCGGATCCTCCAGGACCCTGGTGCGCAGCACCACCGCGTCGCGCCCGGCCTGCCAGGCGACGTTCACGAACATGCCGGTCCGGATGTCGGCCGGCCAGGTGATCCCGGTGAACCGCCATGCGACGTCCTGCTCGAGCCTGGCCTCGAAGACCTCCCGGGTCGGAGTGATCCCCTTGACCTTGTGCTCCAGGACCACGAGGACCACATCCCGGTCGCGCAGAGCCTCGGCGATCTCCTCCGGGGCGGTGCAGACCGAGCCGTCCAGGTCGGCCCTCCGCAGGGTCACCCGGTGCGTCACCGTACGCATGTTCCCCTCCCGGTAACCGCAGGTCAGATCACGATGCTCGCATGCGCGCCCGGCCGGTCGGCAGCCAGCTCCCGACGATCAGCGCGGTCCGGCCCGTCCGCGCGCCGTGGAGCGACATGTCCGGATCGGCACGCGCCGGAGAGATCAAATGACAGTGCGTCTCGCCGGCAACCGCCCTGGCCACGGCGACGATCCCGTCACCCGGAAGCTGTCGTCAGGCGGCCGGCCCGGCATCGAGCAGGGTGCCGCACCTCCGCATCGTTGCGCCGGACGGCGGCCGACGCGGGCCCGTACCCGTACTCCGGCGAAGAGATCTGATGCCGGAAGCGTGAGCAAACCGCCTGGCGTCGCGCTGGTATGTCCTGACTCGGATCGTCCGCTTTCGTGATACCCCTTTGGTCAAGAGCTGCCGAAAGCTGGAGGAGTCGGAAAATGCTGGCTGGCCGTCTGAACGTGTCCACCCGGACGTTCGCCGTCGAGGAGGTCGAGGAGCCGCACGCGGGACCCGGGCAGGTGCGTATCGCGGTGCGCGCGGCCGGGGTGTGCCTCTCCGACGTGCACCTGATCCAGGGCATTCTCAAGCCGCTGCACCTGGCCGGCGACAGCGTGACCCTCGGGCACGAGACGGCCGGGGTGATCGACGAGGTAGGCGAGGGGGTGGCCGGGCTGACCGTCGGGGAGCGGGTGCTGCTGCAGGCCGGCGAGCTGGCCGGCGGGACCGTGCTGACCCGGGGCGTCGACTACGACGGCGGCTGGGCGCAGTACGCGGTGGCCAGCGCGGTCACCGTGGTGCCGATCCCGGACACCCTGTCGTTCGAGCAGGCCTGCTTCATCCCGGACGCGGTCTCCACCCCGTGGGGCGCGATCACCGCGACCGCCGGGGTGCAGGCGGCCCGGGCCGTCGGTGTGTGGGGTGTCGGCGGGCTCGGCGCGCACGCCGTGCAGCTGCTGCGGATGATCGGCGCGGCTCCGATCGTCGCGGTCGACCCGCTGCCGGCCGCCCGCGAACGTGCCCTGCAGTTCGGCGCCGACCTGGCGCTCGACCCGGCGGACCCGGAGTTCGCCGGCCTGGTCGGGGAGGCCACCGGCGGGACCGGACTGGCGTACGCGTTCGACTTCGCCGGCGTGGCGCCGGTGCGCGTGCAGGCCGCGCGAAGCCTGGCCCGGTGGGGCAAGCTGATCCTGGTCGGGCTCACCGACCAGCCGCTGGTCATCCCGGACGGCACCCGGTTCAGTTATCTGGAGCAGCAGGTCCGCGGGCACTACGGCTCCGGGCCGGAACAGGTGCTGGAGCTGTTGTCGCTGGTCGCGCTGAAGCGCCTGGAGTTCTCCCGGTCGGTGAGCGGGATCCTGCCGCTGACCGAGGCGGCCGAGGCGGTGCGGCAGCTCGACCAGAAGGAGGGTAATCCGATCCGGTTGATTCTCGTGCCCTGAGCGGGAATACGCGACCATGGATCGGTGAGCGGAACCAGGTCGATCGGCTGCTACGGGGAACCGCCGCCGGATCTTCCCGACCCGCGGCGGGAGATCTGGGCGTACGACGGCGCCCTCTCGATTCTGCTCGGCCAGTTGCTGCGCGATGTCGACGGCGTTCCGCCCGAGCGTCGCCCGGGCTGGTGGGCGTCCTGCGTGGAGGAGCTGCGCACCCAGGCGAGGGTCAGTGACCTGTTCTTCGACGTCGCGCTCGGGCTGGACGCCGACGCGCGCGAGGAGCTGGCCGAGATGTTCGACGCCACCGCGGACCGGTTGCGGGAGCGGGCGCCGCGCACGCCCGGCCAGGCCGACGACCCGTACCTGGTGTTCCGCGGCGACCACGCGCACGACGTGGGGCCGATCGCGGAGCTCGGCCAGGCGCTGAGCGCGCTGCTGCGGGGCACCCTGCCGGCGCCGCCGCCCGGCGCCCTGTGGCTTTACGGGGCGCCGGGCGGCCGGACGACGATCAGTCCACGGTGAAGACCGCGGCGCGGGCGCGGTGCAGGGTCGGCCTGATCACCCGGTCCGCGTACGAGGAGAACCCGCCCCGGGTCGAGTACCGGCTGACCCCGCTCGGCCGCAGCCTGCTGACGCTGGTGGACGCGGGCCGGGCGTGGTGCGCCGAGCACCTCGACGACCTGGTCGCCGCCCGGGAGGCCTTCGCCGATCGCGCCTGACCCTCGGTGCGTGCGGCCGTGCTTGCGGCGTGGCGGGGAAGCGGAGCGGAAAAAGGGGCCCAGGCGTTCGTCGCAGTAGGGATGCATCGGTGGCCCGGGGGCGGCCGAAGTGCTGCCTGGGCGGGGACGCCGACGGGCCGGGCGGCGGCTGATGGCTCCGCTGCGCCGGCGGTAGCGCGCGATCCGGCCCCGTCCCGGCGGCGACGGACATGCCGGGACGGGGCGCGGTAGGTCAGCGGCGCGGCGCCGGGTCCTCGTCCCGCGCGACGCCGATCTGGTCGACCGGCGGCGCGCCGTCGATCGCGTCCGCGGCCACGGCTGCCGCCTTGGCCTCGGCCGGCAGGTCCAGGCTGTCCCGCAGCAGGACCGGCCGCATCGCGAGGGCGGCGAGGATGCCGACCACGCCGATGATCGCGGAGATCAGGAAGATGTGGCCGGTGGCGTCGCCGTAGGCGGCGCGGATGATGTGCACGATCGGCTCCGGCAGGGCGCTGAGATTCAGCGTGCCGCCGCCGCTGCCCGAGGCCGGGATGCCGGCCGCGGCCAGGTCGTGGGTGATCTGATCGGTGACCCGGCGGGCCAGCACGGCGCCCAGGACGGAGACCCCGATGGTGCCGCCCAGCGACCGGAAGAAGGCGACAGTGGAGCTGGCCGCGCCGATGTCCTTGAGCGCGACGCTGTTCTGCACGGCGAGCACCAGGTTCTGCATGGCCATGCCGACGCCGGCGCCGACGCCGAACATGCCCAGGCCGACGAACCACAGCGCGGTCCGGTGATCGATAATGCTGAGCACCGCGAAGCCGGCCACCAGGACGACGGCGCCGGCGATGATGTACGGCTTGATCCGGCCGGTCTTGGTGATCAGGCGACCGGAGATGATCGAGGTGAGCAGGACGCCGGCCATCATCGGGATGGTCAGCAGGCCGGCCTCGGTGGGGCTGTAGCCGCGTCCGATCTGGAAGTACTGGCCGAGGAAGACGGCGCCGCCGAACATGGCCATCCCGACCGCGAGGCTGGCCAGGATCGCCAGGGCGGTGTTGCGCTCGCGGATGATCGGCAGCGGCACGATCGGCTCGGCGGCCTTCGACTCGACGAGCACGGCGAGCGCGAGCAGCACCAGCGAGCCGCCGACCATGGCGTAGGTCTGCCAGGAGAGCCAGGCGAACGAGTCGTCCACGAAGGAGATCCAGATCAGCAGGACGCTGACGCCCGCGGCGATCAGGGTGGCGCCCAGGTAATCGATCTTGACGTTCTCCCGGCGCAGGGTCGGCAGGTGCAGGGTGAACTGCAGCAGGGCCAGCGCGATCACGGCGAACGGGACGCCGACGAAGAAGCACCAGCGCCAGCCCAGCCAACCGGTGTCGACGATCAGGCCGCCGAGCAGCGGGCCGCCGACGGTGGCCAGGGCCATCACGCCGCCCAGGTAGCCGTTGTAGCGCCCGCGCTCGC
Organism: Actinoplanes siamensis; assembly: GCF_016862395.1. GTDB lineage: Bacteria > Actinomycetota > Actinomycetes > Mycobacteriales > Micromonosporaceae > Actinoplanes > Actinoplanes siamensis. The sequence goes on along the minus strand of NZ_BOMW01000021.1, from coordinate 155,267 downwards.
GGGGCGGGATCATCGCGGCGATCGCGACCTGGACCAGGGCCTGCAGGCCGCCGACGCCGATGCCCTGGAAGGCGCGGGCGGCGATCAGCGCGCCGGCGCTCTGCGAGAAGCCGGCGACCATCGAACCGACCACGAAGATGACGATCGAGATCTGGATCAGCAGCTTCTTGTTGAACAGGTCGGCGAGTTTCCCCCAGATCGGGGTGGTCGCGGTCGCGGTGAGCAGGGTGGCGGTGACGACCCAGGTGTACTGCGTCTGGGAGCCGTTCAGCGCTCCGATGATCTTCGGCAGCGCGGTGGAGACGACTGTGCTGCTGAGCATCGCGACGAAGAGCACGAGCAGCAGGCCGCTGAGGGCCTCCAGGGTCTGCCGGTGAGTTTTCGCGTTGCCTTCCGCGGCTGCCGCTGTCGGTGTTGTTGATGCGCTCATGGCGCGGCCTCCGGGGTGGGTTCGGTCGACCTTTTGGTTGCCACAACCAAGTATCTACAAATAGTGCTCACTGAGCAAGTTTTCTCAGGGCGCAAGCATTGGAGGTGGCTTGTGGGAGGCCTCGGGAGACCGGCCCCGGAGTGGGGGCCGTCCTCCAGGGGTGTCTCCCGGGGTCGGGTGGAGCCTCGGAAGTCGGCGGGAGCGGACTTCCTTCTCGAAGTCGATGGCGTCCGGGGCGCCGCCGAACTCGTCGGCGATCTCGCCGGCCACGTCATCCGCGGACGCGGCGGGATAGGGCGCGGCGCCGGCGGGAGTGGACGAGGCGTGGGCTGACGCGGCGCCGGCGGCCGGGGCGTCGGCGGGCGCGGAGCCGGCGGGTGACGACCCGGGCGAAGGCGACCGCGAAGACCGCCCGGGGTTGCTGAACAAGGATTGACCGGGAGCCGCACTCACCGGACCACCTCCGCGTACGACAGGATCTGGATGATTTCCGCACCAGGTTCATAATGAGGTTATGCAAATGGTGAGCGGCGAGAGTCGTGGGTCACAGTTGTTGCCGGTGCTCGCGCAGCTGGTGCGTTTCCTGCGCCAGCTGGAGGGGCCGGACAATCCGAGCTCGGTCGCGCTGTCGGTGCTGCGCCAGCTCGCCGACGAGGGGCCCGGCCGGGTGACAGATCTCGCCCGCGTCACCCGGGCCTCGCAGCCGGGGATGACCCAGCTGGTCGGCCGGCTGGAGAAGTCCGGCCTGGTCCGGCGGGTGCCCGACCCGACCGACGGGCGCGGCGTGCTGGTCGAGGTCACCCAGGAGGGGCGGGATCTGCGAACCCGGACGTACACGCTGTACGCCGCCACGCTCGACGGCCTCTTCGACGAGCTCGACGCCGCGGACAGCGACGCCATCCTGTCGGCGTTGCCGGCGCTGGCCCGCCTCGCCGAAGCCGGCGAGAAGAAGAGTCGATCTTGACGGGTTCCGGGCGGCCCGATAGCGTCCGGGGCACAACCGAAGACTTCGCCGCGACAGCCGCTGCGGGAGAGCACTCGCCGGGAAAACGCGGGTCGCCGAAGGAGCAACTTCTCCCTCAGAATCTCTCAGGCCCAGTACCGCAACGGTCAGGCGACTCTGGAAAGTCAGCGCCGCGAGGCGCTGCGCCCAAGGTGCAAGCCGCTCTCCGCGGTGAACCTCTCAGGCATCGATGACAGAGCGAGGGAGGCCCCGACAACCCCAGGAGCCTCCCCGTTGAGACGCACCGCGCTTCATGACGTGCACCGGCGCCTCGGCGCGACCTTCACCGGCTTCGCCGGATGGGAGATGCCGCTCAGGTACGGCAGCGACGTCGCCGAGCACCACCTCGTACGGAGATCCGCAGGTCTTTTCGATCTCGGCCACATGGGCCAGATCGAGGTCGCCGGGCCGGACGCCGCCGCCTTCCTGGATCACGCTTTGGTCGGCCGGCTCTCCGCGATCGCGATCGGCCGGGCGAAGTACACCATGCTCTGCCACACCACCGGCGGGGTGCTCGACGACCTGGTCGTCTACCGCCTCGAGGAGCAGCGTTTCCTGGTGGTGGCGAACGCCGCGAACGCCGCCGTCGTGCGCGCGATGCTGGGCGAGCACTCGGGCGGGTTCGCGGTGAGCGTCGCCACGCTGGACCGGGCGCTGATCGCGATTCAGGGCCCGGCTGCCGTCAGGATCGTGGGGGAACGCCCACACCTGCGGTACTACGCCGTGGAGCCCGCGCGGCTGGCGGACCGGGACGTGCTGCTGGCGCGCACCGGGTACACCGGCGAGGACGGGTTCGAGATCTACTGCGAGAACGCCGGCGCCGAGGCGATCTGGGCGTGGGCGACCGCGGCCGGGGCGGAACCGGCCGGGCTGGCCTGCCGGGACACGCTGCGGCTGGAGGCCGGCATGCCGCTGTACGGGCACGAGCTCACCGTCCGCACGACGCCGTTCCACGCCGGGCTCGGCCGGGTGGTGGCCCTGGACAAGCGGGACTTCGTCGGCGCGGCCGCCCTGCGCGACGCCGAGCCGGACACGATGCTCGTGGGGCTGGTCACCCGGGGGCGCCGGTCGCCGCGCGCCGGCCACGCCGTGATCGACACCATGACCGGCGCGAAGGTGGGCGAGGTGACCAGCGGCGCGCCGTCGCCGACGCTCGGCCACCCGATCGCGCTGGCATATGTCACGAAAAATCTGGGCAACGCCCGCCTGGCTGTCGATGTGAGAGGCACCCACGAGGATGCCGAGATCGTCGAGCTCCCGTTCTACCAGCGCGCCCGGTAGGAGAATCATGGCTGTCTCGGTCTTCGACCTGTTCTCGATCGGCATCGGCCCGTCCAGCTCGCACACGGTCGGCCCGATGCGCGCGGCGCGGATGTTCACCCGGTTCCTCGACGAGCGGGTGGCAGGCGTCCGCGCGGAGCTCTTCGGCTCGCTGGGCGCGACCGGGCACGGCCACGGGACGCCGCGGGCGGTCCTGCTCGGCCTGATGGGCGAGGACCCGGAGACGGTGGACACCACCCTGGAGCCGCCGGCCGGCGGCCGGATCACCGTCGCCGGCCGCCCGGTGGACGTCGACCTGGTGCTGCACCGGCGGCGGTCGCTGCCGGAGCACCCCAACGGGATGATCTTCACGGCGCTCGGCGCCGGCGGCGCCGAGTTGCTGAGCAGGACCTACTTCTCGATCGGCGGCGGCTTCGTCGTGGATCAGCACCGGGCGTCGGTACGGGCCGACGACACGCCCCTGCGCTACCCGTTCTCGTCCGGCGCCGAGCTGCTGGAGCTGACCCGCACGACCGGGCTGTCGATCTCCCGGCTGATGCTGGCCAACGAGACCGCGTGGCGCCCGGAGTCCGAGGTACGCGACGGGCTGCTCGGCATCTGGACGGTGATGCGCGACTGCGTCCGCGCGGGACTGGACGCCGAGGGAGTGCTGCCCGGCGGGCTCAAGGTGCGCCGCCGGGCCGCCGCGACCGCCCGCCAGCTGCGCGCCGCCGGGGATCCGGCCGTGCACGCGATGGAGTGGCTCACGGCGTACGCCATGGCGGTCAACGAGCAGAACGCGGCCGGAGGTCGCGTGGTGACCGCGCCCACCAACGGCGCCGCGGGCATCATCCCGGCGGTGCTGAGCTACTGCGAGGCGTTCGTGCCGGGCTTCGACGGGGCCGGGGTGGTGCGCTTCCTGCTGGCCGCGGGCGCGATCGGGCTGCTCTTCAAGGAGAACGCGTCGATCTCCGGCGCCGAGGTGGGCTGCCAGGGCGAGGTCGGCTCGGCGTGCGCGATGGCCGCGGCCGGACTGGCCGAGGTGCTCGGCGGCACGCCCGAGCAGGTGGAGAACGCCGCGGAGATCGGGATGGAGCACAACCTCGGGCTGACCTGTGACCCGGTGGGCGGGCTGGTGCAGATCCCGTGCATCGAGCGCAACGGGATGGCCGCGGTGAAGGCGGTGACCGCGGCGAAGATGGCGCTGCGCGGCGACGGGAAGCACCACGTCTCGCTCGACAAGGTCATCAAGACCATGAAGGAGACCGGCGCGGACATGAAGATCAAGTACAAGGAGACGTCCCGCGGCGGGCTCGCGGTCAACGTCATCGAGTGCTGAAAGTCCGGCACCGATGATCACCGTGATGGCGCCGGCGTCGCGCACCACCGGGCACATCCGCGGAAGCTGACACCGCCCGGGCCGCCTGGGGGATCACTGCAGGCCGGTGCGGACCGACGTGATCCGGTGCGTGTTGAAGCCGAGCCAGTGCATCCGGCCCAGGTAGCGGGCGTGCTCGATCTTGAGGCAGCGGTCGGCCACCACCGGCAGGCCGCCGTCGGTGGCGATCCGGAATCCCTCGTCGTCGAGCACGCCGAACTGGCACCAGAGCGCGCCCGCGCCGATCGCCACGGCCTCCCGGGCGATCTCCGGCAGCGCGCTCGGCGCCCGGAAGACGTTCACGATGTCCACGTGACCGGGGATCTCCGACAGGCTCGGGTAGCTGCGCTCGCCGAGGATCTCGGTCTCCCGCGGGTTCACCGGGATCACCTGATAGCCGTGCCGCTTGAGGTAGTACCCGACGAAGTGACTGGCCCGCAGCTCGTTGCCGGACAGCCCGACCACCGCCACCGTCCGCGCGGTGTGCAGCAGCCGTTGGATCGTCGTCACGTCCTGATGGTTCACCGCTGCCCCCGCAATGCCCGGTCCAGGTCCCAGATCAGATCGTCCACCGACTCGATGCCCACCGACAGCCGGATCGTGCCGGGCCCGACCCCGGCGGCGCGCAGCTCGTCGTCGCTGAGCTGGCGGTGCGTGGTGCTGGCCGGGTGGATGATCAGGCTTTTCGCGTCGCCCACGTTGGCCAGGTGCGACCAGAGCGTGACGCCGCGGATCAGGTCCTGGCCACCCGGCCGGCCGCCGGCGGCGTCGAACGAGAACACCGCGCCGGCGCCGAGCGGCAGGTACTTCGCCACGAGCGCCTCGTACTTGCTGCCCGGCAGGCCGGCGTAGGTCACGTTGGAGGCCCGCTCGTGCGCGTCGAGGAACGCCGCGACCCGGCGGGCGTTGGCGACGTGCCGTTCCATCCGAAGCGACAGCGTCTCCAGGCCCTGCAGGAACAGGAACGCGTTGAACGGCGAGAGCGCGCCGCCGAGGTCCCGCAGCGTCTCGGCGCGCAGTTTCATCAGGTAGCCGTACGTCCCGAACGTCTCGTGGAACTTCAGCCCGTGGTACGCCGGGGACGGGTCGGCGATCACCGGGAAGCGCCCGTTGGACCAGTCGAACGTGCCGGACTCGACCACCACGCCGCCGATGCTGGTGCCGTGCCCGCCGAGGAACTTGGTGGCCGAGTGGATCACGATGTCCGCGCCCCACTCGATCGGGCGGCACAGGTACGGCGTCGCGAACGTGTTGTCCACGATCAACGGCAGCCCGTGCTCGTGCGCGACGGCCGCGACCGTGGCGATGTCCAGCACGTTGCCGGCCGGGTTGCCGATCGTCTCGGCGAAGAACGCCTTCGTCTCCGGCCGCACCGCCGCCCGCCAGGCCGCCGGGTCGTCCGGGTCCACCCAGGTCAGCTCCACCCCGAGTTTGCGGAACAGGTGCTTGAGCTGGTTGACCGTGCCGCCGTAGAGCGCCGACGAGGAGACCACGTGGTCGCCCGGCTCCAGCAGGGTGAACAGGGCGGCCGCCTGGGCGGCGATGCCGCTGGCGAACGCCACCGCGCCGGCGCCGCCCTCCAGGCTGGCGACCCGCTCCTCGAAGACCGCCACGGTGGGATTCATGATCCGGGAGTACGTGTTGCCGTACTCCTGCAGGTTGAAATACGCCGCGGCGGATTCCGGATCCTCGAAGACGTAGCTGGTGGTCTGGAAGATCGGCACCGCGCGGGCGCCGGTGTTCGGGTCGGGACGCTGGCCGGCGTGCAACTGGCGGGTCTCGAACCCGAACTCGTGGTCCTCTTCGCTCATGATCGGCCTTCGGCTAGGAACTGGCGGACAACGGGGGTCTGGCGGGCCTCTTCGAGCAGGAAGCAGTCGTGTCCGTAGGGTGCGTCGATCACCTGCAGGTCGACCGGCTTGCCGTGGTTCTTCCACGCGAGCGCGATCTCCTCCGAGGCGGCCGGCGGGTAGAGCCAGTCCGAGCTGAACGCGATCAGCAGCGTCCGGGCCCGGATCGCCGCGGCGGCCGCCGGCAGGTCCAGCTCGAAATAGGTGAGTGCCCTGGACAGGTGCAGGTAGGTGTTGGCGTCGAACCGTTTGACGAACGAGCTGGCCTGGTGGCGCAGATAGCTTTCCACCTGGTACTCCGGCTCGCTCAGCGTGTACCGCAGGTCCCCACCGGACTGCAGCCGCCGCCCGAACCTGCCGGCCAGCGACGGCGCGGAGAGATACGTGACGTGCCCGACCATCCGGGCCACGCCCATCCCCGCGTCCGGCCGTCGCCCGGTCCCGTAGTAGTCGCCGCCCTGCCAGTCCGGATCCCGCATGATCGCCTCCCGGGCGATCGCGTTCCAGGCCACCCCCTGCGGTTGCAGCGCGTGCGTCGAGGCGATCACCACGATGTCGTCGACCTGATCGGGGTAGCGCACCGCCCATTCCAGCGCCTGCATCCCGCCGAGCGAGCCGCCGGCCACCGCGGCCAGGCGCTCGATGCCGAGGGCGTCGAGAAACGCCCGCTGGCACGCGACCATGTCGCCGACGGTGATGACCGGGAAGGTCGAGCCGTACGGCCGGCCGGTGCCCGGGTCGGTCGAGGACGGCCCGGTCGTGCCGCGGCAGCCGCCCAGCAGGTTCGTCGAGACCACGAAGTACCTGTCGGTGTCGAACGCCTTGCCGGGCCCGATCATGCCGTCCCACCAGCCGATCCCTTTCGGGCCGGCGGCGGCCGCGAACCCGTCGCGGGTGCTCTCCGCGGGCGTCACCCGGGAGATGCCGGCGGCGTGGGCGTCGCCGCTGAGGGCATGACAGACCAGGATCACGTTGTCCCGGGCGGGGGAGAGCGTTCCGTAGGTCTCGTAGGCGACCCGGACCTGCTCCAGCCGGCGCCCGGAGTCCAGGGACAGTGATCCCGGTAGATCCAGGTACTGGGTCTCGACGGTGCCGACGGATCCGGGGCTCATAACTTCCCGAAGTTAGGCCAGGTGCCGACTATTGTCTAGCATCTTGATGGGTCTTGTAGAAAGCGGGGCGCAGGGGGAAGGATCCAGGCCATGACGACCATTGATAACGGAGTCAACGTCCAGGCGCTGCTCGACGCGCGGGAGGCGCTCAAGTCGGCCCCCGAGGCCGCCCAGTTCACCTGGCGCGCCTCCAGCACCTGGACCAAGGGCGTGCACAGCACCACCACCGTGCAGAAGTTCTTCGGCCTCGGCCAGGAGCAGACCCACAAGAACGAGACGGTCTTCGCCGCCGACCACCCGGAGGTGTTCGCCGCCGAGGACAACGGCATCACCCCGATCGAGTACCTTCTGGTCGGCCTGGCCGGCTGCCTCACCGCGGGCGTCGCGTCGGTCGCCCAGAACCGGGGCATCCAGCTGCGCTCGGTGGAGGCCACCGTCGAGGGCAACCACGACATCCGGGGCATCCTCGGCGCCGACAGCGACGTGCGCAACGGATTCAACGACGTCAAGGTGACCTTCCACATCGACGCCGACGCCTCCAAGGAGGAGATCGAGGCGCTGGTGGCCCAGTCCCAGAAGCGCTCGGCGGTCTTCGACGCGCTGACCAACCCGACAGACGTCACCGTGGAAGTCGCCTGAGTTGTCCGTCGAGCGCGTCACCACTGTCGTCGTCGGCGCCGGGCACGCCGGCCTGGCCGCCAGCCACTTCCTCACCGCCCGGTCGATCGACCACGTCGTCCTCGAACGCGGCGAGGTGGCGAACTCGTGGCGGCGCGAACGCTGGGACTCGATGCGACTGCTCACGCCGAACTGGCTGACCCGGCTGCCCGGCCTGGCCTACGCCGGCCCGGACCCGGACGGCTACCTGACGGCCGGCGAGGTGTCCGCTTTCATCGAGCACTTCGCCGCCGTCGCCCGAGCCCCGGTGCGGGCTCGCACGAACGTCGAACACCTCGGGCGTACGGACACCGGTTATCGCCTCACCACCAGCGGCGGCGAGCTGGAGTGCCGGTCGGTCGTGCTGGCCACCGGCGCCTGCAACGTCCCCACCGTGCCGGCGTTCGCGGCAGCCGTGCCGTCCGGGGTGGAGCAGCTGACGCCGTTCGGCTACCGCGACCCCTCCTCGGTGCCGGAGGGCGGCGTCCTGGTCGTCGGCGGGTCGGCGACCGGCGTCCAGATCGCGGCCGAGCTGCAGCGATCCGGGCGGCAGGTGGTGTTGTCGACAGGCGGGCACGTCCGGCTGCCCCGCCTGCACCGCGGCCGTGACGTGCTGTGGTGGATGGACCGCTCGGGGGTCTGGGACCAGCGATACGACGAGATCGAGGATCTGCCCCGGGCGCGGCGGCTCCCGTCGCCGCAGCTGGTCGGCAGCCCGGCGCGCGAGACGCTGGATCTCAACGCGCTCACCGATCTGGGCGTCTCGCTGGTGGGCCGGTGGGCCGCGGTCCGGGACGGCTGGGCGCTGTTCTCCGGTGGGCTGCGGAATGTCTGCTCGCTCGCCGACCTGAAGATGAACCGACTGTTGTCCGGGTTCGATCAGTGGGCCGGGATCACTGAGCCGGGCGTTCCGCTCGCGCCGACCCGCGTGCCGGACCGGCCGCGGCTGAGGCTGGACCTGCGCGGCGGCGAGATCAGGACGATCGTCTGGGCCACCGGTTTCCGCCCCGACTACAGCTGGCTCGACGTTCCGGTGCTCGACGGGAAGGGCCGGTTGCGCCACGAGGGCGGGGTGGTGGACAGCCCGGGGTTGTACGCGCTCGGCCTCCCGCTGCTGCGCCGCCGCCGCTCCACGTTCCTCAACGGCATCGAGGACGACGCCCGGGCCGTCACCGATCACCTGGCCGGGGCCCTGGCCGTGGCCCGCTGATCACGCGGTGGTTGCCCGAGCGGAACCTCGACGGTCATCCGGGGCGCCCCCTCCAGCGGCTCGTCGATCGCGTGGGCCTATGGTCGCGCGATGGATCTGGCAGAGGTTCGGGACGCTTACGGCTCGCTTTCGCGGCTTTACATCTCGCTGGTCGGCTCCATCGAGCAGGTGCACGCCGACGATCTGGACATCATCGGGCGGCACCTGACGATCCGGCCCGGCCGGGTGCTCGACCTGGGCTGCGGGCCCGGCCACCTGACCGGACACCTCCGGTCGCTCGGGGTCGACGCGGTGGGCGTCGACATGGTTCCCGAGTTCATCGCTCACGCGCGGGCGACCCATCCGGACGGTGAGTACCACCTCGCGTCGATGCGGGACCTCGGCGTGGCGGACGGTTCCGTCGCCGGGATCCTGTCCTGGTTCTCGCTGATCCATCTGCCGCCGGAGCAGGTCGACGAGGCGCTGGCCGGGTTCCGGCGGATGCTCGCGCCCGGCGGGGTGCTGGTGATCGGGTTCTTCCCGGGTGATGCGGTGGCCGCCTTCGACCACAAGGTGGTGACGGCTTACCGCTGGCCGGTCGACGAGCTCTCGCGGCGGCTGCGGCGGGCCGGCTTCACCGAGGTCGAGCGCCGGCAGCGGCCGGCCGACGGCACGCATCGGCCGGTCGCCGCGATGGCCGCCGTGGCGCGCCCGGCGCCCGTCGGGTAGCGCGCCCGGCCTCACCACGGGTGGCGACGGTCGACTGGACTCCTTGTTTACAGAGAGGAATTTAAGTTTTACGATCCCTTAACGCAAGGTTTCGCACATCCTCGCGCACAACCGAACACCGGAGGCCGCCGTGCAACGTCGTACGCTCCTGGCCGCAGCGGCCGCCGTCCCGTTCGCCGGCGTCGGCCTGACAGCGGCGCCCGGCTACGTCACCAACCGGGCCCCGCTGCGACCCGACGCCTTCCTGCGGCTGCCGCCCGGCGCCACCCGGGCCGGCGGCTGGCTGGCGACACAGCTGAATCACCAGCTCGACGGCATCAACGGCCGGATGACCGAGATCTCGCACTTCCTGCGGTACGACGAGACCGGCTGGATCCACCCGGATCTCGAGGGCTGGGAGGAGGTGCCGTACTGGCTGAAGGGTTTCGCCAGCCTCGGCTTCGTGACCGGCGACGCCCGGGTCCGGGCGGAGACCACGACCTGGGTGAACGGGGTGCTGGCGACGCAGGCGGGGGACGGCTTCTTCGGGCCGTCCGCGCTGCGCGCCAGCCTGGGCGGCGGCCCGGACTTCTGGCCGCACATGCCGATGCTGCACGCGCTGCGGTCGTACGCCGAATTCACCGGCGACGCTCGCATCGTACCGTTCTTCACCCGGTTCTTCCGGTTCGTCAACGCGCAGGGAGCCGGCGCGTTCAACCAGAGCTGGGGGAGTCTGCGCTGGGCGGACACGCTGGAGGTGGTCTTCTGGACCTACAACCGGACCGGTGACGCGTTCCTGCTCGACCTGGCCCGCAAGATCCACGCGAACTCGGCCGACTATGTGAACAACCTGCCGTCGCCGCACAACGTCAACCTGGCGCAGGGGTTCCGCGAGCCGGCTGTCTACTCCGTGCTCAGCGGCGACGCGGCACATCTGCGGGCCAGCTACGACGACTATCAGACCGTCATGAGCACGTACGGGCAGTTCCCGGGCGGCGGCTTCGCCGGTGACGAGAACGTCCGCCCCGGGTTCGGCGACCCGCGGCAGGGTTTCGAGACGTGCGGCATCGTCGAGTTCATGGCCAGCCACGAGATCCTGGCCCGGATCACCGGCGACCCGGTCTGGGGCGATCGGGCCGAGGACCTGGCGTTCAACTCGCTGCCCGCGGCGCTGGACCCGCGGCAGCGCGGCATCCACTACGTCACCAGCGCGAACAGCATCGCGCTGCTGGACCGGCCGGGACATGCCGGGCAGTTCCAGAACGGGTTCGCGATGCAGGCGTACATGCTGGGCATCGACAACTACCGGTGCTGCCCGCACAACTACGGGATGGGCTGGCCGTACTACGTCGAGGAGATGTGGGTGGCCACGCCGGACGGCGGACTGGCCGCGACGCTGCACGGGCCGGCGACGGTGACCGCCGCGGTTGGCGACGGGACCAAGGTGACCATCCGGGCGGACACGGCGTACCCGTTCGAGGACACCGTCACCTACACGGTCTCGGTTCCCGAGGCGCTCGCCTTCCCGGTGTACCTGCGGGTGCCGGGGTGGTGTGCGGATCCCGCGCTCAGCGTGAACGGGAGCGCTGTGCCGGTGACCGCCGGACCGTCGTACGCCCGGATCGTGCGGACCTGGGCGAACGGCGACCGGATCGTCCTGCGCCTGCCGATGCGGGCGAGGACGCGGACCTGGGCGGCCAACCACGGCTCGGTGTCCGTGGACTTCGGGCCGCTCACGTTCTCGCTGGCCATCACCGAGAACTGGGCGCAGACCGGCGGGTCGGCGACCTGGCCCACCCGTGAGGTGCGGCCCGGCTCGGCGTGGAACTACGGCCTGGACGGGGCGACGCGGTTCGCGGTGACGACCGGGCTGGGCAACGCCGACGACCCGTTCACGCCCGCGAACGCCCCGATCCGGATCACCACGCCGGCGCGCCGGATCCCGGGCTGGCAGGCCGACGCGGACACGATCGTGACGCCGCTGCAGGACAGCCCGACGCCGTCGGCCGAGCCGGTCGAGCAGGTCACGCTGATCCCAATGGGAGCGGCCCGGCTGCGGATCACCGCGTTCCCGGTGATCGGCGCGGGCACGCCGTGGCAGACCGCCGGGGTCGCGTTCCGGCTCCAGAACCAGAACAGCGGCAAGGTGCTGGGCGTGGACCGGATGTCGACGGCGAACAGCGCGCGGGTGGTGCAGTTCGCCGACAACGGGACGGCCGATCACCGGTGGCGGTTCGTCGACGACGGCGACGGCTGGGTGAAGATCCAGAACGTCAACAGCGGCAGGCTGCTCGGGGTGGACGCGATGTCCACAGCCGACTCCGCGCAGGTGGTGCAGTACGAGGACAACGGTACGACGGATCACCTGTGGCAGGTCCTGGACAACGGCACCGGCTACGTCCGGCTGCGGAACCGGAACTCCGGCAAGGTCCTCGCGGTGGCCGGGGCGTCGACGGCGGATTCCGCGAACGTGGTGCAGTTCGCCGACAACGGCACCGCCGATCACAACTGGCGGCTGATCCCGGACGGAACCGTGAAACTGCAGGCCACCCACTCCGGTCAGGTGCTGGCGATCAACAACATGTCGACGGTCGACGGGGCCCAGCTGCAGCAGTACCCGGCGGTGGGGTCGGCGGACCACGTCTGGCGGTTCCAGGACGCCGGCAACGGGTGGTTCGCGATCGTCAGCGCGATGGACGGCAAGTGTGTCGACATCTCCGGCCAGTCGACTGCCGACGGCGCCAAGGCGGTGCAGTGGGGCTACCTGGGCGGCGCCAACCAGCAGTGGCGGCTGGCCTGGTCGGCGGCGAACGTCTTCGCGCTGGTGGCCCGGCACAGCGGCAAGGTCCTGGAGGTCCAGGGCCGGTCGACGGCGAACAGCGCCGACGTCGGCCAGTGGGCGGATCTTGCCCTGCCCAGCCAGCGCTGGCGCATCATCCCGGCCTGAACCGCGCTCCGCCGGGTCCGGGCGACGCCGTGAAATGGGGGCAGGCGGCGCGCCGCGGCGTGGGGTAGGCGGCGCGCCCGGCGGTTCGGGCGCACGGCGGCCGGGCCGGGGCCGCGACGGCCGTCCGGCGGGGCCAGTGGTCACCCGGGGTCCGGGTCCACGGTGACGTGGGGCAGGTCGGCCAGGGTGAGGACGTGCTGGGCGACGCTGCCGGCCGGGGCGTACAGCCGCACGCCCGGCGCCCGGTAGAGGACCGCCACCGCGGCGCTGGCCAGCAGCGTCACCGCGGACAGGTCGACGGTGACCTCCCGCGTGCCACCCAGTGAGCCGCGGCCCAGCTCGGTGGCGAGCCGCTCGGTGTTCACCGCGTCCAGCGCCCCGCGGACGACGAGCCGGCCGCCCCGGGTGTTGAAGATCGCGGCCGGGTCGGCGGGCCGGAACTCGGCGCCCCGGCCGATCTGGTCGTCGGTCAGCGCGGTGGCCGGGCAGGACAGCCGGTGCCGGACGGTGACCGTGGTGCCCGACCCGCTCCGGTCGACGTCCAGCTCGTCGACGAGCGCGGTGGTCATCGACAGGCCCAGGCCTTTGTCCCGATCGTCGTCGTGACCCTCCCGGGCGCGCCAGCGGCCGTCGTCGGCCACCACGACCCGGGCGGTGCCGTCCGGCTCCAGGTCGGCGGTGACCGTGACGGTGTCGCCTCCGCTGTGCTCCGCGGCGTTGGTGACCAGCTCCACCACGGCGTGGGCGAGCGCGGACAGGTCGCCCTGACCGGTGGCCTGCGCCAGCAGCCACCGCACGAGCGCGTCGCGGGCCGGGCGGATCGCGCCGATGTCGGCCGGCTGCCGCAGCCGCAGCGGGGCCGCCGCGGTGCGGCGCTCGGCGGCCAGCAGGGTGATGTCGTCGGTGTGACCGGTCTGGCGGACCAGCAGCTCGAGGCTGTGCAGGCAGACCCGCTCGGCCGCGGGGAGCTCCGAGTCGTCCAGGCCGCGCCCGGCGACGGCGTCCATCGCCACCTGGGAGAGCTCGACCGTGGCGGCGGCCGGGACACGCCCGGGGCGCTCGATGATGCCGTCGCTGTAGAGCAGCAGCACCTCGCCCTCCTCGAGCCGGTCGGTGGCCAGCGTGTAGTCCGCGCCGCTGCCCAGCGCCCCGGCTGCCGGGCAGGTCAGGTAACGGGCCTGGCCGGGGCCGGCGACCAGCGGGGGCGGGTGGCCGGCCGAGCAGTAGGTGAGCGTGCCGTCGGCGGGGTCGAGCACGGCCACGCACATGGTCGCGGACCGGGCGCCGGGCGCCCGGCGGGCGAGCCGGTCGGCCGCGGCGATCGCCACCAGCGGGTCGCCGGTCTCGTCGAGCCGGTCGTGCAGCACGGTCCGCAGCTCGCCCATCGCCACCGAGGCGGCCACGCCGTGGCCCACCACGTCGCCGACGACCAGGGCGATCCGGCCGCCGGAGAGCGGCACCGCGTCGAACCAGTCGCCGGCCGCGGTGTCACCGGACTCGGCCGGCAGGTAGGTGCCGGCCATCTGGACAGCAGGCAGCACCGGCAGACCGGTCGGGAGCAGCTGCTCCTGCAGCGCGGTGATCACCTCGCGAGCGTCCTCGTAGCGGCGGGCAGCCTCGGCCGTCTCCAGCCGCGCGCGCTGCTGCTCCAGCACCCGGTCGGTGGCGTCGAGCCCGACGAAGTTCAGCCCGGTCACGCGGCCGTCCGGCCCGACCCGGGGCGAGATGGTGAAGTCGAGATACATTTCGACGAGCTGTCCGGAGCCGGGCTCGCGCTCGATGTGGGTCCGCCAGCCCTGCCCGACCTGCGGAACGCCGGTGCGGTAGACGCGGTCCACCATCTCGGCCAGTTGCTGCCCGGCGAGCTCGGGGAACACCTCGGACAGCGGTGAGCCGACGACCTCGGAGCGCCCCAGCAGCGTCCGGTAGGCGGCGTTCGAGGCGATCACCCGGTGCTCCGGGCCGGCCAGGCCGCAGAGCAGGATCGGGGCGGTCTCGAAGACCTCCCGGACGGCGCCGGCCTCGCCCACAGACTTGTCGAGAGAACCCATCTTTACTCTCCGGAGTCGGGCTTATCTACATATTGTAGTTTATTGTCGCGGTCCTGTTTTTGCCCGAACGGGCGGTACCATGCGATCTATCACCCCGACAACCCGGGAGTCCGCCGGTGGCCGAAGCTGATGTCCAGAATTCGTTGGCCCAGGTCAGCAAAGCGGCCGAGCAGTACGGCGTGACGGACGCCGAGGTGGATCGCTGGCGTGCGGGCATCCAGGAGCGCCCGGCGTGGGCCCAGCGCGCCCACGTCTCCGGCATGCTGGCCCAGCGGCTGGTGATGACCGCCCTGGAGCATCGCCAGGAGTGTGACCGCGCGGATTGCCGCACGTGCGCCGGATTGCGCGAGATGCTGGTGATCGCGTTGGCCGGGGTGCGCACCGTGGTCGACGACCGGCTCGACGAGCTCTACCGCCGCCCGGCCCGCTGGCCGTGGCGCCGCCGGAGCCTTTAGGGCCTTGCGGCAGTCCTGCTGTAGGTATTTACTTTCCTCGCTCTCGCGGTTGCCTGTGGGCGCCGTTCGCCATGCCGTCAGTCCACTGTGGAGGCTGCGGCGCCCGATCCTCTGCGGGGAAGAGGTGATTGTGCCGCATGTCCATCGACAAGTTCGGCTACCGGCAACAGCTGCGGCGTGAGTTGCGGATCCGGGACCTGATCGCGTACGGCCTGGTCTTCATGGTGGTGATCGCGCCGTTCGGCATCTTCGGCAGCGTGTTCCAGGCCAGCGGCGGCATGATCGCCCTGGCGTACGTGGTCGGCGCCCTGGCCATGATCCTGACCGCCTCGTCGTACGGCGTGATGGTGGAGAAGTACCCGGTCGCCGGCTCGGTCTACGGCTACGCCGGCCGGGCCATCGCGCCCGCCGTCGGCTTCCTCACCGGCTGGGCCATCCTGCTCGACTACGTCTGCATCCCGCTGCTGCTGTCGCTGGTCGCCGGCGCGGCCATGAACTCGATCGTGACAAGCGTGCCGGTCTGGGCCTGGGTGATCATCTTCGTCCTGGTGAACACCGTGACGAATGTGCTCGGAATCAAGACCACCAAGCTGCTGAACTGGCTGTTCCTCGCCGCCGAGCTGATCATCCTGGTGATCTTCCTGGTCTTCGGCCTGATCGCGATCGCGGACGGCAAGGGCCACGGCTTCAGCCTCGACCCGTTCTACAACGGCACCAGCTTCACCTGGTCGCTGATCCTCGGCGGCGTCTCCATCGGCATGCTCTCCTACCTGGGCTTCGACGCCTTGGGCCTGCTCGCCGAGGACGCCGCGGACGGCGCCCGCACGGTCCGCCGGGCCATGTACCTGTCGCTGCTCGTGGTGGCCGGCCTCTTCGTCGCGCAGACCTACGTCGCGGCGCTGCTCGTGCCGGACCCGGCCGGCCTGATCGCCGACGGCGACGCGACCGGCTCGGCGTTCTACGACGCGGCCGAGATCGCCGGCGGCCACTGGCTCGGCACGCTCACCGCCCTGGCCACCGCGTTGGCCTGGGGGATCGCGAACAACATGGTCGCCCAGGTGGCCACCAGCCGGCTGCTGATGGCGATGTCCCGGGACGGGCAGCTGCCCACGTTCCTCTCCCGCGTGTCGCTGGCCCGCTCGGTGCCGACCAACGCGATCCTCACCACGGCGACCATCTCCCTGGTCGTCGGCCTCTGGATGGCCAGCCGCGAGGACGGCATCACGCTGATGAGCGCCATGGTCAACTTCGGCGCCATGATCGCCTTCATCGTGCTGCACGCCTGCGTGGTCTGGGAGTGGATCCGGACCGGCCGGCAGGGCGGCGCCGGCCGCAACCTGATCGTCCCGGTGCTCGGCGCGGCCGTGCTGATCGCGGTGATCTGGAACGGTAACCTGCTGGCCCAGACCGTGGGCCTGATCTGGCTGGCCATCGGCGCGATCGTGCTGATCGTTCTGCTGGCCACGGGCCGCAAACCGACCCTGCCCGAGGTGCCCGCGGACGACGAGCCCACCACGAACCCCACGGCGGTGTCCCATGTCTGACCCGATCCACCTCCCGGCCGACCCGGGACAGTACGGCTACACCTTCGGCGGGCGGGAGCCGATCGTCTCGGTCAAGCCCGGCGCCCCGATCGCGCTGCGCACGCTGGACTGCTTCGGCGGCAAGGTGCGCACCGTGGACGACCTGCCCAGCCAGGTGTGCGAGTTTCCGTACCTGAACCCGGTCACCGGGCCGATCTTCGTGGAGGGCGCGCAGCCGGGGGACACCCTCGCGGTGCACATCGTGTCGCTGACACCGGCCTCGCCGGTCGGCATCTCCTCCACGTTCCCGCACTTCGGCGCGCTCACGTCGACCGGCTACACCCGTACCCTCCAAGCTCCGCTCGAAGAGCGGGTCTGGCTCTACGACATCGACCTGGCCGCGCGGTCGGTGCGCTTCCGGGCCCGCCGCAGCGAGTTCGCCGTCGACCTGCCGCTGGCGCCGATGCTCGGCACGGTCGGCGTGGCGCCGGCCGCGAACGAGGTGCGGCAGACCATCGTCCCGGACGTGCACGGCGGGAACCTGGACACTCCGCTGCTCGGGCCGGGCGCCACGCTCTACCTCGGGGTCAACGTGCCGGGCGCGCTGCTCGCGCTCGGCGACGGGCACGCGCGGCAGGGCGACGGCGAGGTCTGCGGCGTGGCCGTCGAGGTCGCCATGGACGTGACAGTCGTGGTCGACGTGATCTCCGGTGTGCCGACCGGCACCCCGCGGCTGGAGACCGACACCCAGCTGGTCTCGCTCGGCGCGGCCCGCCCGCTGGAGGACGCCTTCCGGATCAGCCAGGACGACCTGGTCCGGCACGTGGCCGAACTGACCGGGTTGGACCTGCTCGACGCGTACCAGCTGGTCTCGCAGACGACCAGCGCCCGCGCCGGCAACGTCGTCGACCCGCAGTACGTGATGAGCGCCGGCATCGACAAGAAGTACCTGCCCGGCACCGTCGCCTACGGCGGCGTGCACGATCGGCTGCGGGCCGGCTGATCCCCGATGCGACGCCCCGGACTCGACCCGACCCTCGTCCGTGAGCAGTTCTTCCTCCTCGCCCATGACGAGACCAAGCACATGCGGCCCCGGCTGCACGTGCCCTCGCTGGCCGCCGGCCTGGCCGGCGCGACGGTGATGGATCTGCTCATCAGCCAGCGGGTGACCGTCGAGTCCGGGACCGTGGTCCCGGACTGGTTCCAGCGCGAGACCACCGGCGACCCGGTCACCGACGACGTGCTGGCGCTGATCATGGAGAAGGCGCCCGGCCCGGCCCTGCCGGTGCTGATCCGGGCCGCCGCGCCCGGGCTGTACGAGCGGACCACCGCTGCCCTGGTCCACAAGGGCGTGATGGTGGAGGGCCCGCCCCGGCGGTTCCGCAAGAGGGAGTACGAGATCGCCGACGAGGGCGTGGCGGTCCGGGTCCGCGCCAAGGTCGGCTACCGCATCGACGGCCGCGACGCCCCGACCCCGGAGGCCGACTGCCTCTGCGCGCTGGTCGCGGTGCTCGGCCTGCACAGCGCCCTGGTGCGCGGCACCCGGTCGCAGGTCGATCCGCTGCTGCAGCGGGTGGTCCGCGGGCTGCCGGAACGGGCCCGCGCCACCGGGCACCCGGTCGGTCACGCGCCGGCGGTCGCGGCGGCGGTCCTCGGCGTGGTCCAGGACATGGCGACCTCGGCCATGTGAGCGCCGGCCCGGTGGTCAGCCGTCGCGGCGCCCGGTGCGGAACTCTCCCGCCGGCACCGCCGCGACGGCCACGCCGGCGCCACCGCGTCGAATGTGGCGGTTCCGGCCAGGGCCGGCGGCCCCGATTCGGGTTCGGGGCCGCCGGCGGGGTGGGGCCGGGTCAGTACACGTACGGCCAGGCGGACGAGTCCCAGCCGATCAGGTTGATCCCGAGCCGCGCGTCGCCGGCCGACGTGTAGTAGTGGTAGACCAGCACGTCGGCGTCGCTGTCGGTGAAGACCGCCGGATGCCCGGGGCCGTAGACGCTGCCGTGCGTGGCCAGGATCTCCGTGCCGCCGCCGGCCGTGGCCAGGGTGCCGGCGCGGTCCCTGTACGGCCCGGTGATCGACGCCGACCGGGCCACCATCACCCGGTACGTGCTGGACGCGCCCCGGCAGCAGAAGTCGAACGACATGAACAGGTAGTAGTAGCCGCCGTGGTGGAACACGAACGGCGCCTCGACCGACTTGCTGTTCACCGAGCGCTCCGCGATGTTGTGCATCGCGCTGTCGGCCCGCTTCCCGGTCGACGGGTTGATCTTGATCATCTTCAGGCCGGACCAGAACGAGCCGAACGTCAGCCACCACTCGCCGGACGGCGTGACCGTCAGGTTCGGGTCGATCGCGTTCCAGTTGCTGCCGGCCGTCGACTCGATGATCTTGCCGTAGTCGGTCCAGGTCCCGGCCGCGCCGGTGGTGGACCCGGCCAGGAAGATCGCCGACTTGCTGGAGCCGAACGTGGAGGCGGCGTAGTACATCAGATATTTACCGCCCTGGTACGAGATGTCCGGCGCCCAGAGGTTGGCGCTGCCGCCGGTGTACGCGTTGGCCCACGGCGTGCCGCTCGGGAAGGCCTTGCCGGCGTCGGTGAACCTGGTCCGGTCCGGCGACGTCTTCAGGGTGATGCCGTCGCCCGTGGTGGCCAGGATGTACCCGCCACCGGGCTTCTTGACTATGGTCGGGTCGTGCGCGCCGGTCGAGCCGGTCACCACGCCGGGATCGGGGTACGTCGCCGCCTCGGCGCCCCGCACGCCGTAGGTGCCGGCCGCGAGCGCGAGCACGCCGGTGACGCCGGCGAGCAACAGTTTGCGGAAGCGAGACTTCATGGGGATTCGCCTTCCGGGAACAGTGCGGCTCCGATCGGGGACATCGGGCCGCCGGGGAGGAGGGGAACGGCTCCTCGCAGAGTGCGGAAATTTATCGGCATCGATTCAGTTGCCATCATGTTAACGATCACATTCGACAAGTCAAGACACTGCTCGGCAGCATCTGAAACCCACCCGAACGGCGGCACCCGCTCCGGGCCGGCGGCCCGGTCAGCGCGACCGGCCGAAACCCGCCGCGGTGGCCCGGCGCAGATCTCCTTGCGGTCCAGCGGACCCGGCCGGTCCGGGCGCGCTCCGGCGGCGGCCCCTGGACCGACGCGTGGTGATCGAAAGCGCTCTCCAGCACGCCCTCACCCCGGGTCACCGCCGGCGCGCGGTGAACCACATCCCGCCGGTCAAGCGGCGGATGGTGCTGGCCGAGTCCAGCTTCCGGGGCGGCGGCCGCCCCGAGGACCAGCCCTGAGACACGCCGGCGACGGGCGGCAGGCGGTCCTGCCGCCCGTGCCCGGCTCACGCTCCGGTGATCAGATGCTCGTGCCGGCTCAGCCAGTACGCTGCGGGGAACACTGGCCGATCACCGTCGACCTTGGCAGCACCGCCGCCGCGAAACCGTCGCGGACAGTCTCCCGGCCGGGCGGCCGGGCCCCGCAGGACCCGGCCGCTGCGGTTCCTCTCAGCAAGCGCCGTTGCAGGCGAGGGCCTTGAGGCGGTCCAGTGCGCCGTTCCACTGGTTGGAGTCGCCGGCGAACGGGCCGCTGCTGGAGTACTGCCAGAACGACCACGTCGGCGCGCCGGCGGGCAGCGTTCCGGGGGTGCTGCTGTAGCGCGCGAGCCACAGTGGTGAGTTGGCCCAGAAACCGCTGTAGTTTCCGGTACAGGTGGTCCACCAATCCGTGGTGGTGTAGATGGTGGCCCACCGGCCGGTCCGGGCGTGGTAGCGGTTCAGGAACGCCGCGATCCAGTTGACCATGCCGGACTGCGACAGGCCGTAGCAGGTCGCCCCGTACGGGTTGTACTCGATGTCCAGCGCCCCGGGCAGCGTCTTGCCGTCGGCCGACCAGCCGCCGCCGTGCGCGATGAAGTAGTCGGCCTGTGCGGCGCCGCCGGCGCCGTTGGGCAGGGCGAAGTGGTAGGAACCCCGGATCATCCCGATGTCGTACGAGCCGTTGTACTGCTGCGCGAAGTACGGGTTGGTGTACGAGGTGCCCTCGGTCGCCTTGACGTACGCGAACCGTGACCCGGCCTGCCATTGCGCTGACCAGTTGACGTTGCCCTGGTATCCCGACACGTCCTGCCCGTACGTCACCGTGGCGGCGTACGCACCGCTGCTGAACAGTGCGGTCGCGAGCAGGGTGGCTGCCGCGGACAACAGGGCCAGTAATCCCAGCCGCGGCCTGCGGGTGATCATGACGCGCCTCCTCGATCCATCTCGTGAACAGATTCCCATGATTAAGTCATCGTTAAGGCGAAGTTTCAAGTGATGTGCATCTATTTCCTGGACGCCGCCTATGTGTGCGGGTCCTATGCGGAGCGATGCCGGGCGGCGACCGCCCTGCGGTGACCCGCTCGGTCCACCGCCCGTGCCCCGAAGAAGACGCTGTTTCTGGACAGACCGATCGTCACGGTCGTCCACGCCACCACGCGCAAAGCGAGCCGCGTGCTGCTGATCCCGGAAACCGCCAGCCCCCGGACCCGCAGCGGGACCGTGCCGTGCTGGTCGCGTACGAATGCCCGGCCAGCGCGGCGAACTGCGCGCCGCTGTGGTCGCTGGCGCAGGCGCCGGGCACACCGGCGGATGTGGTGATCGCAACGACGAGCCGTACCCCTGGACGCGTCCTCCGGCGACCAGAACCGGCACCGGCTGTAGCGAGCCGGGAACCGGCGAATCAACCGCACTTTGGACGTCCCAGCCGTCGTTCAGCTACGCAAGGACACCGAAGGCCGTGTCAAGCCCCGCGTTTGACCAGTTCTTCGCGGCGCGGGCCGGTGCCGAGCAGGGTGTGCGCGATCGCGCGGTCGCGTAGCGGCCGGGCATGGCCGTGCAGGTCCCTGCGAGATTGGCGGCCACGGTCACCGCCCGGACCGCCGCAGCGCCGACACGGGGACGGCCTCGCCCGCTACCCGCAGTGCTTGACCTCGGCACACCCCCGACCACCCCGAACCTGCCCGCCAGGCCGCCGCCCGGCGTGCCATACCCGGCCCGACACCAGCACTACAGCGCGCGACCCCACGATGATCAGCAACCGTACCGTCCTGGCCGAGCACTCTCATACCGTGGGCCAGCCGCTACGCGCAGTCACGCCTGCGTCGTCGACGATTTGGGCTCGTGCCGAGTTGAGTGCGTCCGAGCACGTCGAGACCGCCGTCGAGACGCCCCTCATCTACGGAAGGTGATCAAGCTGCGAGAGCGACGACGACCGCTAACACGAATCCGGCCATTGCTCCCCGCGCGAGAGCTGCGGCCAGCGCCCTCGCGCGGCCCGAAAGAGCCAGTAGGCCGCACCCGGCCAGGGACCAGAAGAGGAACACGGCGGCGGCGAACAGCCCGAGTTGCGACTGCATCTTCGCGTCGCTGCCAGACAAGCCCTGGCCCTGTAGGAGTAGCAGCATCGCAAGGAGAATCTGGGGCAGCGATCCCAGAAAGCCGAACAACCAAGTCCGACGGGAGCCTGTGGCCGATCGGCGGCTTGATCCTGAGTCCGCTTGCCGGAACATGCATCCCCTTCGCCCGTGGTGACTGGTGGTAGGACTCTGCGTTCGTGGCAAATCATCTCCTGTTGCAGGGAAGGCCAGGATCGGTTCGCTCAGAATCAGTGACGCCAACCGGCCAACGCCCTGGTCTGCCGCGATCCGGCCGTCCGAGGTGGCGTCGTCGCTGCCGACGGTGACGTCTGGCGGGCTTGAGCGATGCAGCTCAACGTGCGGATGCCGGCTGGCAGACGGAGTGCTGCGGTACGCCTTTCCGAAAGGCCGCCCGGCTCGGGGCTGACCGCCCCGCGTGAGCCCACCGATCTGGCCCGTCTGCGGGAGTGCTGGATTCTCGGCCCCGGTGCCGGGCTTCGGTCAGGATGGATGGGCGGCATGCCTCATGCCGTCCGTCGACCCGGAGGTGCCACGTGCTGCTTACCATCGTCGCCGACTACGGCACCGGTGATCTGGCCTTCGCCGAGGTACGTCAACGGCTGGCGCTACTGCTGCCCGAGGCGGACGTGACCGCCATCCCGGTGCCCCCGTTCGACACCGTCAGCGCCGGATTCTGCGTGGCTCAGCTGGCGTTCGGGGAGGGACCCGCGGACCGGGTGATCTACGCCAACGTGGCGCCTCGTCAGGACAGCGATGCGCCGCGGGCCGGCAACGCCGGGGAGCGGCTGGTGGCATGCCGGCTCCGGACGGGTGTCCTGGTCGTCGGCGTCGCCGCCGGAGCCAGCATGTCTTTCCTCGCCGAGGCCGGGTTGCCGCTGCGCGCGGTGCGGGTCCCGGATGCCGGTTCGCAGTTCCGCTCGCGCGATGTGTTCCCCGGCGCCGTCGCCGCCCTGGCCCGGGGCGACGCCTCGCTGCTGGGACCGGAAGTGACCGTGGCGGCACCTCCGCCACGGTCGGTCGTCTACGTCGACGGCTACGGCAACCTCAAGACCAGCTGGTACGACGCGCCGGCCGACGTGGGTGCGCGGGTCCGGGTCGACATCGGTGGTCGGCAGGTCGTCGCGGTGGTCAGCGACGGCGTCTTCGCGGTGCCCGACGGGCAGATGTCCTTCGCGCCCGGTAGCTCCGGCTGGCCGACGGGCGACGGCCGGCACCGCGCCTGCTACGAATTGTTCGCCCGTGGCGCCAGCGCCGCGGAGCTGTTCGGCCATCCCGGCGCTGGCACCCCGGTGCAGATCCTCGCCGGGTGAGCCGGCGGGACGACCGGGGGTCCGACCGGTCCCTGAGCGCCCCGCCGCGGGTACTGTTCGGGCCTTGGAGGCTGTCGCCGCGGACGACCTCCGTATTACCGAGTCGCCGATTACTCTCCGTGTATGCCGAACCGGATAATGCGTGAAACGCACCGGAGTCCCGTGGCGGGATGGCGCAACGAGCCGACGAGCCTGGCCAAAGGCGACCGGTATCGGGCTTGTCGGTCCAGGCTCCGTCCAAACGCCGGTGAGAGCGGGCGCGGCTGAAGGCTGCCGTGCGCGTGCCGCGCTCAGCGGCTGTCCCGTAGGCGGCAATCGCTCTGAAAGGCCGCGCCCCCATGTCCGTAGTGAGAGGCTTTGAGGCGGTATACGCACCACTCACGAGGGACACGCGGGGGAGAAATGAAGATTGCTATCGTGCTGGGCAGCACCCGGCCGGGCCGCAACGGCGAAGCGGTGGCGCGGTGGGTGTACCAGCTCGCCAGCAAGCGCAACGACGTGCAATTCGAGCTGATCGACATCGCCGAGTACAACCTGCCGCTGCTCGACGAGCCCGTACCACCGTCGATGGGGCAGTACGGCAAGGAGCACACGAAACGGTGGGCGGCCAAGATCGCCGAGTTCGACGGGTACGTCTTCGTCACCGCGGAGTACAACCACGCCCCGTCCGGCGCCCTGAAGAACGCCCTGGACTACCTCTACGCGGAGTGGAACAACAAGGCGGCCGGTTTCGTCGGGTACGGCTCGGCGGGCGGCGCCCGCGCGGTGGAGCAGCTGCGCTTGGTCGCGGCCGAGCTGCAGCTGGCGACCGTACGCGCCCAGGTGGCGCTCTCCCTGTTCACCGACTTCGAGAACTTCAGCAAGTTCCAGCCGGGCACCCACCACGAGCCGGCCCTGAACACGATGCTCGACCAGCTCGTTGCGTGGAGCCGCGCGCTGAAATCGATGCGTGAGCAAAGCCAGCTCGGCACCGTCTACCAATCCTAGGGCGTCGGCGCGCCCCTGCTGGACGCGATCCACAGCGTGCACGGCCGGCCGGGCGCTGCTCCGGACGAGCAATCGCCGTCCCGCGCCCACCTGGTGCGGGACGGTGGAGCTGGACCAACGATCCGGAATGATTTCCATCGATGTGGGTGCTGCCTTGTGGGGCGTACCGAACCGCCGATGGGAGCCGATCCATGCACCGAATCCCCCGATTGCCTCCCGGCTCGCTGGGCTCCGTGATCGCTGGGGTGAACGGTTGCTGGAGGAGGCGCATCGGATCGGCCGGCGAGTGGTCGAAGGAGGAGGGGCCGGCTCCCGCCGCCGGCATTCCCGGTAGTAGCGTGTCGGCGGTGACCGACCAGAGCCGATCAACGTTGATTGACAAGATCGCGTGGATCCACCTGAAGGACCGGCGAGTGCTGAGCACCAGGTCTACCGGTAAGGACGTCTATTACCTTCCGGGCGGCAAGCGTGAGGCCGGCGAATCTGACCTGGAAACGCTGGTCCGCGAGATCCATGAAGAGCTGTCGGTCCAGATCGATGCCTCGAGCGTTGTGCATTTGGGAGCCTTCGAGGCCCAGGCACACGGCCATTCCGCCGGCGTCACCGTCCGAATGACGTGCTACACGGCCGGCTACACCGGCGAGCTGACTGCCTCGAACGAGATCGCCGAAATCATCTGGCTGACCATGCGTGACCGGGAGAGGGTCTCACCCGTCGACAAGATCATTTTTGATCATTTGTACGAAAGGGACTTGCTGAGAGATTGACTCGGTGGCCCAGCATCTTGCCCGACTCCGTTCACGCGCAGTGCCGGACCCCGCGGGCTGGGCGCGCCTTGTCCGCGGCTGATGCGGACGCATGGACCGGCGGCTGGATCCGTCCTCATCCGATCGGCTAAGTGCTTCAGCTCGTAAGTCGTTCGGGGGTTGACGGTTGGGCGTATCTGTTCCTCGGCGGCTTGACGCTGCTCGGGGGTCAACCGGATCAGTTGCAGGCGCTGACGCAGCTCGGGCCGACCGGAATGCGGCGTGACCCTGCCGTGGCAATCGCCGCATCACCGAGGCCACCCACCGGGACAATCTCGACATGACCAGGCCATTTCCCATCCTCGGCCGCACCGGACGATGTTGAAACGGCCGTGCTTACTGAATAGTCAAGACGATTTTGCGCGGTGCCCCGGCCCCGCCGACAGACGTCAGTCTTTCTGCCTCCGCAGTCCGCCTGATCTATCAGGACACATCCGGTAACCCTGCGGCCCCTATCGGCAGCAACGGAAAGTATCAACGTGCTAGCATAGCCAATTGACGAACGCATGATCCACCATTCGGCCTCCAGATCCGGCCACAAAAGTCACACTTATCCGATGTGATTATTGTTTGGGAAGCGCCGTCACGCGGGGGCCTTTCACTCGGCATGAGGAAGGTTGGAAAGACAGATGCGCTTTATCAAGAAGCTGGCCGCCGGCCTTGCCGGGACAGGAATTGTCGCCGGTGCGGTCGTAACGTCCGCAAATCCGGCGCTCGCAAGCAATGAAACCCGCGCGGGATGCCCGTCCGGGTACGTTTGCCTTTACAATACGACCAGCTACGACTCGGGCATCCTGGCGAAGTGGTCCAGCAGCGGTGCGCACAATCTGAGCAACGTCTACAACGACCACGTCATCTACAACAACCAGACGGACAACTGGATCTTCAAGGTCTGCACAGGCTACAACGGCGCCGGTTGCGGCGCGGCCTATCCCCAGGACACCGCGTGGGTCCTTAACTTCACTCCGATCAACTCCGTCTACGTCGGACCATCCTGAGCGTGGCGTTCTACAACGGAACTGATCAGTTTGTCGACCAGGGCGATTGAGCGTCCCCGACACAGCCGATCACGAGCCGCTCGCGCCGTACGCGCGGCAGTCGCGGTCGGCGAAACCAGCTCAACCTCGTAGCTCCGCCACGACGCAAGGTCGCAAGCGGGTCAGCGGCATGAGTGGAGGTTGCAAACTCTCGCTCACAGCCCGGAGACAGGGTGCCGTGACATCTGGCGGAGTGGCAAGGACGAAGGCGGTGAGGAGCTGGCGGGACGTGCTAGGGCCGCACGGGCCGGTGGACGGCCGTGCGGCCCGGTGGTGGTGGATCAGACTCCCAGGGCGCGGAGCTGAGGCAGGGCGGATTTGGCGGTGGGGCGGCTGGTGTTCCTGGTAGCGCGGTCCTCAGCCTCGGTGCGGTCAGGTTCGCGCAGGTTGCCGGTGACCCAGTCGGAACTGCCCTTGTCACCGTTGTAGGCGGTGCACTCCCACCACTTGTCGACCGGGTAGCCGGGATCGCGGGCGCGCATCTTCACGCAGTCGGTCGGGGTGAGCTTGGCGACGACCGCTTCGTAGGCGCGGATCTCGCTCCGAAGGACGAGGTCGGTGCCGTTGACGAAGCCGGCCTGGGCACGGGCCGCGAGAACGATGGCGAAGATCGGACCGATAACGAAGCCGATCTTGTCGACCGCCTGGGGGCTCTGCACCGCGTTCGCGAACGCGCTGGCCTGGGTGGCGCAGCTCGTGGCGTTCTGAGCCCACGCCCGCAGTGTGTACTCGTCCATGAAGTCGATGTTGAGGAACTCGATGGTGTGGGCTTCGAGGCAGCCTTCCACCTCGGCGGCGGCGATGGCGTCGATCTGCGCGATGATCTCGGTTCTGTTCTGCGCGATAGCCGCCTTGATCTCGCGGATCGCGGCGTCGAGGTCGCCGCCCCCGCCCCCGCCTCCGCCCCCGAGCAGGTAGCCAGCCACGTTGATGCCCAAGCTGACCCAGTCGATGGCGAACGCCTGAGCGGCGGCGGTTTCGGTCGGGGGCCTGGTCTCGCTGGTGGTCGCGGCGGCCTGGGCCGGCACACTGGTGCCGGCCACCGCGATCGACACCGCCAGGCCGGCGGCGGCCAGGCTGTTCAACAGTCGTGCTCGCACTGGGACTCCTATGGCTGCTTCAACGTGGGCAGGGTTTCCTTGGCTACTTTCCAGCTGGAGTTGACCGCGGCGGCGACCTTGAGGTCATCCACATTGACCTGCGGACGTGTCCATTCGCCGGTCACCTTGTTGAGAGTTTCCGTGGCCGTCGCCGTCTCACCATTGGCCGCCTTGCACAGCCAGGTCTTCGAGTACCAGTAGGCGTCGTTCTCGGTCCAGGTCGGCTCGCACTGCGGCTCCAGCTTCTCCACGATCTTCTCGTTGGCCTGGATGTACCGCTGGCGGAGCAGGCTTCTGGACTCCGGGGTGTACCCGGCGTCTCCGGCGGCCACCTCCGCCATCGCGTACTTGACGTTGAGGGCGTGACCGATGGCGTCGGCGGCCTTTTCGTCCTGGGTGGCGTCCAGCTCTCTCTTGTCGACCGAGGCGGAGGTGATGATCCTGCTGGTGAGGTTCCGCACCCACCGTTGGTCGTGGCGGAACTGCTCATAGTTGGCGTACTCGATGGCGAATCCGTCCATCTCGCCCAGCGCCCGGGCGGCGACGTGCCCGTCGATGTGGCTGATGACCTCGTTCCGGGCCTGCCCGACCAGGCCGACCACCTGTTGGACCAGCGCCTCGACCTCAGCCTGGGTCAGACCCCCACGGGCGATCCTCAGGGCGGTGAACACCAGACTGATGACCGAGCCGCTGACGTCCTGCGCTCGGGCCGGCTGAACGCTGCTGGGCACCGCGACCCCGACCGCCAACAGCGTGGCGATCAGGCCGCGTACCAGTCTTCGTCGCACATCTGCTCCCTTCGTCCTGCCGGGAGTCTGTCGGCGCCGAAGGGCGCGCGTCTTCGTCAGCCGTGCGCATTTCCTCAGTGACGTTTGTCAACCCGCGTAGTGGTCCACGGCGAGCGTCCGCGCTACCGTCGCACTCAACAGCCGCACGCCGGCGGTCGAGCTGGGGTCGATGCCGGTGACCTCGCCCACGCGGCGCAGTCGGTAGTCCAACGTGCGGGGGTGGATGTGCAGCGCGGTGGCGGTGCTCGTGCGGTTCATGTCGTGGGCGTAGTAGGCGTACAGCGTCGCCACCAGGTCCGGGCCGGTAGTGAGCGCCCTGGCGTAGCTGCGCAGCCAGCCGTCGACCGCCGGGGCACGCGCGACCGCCATCTCCACGAACAGGTCGGTGATGCCGGGCAGGCGGTCCGGACGCTCCTGCGGCGGCGCCACCCGGCTCGCCTCCCGGGCCCAGGCGAGCGCCTCGGCCAGCCCGCCCGGCGGGCCCTGCGCCGCGCCGATGCCGCAGGGCTGCCCGATCAGCGCCGCTGCGGTCCGTACCCGCTGGAGGATCTTCGTGTACGGATTGTGGCCGGGGGTGAGCACGACAACCTCGTCGGCGGCGAGCCAGGTCACCGGGATCCGGTCGGCGGCGAACGCGGCGACCACCTCGGCCTGCGCCTCCGCGCTCACCGGCCGCGTCGTTTTCAGGACCGTGAGATGGTACTGCCCGGCAAGGCGCAGGTCGGCGACGAACGGCTCGACCGGCTCGTCGGCGAGCAGCGCCCTGGCCAGGATCTCCAGCCGCGTCGACAGCATCCGTGCGGCGCCCACGCCCCGGGTGTAACCGCGCAGGTAGGCGCTACGCGCTGGAACGCCCTGGGTGCCGAGCCACCCGACGATGCGCAGCAGGTCGGTGACGTCCTCGGGGCGGGCCAGCTCGTGCACCTCGCGCACCATCACCGCGGTGTGCAGACCGAGCACCTGCTGCTGCGACGGCAGGGAAAGGCCGATCTCGGCCCGCTGCCGGCCCACCGTGGCGATGCCGGCCAGGTCGGCCTTGCTCAGTGGCAGCTCGGCCGCGGCAAGGTCGAGTGAGCGGCGCCGGATGAAGACCGCGAAGTCATACATCCCGATGCGCTCGTCGGAGCCCGGCCGCATGGTCTGGTACTCGTCGACCTCGTTAGTGAACGTCTCGACCGCGTGCCGGGCATTGACCTCGACCCGTTCGCGCAGGGCGTTGAACAGTGCACTCATCCGGCTCCTCCCCGTCGAGCACGCTTCGACGCAGCGTCGGTCACGGATGGCCGTTCCAGTGTATCGACCGTAACAGATGCGTTTCTGGTGACACGTTTCCTGCCGGCAGCCCTATTCCGGGCCGTGGCAGACCGCCTCGACGGTGTTGCCGTCCGGGTCGCGGACGAACGCGCCGTAGTACGTCGGGTGGTATCCCGGCCAGACCCGGGCGCGTGCAGCACCTCCGCGCCAGCCCAGCGGGCCTGGGCGCGCTGCTCGGCCCCGGCACGGAGCTGGCGTTCGGCGCGGACGGTCTTGGCGAGTTCCTCCAGCGCCGGCGGACGTGCTGATCGCCCGCTGCGACGGCTTGCGGGGCGCCCTCCATCAGCCGCCGACAGACTGGTGGTCGGAGCATCACTCCGGCCACCAGTCGGATGCTCGCGACCGCTGGCGGCGGATACGCTGACCGATCGGTCGAGGTTCCCGCTTTACGGGGACGCCTGTTCCGGTTGTCCGGTCACCGTGCGGCGAAGCGGCGTAGCGCCTCGACGACGAGTGCGTGGTCGTCGGCCTGCGGCAGCCCGGACACGGTCACGGCGCCAACGGCGCCCGTCCCGGCGATGGTGATCGGGAACGATCCGCCGTGATCGGCGTGGTGGAGGGGGTCCATTCCCCGGTCCTGCAGTGTTCGGCCGGTCATTCTGGCTTTGACGCCGACGAGGTAGGAGCTGTTGCCGAACCGGGCGACGACGTTGCTCTTGCGCTCGATCCAGGCGTCGTTGTCGGCGGAGGTGCCGGGCAGCGCGTAGTGGAACAGCTGGTGGTTGCCGCGGCGGATGTCAATGGTCACCGGGGCACGCCGCTCGCGGGCCAGGCCGACCAGGAGTTGACCGAGATGCCAGGCGTCGTCGTGGTCGAAGCGGGTGAGGACCAGTTCGCGCTCTTCGGCTTCGAGCCGGGCGATCAGGTCGGTCTGCGCTGACTGCTCGACTGGTGTCATCGGGCGTCTCCGAGGGTGACGACGCGCTGTTCGGTGGCCGAGCGACGTGCGGCCTCCAGGACGGTGAGTGCGGCGATCGCCTCGGCGGGATCGACCGGGGGCGGGGCATTGTGGCGCAGCATCGCGACGACGCCCGTGTAGAAATCCGGGTACGCGCCGGGCTCGCTGGGCACTGGCTCGCTGTGGCCGTCGACGATCAGCTGGCCCCACTGTTCGGCGGGTTCCCGACCCCAGTCCTGTCCGGTAGGCAGCCCACCGGAGCGCAGAACTTCCTCCTGGCCGTCCATGCCATGGATCACGAAGGCGCCCTGGGTGCCCAGCAGTCGCAGCCGTGGTCCCGGCTCGGCGGCGACGGCGCTCATCCACAGGTGCGAGCGGGCACCTCCGGCGTGGTGCAATGCCACGAACACGTCGTCGTCCACGCGTGCCCCGGGCCGCCGCCGGTCGAGTTCCGCATAGACCTGCGTGGCCGGTCCGAGCAGCTGGAGCGCCTGGTCGACCAGGTGACTGCCAAGGTCGTACAGCAGACCGCCGGCCTCGGCCGGGTCGTCGTATTCGCGCCATCCCGCCTTGAGCTCCGGCCGCCACCGTTCGTAGCGGGACTCGAAGCGCAGCAGGTCCCCGAGCCGGCCGTCGGCCACCAGCCGGCGGGCGGTACGGAAGTCGCTGTCCCATCTCCGGTTCTGGAAGACCGTCAGCGGCACGCCGCGTTCGGCGGCGAGCCGGGCCAGCTCGGCTCCTTCGGCGGCGGTGGCCGCCAGAGGCTTGTCCACCACGACGGGCAGTCCTGCCTCGATGGCGGACGTGGCCAGCGGAACATGGCTGCGGTTGGGGGTGGCGACCACGACGAGGTCGAGATCCTCGGCGCGGGCCCAGAGATCTTCCACCCGCTCCAGCACTGCGGCGCCGGGGTGGTCGCGACGGACGAGGTCCTGCCGTTGCGGCTGCGCCGTGACCACCGCGCTCAGTCGCAGGCCGGCGGTCGTGCTGATGAAGGGGGCGTGAAACATTGAGCCGGCCAGACCGTAACCGATCAGACCGACCCGTAGCGGCTCGTTCATGAACCCAGTTAATCAACAGCGTTTACTTATGGCAAGAGAAGCGAGAGAATGGCCGCATGCCCAGTCCCGCACGACGCGCCGCGGGGGCGAACCTGCCCCAAGTCCGTGACCACAACAGCGCCCTGGTCCTCGACCTGGTGCGCCGCGGCGGCGCCATCAGCCGAGTCGAGCTGGCGGCGCAGAGCGGTCTCACAGCGCAGGCCATTACCAAGATCGTGAATCGGCTGGTGGCCGACGGACTGGTCACCGAGGCCGGCCGCATCGGCTCCACCGGCGGAAAGCCGCGGACCTTGCTCCGGCTCGATCCCACCGCCCGCTATGCCGTCGGCGTGCACCTCGACCGTGACGACACGACAGTCGTGCTCACCGACCTGACCGCGCAGAAGGTGACGCGCCGGCACGTGCCGCAGGGCATGACCGCCGACCCGTCCGCCACCCTCGACCGGGTGGCCGACGCGGTACGTGCCGTCCTCACCGACATCGCCGATGCCAGCCGTCTCGTCGGTGTGGGAATCGCCTGCCCCGGACCACTCGACCACACCACCGGCGTCCTGCACCGGGTGACCGGGCTGCCCGACTGGGACGGCTTCCCCTTGGGCGCCGAGGCAGCCGATCGGCTTGGCGCGCCGGTCACCGTGGACAAGGACACCAACGCCGCCGCGATCGGCCAAACCCTGTCCAGCCCGGACACCCCGGTCAACTTCGCGTACCTCTACCACGGTCAAGGAATCGGAGCCGGCCTGGTCCTCGGCGGCCGGGTCTACCGGGGACGACGAACCAATGCGGGCGAGTTCGGACACCAGGTCATCGACCTGAACGGGCCACCCTGCCGGTGCGGCAACCGCGGCTGCCTCGAAGCACTGTGCCGAGCCGCCCTCGACACCGGCAACCCGGTCCGCGCGGCGCACCTGGTGGGGATCGCCACCGCCAACCTGGTTCACCTGCTCGACATCGATCACATCGTCCTCGGCGGCCCGGTGGTGCTCGCCGCCGCAGAGCAGTACATGCAAGAGGTGGCGACCACCGTCAACGCGCTGCTGCCCGAACCGGACTGGCAACGCGTCATCGTCGGCCTCGCCGCCGACCGCGCCGACACCATCGCGACAGGCGCGGCAGCCCTTGCCCTCGCGCCGCTGTTCAACACCAGCACCAGCGACGACGGCGCCGACCGCGCCGCCTGAAAACGGTAAGGACCCCGACGCCGTACGAAACCATCTACGGCCCCCACCGGGCCTTCGTCCACTCCTTCACCCGGTCCCCGCGGCAGGAACTGGGCGAAACCGGAGTCGCCGTCACCGCACTGCCGCCCGGCGCCACCGAGTTCCACGAACGCGCCGGCATGCGTACGGCGAACCACCCTGGTCACGGCCACGGGATCGTCACGGCTGACTACTGCGCACGCGAACGGACGCCTCACCCACGGGGGCCGCTCAGCTCGTGATCCCCGTGGCCGGGCAGTGCTGCGTCGGCGCCGCCCGGCAGGGAAGCGGAGCACCCATTGGCCCTGCGTCCCGGCGTGCTTCGCGACCGAGACGGCTGCGTTGCGCCGATCCGGTCGACCGGCGCTGGCCCTTCGGATGAGCCCGACCAGCCGACCAGTGCAACCCGGTTGCACCAATCGGAGACCGGAACCTGCCATCCGGCGACGACAACCTGATCTGGCCAGCACGGATCGTCCCGATCCGGCCGACGACAGGAGAACCGCCGCATGACGCACACGCACAACGACGTGACCGAGACCGCCTACACCGCCCGCCGCCGCCAGCTGGCCCGCGTGTTCACGGTCGGAGCCCTCGCCGCTGGTGCAGTCGTCGCCCTCGCCGTTCCCGCCCAGGCGGCCGGCACCGGCGCCAGCGATTACCCCTTCGACGGTGCGTGGCGTAGCGGGTCACACAGCGTCGCCGATCCCGGTAACCCGACGCTCGTCGACGGCACCACGACCACCGAGTGCGGAGTTCGTGGCAGTGGCATGTACGGCGACTGCTCACCGCGACAGACGTCGGACTGCTCGCAGACCACGCCGCGTTCGCCAGGGCGAGCGCCTCGTTCCCACAACGGGTGGCACCACAACACGGCACCGGTCACGGGCTACGACAACGACGACTACACCGATGCCCGCGGCACCGGGCGGTTCACCCGGGGCGGGATGACCTGCCCGACCACCACACCGGGCCAGCCCGACATGACGTCGACGATCCCCGCCACCACACCCGGTACCGCCCCGGGCACGCCCGCCAACACCACGCCCGCCACCGCGCCGGCTGTCACCCGCGGCGCGACCATGGACTACAACGAAGGCGTCGGCGGCTCCTGCGTCTACTACGCGCTCAACCGCTTCCACGACGCGACCGGCGTCTACCCGAAGGCGATCGGCGACGCCCGCCTGTTGGCCACCGGCGCGGCCGCCAGCGGCTGGTCCGTCGGCAGCACACCTCGTGTGGACAGCATCGTGATCTTCCAGCCCGGCCAGAACGGTGCCTCCGCTCCGTACGGGCACGCCGCCTGGGTCGAGCAGGTCTCCGGCGACCGTATCTACATCGCCGAGATGAACGCGCCCACCGCGTGGGTCGTCACCCACCGCTGGCTCACGCCCGTCGCCGGCGTGAAGTACATCTACACCTCCTGACAACCCGAAACCCCCAACGCGCCGGTGGGCGTGCGACCGCGGGTCGCACGCCCACCGGCGTTGGTCTGCCATCAGCAGCCGGAGGCGCTGGAACTCCGCCAGGGCCCGCCAGGCCGGCCCGTGTTCAGCGGCCCGGCGCCTTCGGGCCCGTTGCCAGGTTGAAAATGGTGGACAAGCGCCGGATCCCCGGCCCACCCGGACGAAGCCCTGGCCGGGATGCTGGCGCCGCTGCACCGGCTGCCCGGTGTGGCTGACCTGCTTGCCTTCCGTCGGCGAGAGGGTGATCAAGCCGAGGCCTCTCCTTCGGCCGCCCGCGGTGGGGGAGGCCGATGACTGTTCGACGCCGCGGCGTTCCATCCGGGGCCCGGCTGACCGAGTTGTGGTGTGGTCAGTCCGACGGCTTCGTCGACTCGGCTGAGGATGTCGTCGTCGTGGCCGACGCCGCGGAGCAGGTCGATGGCGGTGGCCCGGATCTGGCCGATGATCATGGTCAGGGGTAGGGCGGGCTGGGCCTCGAGAAGTTTGGCGGCGATCCGTACGGCCTCCAGCGCGGTGTGGTCGGCGCGGCCGGCGTGCTGTTGAGGATCCTCGGTTCCGGTGAGGTCGGTGGCCAGCGATTCACCCGCGGCGCGGATCGCGTCGCCGAGCGCGGTGAGGGCGTGGCTGAGTTCCGGGGGTGTCGGTACGTCGAGGCGGGTGAGGGTGACGGCGTTGCGGGCCAGGACCCAGATGTTGTCCACGACGCGGTCCAGTTCGACGGCGGTCGCCTGCACCTGGCGCACCTGGTTCAGGTTCCGTCGCCGGCGCACCCGCAGTTTGAGGGTTTCGCCGGTCGCCAGCACAGCGGCCTGCAGCCGCTCCACCCGGGCGTGGGCTTGGCGGGCCCGGCGCAGGGCGTCGTCCGCTGCGGTGTGGTCGCGGTCGCGCAGTGCTTGGTCGACGGTGTCGATCAGAGCGGCGAGGTCGGTGAAGGTTCGGCGGGCCTCGCCCACGAGTGGGGCGAGGGGGTTGCGGGCGACGGCGAGCTGGCTGACCGTGAGGGCGAGCGCGCCACCCACGAGCGCGTCGACGCAGCGCCATTGCATGACGTCGGTGCGGGGCTCGGCCACGGCGATCAGGTAGATCGCCGAAATCGCGGCCTGCACGATCAGGGTGGTGCTCGCGCCGAAGGCGATCATCGGACCGACGGTCAGCAGCAGCACCACGGCGATCGTGACCGCGCCCGGCCCGAGGACCTGCATGGCGAGGTCGGCGACCAGGACGCCGGCCGCGACGCCGAGCACGATCTCGATACTTTGCCGAAGCCTGCGCCCGCGGGACTCGGCGAGCGCCACCAGGGCAGCTGACGGCGCGAACACCGGCGCCGGATGACCGATGAGGTTGGCGGCGATGAGCCAGGCCGCGGTGGCGGCCAGGACGGCTTCCGCCGCCGGCACCGCGGCCTGCTTGAGGCGTCGGGCTGCTGACCGGCTTCGTCGCCGGACGCCGGTACGAAGGTCGCGGATCGCTGGCAGCGTATGCCTCCAAGGGTCATCGCTGCCCTGGAGCCGGGCAACGGGTCAACCCCGGTTACCCAAGATCATCGAGGCGGTAACGACGGTCACTCAGTTGTACGAGTCGACCGGGGGCAGACGGTCGTTGAGCAGGTAGTCGCCGGCGTGCATCGACTTGAAGTCGAGCGGGTTGTGCAGCGACAGCGTGCGGGCGTTGCGCCAGTGCCGGTCGAGCCCGTACTTCTCCAGGACGCTGCCGGCGCCGCAGACCTTGAACAGCGTGGAGCCCGCGTACATCGCCGCCGACGCGGCCGCCTCCCGCGCCTGGCCGGTGACGACCGACGCCTCGCCGCGGATCCGTTCGTCGCCCGGATTGTCGACGGCCCGGTCGCACAGTTCGGCCGCGCGCAGCGCCAGCAGCTCGGCCGCGTCGACGGCGGTCTTCATCTCGCCGACCCGCAGTTGGGTGTAGAGGTCGTCGGTGGCACGGTCGGCGCTGCTCTCGTACCACAGCCGGGATTTCGTCCGGACGAACTCGACGGCGTCGTCGAGCGCGTTGCGGGCGATACCGACGAACACACCGGTGTGCACCACCTGGTAGTTCAGCGAGGTGATCGCGCCGCCGCCACCGCCCGCGCTGTCCGGGCTGCCGAAGCACAGCTCGCCGGGGACCCAGACGTTGTCGAACTCGGTCGTGCCGCTGGCCGTGGTCCGCTGGCCGAACCCGCTCCAGTCGTCGTGGATCGTCACGCCCTCGGCGTCGGTACGCGCGAAGAACACCCGCACCTCGTCGGAGCCGGCCACCCGGCACGGCCCGAACGTGATGTCGCCGGCCAGGCTGCCGGTGCAGTAGAACTTGCGCCCGTTGAGCCGCCAGCCGTCACCGTCGGGGGTCACCGTGGTGTTGAAGTCGTTGACGCTCTTCGTGCCCACCTCGGAGTAGGCGTTCGTGATCCACAGCTCGCGGGTGAATCGGGGCAACCACTTCGCCTGTACGGCCGGTGAGGCGAACTCCTGAAGCAGCCGGATGCCACCGGTGTGCAGCTGGTACATCTGGCCGATGTTGGAATCGCCCGCGGAGATCGCGATGACGACCTTCGTCAGCTCGACGAAGGAACCGCCGTGGCCGCCGTGCTCCCGCGGGACCATCAGCCCGAGCAGCCCGGAGTCGCGGAACGCGGCGCACTGCTCGTAGGGGAACTGGCGGTTGCGGTCCCGTTCCGCCGCGCCGGCGCGGAACTCGTCGCGCAGCTGCTCGGCGATCCGTACCGGGCTGGAACTCTCGATGATGGTCACTGACGGTCCCTTCCGCTAGGCCGCATTCTGTTGGTCGATCTCCGCGTACGCGCCGCGCCAATACAGCAGCGGCGTGGCGCCGGTCTCGGTCACCTCCACCTCGCCGACGCGGCCGACGACGATCTCGTGGTCGCCACCGGGCAGCCGGTGCTCCACGGTGCACTCCAGCGAGGCGAGTACGTCGTGCAGGCGCGGGCTGCCGGTCGTGCCGGGCCGGTGGCCGACGCCGTCCCACGCGGTGGCGGATCCGCGCCGGGCGAAGGCAGCCGACAGGTGGCGCTGCGGGGCGGCGAGCACGTTGACCACGAACGCGCCGTGCCCGCGGATCGCCTCCAGGGTCTGGCTGGCGCGGTCGAAGCAGACCAGGACCAGCGGCGGGTCCAGCGACAGCGAGCTGACCGCGCTGGCGGTCGTGCCGACCGGCTCGCCAGCGGCGTCGACCGAGGTGATCACGGTGACGCCGGTGGCGAAATGGCCCATGGCGCGGCGGAATTCGGAAGCTGACATGGCTACACCTGCCCGTGGTGGGATGGCGGACGTCGTTGAGGAGCTCGTTGCCGCCCCGGAACCGGGTCGGGCAGCGCGGAGGGGTCGAGGCCGGCTGCCACCTCCAGCTCGCGGACGATCGGGAGTACGTCGCGGCCGAACCGCTCGACCTCCTCGTGGTAATGCAGGAAGCCGGCCAGGATCAGGTCCACGCCGATCTTGCGGTATTCCACGATGCGGGTGGCGACCTGTTCGGGCGTACCGATCAATTGGGTCCGGAATCCGTCGTTGTACTGCACCAGGTCCTCGAAGGAGGAGTCCGCCCACATGCCCTTCTTGTCGCCGGTCGACTGGCCGGCCTGCTTGAC
Source organism: Actinoplanes siamensis (assembly GCF_016862395.1). GTDB lineage: Bacteria > Actinomycetota > Actinomycetes > Mycobacteriales > Micromonosporaceae > Actinoplanes > Actinoplanes siamensis. Next base: position 117,717 of record NZ_BOMW01000021.1, on the reverse strand, counting down.
CGCGGAACCGAAGCCCTCGACGGCCTCGACGTGCGCGTTGGCGATGATCTCGCGCAGCTGTTCCTTGGCCTCCTTCTCGGTGTCGCGGACGATCACGAAACCGTTGAGACCGAATCGGGGCCCGTCGGCGCGGCCCACGGCGGCCGCGTGCTTCGCCAGGTCGGTCAGCTGTTCCCGTACGCCGTCGAAGTCCTTGCCGTTGGAGAAATACCAGTCGGAGAGCTGTCCGCCGTTGCGGCGCGCGGCGCTGGAGTTTCCGCCCTGGAAAATCTCCGGGTGCGGGCGCCCCGGCCAGGACAGCGGCTTGGGCTTGAGGCTGAAGTCGCGGATCCGGTAGAAGTCGCCGGCCAGGTTCGCCTCGTCCTCGGTCCAGATCCGCTTGAGCGCGGTGATGAATTCGGCGGTACGGCGGTAGCGCTCGTCGTGCTCCAGCCACGGCTCGCCGAGCTGCCGGAACTCGTCGGCGAACCAGCCGGAGACGACGTTGACCGCGACCCGGCCCTTCGACAGGTGATCGGCGGTGGCGACCCACTTGGCCAGCACTGCCGGATGCCACAGTCCGGGGTGCACGGCGGCGATCAGCTTGAGCCGTTCGGTGCCCAGCAGCAGGGCCAGGCTGAAGCTGGTCGACTCGTGCTGGAACTCGGCGCCGTAGCTGGCGGTGTAGCGGACCTGGCTGAGCGCGTACTCGAAACCGGCCTGCTCGGCGAGCCGGGCGAGCTTCAGGTTGTAGTCGTAGGACCAGTCGGTGCGCTGCTCGATCGTGCTGGTGACGAGCCCGCCGCTGACGTTGGGCACCCAGTACGCGAACCGCAGCGGCTCGGTCGTCGGGTCGGTGGGCATGGGTCAAACCTCCGTGAATCTGGGATCGGAATGCGGCGCGGCCAGCAATCCGCGGCGCCGCAGCGCCGGGATCACCCCCTCGCCGACGCGGTAGGCCTCTTCCAGGTGCGGGTAGCCGGAGAGGATGAACTCGTCGATGCCGAGGTCGTGGTACTCGGCGATCCGGTCGGCGACCTCCTCGTGGCTGCCGACCAGAGCGGTCCCGGCGCCACCGCGGACCAGCCCGACGCCGGCCCACAGGTTGGGGGAGACCACCAGCGCGTCGGTGCGCCCGCCGTGCAGCGCGGTCATCCGGCGCTGGCCCTCGGACCCGGACGCCTGCTGGATCGCCTGGGCCCGCTCGATCGCGGCCTCGTCGAGCCCGGCGAGCAGCCGGTCCGCCTGCTCCCACGCCTCGTCGGCGGTCTCGCGGGCGATGACGTGCAGCCGGATGCCGAACCGCAGTTCCCGGCCGGCTTCCTTGGCTCGGCGGCGGACCTGGTCGAGCTTCTCGGCGACCGCGGCCGGTGGTTCACCCCAGGTCAGATAGACATCGGCGTACGCGGCGGCGACGTCGACCGCGGCCGGTGAGGAGCCGCCCAGGTAGATGTCGGGCCGCACCCGCGACGGAATGATCCGGGCGTCCCGGATGTCGTAGTGCTCGCCGCTGAAGTCGACGCTCTCCCCGCTCCACAGCTCGCGGAAGACGTGCAGGAACTCGCCGGCGCGGGCGTAGCGCTCGATCTTGCTCAGGTGGTCGCCGAATCGTCGCTGTTCGGCGTCGTCGCCCCCGGTCACGATGTTGAGCAGCAGCCGGTTGCCGGAGATCCGCTGGTAGGTCGCCGCCATGTGGGCCGCGAGGGTGGGCGACATCAGGCCGGGACGGGCCGCGACCAGGAACTTGAACCGTTCGGTGACCTGGGTCAGCCCAGCGGTCATCACCCAGGCGTCCTCGCACCAGGAACTGGTCGGGGTCAGCGCGCCGGTGAAGCCGAGCAGCTCGGCGGAGCGGGCGATCTGGCCGATGTAGGAGATGCCGGGCGCGCGTTCGGTGCCGCCGTCACCGGTCACCCGGCTGCCCTCGACGCCGACCGCGTTGCCTAGGCTGAGGTCGGTGCGGGAATCGCCGTTGGTGGGCAGGAACCAGTGCAGAACGATTCCCATCAGGAACGCCCTTCGGAAGTAATCGATGATCTGGGGACCAGAATGTGTGGTCGGGGGCGGTGAAGTCCAATACCGCTTGCCTTACCGGCGATCAAAAAAACCTATCACACCCGTAGGCTTTGTATGTTACGGCGAACGTGCTGGAGTTGGCCGATCATGTCCTGGACCACGGCCGGGACCCGGGCCTGCCGTCGGCGGACCGCGACCATGGTCACCGACGTGTGGTCGCTGGTGAGCGGGCGCGCAACGATGAGCCCGGCCCGTTCCAGAGGATCGCCCGTCACGCTGTAGTCCGGCAGCAGGGTGATCCCGATTCCCTGCGCGGCCATGATCTTGCCCATTTCGGCGCCGTCCGCGGCGTACCACTCCAGCGGTAGATCGTCGCCGAAGAGCCGGTGCGCGAAGCGGTGCATCAGGTATCCGGCGCGCATCGCGACGAAGTGCTCCCCGCGCAGATCGTCGGCGCTGACCTCGTCGCGTTCGGCGAGCGGGTGCCCGGCCGGGATGACCGCCACCGGGCGGCCGGTCGCCAGCGGGGTGTGATCGAGCTCGGGTGGGACGTCGTCGCCGTCGAGCAGGTTGACCAGCCCGACTTCGAGGGTGCCCTCGGTGACCCGCCGGTAGATGTCGTCCTGCTGCAGGTTGCAGACCTCGACGAGCGAGCTGGGATGCTGGGTCTGGAAGGAGCGCAGGGCCGGGAGCAGCAGGGTGACCGTCCCGGCGTTGACCGTCCCGACGCGCAGCAGCCGCCGCGAGGCGAGCTGGTCACCGGCGGCGGCGCGCAGCCGGGCGACGGCGTCGAGCACCTCGCCCATGGGTTGCAGCAGGTCACTGCCGGCGTGGCTGATCCGGGCGCCGGAGCGGCGCCGGTCGAGCAGGGTGACGCCGAGCTCGCGTTCGAGCTTGGCGATGGCCTCGCTCAGCGCGGGCTGCGAGACGTGCAGGTGCTCGCTTGCGCGGCGCAGTGAGCCGTGCTTGCTGACGGCGACGAGGTATTCGATCTGTTCCAGGCGCATGGGGACTCCGGGCGGCGGTTGGCGGGTGATCGGCTGCGCCTCTCACCGGATGCTGCCGCCCTAACCTACACCGCCTACCGTTTTAATAGGAATCATGATCCGCTCGCGGAGGTGATCGACCGGGCCGGAGCCGTAGGCGATCACCACCAAACCGGCACGATCGTGGACGCCAAGCTTGGTCCTGGCCCGGTTGACGTGGGTCTTCACGGTGAGCGTGGCCAGGTTGAGCCGCTGCCCGATGTGCTCGTTGGGCAGGCCCTCGGCGGCCAGCGCGACCACCTCCAACTCCCGTTCGGTGAGATCGCCGAGACGACGCTCCGCGGCGGCCGGCACCGCCGCCCGATCGGCGGGGAACCGCTGGATGAGCATGTCGGTGGCGACCGCGGACAGCAGCGGTCGGCCCTGCGTGGCGGCCCGGCCGATCCATCCGATCGCGATCAGCCCGGCGGTGCCGGGTGTGACGGTTGGCCACAGCGCCGAACTCACGCTCGGACACAGCGCGGCCAGCACGGCCGCGATGAGCGACCGCCCGCCTGGCTACCCAGTCGATCTTGGGATGAAATGTGATCGCTACGGAGTGGCGAGTCGAGTACGGTGCGACCGTGACCGCCTATCTGATCGCGAATGTGCAGTTGACCGGGGACGCAGAGGAGTTGGCCGAGTACCGCTCGCGAGTTGCCGCGACACTCGAGCCCTATGGCGGCCGGTACCTCGCCCGAGGCGGTGCGGTCGAGGTCGTCGAGGGAGATTGCCAGCCGGGCCAGATTGTCTTGGTGGAGTTTCCCGACGCCGTTGCGGCGAAGTCCTGGAACGAATCGCCGGAATACCAAGCCATCGCCCCCCTTCGTATCCGTAACACGGATAGCACAAGGCTGATCGTCGACGGCACCTGAACGACAACTCCACGATCTCGGCCTTCGTTTCCAAGACTGGGCGCGGGCCGCCGTCCTGAACCTCACGCGACGGGGGTCATGGAGACCTGGAGCAGCCTCCGACCGCAAGGATCGCGCGTTATCGGCGGCAAACCACCATATGGAAGCGGATCCAAATTCCCGAGACAGCCCTGCCGTAGCCCACCAGTCGACGGAGAATGCTCCCGTCCAAGACGACCTGACCCGCCGCAGGACGGATTGGCTACACCATTACGTCTCGCTGAAGAACGTGATCGCGGCGGTCCGCGATGCTCCTTACACCTGTCCGTGCTGCGGCCACGCCACGTTGTCGGAGCGAGGGAGCTACGAAATCTGCGATGAGTGCGGGTGGGAGGACGACGGCCAGGACAATCACGACAGTGCAGTCGTCAGGGGCGGACCGAACGGTGGGTTGCATCGACAAGCGACCGTCGCAACCCTGCGCCGGAACGGTGATAGTGAATGGTTGAGCCCTGCCGAAAAGCGCTGGCCGACGACTCCCGATTGGGCTGTTTCGCGGCACCAGGGTGCACGGAGCGAGCCGGGTCGGTGCCGGGTAGCCCGAGGACCTGACACCCTCGGGCTACCCGGTTGGTCGGGACGATCGTTGGCGGCCGGCCGTGTGACGCGAGATCAGCTGATGTTCAGGGCGATGGCTTGACCGAAGCCGTCGCCCTGGTCGATCCGCAACTCGTAGGCACGCGGGCCGAGCCGTCGCCGGCCAGCGGTGGCCCCACCCCGGCGAACCGGCACTTGGGTGGGATCGTGATCAGAGCGGATTCCGACGTTTGCACGCCGGCACTGGTTGCGGTGACAGTGACCCGTACGTGCCCGGCCCTGGCCGCGGTCAGGACTCCCGCCGAGGTGACGCTCGCTCCGGCGGTGTTGGTATCCATCGGGGCGATCTGGTAGCTGTACGTCGTTGTCGGGTTGGCCGGAAACACGCTCGCGGACAGCTTTGTCCCCAAGGATGCCTGGTCGAGCCTAACTTCCCGGTCACCGAAGTCGACCCGCGACGTGTAGGCGTTCGGCAACGCCGAGCCGGTGGCGTCCGGTGCCCCGGAGGTCACCACGACCGGGAAGGTGGTCGACTTGCTCTCCCCGTTGGCGGTGGCCTTGGCCGTGATCAGGGCGGCGCCGGTGGACACGGGCTTGACCGAGCCGTTGGCGTCGACCGTCGCGACCGCCGGGTTGGAGGAGGTGTACTTCGCCTTGAGCGCCCGGTCGGAAAGATCCCAGAACGTCATGTCGTGCTTGGTGACCGACAGTTGGGCGTTGATCCGGTTGTCGGGGGTGTCCAGGCTCAACTCGGTGGCGTCCGGCTGGGCCGAGACCACGTCGACGCCGGCCGTGCGGTGTCCGGTCACCCGCAGCCTCACCGATTTCAGGTCCGCGTCGGCCGAGCTCGGACCGGCCAGGATGGTCCAGTCGCCGGTGGGGAACACCTTTTTGTGCTTCACGTCGTCCCAGAACCACAGGTCACCGGCGCCAATGGTGACCTTTACCGTCTTGGAAGTCCCAGCGATCAGGCCGCTCTTGACCAAACCCTTCAGCTGCTTGAGCGGGCGCTGGTTCCCATCGGCTCCCTTCGGAGCTCGGGCGTAGACCTCCACGACAGCCTTGCCCGGGTTGTTGGCGACCCGGTTCGACACGGGCACCGAGACCGTCACCGAATCGTTGGGAGTGATTTTCGAGGAGGACAGTCTCGGGGTGCCGTAGACGAACGGCGAGTACGACAGACCTTGACCGAACACGTAGTGGGGAGCCGCGCAAGCGGGACCGACCTGGTAGTAGAGGTACGTCCGGCCGCACTTGGCGCCTTCCGCCTTGGTCATCCGGTAGTCTTCGATCGCGCGGTCCGGAGCGGCCGCCGGCCCGAGTTGTGCGTCAACGTCGGAGTACCAGGTCAGCGGCAGCTTGCCCGAGAAGTTGGCCACCGTGGTACGCCCGTCCTCGAGCGTCACCGCGTCGTTGAACAGCAACTCGGCCATCGCCTTGCCCTGGTACATGCCGTTGAAGGACGACCAGACGATCGCCCCTACGCTCGGCAGGTCCTTGAAGGCGCTGACGTCGACCATGGTCTTGGCCTGGATCCACACCACGATCTTCTTGCCGTACTTCTGGGCGAGCGGGGCGATCGAGTCCCGGATCAGCTCGGCCTGCATGCGCGGCATGACGACCGTGGAGCGGTCCGTGCCCTCGCCGCCGTCGTTGTTCCGGTGACCGGCGACCACCACGACATTGTCAGCCTGTGAGATCTGGTATTCGGCGGTCGCCGCGTCGGCTACGGGATCACAGGGGCTGCTGGCGCACACAGAGGTGGTGATCGCGGTGCCATCAGTGTCGAGGACGTCGGGGAACACCGCGAGGTGGCTGGACAGGAACGGCGTGTTGGAGCCCCCGGTCACGGCCGAGGGGGATGACCCCGTCCGCTCGGCCAACGCCTGGGCGAAGGTGGTGTTGACAGCTGTGGGCCCGGAGTAGGAGCCCGACTGGAACCCGTTGAGGGAGTCCACGTGGCCCAGGGCGACTGTCTTGCCGGTCGCCGCGCCCGCGAACGGGAGCGTCCTGCCGGCGTTCTTCAGCAGCACGGGCGCCTCGAGGGCAGATTCGTGCGCGATCGCACGATGTGCCGGCGAAGCCAGCTTGACATCAGGATCGCCGGCCGCCGACAGGGAGTAGGACTCACTGTTCCACGGGACCGAGGCGACGGGATCGAACTCGCCCAGCTGGAACCGCGCGGTGAAGGCGCGGACGAGCGCGATGTCGACGTCGGCCTCGCTGACAAAGCCTTGGCTCTGAGCCGCCGGGAGTCCGGTCGCAGTGGGGTAGTCACCGCCCGAGCAGTCAAGATCGGTGCCGGCCTTGAGCGCCCAGGCGTTGCCGAGGGTCTTGCTGATCTGCGTCTGACCGCCGAGTTGGACGGGCTGCCAGGAGTGTCCTGACGTCCCAGTTCCGTACACGCGGGTGATCGCATCGCAGTCGGAGACGACATAACCGTCGAAGCCGTACGACCTGCGCAGCATGGTCTCGATGGCGTACCGGCTCGCCGCAGCCGGCGTCCCGGGAGTACCGCCGGAGGTGGCATTGTCGCGGGGGCTCCACAGGGTCGGGTAGCTCGAGGCGGACGGGTAGTCCGTCGTGTAGTTCTCCACCTCGGACAAGGCGTTGTAGGCCACCATCAGCGACCGCGCGCCCGCCTCGCCGGCCGAGGCCGCGAAGGGCGGCAGGAAATACTCGTGCATCGACCGCTCGGTGAAGTTCGACGTGCCGAAGTCGCGGTTCGCCTCGGAGTTGTTCGCCAGGTAATGCTTCGGTGTGGCGACCGCCTGAACGTAGTCGTGCGCCCGGGTGGGAATCGTGTCGGGACGCGACCAGGTGTTGCCCTGCAAACCTGTCACGAAGGCGCCGGCCACCTGGCCTGCCAGGAAGGGATCCTCGGTATAGGACTCGTCCGCCCGCCCCCACCGGGGATCGCGGTTAAGGTTCTGGTTCGGCGACCAATAGGTCAAGCCGTGACAGGCGCCACCGACGGGGTTGGGATTCGCCACACCCGGCGGGCAGGACGTGTTGTAGGTCACGCGGGCCTCGTCGGCGATACCGCCGGCGATCTCCCGGGTGATGGCCGGATTCCACGTCGATGCGATCGAGGTGCTCTGCGGATACTGCGTGTAGTTGCCGTTGCCGGGGACGGTCGGGAAGTAGATCCCGTGATTCGCCTCTCCCCAGTATCCGTACGATTTCACGCCCAGCCGGTCGATCGCCTTCGGCTTCGGACGCCAGGTCGCATGCGGCTGCATCGCTATGAGCTGGTCGTACTTCTCCTCCAGCGTCATACGCGAGACCAAGTCCGCCGCACGGACACTGAAGGGCAGCGAGGTGTTCTTGTACGCCGGCGTGCTCTCGGCGGACGCCGAAGTCGGCCGCGCGAACGCGCCGAGCGAGCCCACCGCCATGGTCCACGCCAGCCCGAGCGCCAAGAACCCGCGCCCTGGACTCCTGGCGCCTCTGCCGTGCCTCCTTCCTCGCGAGTGCACAGAATTGGTCTTCACCATGTGAAGGTCTTCCCTGTCCAAGGTGGCGGACTCCGATCTCTCGATGGATCTGAACTGCTGTCCCGCTGCCGCACGGCCCCGGTGAGCGGCCGCCTGTGGCCATCACGTCCTTCGATCGTCAGGGGGAGTTGGAGCTGAACCGGTCCACAAAGCTGGGGGACTGCTGAGCTGGCTGGCTTATGATAGACCAGCGTCAATTAATCAGCGGAACCGTAGAGCCCGTTCGTGATCTATCTGGCGAGTCCTGTGCTACGTGACTAAGCAGACGGTTCCTACACCCTGCTGCCCCCAAGAGCCCGCCTTGACATTGAAGCCTGTCCGGTCTGCCGCCGGGCAGCGACCCCGAGCCGGCTGCGCATATGGCTGCGAAGCCCGCCTGCGCCGCTACCCCTCCGGTACCGCCGACGCCGAGTGGGAGATTCTCGACCTTTGCTCAGCACACCGGCCTGTCGCCGCTCCGGCGGCGGCCGTCCGGAGAAGCACCACCGTCGACCGATCATCGACGCGATCCTCTACCCGCCGTCGCCACAGCAAGCCGCGGCGTGCCTCATGGAAACCGGACCGGGCTGTGTGCAGAGCCTGGCCAAATCACCATTTCGACCGCTGACAAGGCCGCAACGTCGGGTGCCGAGATGCCCGATGTCTGGCACAGTTCGGCTACGGCTTCCGCGAAGCCTTCCGCGCTTTCGTGCACCTCAAGACACTCGCCGTTCGTCGCGTTCACCGTAAGGGTGAGCCAGCGGAACACGCGCTCCGCGCGGCATGAGTGCGTTGCGGGCGTCGGTGTCCCACTGTGAATCGCATTGCTTCTGGTGATCGATCGAAAACAGCCGACCAGCCTTTACCAGAGATGTCTTTCCGACCCTTCATGTTGGCTGGCGGGCCGTTCATGAACCAGTAAACAAAGGCATGTCGTCCTCGTCGCCGAGAGTCTCAACGACGATTTGCCGTGCGCCGGGACGTCGGCCGGCACGTGGAAACAGCCGCAGCCCGGACTCCCGTGCTTACGGGCAGGCCACCCCCGCCTACTGCATCGTCCTGCTCAAGCCGGCCGCCCTCGCATGCCTGACCAGCATGCTCTCAGGTCTGGTCGGCCGGCCGCAGGACGGCGAGGTAGCTGAAGTCGTCCGGGTCGAGCGGCGGGTGCGTGGCATCGAGGCGTAGGCCTGTCCCGGTGAGCAGCAGCGCCAGGTCGGCTGGGGTGTAGCAGCGCAGGCGCTGGCTGATGCGCCGCTTGGGGCGGGCAGTCTCCCACCAGGTGTCGATGGCGGTGCAGGAGTGCTGGTCAAAGGTGAACAGCCGGTCCAGTTCGGCTGGGTAGCCCTCCCCGGGCCGGGCGTCGCGGTGTTCGCGCTTGCCGTGCCGGGCGGCCCAGTCGAAGGGGTTGTAGACGTCGATCAGGGCGACGCCGCCGGGGGCGAGCCAGTCGCAGGCGATGCGGTTGAGCAGGCGGCGCTGGTCGGTGTCGCTGCCAACGCCGAAGCCGTCCCAGTAGGTGACCGCGTCGAATCCGGTACCGGGGTCGGCGGTGTAGAAGTCGCCGCGGACCAGGGTCGGCGTGACGTGGTGCTCGGCGGCCAGGCGTGCGATGTGCTCGGCGCGACCGGTGAGCTCGACGGCGGTGACGGTGTGCCCGGCCATCGCGGTGGCGACGGCCGCGCCGCCGTACCCGCAGCCGAGCTCGAGCACCCACAGCGCCCCGGCCCGGCTGGCGTGGGCGCGGACGCGTGCCGCGCGTTGGTGGTCGGTGTTGGTGACCTTGGCTTCGGCGCCGCCCCACCAGTCGCCCGTGCGGGTGTAGAAGTCGGTGACCCAATCCACAGCAGGCATGGTTCACCACCCGGCGACCGCGCGCACCCCCTTTTACGGCCTACGTGGAGGACTTACCGTCGACGGCGACGGTAAGTCCTCCACCCGTGCCTGGTGCAGGTCGCGTCCGGCTCGCCGAAGCGTCGCAGGCGCTCACAGGTGGTGGCCAGGTTAACGCCGGCCGGCCAGGTCGTTCTTGTCGACCTCGGCCCGCACCGCGGCGGTGCCGGCCAGCACCTGCTCGCGGACGACCAGAACCAGGATCACGCCGAAGAACAGCAGGCTCGTGGCGCTGGCGCCCAGGTCCAGCCCCCGAAGTCCTTCGACTGGGTGAGCAGGTCGCCGAGCGAGGCGCCGAGCGGGCGGGTCAGGACGTACGCGATCCAGAACGTCGCCACCAGGCTCGCGCCGAACCGCGAGGCGAGCCAGGTGCACAGGATCACCGCGCCGAAGATGAGCACGCCGGTGCGGAAGCCCGGGCTGAGCGCTTCGGTGGTCAGATCGCCGGCCGCGGTGCCGAGCGCGAACGTGGTCAGGATCGCGCCCCAGTAGAACGCCTCCCGGCGGGGCGTGTCGATCGAAGTGATCGCCAGCGTGCTGAAAGGCACCTGAAAACCTTTCCGTGTGGTCGGCGTTGTCGCGCCGTGCGGGAGGCCGGAATCTGGTATCAGTGCCGGGATGAACCAGGCAACGATCTCGATCGGGCCGGTGCTGGCCGTGGTGCTCGCGGGGCTCGTGCTCGTCGCCGCGGTGGCGGCCGCTCTCGGCCGGCTCGGCGCTCCCTGGGCCGTGGTCACGGCCTCGGTGCGGGCCGTCGCGCAGCTGGCGCTGGTGTCGCTACTGATCACGGCGGTGCTGCGGTCGTGGTGGTCGACGGCCGGGTTCATCCTGCTGATGGTGCTGGTGGCCGCGGCCACGTCGGCACGGCGGATCAGTACGCTGCGGCTGGGCTGGCCGGCGCTCCTGCCGATCGTGGCCGGTGCCGGTGTGGCCGGGGTCGTGGTCGTCGCCGCCGGCACGGTTCCGGCCACCGAGATCGCGGTCCTGCCGATCGCCGGGATCCTGATCGGCGGGGCGATGACAGCGACGTCGCTGTCCGGGCGGCGAGCGCTGGACGAGCTCCGGGACCGGCGTGGCGAGTACGAGGCCGCCCTGGCCCTGGGTTTCCTGCCGCGCGACGCCGCCCTCGAGGTGTGCCGGCCGACGGCGGGCCAGGCTTTGATGCCCGCCCTGGACCAGACGCGGACGGTCGGGCTCGTCACGCTGCCCGGCGCGTTCGTCGGTGTCCTGCTCGGTGGTGGTTCCGCGGCTCAGGCCGGCGCGACCCAGCTGTTGGTGCTGGTCGGTCTGCTGGCGGCCGAGGCGATCGCCGCCGCCGTGATGCTCGAACTCGTCGCGAGCGGTCTGGTCGGCCGTTCACCCCGGTGAACGGGATCCGCCCCCGAGAGCCGGGCTTCCGGGGGCGGATCCCTTCCAGAGGAGAGAAAGAATGCTCAGGCGGCGACCACGGCGCGTTTCCGGGCCGGGCGCAAGAACAAGATCAAGACCACGATTGCGTACGTCGTGAAGACCGGCCGTCGACCGCGACCGCATCTTCGATCGGTTCGTCCGCCTCGACGACAGCCGCTCCCGTGACGCCGGCGGCTCCGGCCTGGGCTGGCCATCGCCCGTGACATCATTACCGCCCACGACGGCGCCCTCATCGTCGACGAGTTGCAGACCGGCGCCGCCATGCGCCGAACTACCTGCCGCGTGGCCTGCAGAAGCTGTACGGTCTGCCCGGTCCCGGCGAGACCGCCGGCCGGGCCGGACCACCCTGGGCCTAGAGCCAGGCCTGTGCCAGGTCGACGAACGCCTCGGTGGCGACCGCGGCGACCGCGACGAATCCGGCCACGAGCAGGGCCGGAACGATCAAGCGGCGGCGCAACCGGGCGGGCGTGGCCTGGCCCAGGGCCCGCACCCGGCGCACCACGGCGCCGCCGTCGATGCCCAGCGCGCCGGCCGGTTCCGGGCCGGACCCGGCCAGGGCGGCGCGCGCGACGGCCTTGGCGGTCAACCGCCGGTCGCCGACCTCGGTGGCGGCCTCCTCGTCAGCCCAGCGTTCGACCAGGTACGCGACCGCGTTGCGGACGGGAATGAGCAGCGGGTCGAGGGCGGCGGCGGCCGCGGCCAGGGCGACCAGGCGGTGGTGACGATAGTCGAGGTGCGCCTGCTCGTGGGCGAACAGAACGCGGCGTTCGTCGGCGTCGAGCAGCCGCAGGATCCCGGTGGTGATCAGCAGGTGCCCGGGCCGGCCGGCGGCGCCGGGAACGGCCACGGCCAGCGGCTTCGCCCAGTCCGCGACGACCATGCCGTCGTGGGCCTCGCCGACGGCCCGCAACCGGCGGTTGGTAACCAACCTGCGGCGTACGTCGGCCAGCAGCCGGACGGCGCCCCACGCCAGGATGATCCCGGCGAGCAGGGCGACCGGCCCCGGCACCGGTTCCGGAAGCTCCAGGGTGGGGGAGTCGTCGAGGGTGGACAGCGGCGGCACGTCGTCGAGCATGGTGAGCGCCAGCATCGTCAGTGACCAGGTGGACGAGACGGCGGCGACGACTGCGGTGAGAGTCAGGGTTCGGGCGGCCGGCCCGGGCGCGCCCCGGGCGGCGATTCGCGGGGCGAGCAAAGCCAGCGGCAGCGCCAGCAGCAGTGGGAGATATATGGCGACGGTCATGCGCCGCGGTCGGCGTCGGCGAGCAGATCGCGCAGCAGGGCCGCGTCCGAGGCGTCGAGAGACTCGGCGAACTGCCGGAGCACGGCGTGCCGGTCGGTGCCGTCCGGCAGGGCTGCGCGCATCTGGGCCACCGCGGCGGTCGCCGCGTCGTGCACCGGCCAGTACTCGTGGCCGCGTCCGGCGCGGCGGCGCTGCACCTCGCCTTTCTCGTGCAGGCGGATCAGGATCGTCTGCACGGTGTTGTATGCCAGATCGCCACCGACCTGCTGCTGCACCTGGGACGCGGTCATCGGCGCGTCGGCCGCCCACAGGCTGGCCATGACGGCCGCTTCCAGGGTGCCGGGGCGTCGCCTGTCCTTGGTCACGCCCCGAGAATATCGGGAAACAAAACCGGGTCGCTCCGGTCGTGCACCGGCCCACCGACGTCATCGGCGCCTGGCTGTTCGCGGTGACCATGGTCCTGACGATCGCGGCGCTGACCCGCCGCTTGTTCGGCGAGGCGATGAACACCCCACCAGATCAGCGGGGACAGTGGCACCACGATCGCGGCGACCGCGACACCCAGGCCTTGAGCTGGCTGAGCCGGCCCGGTTCCTCGGATCATCGGTGAGCTGAGCGGCTGCGTACGAGCTCGACGGCGATCGGGATCACCGAGACGGCCACGATGGCGATCAGGATCAACTCGATGTTCGACCTCACGAAGGGGATCTGCCCGAGGAAGTAGCCGAGGGTGGTGACCCCGCAGCCCCAGATCGTGCCGCCGATGACGTTGTAGAGCAGGAAGGTGCGGTAGTGCATGTGGCTCGCCCCGGCCACGATCGGGGTGAAGGTCCGTACGATCGGGACGAAACGCGCGAGGACGATCGAGCGGGCGCCGTACTTGGCGAAGAACTCCTGCGCCCGGGTCAGGTTCTCCTGCTTGAACAGGCGCGAGTCCGGCCGGCGGAACAGCGAGGGGCCGAACCGCCGCCCGAACAGGTAGCCGAACTGGTCGCCGGCGATCGCCGCGACCGACACCAGCAGGCACATCAGCCAGAGCGGCAGGCTCAGGTAGGTGCCGTCGGCGATCAGCAGACCCGCGGTGAACAGCAGTGAGTCACCGGGCAGGAAGAATCCGATCAGCAGCCCGGACTCGGCGAACACGATGGCCAGGATGCCGATCAGCCCGAATGTCGAGATCAGCCATTCGGGATCGAGGAAAGCGGGCATGAGGTCCTTCCGGTCGGCGTCCGGCCGTACCGGATCTACCCGGCCGGAACGCCGGTAAACCTACAGAACGTAGGAGAAGTTTTGTCGTTCCGGGGTGAGCGATCGGGCGAGGAACGAGCCGAGCGTCGCGGGCGCGTACACGTCGCTGAACGGCGAGCCAAGGCCGCCGTGTTGAAGACGGGACAGATGGCGCGAACTGTCTGGTGCGCGACCACCGTCGGGTGGCAAGGTCGCTAGCCTCAGACGCGCCGAGATATCGAGACCGAACTATGGGATGGCGATGCCGCTGTCAGGGAACCGGCGACCATGCCGGTCGACATGTTCACGAGGCCGCCCGATCCGGCGTAGGCCGATGACCTCGACGACCTCGTCAAGACTGCGATTGTTGAAGGTCTAAGCCGGTGACCCGCCAAGGAGTCCGAATGCGACAGATGTTCGCAGCCCGCGCCCGCAAGGTGACAACGACAGCCGTGGCCGCCGTGGTGATGTCGACCGGCCTCCCGGCGGTGACAACGACGCCAGCGAACGCCGCGCTGATCCACTTCTTCATCCAGAATATCGCCACCGCTGACTGCCTCGACCAGCACTTCGACCCGAACGCCGCGCCGACGACCACCGTGTACTCGTGGCCGAACCCGTGCCATTACCTCGGCAACCAGCAGTGGCGGTTCGTTTCCGTTGGAGGCAACGACTACAAGGTCGTCAACCAGCGCAGTGAATGGTGCCTGTCCCAGCCGGCCTGGAACGGCAGGGTTTACGCCGAGATTTGCGTCTCGCCGACCCCGGCCAAGCAGAAGTGGGGTCCGAGCCCGGTGGAGCCCGGCGCGAACTTCCTCGTCAACCGCAACACGTCACAGTGCCTGCAACAGGAAGGAAACCCCGACGTGTACGGACGAAACTGCGACCCCACCAACAACTCTCAGCTGTGGCAGTGGCGCGAACGGCCGGCCTGACATCCCCGCCAGGTCACTGCCATACGTCAACGCATCTCTATCAGCCCTGAGAAGAAGGGACATCCGTGAGATCGATCTTCCGGTGGTTCGCTGTCCTGGTCGCTTCGGCCCTTGGCGCGGCCGTGGGACCCTTGCCCGCCTCGGCGCAAGCGTCACAGAATCTGTGGAACGCCAAGAGTGACTGGTGCCTTGAATCGCAGAACCAAGCAAACGTCGAGGTATTCATGTCCGAGTGCATCTCGGGTCAACGGGAACAGAAATGGGTGCTCGTGCCGGCCGCGGGTGGCCATCCCAACGACTACCTGATCAAGCCTGAAAACGACACCGGGCTCTGTCTCGACCAGCACTATTCCACCAGCGGGCCCACAACGCTGCTCCGTGCGTGGCAGTGCACCGGTGTGCTCAACCAGAGGTGGATCATCTCGGTGGGCCCGACGGCGAACACGATAATGAACGCCCGGTCCGTTTGGTGTCTGGATCAGTCCCATGCCGACAACAACACGGTTCCCACCTCCACTGTCGTCGCCTGGCCCCGTTGCCACTTGCAAGACAACCAGCAATGGTTCAACGGCGTTCGCTAGCCCTGGTTCCCCGGCCTGATGGGATCGCCGAGCCTTTCGGCACGACCCGGGAACAGGTGGCGGCCCCGGTGGCCACCGCGCGGGTGAGCCACCGTCCCCGGTACGGATACGAATACCTATCCGCACCTTGCTGAGATCACCGCACTAACGGGCCGGGGCGGGTCCGGTGCTGGCGCGCAGGGAGATCGGCGGGGTCAGCAGCAGGTGATGTGCCGGGGTCTCGGGGGCGGCGATACGTTCGAGGAGCAGCTCGACGGCGCTGGCGCCCATCTCGAAGGTGGGCACGTCGGCGGCGGTCAGCTGCGGCCGGAAGTCCTCCGCCCAGTGCCGGGCGGCCACGCCGGCGATCGAGAAGTCGCGGGGAACCGTCACGTTCGCGCGTTCCAGAGCGCGCTGGATGCCGGGCAGGGCAGCCTCGTTGACGGTGACAGCGGCCGTGACCTCGGGGTGGTCCTCGCGTAGTCGTTCGATGCACGTCTCGCCGGCTGCCGCGTCGTCGGCGCAGGTCAGCGTGACCCCGTCGAGGCCGCGGCGGGTGATGGCCCCGGTGAAGCCCTCGAGAGCACGGTGGGCGGGGCCGTAGCCCGCCGCGACCAGTTCGGCCGACCGGTTGATCAGCGCGATGCCGCGGTGGCCCAGGTCGGCGAGGTGGTACACACAGCGGGAGATCAGGGTGGCGTAGTCGACGTCGACCCAGCAGGTGCCGTGCGGGTTGGCGGTGTGCCCGATGGTGACGAACGGCAAGCCGGTCCGCTGCAGCCGGGTGACGCGGTCGTCCTCGAGCCTGATCTCCATCAGGATCACGCCGTCGACGCGGCGGCCGGAGATGACGCGTTCGAAGGAGCGGTCGTGGTCGCCGCCGGACGGGGAGAGCAGCACGTCCAGATCGGCGTGGGCGGCTGCTTCCACCACGCTGGCGACAAAGCCGAGTTGCATGTCGGTCAGGCGCAGACTGGCGGGCGGGATGACGAGGCCGATGGTGCGGGTTCGTCCTTCCTTGAGCGCGCGGGCGGCGGCGTTGGGCCGGTAGTCGAGTTCGTCGATCACCGCCTGGATGCGCTGCTTCGTCTGCTCGGTCACCGGACGTTTGCCGGTCAACGCGTATGAAACGGTGCTGCGCGACACGCCGGCGCGGCGGGCGATCTCCCCGATGTTCACGGCTGCCCTTCCTGACGACGTCGTTGCCGAGGCCGGACGGCTCACCGGTCGGCACGACGTAACCGCGGGACGCGGCCGTCCCGCGGAAACCGCTTTTGTCGAACCGGTTCGCGGTCAAGGTAAAACGGTCACGGGCACATGTCAATCCGCGACTGCGGCGTGCGGTCCGATTACGACATGCTTGACCGTCACACCATACCGGTCCTATCGTCCGATCGAATCGATCAGTCGAACCGATTCGCACCACCCCTGCGACGAAAGCTCCCCGGCATGAAGACGTTTCTGCTCGCGCTGTATTGACCGCGCCGGACAGCACCGGCGTCGATTCGCCGAGGCCCCGGCCGGGTCTGCCTGGCCACCGCCCCCAAAGAAGACCCGGGCCGCCGAGGAGAAGGGGCGTACGTGGTGGCCGGGTCACCATCGGCGTCGTAAAAGACTGATCGGTTCACGTACCGAAGAAAGCAGGCACTGTGCAGGGCCCGACATTTTCCGTTCACGACATCCCGTTCAGCTATCGCGGCTCCTGGTTCGGCATCTCGCCGGTCATCGCCGAGAACATCGTCGCCGACGACCTGCACCTGGTCTCCCACCAGACCGGGATGCACCCGGTGCTGCGCTTCACCCCGCTGCTGAACGGAGCGCGGGCCGACACCCGGATCGTCGCCGCGCCGTCGCGGCTGCGATGGGAGTCCGACGGGGACGGGATCGACGCCGGCCGCATCGAGCTGGCCTATCAGGACGCGGACACGGTCCGGCTGCGCGGCGCCGGTCTCGGGCTGCGGATCACGGTCGCCTCGACAACGCTGAGCCCGTTCAGCGGCAGCTACCTCTTCCACGATCCGGTCGCCGACGCCCACGTGCTGACCTCGTACGAGACCGGTCGCCGCTACCGGATCACCGTGCTCGACGGCACGATCACCGAGGCGATCGGGGTGGAGGCGCTCGGCACGGGCGAGCGCCACCTCACGCTGCCCGCCGGGCCGGTCTGGGAGATCGCGATCGAGGAATACCAGACCGGACGGCGTCCCCTCGTGGCCTGCTCCTTCGAGGAGGCGGTCGAGGCGGTGGCGAATCAGTTCGCGAGCTTCGTGGACGCCGTAGCGCCGTGGCGTGACCCCGGGACCCCGGCCGCGGAACTGGCGGCGTACGTGATCTGGTCGGCCACTGTCGACCCGGCCGGCTTCGTCGCCCGGCCCGCCGTCCTGATGTCCAAGCACTGGATGGACAAGGTCTGGAGCTGGGACCACTGTTTCAACGCGCTCGCCCTCGCCGCCGGCGAACCCGCCCTGGCCTGGGACCAGTTCCAACTGCCCTTCGACCACCAGGACCCGACCGGGGCACTGCCCGACTCGGTCACCCATTCGGAAGTGCTCTACAACTTCGTCAAACCGCCGATCCACGGCTGGGCACTGCGCCGTCTCGGCTTGTCCCTGACCGAGCACCAACTTCAGGAGACGTACGCGCGGCTGGCCCGCTGGACGCGGTTCTGGCTCGACCAGCGTCGCGTACCCGGCCACGAGCTGCCGCATTACCAGCACGGCAACGACAGCGGCTGGGACAACGCGACGACCTTCGACGGCGACCGCGTCCTCGAGACCGCGGATCTGGCCGCCTTCCTCGTCCTGCAGATGCGCGAACTCGCCGAGCTCGCCACCCGGCTGGACCGCACACAGGAGTCACGACAGTGGCGCGCCACCGGTGACGCCATGCGGGCCGCGCTGCTGGCCGAACTGTGGGACGGCACCCGCTTCGTGGCCCGCAGCGCCGCGACCGGGGCTCCCCGCGCCGGCCGCAGCCTGTTGGACGTCATGCCGATCGTCCTCGGTGCGGAACTGCCCCCCGATGTCGCCACGGCGCTCGCCGCCCGGATCGGCGACCACCTCACCGCGTACGGCCTGGCCACCGAGCCGGTCGGGTCGCCGGATTACCACGCCGACGGGTATTGGCGCGGGCCGATCTGGGCGCCGTCCACGGTTCTGGTCGAAGACGGCCTGCGCCGCGCCGGCCACACCTCGCTCGCCGACGACATCAGCGACCGGTTCCGCGCCCTCTGCGAGAAGTCGGGCTTCGCCGAGAACTTCGAGGCCGAGACGGGCACCGGGCTGAGGGACCGTGCGTACACCTGGACCGCCAGCAGCTACCTCATCCTCGCCGCGGCTCATCAGCAACGTTCGGCGGCCGGGCGGCGCGCGGCCGAGTGAAGTGGCCGCCGCCGCGCCGAAGCAGCAGCCATCGTGGCTACCGTCGTGGACGGCGCGGTCGGGTAGTGGTGCGGTCGGGGAGTGGTGCGGTCGGGGAGTGGTGCGGTCGGGGAGTGGTGCGGCGGGCCGCAGGCCCGCCGCACCGGTCACCGGCCGATGGTCAGCGCAAGGCCCATTGCTGGTTTGCCTGACCGTTGCAGGACCACAAAATGATCTTCGTGCCGTTGGCCGTGCCGCCACCGTTCGCGTCCAGGCACAGCCCGGATTGCCCGCCGGTGATGGTGCCGTTCTGGTTGACGGTCCACTGCTGGTTGGCCTGGCCGTTGCACGACCAGACGATCACGGCGGTGCCGTTGGCGGCGCCCCCGCCGCTCGCGTCCAGGCACATGTTGCCGGACGTCTGCAGTTGCCTGCCGGCGGTGTACGTCCAGGTCTGGTTGGACTGCCCGGTGCAGTCGCGCAGCTCGACCTGGGTGCCCGCGCTCGGGCCGGGCGCGATCACGCATCGGCCGGACTGGTTGCCGACGATCTGCCTGCCTCCCGGCGGCGGCGGCGAACTCGGGGGCGGCGAACTCGGGGGCGGCTGGTCGCCGGTGAACTGGGAGAAGAAGTTCCAGACCACGCCCGAGGTCCAGCTACGCCAGCCGCCACAGGTGCACCCGTCGATCGGACCGGGGTCGTGGCCGCCGTCGAACGGGGCCCAGGCCACCGGATATCCGGCACGGCAGCCGGAATAGGTGGTGACGACATGGGTGAGACTGCCCTGCGCCGGCTCGGGCGGGTTCTGCGGGGAGCAGCCGTTGGCCCGCACGAAGGTGTCGCGCAATCCTCGCCCGTTCGAGATCGGCAGCACGTTGTCCCGGACACCGTGCAGTCCGATGTACGCGATGGGCTGGTTGCCGCCGCCGCACCCGCTGAGTCCCCCACCGGAATAGACGGCCACCGCGCGGAAGACGTTCGCCCGGGCGCAGGCGAGGGCGTACGACATGGCCCCGCCGTAGCTGAATCCGGCCGAGTAGAGCTGCGTCGTGTCGACGCACAGGCCCGCCTCGATCTGCCTGATCATGTCGTCGACGAAGGTGACGTCCTGGCCGCCGGGATTGGCCCAGCCGTTGCCGTTGCCCTGCGGCGCGACGAAGATCGTGCCGTTGTTCGCGCTGTCGGCCAGGCGGCGCAGTCCGTAGTAGGACCAGTTGTAACCGTCGGTTCCGCCGGAGTCGACGTCGTTGGCGGTTCCGCCGTTCCAGTG
The DNA here is from genome assembly GCF_016862395.1 of Actinoplanes siamensis. Taxonomy (GTDB): domain Bacteria; phylum Actinomycetota; class Actinomycetes; order Mycobacteriales; family Micromonosporaceae; genus Actinoplanes; species Actinoplanes siamensis. The sequence goes on along the minus strand of NZ_BOMW01000021.1, from coordinate 97,876 downwards.
GAATCCGAAGATCAGCCGGTAGGCGTGGTTGTTGTCGTAGTTGGCCGGCACCCGGATGATGTAGTTACGGTTCTGACCACCGCTCTGGATCGTGTGCGCACCACTGGTCAGCGCCGGGGCTCTGCCGCACCCGGCGGTCGGCGCGAACGGGCGGGCGTCGCTGGCCGACGCGGTCGCGCCGTTGCCGAACGCCACGAAACCGGTCGCGGCGAGGACAGCAGCCGACATCGTGACCAGCCCGAGCAACCATCTCTTTCTGGACATCCGTCAATCCCTTCTTCAGCGGTTACCACGGATCGATCGCCGATTGCTGCCGCCGTCGCCGGATCGGCGGGACGGGACCGCGCCCCCGACGAATGGAGCCGATCTCCTGCGCCCGGGGCGGCAGGCCAGACAACGCGGCGGCTGTTCAGTTGCGCAGCGCCCATTGCTGGTTGGCGCCGCCGCCGCACGCCCACAAAATGATCTTTGTGCCGTTGGTGGTGCCGGCGCCGTTCGCGTCGAGGCACAGGCCCGACTGCGCACCGGTGATCGTGCCGTTGGCGTTGACGTTCCACTGCTGGTTGGCCTGCCCGTTGCAGGACCAGATGATCGCCGCCGTCCCGTTGGCGGTGCCCCCGCCACTCGCGTCCAGACACAACCCGGAGACCTGCAACTGCCGGCCGGCGGTGTACGTCCAGACCTGACCCGGCTGCGTCGCACAGTCCTGCAACTGCACCTGCGTGCCGGCACTCTGGTTGATCGCGGTCACGCACCGGTGGGACTGGCCGCCGACGACCTGGACGTTCTGCCGGGGATCCGGTGGCGTGCCGGACGCCTGAGTGCCGGCTGCCGCCATGACGGCCTGAGCGGCCGCCGGCCAGTTGTTGTTGGTGACCGTCGTGTTGTTGGAGACGACGTTCCCTCGCGCGCCGTTGGCGATCCCGGTCGACCCGTTGCTCGTCCAGTTGTTCTGCACGGTCAGATTACCGGTGTTGACGTCGCTCCAGGCGTTCTCGGTGGCCCAGGTGCCGATGTCGGAGAACACGTTGGTCGTCGCGGTGAAGTACCGCGAGCCCTCGTCGAAGTACAAGCCGAAATACCCATGCGTGCGCAGGCAGTAGTTGTTGCTGATCACCGCGTTCGGGTTGGCCGACAGCGTGTAGATGCAGCCACCGTCGTTCATCTGCTGCATCACGTCGTGCACGTAGTTGGCGGTGATCCGGTTGCCGGTCGCCGTCGTGGCCGTCGAGTATCGCGGCTGGTAGTTGTACAGGCCGCGGTGGGCATACTCGTTGTTGCCGCCGGCGTCGTTCGAGCCCCACCCGTACCCGGCGGAGATGCCGGAGTACGGCATGTTGTAAACCTCGTTGTGGGTGATCGTCGCGTTGGTGACGTAGGTCGGCAGGAACGAGACGATGCCGCGGTAGTCCACGCCGATGTCGTGCACCAGGTTGTTGCTGATGGTGATGTCCCGGTTGATCATGCGGGCGTCGCTCGGGTGGTGTGCGTCGGCCTGCACCCCGCCGGCGACGATCGCGCCGGCCGCGACCCCGGTGAACGTGGAGCCGGTGACGGTGATGCCGCTCGCCCCGAGGCCGACGCCGCTGGCGTGAGCGTTCGCGTCGTTGCCGATGCCGAGCGCCATCTGCCCCAGATTGACGAACTGGTCGCCGCTGAAGGCGATCGTGTTGGCGGCGGACACCTGCACCGCCGCGGGCATCTGGCTCCAGTGCGGGCGGGTGGCCTCGAACTGCGTACAGCCCGACGTGCACGAGCCGAACCCCGGCCACGACCAGTTCCCGGCGAGATAGGCGCCGGTCTGCTGGTCGGCGTAGCCCTGGCTGCCGCTGGGCCCCAGCCAACTCGTACCGGTGAAGGCGATTCCGGTGAACGACAGGTGGTGCGCGGGTGAGTCGTAGGTGCCGCCGATGTCCACCAGCGACTGCAGCACCGGCAGCTCCACATCGGCACTTCCCATGTTCTCCCCCAGGCGGGGAATGTACGACAGAACCCCGGTGCCGGGGTTCAGATACCACTCACCCGGCGAGTCGAGGAATTCGTACGCGTCCTGCAGGTACATGGGTCCGGCCCGGAACGGGCTGGTCAGCGTGTCGTAGCCGAAGTTGTTGTTGTTCCACGCCGGCTGCTGCATCGTGATCATGCCATTGGCGATGCTCTGCACCGGCGAGTACCGATCGGTCCACGAGTCGACGGTCTCCACCTCGACCCGGTTCTGGCTCGCGAGCGCGTTGAGGTAGTCGAGAGCCGCGCTGGAGAACCGCAGGCCGGCGCCGGAAGCCGTGAAGTCGGAGCGGTTGACCTGGGTACGCGCCCGCGTCACCGGAGTCCCGTTGACATAGAGCTGCCGGGTGTCGACCCCCGGGCCGACGTTCGCCTGCCAGATGTTCCTCCCCGGGTTGGCGAGGCTCCACCCGGTGACCTGCCGGGCGCCGGTGACCACGGGGTGGGCCGACGGAGCGGCCTGCCAGATGACAGTGTGCCCGCCGGTACCGGAATCGGCGGCGGTGAACCGCAACGGCGCGGACAACCGGTACACCCCGTCGGCCAACTGGACCGTGATGTCACCGGACATACCGGCGACCATCGACCGGACCGCGGCCTGCGCTCCGGCCAGCGAGCAGGGATCGCCGCTCGTGCAGTTGCTGCCGGCGCCGGACGGGGATACGTAAACGGTCGTCGTGGCCGCGGCCGCGGGGGACGCGGACATCGTCACGGCGGCCACGGTCGCGGCTGCCAGGACGGCGCCGGTCAGCGCCGGATTCCGCGGGGCACTCAGGCGTGGGGGCATGGGACTCCTTGAGATGCGATCAGATCCGGTCGCGCCCGGCGGGGATCGGCGGCGGGATGAGCGCGGCACTTCGATCGAGTCGAACCGGTTCTGTTATGCCGCCACCTTGCGCTGCAAGGTAGGTCGTACACATGTTGGTAGTCAAGTGGTAACAGTCGATACGTCAATCCGCCTGCGGAGCTCGCGGGCGGAGGCCCGACGGCGTCGGCCGCGCTTGTCCCCGGGGTGCTCATGGTTGCGCCGGCGCGGTTCCGAGCGCTCCGCCAAACCGGTTAAGTCCATCGATATGCGTCACTTGACAGTGACGTACTCATCGATTTAGTGTGCGTCGAACCGGTTCGATCTCCGCACCTTGGCATGAGCGACAGCCGGGCACCTACGGCTGCGGCGCCGCCGGTCGCCAGGTGGACCGCCGGGCGGCCCGCCCATGAGCCGGCATGCCGTGTGTCTCCGCGATGGCAGGCACGGGACCGGCCGGCCCCACCTCGACGCTGCCCGGCCAAGGAGGCAACGTGAACAGCGGACTTCAGGTGGCCTGCCGGTACCTGCGCGAGGTCCTGCACCGGCTCGGCAGGCTCGCGCCGAAGGCCAGGGTCCGGCGCGCCTTCGCGTGGGCCTCCTGAGCGACGGCCAGCCCTCGACGCCGGCCATCGCCTGCACCAGCCCGTGGACCCGGGCATCCCCGGCAGTCGGGCGAGCACGGTGGCCGGGCTCCACCACAAGTCTCCTGGAGGAGGAGTCATGGACAGACCTCACCGTCGTCTGCCGGCAGCTCTCGCCGCGTCGGTCATCGCCGCATCGGTGCTCGTGACGGGCGCGCCCGCGGCAGAGGCGGCCACCGCCGCCGTCATCCCCGGCACGATGTGGACCGACACCGCCGGCAACCGGCTGCAGGCACACGGCGCCGGCGTCTTCACCGTCGGCAGCACCTATTACATGGTGGGCGAGGACAAGGTCGCCGGGTCCACGTTCACCGCGGTGGCCTGCTACTCCTCGACCGACCTGGTGCACTGGACCAGGCAGGTCAACGCCCTGTCCCGGCAGAGCAGCGGCGACCTCGCGGCCGGCCGGATCGTGGAACGGCCCAAGGTGATCCACAACAGCACCACCGGCAAGTACGTGATGTGGATGCACATCGACAACACCTCGTACAACGACCAGCGTGCCGGCGTCGCGGTCAGCGACACGCCGTGCGGGCCGTACACCTACCTCGGCGCGACCCGGCCGCTCGGCCACCCGAGCCGCGACCTGGGCCTGTTCAAGGACGACGACGGCACGGCGTACATGATCCACGAGGATTCCGCCGCCGGCATGCGCATCGAACGTCTGGCGCCCGACTACACCACCGCGCAAGGCACCGTCGCCACCTTCCCGTCCCTCGAGTCACCGGCGATGGCGAAGGTGGGCAACCGGTACTTCCTGCTCACCTCACATCTGACCGGCTGGGGCACCAACGACAACGTGTACGCCACGGCCACCTCGCCGGCCGGGCCGTGGAGCGGCTTCACCAACGTCGCGCCGGCCGGCACCCGCACGTACGACTCGCAGAGCTCGTTCCTGCTACCGATCAGCGGCACCGCCGGAACGAACTACGTCTACCTCGGCGACCGCTGGAACGCCGGCGACCTGTACTCCTCACTGCCGGTCTGGCTGCCCATCACCCTGACCGCCGGCGGTGTCGCGGCCCTGAGCTGGTATCCCTCCTGGGGAGTGGACACGTCGACCGGAGCGATCACGCTGCCCAGCTATCCGCGGCTGACCGGCAACCAGTCCGGCCGCTGCCTCGACATCACCGGCGGAGCCCCGGCGAACGGTTCCACCACACAGATCTGGGACTGCAACGGCGGCGCCGGGCAGAGCTATGCCCCGAACACGGCCGGCGAGCTGCGCGTCTTCGGCACCAAGTGCCTGCAGGCCCGTGCTCAGGGAACGACAGCCGGAACCGCCGTCGAGGTCTGGGACTGCAACGGCGGCAACCAGCAGAAGTGGATGCTGTCCGCCGACGGCACGATCGTCGGCGTCCAGTCCCGGCTCTGCCTCGACGTCAACGCACAGGCAACCGCAAACGGCACCCGGGTCCAGTTGTGGACCTGCAACGGCGGCGCCAACCAGAAATGGACCCGGGGCTGACCGGACATCCGGCGTCCCGGACCGCATCGAGATGGAGGTCTCATCATGCTTCGACATGCCTGTGGCGCCTCGGTTCCACCACCGGGCGCCCGGCTGAGGGTGAGTTGGCCGGCGCGCCGGTTCTGGGTCGCCGTCGCCGCGACCGCCATCGCGGGCGTCACGGCCGTCACGGCCCTCCCACCGCCCTCGGCTGCCGCGCAGGACGGACAGATCGTGGGCGGGCAGTCCGGCCGTTGCCTGGATGTGCCGGCCTCCGGCAACGGCACCCAGACGCAGCTGTTCGACTGCGATACCGGTGACGGCCAGCGCTGGACCGTGGGCGGCGGGCAGTTGACGGTGTTCGGCAACAAGTGCCTGGACGCGAGTGGTCAGGGCACCGCCAACGGCACCAAGGTCATCATCTGGGACTGCAACGGCCAGCCCAACCAGCAGTGGAACGTCAACGCCAACGGCACGATCACCGGCGTACAGTCCGGGTTGTGCCTGGACGCCAACGGCGGCGGCACCGCCAACGGCACGATGATCATCTTGTGGTCCTGCAACGGCGGCGCCAACCAGCGGTGGACCGTGTCGACCCAGCCGACCAGCCCGCCCCCGAGCAGCCCCGCGCCACCGCCCGGCAGCCTGCCCTGTGACATCTACGCCGCCGGCGGCACACCCTGCGTCGCGGCGCACAGCACCGTGCGGGCGCTCTACCACGCGTACGCCGGGAACCTCTACCAGGTCCGGCGATCGTCCGACAACACGACCAGGGACGTCGGCCTGCTCGCCCCCGGCGGCACCGCGAACGCCGCGACGCAGGACTCGTTCTGCACCGGCACGAACTGCGTCATCACCGTGGTCTACGACCAGTCCGGCCGAGGCAACAACATGTGGTACCAGGGTTCGGCCGCGGTGCCCGGATCACCGCAGAGCAGTCCCGCGCGGGCCACCTCCGAGTCGCTGACGATCGGGGGCGGCAAGGCGTACTCGCTCTACATCAATCCCGGCAACAGCTACTGGCGGGACGGGCATCTCACCGGGGTGCCCACCGGGAGCGCTCCGGAGGGCATGTACATGGTGACCAGCGGCACGCACGTCAACAGCGGCTGCTGCTTCGACTACGGCAACAGCGAGACGACGCGGAGCGCCGACGCCGCGGGCGCGATGGACGCGATCAACTTCGGCACCGAATGCTGGTTCGGCGGCTGCGCCGGCTCCGGCCCATGGGTGCAGGCGGACCTGGAGTGGGGCCTCTACTCCGGCGGGAGCCAGTCGTGGAACCCGAACCAGCGCGCGCTCCCCAGCAAGTTCGTCACCGCGGTGCTGAAGAACAACGGCACGTCCCGGTTCGCGCTCAAGGGCAGCAACGCACAGTCCGGCACCTTGACGACGATGTGGGACGGCGCGTTGCCGGGCGGGTACAGCCCGATGCGGAAGCAGGGGGCGATCGTCCTCGGTAGCGGCGGCGACTGCTGCAAACCCAACGGCGGCGCGAATCTCAGCGCGGGCACCTTCTACGAAGGGGCCATGGTGGCCGGCTACCCGTCGGACGCCACCGAGAACGCGGTACAGGCGAACATCGTCGCCGCTGGCTACCGCTGACCCTTCAGTACTGCGCGCGTCACCAGCCGGTCGGCTGGTGACGCGCCCTTGTGCCCCGGCCCGGCTCCCGGCGACCGGCCCGGCGGCGCCGGGCCGTGCCGCTGGTGCGGCCGCGTCACGGCGGGTCCGCACACCGTTGGGGCCTTCGGTACGAGCGAAGTGACCCGATCCCCGGTCTGTCGCGGCTGCCCGGAGCCGGGATGGCCGGGATGGCGCGGGACGGCCGGACGTCGGACCCGGCGCTCGACGCCCCGGGTCCGACGTCCGGCTGGACACTGATCAGTTACGCAGGCTCCACCGCTGGTTGGCGCCGCCGTTGCAGGACCACAAGATGATCATCGTGCCGTTGGCGGTGCCGCCGCCGTTGGCGTCCAGGCACAACCCGGACTGTACGCCGGTGATCGTGCCGTTGGCGTTGACGTTCCACTGCTGGTTGGGCTGGCCGTTGCAGTCCCAGATGATGACCTTGGTGCCGTTGGCGGTGCCCTGACCACTCGCGTCCAGGCACTTGTTGCCGAACACCGTCAACTGCCCGCCGCCCACGGTCCAGCGCTGGCCGTCACCGGTATCGCAGTCGAACAGCTGCGTCTGGGTGCCGTTGCCGGAGGCCGGCACATCCAGGCAACGGCCGGACTGCCCGCCCACGATCTGCTGACCGGCGGGCGGCACAGTGGTGGGCGGCGACATGGTGATGGTGAACGTGTCGTCGGCGTTGTTGTGCGGCAAGTTCACCGTCACGCCGTTGCCGGTCAGGGTCATCGTCGTGTCCTGCGTGGTGACCGGCGCCTGCACCGCGCCACCGCCGTTGTACGGGACGCGCTGCACCCGCACCCGCACCTGGTTGTTCTGGACGATCCCGCTCGTGGCGTCCAGCCGCTGGAGGTTCACCGCGACGTTCCCGGTGGTCCGTCCCCCGCCGACGAGGACCTTCGCCACCCCCGTGTCCTTCGTCGCGAACCCGTCGTAGTTCGCGCTCGGCGTCACCGGCGCTATCTGCCCGGTCTGCGAGGCGTAGAAGTTGTAGACCCACCACTCGCCCTTGGGCTGGTACTGGCCGGACGTCCGTACCAGCAGACTCGCCAGGTCGTTGTGGAGGTTCGCCCCGCCGGCCCAGTTGGCCCGCAGGCCGTCGGCGCCGGCGCGCTCGAGCCGGGCGATGTACCACGAACCGTCGCCCGGGTTCTGCTCGTTGGACGCGCCGTATTCGTTGATCTGGTAGGGCCGCGGGTGTGCGATGCCCCGGGCGTCCAGCGAGCCGTTGGCCGCCGCCACGTTGCTCACCGGGTCGCCGGGCAGCGAGTGCCAGCTGACGATGTCCGGCACCACGTTGTTGGCCTTGACGTTGTCGAGGTATTGCGTCCACCAGGACCCGGCGGTCGTGGGCACGCCCGCGAGGCTCGGACCCACGATCAGGTGTGCCGGGAACGCCGTGCGGATCCGCTGGTAGGCGCGCCGCCACATGTCGAAGTACTGCGACTGCGGGCGGTTCCAGAACAGCGAGATGTTTGGCTCGTTCCAGATGTCCCATTCCACCGGGACGCCCGTGGCCCGCACGTCGTTGATCAGCCGGGTCAGGAACGCGTCGTAGTCCGTCCAGTCGCCGTTGTCCCCGGGGAACCGGGTGATCGGGTACCCGTCGGCGCCCCACAGGTCATGGACCAGGAGCACGAAGTCCCCGCCGAGGGCGCGGGCGCGCAGCAGTTGTGCCCGGGTCGAGTTCCACCGCCGGTCGTAGCGGCCCGACACCCACCCGCCGGGGCTGTCCAACTGCGCCCCGCCCGCCCGCATGTAGCGGAACTTGACATCCGTGAAGAAGTGGTCCGGCGGTCCGGACCCGTCCTCGGTCATGCCGTAGATCCAGCCCGAGGCCCGGTACGTCGGCGTTCCGGCCGAAGCCGAGAAGTTGACGCTGAGGGACTCGTCCGCGGCCCGCGCCGGTGTGGCCGGGCCGGCCACGATCGCGGCGGCAAGCAGGCCACACATCGCCGGCAAGGCGGTCAGGGTCCGGCGGAGCCGCCGGAGTCGGATTTTCTTCATCGGCCATCACTCCTTGGTTGAAGGACGCCAGGCACCGGATCTCCGGTCCCAGGCTCGGCCCCGCCGGGCGGCGCCGGTCAGGAGCGAGTCCATTGCTGGTGGCTGCCGCCGTTGCAGGTCCACAGTTCGGCAGCGGTGCCGGTGGTGGTCGCCGCTCCGGTCACATCGAGGCAGAGCCCGGACCGCACGCCGGTGATGGTGCCGTCGGGGTTGACCCGCCACTGCCGGTCGGCGCCGCCCGTGCAGGCCCAGATCCGGACCCGGGCGCCGGCCGTGGTGCCGAGCTCGTCGAGGCATTTGGTGCCGTACGCGGTGAGCTGGTTGTTCGAGCCCAGGGTTCGGTGGTGGTGATCTTCACGGCTCGAACTCCTTCTGGCATGGGGATGTCGCGGCGGCCTTGTCCACGCGCCTCCGCGAGTCTCACGTCGCGCAGATGAGAGGCCGGGTGGGCGGTCAAACTCCGGCGACGGCGTGGCTGTACGAGACGCCGTTCCTGGCGATCCGGCCGGCGACCTGCACCTGTGCCCGGATTCGTGGGTGGGTAGCGGCCGCGCGGACTCGAGCGTCTGGCCCGTCGGCCGAAGAACCGGACGCTTATCCGGCCGGGCGCTCCGCATGGACGGCGAATCGATTCGACAGACACCGTATGGCGTGACATTCGACACTGTCAAGTCACGCTCATCAATCTTGTCAGGGGCGGGTAGGCAGCCGGAACACAGCGCGTTTCCGCAGGTGACTACCACTCACGCGCGGCGGCGGCCCCGAGGCGGGGAAATTTGAACCGGCCGACCGCCGTCCGACTCCGGCTCTGGTACTGCGACGGCACCCGTGATTCGGGTTTGTGCGTGCCCGACCGACGCTCCTGAGCGTCGGTCGGGCACGGTTTACCGTGATGTCGAGGCCTGGCGTGATGAGCTGGGTTCGCGATGACATTCGTGAGTACGGGGTGGACCGGCTCGGGCACACCTCGGCGGTGCTGGTCGTCGACGACACCGGGTTCGTCAAGAAGGGCGTCACGTCCGCGGGGGTGCAACGGCGGTAACACCGGCGCCAGCGGCAAGACCGACAACTGCCAGATCGGCACGCTCCTGGCCTATGTCGCCCCGGCCGGGCACGCGCTGATCGACCGGCACTTGTACCTGCCGGAGTCCTGGACCATCGATCGGCAGCGCTGCGACGCCGCAGGATCCCGACTCGGATCTGCCGGACATCGCAGCGGCTACAGCCTGCAACCGAACCGTTGCGCGGAATGGCTCAATGATCCGGGTGGTCACATCGCGACTATCACCGTCCGCGACTATCATCGTCCGCGACCACGGGACACCCGGGACGCTTTCCACAATGGAGTACAAGACTACGATACGAGTCCGATCCGTCGAGCGCGCAAAGGGAGACACACCAGTGGCTGATCACGCCTCGCCCAGAATCGATACATCTGTCGCGCATCCCGCCCGCCGCTACGACTACCTGCTGGGCGGCAAGGACAACTTCGAGGCGGACCGCGAGTCGGCGAGGCAGATCGAGCGCGTCGTGCCCACGGCCCGGCTCACCGCTCTGGAAAATCGCGCTTTCCTGCACCGGGCCGTACGGTTCATGGCCGGCAACGGCATCCGGCAGTTCCTCGACATCGGTACGGGTATTCCCACCTCGCCGAACACTCACGAGATCGCCCAGCGGATCGCCCCGGCGGCGCGGATCGTATACGTCGACAACGACCCGCTCGTGCTGGTACACGCTCGCGCACTGCTGACCAGCACCCCGCAGGGCAAAACCTCCTACATCGAGGGTGATCTGCGCCAGCCGGGTCAGATCCTGAACGACCGCGAACTCGCGGCGACGCTGGACCTGTCACAGCCGGTCGGACTGCTGCTGGTAGCGGTCCTGCACTTCATCCGTGACGACGACAATCCCCGAGCCACCATCGATGCCCTCATCGATGCGCTGCCAGCGGACAGCATCGTGGTCGCCTCACACGGCACGTTCGAGCACATGCCCGCTGAGCAGGCGGCAGCGCTTACCAAAGTCATGGAGGCGCAGTTCCGGCAACGCTCCGGCACCGAGTTCCGCACCTTGTTCGACCGCCCCGACCTGCGCCTGGTCGAGCCCGGTGTGCAGTCGGTCGCGCAGTGGTGGGCCGACGAGGCGTCTCAACCCCGGCCAGCGATCGAGGATGTCGCCTGTAACGGACTCGTGGCACGCGTGGTCCGCGCCAACACCGAGGTCTGAGCTGGCCCGGCTCGCCGCGTCGAAGAGCCGCAGCAACGGCGGCCGATGTGTGACAGGCCGAACGCGACCGGCGGCGCCGGGGGACCGGCCCGCTCCCCGTGGCGGGCCGGCGAGCTCTACGTGTGGCCCCGGTCCGGCGTTCGCGGTCGTCTGTGGCACGGCCTCGCTGGTCATGCTCGCCGCGCTGACCACAATCGTCGCGCTGACGCTGCGCGCCCGTCGCTCGCGGGGCGAGGATGCCGCCGTGGCGAGGCGATAGGCGCACGCCACGGTGTCACATCGAACTACACCATTGCTTCGCGGGCGTACGGCGGCGGGTACTGATCGTGTGATCCGGGCGGCGCCTGGACTCGTCCCCCGGGCAGCCGGGGCCGGAATGCGGATCCGGACGGTGGCGGCCCGGTCTTCGTGCTCGGCCATAGCCCGCGAGCGACCCTCCACAGCGGACTCGGCTAGCGTAATGACGTACCCATGAGTGCAGGCCCGGCGGAAGGAAAAGGCAACATGCGGTTCGCCATCAACCTCCCCCCGTTCGCGCCACCGGCGACGCTGGTCGGGCTCGCCGTCGACGCGGAGCAGGCGGGCTGGGACGGGGTCTTCTTCTGGGATCACGTGACCTGGGAGCCCGAGCGGCGACTCGACGTGCACGACCCCTGGGTGCTGCTCGGCGCCGCCGCCACCGGTACCGAACGCGTGCTCCTGGGCACCATGGTCACCCCGCTGGCCCGGCGGCGGCCGTGGAAGGTCGCGAAGGAGCTCACCACCCTCGACCATCTCAGTGGCGGCCGTGCCGTGCTCGGGGTGGGACTGGGCGCGCCGGCGGACGCCGAGTTCGAGGCGTTCGGGGAGCGGGGAGAGGCGCGCCACCGCGCGGCCGTGCTCGACGAGGGTCTGATGGTTCTCGACGGGCTCCTGCGCGGGCCGGTGGATCACGACGGGGAGCACTTCACCGTGCGCGCCGAAATGCTCCCGCGCCCGGTGCGGCAGCCCCGCCCGCCGATTTGGGTAGCGGGCGAGAGCCCGCACCGCCGCCCGCTGGAGCGTGCCGCCCGGTGGGACGGGTTCGTTCCGCTCTCCCGCACCGGGACGCTGACCCCCGACAAGCTCTTCGCCTACCTCGACGGCATGGAACGCCCATCAGTGTGGGACGTGGTCGCGCTCCACCCGGACGGCATCCCTGCCGACGAGTACGCGTCCGCCGGCGCCACCTGGCTGGTGGAGGGCATCAGCCCCGACGGCGACTGGATCAACACGCTACGTGCCATGATCCGCCGCGGACCACGTACCTGATCAGGCGCCGCCTACCCGGAGGACCTCGGCCAACCGGCGGCGGCGCCGAAGGGCGGACTCCAGCGGGACCACCGCCGCCACCATCGCCGGGAAGGCGAGGAACAGCACGGTGAGCGCGGCCCACGGCAGCACCAGGGGCGGCGCCTCCGGCTGGGCCGTCAGCAGCCGCAGCGACAGCGGGCCTACCGTGAGGTGGATCAGCAGCAGGCCCAGCAACGGGCCTCCGGCGGCGGCCAGCAGGGCGAGCGGGAGCAGTTCCCCGGCGGCGACCCGGCGTGCCTCGCTGGTGCGCAGGCCCAGCGTGCGCAACCGGCTCAGCGTCTGCCAGCGTTCCGGTGCGCCGGCCGACGCGCTCAGGGCGAAGCCCAGCAGGCCGAGCGCGAGCAGCATCGCCGCCGACGCCCAGGCCAGCCGGATCAGGCCGGTGACCAGTGGGGCGTCGCGCCGGGATGCTTCCACCTCGGCGCGCAGGTCGACCAGGCCTTCCCCGGAGTGTGCGGCGGCGGCCTGCCCGGCGCCCGGTCCGGTGACCCAGATGGTGTCCGGGACGACCTGGTACCCGGCGGCGGTCATCGTCGCCGCGTCGACCACGACGAGATCCTCGGAGCTGTCGACCGCGGGGGCGATCCCGGTCGCGACGAGGTCCAGCGCCGGCGCCGCCTGTCGCGGCAGCTTCAGGTGATCACCGGTCCGGACGTGCCCACCGGCGTAGCGGACCAGCGCCGGCACGGCCGGGCCCGACGCGGTGGGCTGGTTCGGCGCGGCGGGGCTGGACGCGGTGGGCAGAGACAGCGCGGCGGGCAGGGACGGCAGCGCGGGCAGCGGGGTTTCCGCGAGTAACGCACGATAGGCGGCGCTGTCCACGATCACCAGCCGGGCCGGCCGTTCCGCGTCCGCCACGACCAGCGGCGCGACGTCGACGACCTGGGCGGCGACGGCGTGCCGGACCCCGGGCGTGGCGGCGATCCGCTGCGCCGTCTCGGGCACCGTGACCACCGAGTCGGACGCCACCCGCAGCCGGGCGTCCGCGCCGACCGTGCGCCACGCGCCGTCGGTCAGGCCCCGGTCGACGGTGCTCGTCACGGCCAGCGCGAACGACGCCAGCGCGGCCGCGCCGACCAGGGTGAGCACAGGCAGCGGGCGGGCCGAGGCGGACGCCGCGCGGGCCGCCCCGAACACCGCGAGCGGGCGGGACGAGCGCAGCGCCTGCCGCAGCGCCAGCCCGGTGATCAGGGGTAGCAGCCGGAGCAGGAGCGCCGCGCCGGTCAGCACGGCCAGGGCCGGGGCGGCGGCCGGCAGGAGCACGGTTCCGCCCGCGGACGGCAGCACGCCGTGCCGGTTCAGCAGGGTCAGCGCGGTCGCCGCGGCGGCGAGCACCGCGAGTTCCAGGGTGAGCCGGCGCAGCGCGGCGGTGCGCCGGGCCACCAGCCGGGCGCCCCGGTTGGCCGGGACGCGGCGGTCCCGGGTCGCCCGGAACGCCCTGACCACGCCGAACGCCGGGCCGGCGAGCAGACCGGCCAGCACCACCGGCAGCGTCCAGGCGGCGGCGACAGCACCGGTGAACAGCGCCGACAGCAGCGCGCCGGCACCGGCCGCGAGGGCCGCGACCAGGGCGGACTCGATCAGCAGCTCCAGGCCGAGCGAGGGGAGCGCGGCGCCGCGCTGGCGGGCCACGGTCAGGGCCGGTGAGCGGCGGGCGGCCAGCAGTTCGGCGGCCAGCAGCAGGATCAGGACGGCCACCGTGGTGACCGCGATGAGTAGCACCGCCGCCTGCGCGGTGGCGGCGTCGATCTGGTCCTGCACGTCGCTGAGGACGGTGTCGAGCTGCGTCCACCATTGGGATTCGGTGGACCGGTCGCCGGACGAGGCGGACGTCGCCTTGAGCCGGACCACGGCGGACACGATCCGTTGCGCCGAGTCCAGGGTGAGCAGTGCCGGGTCCGGGCTGAAGCGGACGATCCGGTTCGTCTGGTCCGGCTCGAAGGCGAGGCGGAAGTCGGGCAGCGAGTCCTTCGAGACCATGCCGCCGAACCGGGTGATGCCCGCGCCGTCCCGGCCGTGGACCGGGTTCAGCAGCCACGGGGCGGCCTGCCATGCCGGGTCGCCCGGGTCGGTGGGGCGGAAGACGCCGCTCACCCGTACATCCTTGGGGTTGCGATTGTCGTCCTCGACCTGGAGCCGATCGCCCGCCTTGACCCCCAGCCTCGCCGCGGTGGCCTCGGAGACGCCGACCTGCACCGGCCATGGCGGACCGTTGAACGGCGCCTCGACGTCGAGTCGGGCCACGGACGGCTGCGGGGCGGCGCCGGAGACCCAGGTGACAGCCGGGCCGGATCCGCCGGCGACGTAGTCGATGCGGAAGCTGCGCGGCTCGGCGCCGTTGACGATTTTGAGGTACGGGCTGTCCACCAGCTCGACCGGCGGCAGCAGCACCTCGCCCAGCGGCCCGAGCTCGTCCAGCGACCGGTCCCGCAGGTCGTCGAGCGCCTCGGCGGAGCGCGCGGTGCGGACCCGCCCGCCGCCGGACCCGTCGTCGTACTCCCACCGTGCCTGCACCTGCACGTCGGCGTCGCTGCCGGCCTGCCGGACCGCCGCCTGCACGGCCTCGTCGGCGGTGTCGCCCAGCGCCACCGGCACCGCGCCGGCCAGGAACGTGACCACCGCGACCACCACGGCCGACAGCAGCAGCGGCCCGGCGTCGGCCCGGGCGCGGCCCCGGATGCTGGGCCAGTGGAGTGCGGGTCGCATCAGGACACCACCCGGAGTAGGGCCGCGCCGGCACGGCGGGCCTGCACGGTGGCGACCGTGCCGGCCGCCAGCGTGCATCCGGCCACGAGCAGCGCGATCAGCAGCAGTTCTGTCGTCCAGGGCCAGGCCGGCAGCACCGGCGGGACCGGCGTGGCGCCGGTCTCCGAACGGATCAGCAGCGGCGCCACGATCACCGTCCCGGACCCGCCGACGAGCGTCCCGGCGAGCAGCAGCGGCAGCAGGATGGCGGCGTGCTGGCCGAGCAGGGTGGTCCGGATCTCCCGGCCGGTCATGCCGAGGCCGCGCAGCCGGGCCACCTCCACCGCCCGGTCCCGCAGGTCGTGTGTGACGTGCAGGATCACGCCGGCGAGCAGGAGCAGCACGGCGGCCGGCACGAGCAGCCGCAGCACGGCCGGCAGCCCGGCGTTGAGCGGCCCGGCGGTCAGCCGCGCGGTCTCCCCGGCGCGGGTGGTGGCGGCGCCCAGGTGCAGCGCGGCCAGGTCGGTGCGCGCCGGCGAGCCGGCCCACCAGGCGTCGGCCGGATAGGACAGGTCACCGCGCGAGGTGAGCACCCGTGACAGCGAGTCGAGGTCGGCGAGGACCGCGGCGGCGCCGGGCGCGCCGGGCACGGCCGGCACGACACCGGCGACCCGCACCGGAACGGCGGTGGTCCCGACCGTCAGGTCGAGCGCGGCCCCGGTTCTCACCTGCAGCCCGTCGGCCAGTTTCTCGGACACCAGCACCGGCACCGCCGCGGGCGCCTCGAAGGAGGAACCGACCAGCGTCATCTCGGTGGGGGAGCCGCCGCCCAGTTGCACCGTCCCGGTCATCGTCAGCCCGGCGCGGGATCCGGTCATCGCCGTGCCGGCCAGCTGACCGGCGGCGGCCTGGGCCGGGGCGCTGTGCCAGCCGGTCACGTCGCCGGCCGGGCCGGGCAGGCCGAGTGTCACGGTGAACCGGCTCTGCGAGACCTGCCACAGGAGGCCGGAGTCGTAGTCGAACGGCAGCGCGACCGCGACCAGCCGCATCCCGGCGGCCGGCGCGCACCCGGCGAGCGGGCGCCGCTTGCCGTCCAGCGGCACCGGGGCCCCGGCGCAGACCGTGCGCAGCCCGGCGGCGTCCTGCAGGAGCAGTCGGGGGGCCACGGTGACCGGGACGGTGCCGGTCGCCGTGCCGCGCACGGTGAGGGTGGCGCCGGCGGCGACCGGGATGCCGCCGGCCGGGGCCGCCGGGGCCAGCCCGCGGGTCGCCGACGCCCAGTCGGCGCCGTCCGGCAGGCGCCCGCGCAGCAGCGCGCCGGCCCGGGTGGTGTCGAGCGCGATCAGGTGCGGCGTGTCGCCGGCCGCGCCGAGCCACTGCCCGATGGCCACGCCACGGTCGGTGACCGGGCTGATCGCGGCCGCGCCGGTGGCCTCGGTGATCGCCGCGCCCTGGCCGGCGACCGGCGGTGTGGTCAGCCGGAGCGCCAGGTCGGTGCCGACGGCCAGGTCGGCCTGGTCGTGCTGGGACCGGTCCCAGGTGGCCGCGAGCGCCGCCCCGAACGTGCCGGTGGCGGCGGCCAGGCAGATCAGCAGCCCGGCGGCGGCGGCCTGCGGGCGGCGGGCCGCCTCGAACGCGGCCAGCGGCAGCGGCAGGCTCTCGGATCGGCGGGCCAGCCGGTCGGCCAGCCGCAGCGCCGGCGGCACCAGGCGCAGCGCCAGCGCGGCGCCCGCGGCGAGCAGCAGGCCGGGCGCGAGCACCTGCAGGAAGTCCGCCTCGGTGCGGCCGGCGTGCAGCTGCCACCAGCCCACCGCGGCGAAGGCCACCAGGAGCAGGTCGGCGCCGGAGCGGGCGAGGAACTCGCGGCGGCCGCCCGGCCGCTCGGTGCGGACGGCCAGCAGGACGAGCACGAGCGCGAGCCCGAACGAGCCGGCGACGATCGCCAGGATCTGGGCGCCGGTCACGCCGGGCGCGGTGGCGAGCCCGGCGCCGGACATCGGCGGCAGGTGGCTCAGCGCGGCGTGCAGCAGCGACGACCCGGGTATCGCCACCGCCGCGGCGGCCAGCGCGATCAGCCCGGCCTCCAGGGCCGCAGTGACGGCCAACTGCACCCGGCTGGTGCCGACCGCGGACAGCAGCGCGGTCTCCGCGGCGCGCAGCCCGGCGGTGAGCCGGCCGGCCAGGGCCAGCGCGGCGGCGGTCAGCACGATCCCGAGCACCGCCACGGCGAGCACCGCGGCCTGCGTGACGTCCTGCTGGTGCCGGGCCGAGATCAGGGTGTACGGCAGGTCGGACGCGACCCGGGTGAACCTGGCCCGGTCGCCGAGCGTGCCGGTGAGCCGGGAGTCCGCGTCGAGCACCTGGTCGGCGGCGGTGTCCAGGGTGTCCGGGGTGGCCCCGGTCAGGTCGGGACGGACGGTGATCTCCATCCGCAGCAGCGACGAGCCGCCACCGATCAGGTCGACCAGGTCGACCAGGAACGGCCCGTACGCCGGGAAGTCGCGCGTCGTGGTGCCGTCGTTGTGGTCCGGGGCGTACCCGGCGCCCTCCAGCAGATCGCGGTCCCAGCCGACGCCGGGAAGCGGCCGGGCCACGCCGACCACGGTGAGCTCGACGGCCGGCGCGGGCGCCTCGGCGTCCGTGTCGGCCGCCAGGCGTACCCGGCTGCCCACGGTCAGGCCGAGCAGTTTCGCGGTCGGCTCCAGCAGGACCGCCTCGGCACGCCGCGGGGTGGCGCCGGCGCGCGGCCAGCGCCCGGTGACCAGGGCGGCCCGGTCCGGCAGGTCCTCGACGCCGGAGAGGTAGGTCTTCGCCTCGTCGTCGCGGCCGGGCAGATCGCGCATCACCGACGACGCCCGGACCGCGCCGGTGGCCGGGAACGGGGCGAGTGCCGAGGTCAGCACCGTGCGGGTGGCGTCGGTGACGGCCGCCGTGTCGGCGCCCTTGATGGTCGACGTGTACGCGGTGACCGACATCCGCCGCGGGTCGGCCTGCTGGGCGGCGACGCCGAGCGCGACCGGCGCGGTCCGGGTCACCAGCAGCGCGCACACCCCGAGCAGCGTGGCGCCGAGCGTGACCACGGCGAGCAGCGCGGCCAGCACCGGCCACTGGGCCAGGGTCCGCCGCGCGAGCAGGGCGATCACTCGTGCAGCCGCCCGTCGCTGATCCGGATCACCCGGTCCGCGAGGGCCATCATCACCGGGTCGTGGGTGGAGACCAGCGCGGTGACGCCCTCGGACTCGACCACGCCGCGCAGCAGCGCCATCACCGAGCGGCCGGTCTCCGCGTCGAGCTGGCCGGTCGGCTCGTCGGCGATCAGCAGCCGGGGCGAGGCGGCCAGCGCGCGGGCGATCGCGACGCGCTGCTGCTGGCCGCCGGAGAGCTCGGCCGGGCGCTGCTCGGCGTGGGCGGCGAGTCCGACCAGGTCGAGCAGCAGCTCGACGCGTTTCTCCCGGTCGGCGGCCGGGGTGCGGGCCAGGCGCAGCGGGGCGCCGACGTTCTCCGCGGCGGACAGCACCGGGATCAGGCCGAAGGTCTGGAAGACGTACGCCACCTTCTCCCGCCGCAGCCGGGACAGTCCGTCCTCGTCGAGCCGGGTGATGTCGGTGCCGTCGACCGACAGCGAGCCCCGGTCGGCGCGGTCCAGCCCGCCGATCACGTTGAGCAGCGTGGTCTTGCCCGAGCCGGAGCGGCCGACCAGCGCGACCATGGTGCCCGGCTCGACGTCGAAGGAGACGTCCCGCAGGGCGTGCACGGCGGTGGGGCCGGCGCCGAAGGTGCGGTGCACCCCACGTACCTCGACGATCGGCTTTGTCACGGCAGGGTCCGATCCGGGTGGATCCGCACGTGGTCGGCCTCCAGGGCCAGCCGCACGCGGTTCGTCAGGTGCAGGGTCTCGCGGTACTCGCGGGGGATCTGGACGCGGCCGGCGCGGTCCATCACGGCGTACTCCTCCGCGATCACGTGGGTGTCGCCGTCCTCGTTGGTGGCCGTGCGCCGCAGCACCTCGCTGCTGGTCCGGCCGTCGCGGATGGCCACGGTCCGCTCGACCTGCCCGCTCACCCCGGGATCGTGGGTGACCACCACGACTGTCACCCCGTAGCGCTGATTGACGTCGCGCAGCGCGCCGAAGACCTCCGCGGAGGTGGCGCTGTCCAGTTCGCCTGTCGGCTCGTCGGCGAACAGCACGTGCGGCCGGTTCGCCAGCGCCACCGCGATGGCCACCCGCTGCTGCTGGCCGCCGGACATCTCGGCCGGTCTGCGGTCCGCGCAGTCGGCGACCCCGAGAGCTTCGAGCAGTTCGGAGGTACGTTGCCGGCGTGCCCGCGCGGGTTTGCGGGCCGCCGTCATCGGCAGGTCGATCACCTGTCGTGAGGTCAGGTAGGGCACCAGGTTGCTGGCGGTCTGCTGGCGCACGAAGCCGACGGTCTCCCGCCGGTAGCGCACCCGGTCGGCCCGCGACATGGCCAGCAGGTCCCACCGCTCGACGTGCGCCTTGCCGGCGGTCGGCGCGTCGATGCCGGCCAGAATGGACAGCAGCGTGGACTTGCCACTGCCGGATGCGCCCACCACGGCGACCATCTCACCCCGGTTCACCACCAGGTCCAGCCCCTGCAGGGCCTGCACCTCGATGGATCCGGTCTGGTAGATGCGCACCAGGCTCTCGCACGTGATCAGTGCCTCGGACATCGTCCTCCCATGATCTTGGGCGTGTCTTTCCACCAGGTCCTCATCGGTCCGGGAACCGCCCCGGAGTTACTCCGAAGAGCAGGCGGAACGCCTCGACGAACGCGCTGGGGCTGCGGAAACCGCAGTCCACCGCGACCCGGGTGACCGGGCGCCCGGCGGCGAGCAGGTGCAGCGCGTGGTGCAGGCGCAGCTGAGCCCGCCACTGCGGGAAGGTGAAACCGGTCTCCGCGCGGAACAACCGGCTGAGCGTACGCTCCGCCGCGCCGACCTGCCGCCCCAGCTCGCGCAGCGGCCGCTGATCGGCCGGGTCCGCCGCGAGCAGCTCGCAGAGCCGGACCAGCCGCGGGTCGGACGGCGCGGGCAGCAGCAGCGGCAGCGCCTCGGCCCGGCGCAGCTGGTGCAGGGCGACCTGCTCCAGGTGGTGACGGTGATCGGCGCTCAGGTCCGGCTCGTCGCTGAGGGTGCGGATCACCTCGCGCAGCAGTGGCCCGACCACCAGCACGGTCGGCTCGGTGAGCGCCGCCGCCTCGAAGATCAACGAGCGCATCTCGGTCGGCCCGTTCGCCTGGTGCGCGTGCGGCACCCCGGCCGGCAGCCAGACCGCGCGGTTCGGCGGGACCACCCAGACGCCCTGTCCGGTGTGCACCTGCAGCACCCCACGCAAGGGATGAACCAGCTGGTGTACGGCGTGGTCGTGCCACTCGATCCGCTCCCGGTGCCCGAGCGGCCGGATCGTGGGGCCGGTCAGTACTTGGCGTTCCACCGACACAGGTCGGCAGAATATCGGAAGTCCGCGCCCGCCGTTTTCGGCAGCCTGATCACCATGAGTGATTCCTCCTGGCGCCGGATGCGCCTGTGGGCCGCCGCGCACGCCGTCGACGACCTGTATCAGGGTCTGGTCCCGGCGACGCTGCCCTACTTCGTCCTCGACCACCACTACAGCTACGTCGCGGTCTCCGGGCTGACCCTGGCGGCGGCGCTGGGCAGCTCGATCCCGCAACCGTTCATCGGCGTGCTCGTCGACCGGCGCCGGCTGGACTGGCTGGCCGCCGCCGGCGTCGCCCTCGCCGGCCTCGGATTCGGGCTGTCCGGACTGGCCGGTGGCTGGTATCCGGCGGTGTGGACGCTGATCCTGCTCTCCGGGCTGGGCGTGGCGATGTTCCACCCGGCGGCCGGGCGCTCGGCGCGGGCCGCGGCGGGCGACAGCAGCGGCGCGATGAGCGTGTTCGCGGCCGGCGGCAGTGTCGGTTTCTTCCTCGCCCCGGTGCTGGCCACGCCGTTGCTGGTGCGCTTCGGCGTGCCGTCCACGGTGCTGTTCGCGGCGCCCGCCCTGATCGTCGCGGGCCTGCTGCTGCGGCGGCACCGGACGTCCGCGGCGGCCGTCCGGGCGGTACGGGGCGGCGCTGACCAGTGGCGGCCGTTCCTGGCGCTCACCGGCATCGAGGTGGTGCGCTCGGCGGCGTTCTTCGGGGTGAACACGTTCATCGAGCTGTACTGGCTGCGCCACCTGCACGGCAGCCGTGGCACGGCGGGCGCCGCGCTGGCCGTGTTCCTCGTCGGGGGAGTGGCGGGGACGCTGCTGGGCGGGCGGATCGCCGATCGGGCGGGGGCCGTCCGTACCGTCCAATGGGGTGCTGCGGCGGGCTTGCCGGCGCTGGCCGGACTGGCCTTCACCAGCGGCCCGGCGCTGCCCCTGATCTTCGCGGGCCTGGCCGGCGCGGCCCTCAACGTGCCGTTCGCCGTGCTGGTCAAACTCGGACAGGATTATCTGCCGTCTCGTCCGGGGACAGCTGCCGGCGTCACGCTGGGCCTGGGCGTCAGCATCGGCGGCCTGTTCGCGCCGCTGTTCGGCCTGACCGCCCAGCAGCACGGGCCCGAGGGGGTGTTCGCGCTGCTCTGCCTCGCGCCGATCCCGGCGTTCCTGCTCGGACTGCTGCTCACCGAGCCCCGGACGGCCCCGGACCCCAGGACCGCGGATCTCGCGGGTGCGTGACGACGACCGGCCGGCGTCACGCACCCGGCCGGCGTTGCTGTCCGTGGCTGGTCAGGATGGCCAACTGCCGCGTGGCGCGGGTCATCGCGACGTAGCGGTCCACCGCGCCCGCGACCCCGTCGCCGAAGTCATCCGGGTCGACGACGATCACCAGGTCGAACTCCAGGCCCTTGGCCAGGGCCGGGGTGAGCGAGCGGACCCGGTCGCGTTCCGGGAACGACGGCCGGCCGATGACGCAGGCGACGCCTTCGGCGTTCGCCGCCAGCCAGTCGTCGAGGATCGTGGCGAGGGCCGCCGCTGCGTCGTGCCGGACCGGGGAGCCGCCACGGATCGAGGTCGGCACGTTCGCGTCCGGCAGCGCGGCGCGGATGACCGGCTCCGCCTCCGCCATCACCTCGGCCGGCGTGCGGTAGTTGATGGTCAGCGACGAGACGGTGATCTCGTCGATGCCGATCCGGCGCAGCCGCTCGGCCCAGGACTCGGTGAAGCCGTTCCGGGCCTGCGCCCGGTCCCCGACGATCGTGAAACTGCGCGACGGGCAGCGCAGCAGCAGCATCTGCCACTCCGCGTCGGTCAGCTCCTGCGCCTCGTCGACCACGATGTGCGCGAACGGGCCGGCCAGCAGGTCCGGGTCGGCTCTCGGCGGCGTGCCGCCCTCGTCCAGCACCTCCCGCAGGTCCCGCTGCCGCAGCATGGTCATCAGGCCCTCCCCGTCGTCGTACTCGTGGGAGGCGATCAGGTCCTCGACGACCCGGTCCATCTGCCGGCGGTCGGCCGCCACCGCGGCCCTCCGCCGCCGGTCCCGGTCAGCGGCCGAGGCGTCCCCGAGCCGCCGGCGGACCGCGTCGAGCAGCGGCAGGTCGGCGACCGTCCACGCCCGCGGGTCCGCCCGCTGCAGCTTGCGGATCTCATCGATGCTCAGCCAGGGCGCGCACCGGCGCAGGTAGGCGGGAACCGACCACAGATCGGCGACCACGTCCGCGGCGTCCAGCAACGGCCAGGCCCGGTGCAGCGCGGTCCGCAGCTCCCGGCCGCCGGGCGTACCGGTGATCTCCAGCAGCTCCTCCCAGATGTCCTCGCGGGCCTCGTTGTGCGGCGTCCCCTCGGCCGCCTCGAACGCTGCAGCCCAGTCCCGCGCGGTCACCCGCACGTCGCCCTGGTCGGTCTCCACGGTCATCGGCGCGGCCGGCGGCTCCTCGTGGAACCGGACCGCCGCCTCCATGGCCCGCACCAGCGCGGCCGACGACTTCAGCCGCGCCACCTCCGGATCCGGCTCGGGCGGCGCGCCGGCGCCCTCGGCGACCAGGTCGCGCACCGTGCACGTCTGCACGTCGTCCTCACCGAGGCTGGGCAGCACGTCGGAGACGTACGCCAGATAGGGTTCGTGCGGGCCGACGACGAGCACCCCGCCCCGCCGGGCGCCCAGCCGCGGGTCGGCGTAGAGCAGATACGCGGTCCGGTGCAGCGCCACCACGGTCTTGCCGGTGCCCGGCCCGCCGTCCACCACGAGCGCGCCCCGCGACCCGGCCCGGATGATCGCGTCCTGATCGGCCTGGATGGTGCCGAGCACGTCGCGCATCCGCGGCGACCGGCTGGCGCCGAGGCTGGCCAGGAACGCCGACTGGTCGTCCAGCGCGGCGTGCCCGCGCAGGCCGTCCGCGGTGAACACCTCGTCCCAGTAGTCGATGATCCGGCCGTCCAGCCACCGGTACCGGCGGCGGCTGACCAGGCCGTCCGGGTCGGCGTGGGTGGCGCCGAAGAACGGCTCGGCGGCCGGCGACCGCCAGTCGACGAGCAGCCGCCCGCCCGCACCGTCGGTGAGCCCGAGCCGGCCGATGTAGACCGTCTCGCCGTCCGCCCGGACCATCCGTCCCAGACACAGGTCCAGGCTGAACCGGCGCAGCGCGCGCAGCCGGGAGGTCAGCCGGCGGACCTCGTCGTCGCGGTCCACCGCCTGCCGGCCCTTGCCGGCCGGCGCCCGGCGCTCGGCGTCCAGCCGGTCGTCCAGTTCCGCGATGGAGCGCCGCAGGCTCTCCGCGATCGCCGCGAAGTGCTCCTCGTCCGCGGCGATCAGCGCAGGATCGTCCTTGGCCGCATGGTCGCGCAGGTCGAAGACGTTCACCGGCGGTACTCCTCGATCAGCATCTCGGCGGCGACGGCAGCGCCGTCCGGGTACATCGCGGCGGCCACGGCGGCCGCGTGCGCGGCGGTCTCCGGGGCCAGCGCGATCTCCAGCGCCCTCTCGATCGGCTCGCCGGACGCGCCGATGCCCAGCGCGGTCACCCGGCCCGCCCAGTACGGCTGGTCACCGCAGTGCGGCACGATCACCTGCGGCGCGCCGGCCCGGGCCGCGGTGTGCGTGGTGCCGGAGCCGCCGTCGTGCACCACCGCCGCCACCCGCCGGAACAGCGTCGGGTGGCTGGTCTCGCCGGCCACCAGGCAGTCCTCGGCGTCCAGTCCGGCCCAGCCGCGCGACAGGATCACCCGGTGGCCGCGGGCGCGGACCGCCTCGACCGCCTGCCGGGCCCGCTCGCCGGCGGGCATGCTGCCGAACCCGACGTACACCGGTGGCTCGCCCTCGCCGAGGAAGTCCTCCACCTCGTCCGGCAGCGGCTCCTCGTCCGGGAGGATCCACGTGCCGGTCTGCACGACCTGCAGCTCCGACGGTTCCGGCCAGGGGCCGAGCAGCGAGTCGGTGGCCAGCCACGGCAGGTCGGTGAACCCGTGGTCGCGTACGTCGCCGACAGGGCCCAGGCCGTGCCGGGCCCGCTCGGTGTTGAGCACGTCGCGGAACAGGTCGTTGGCGGCCTCGGCGTCCCGCTTCCACAGCAGCCGGTTGTCGGTGACCGCCGGGTCCACCGGGTGGCCCGGGCGGGCGATCGGCTGATGGTGCGGCGAGGGCAGGGAGTTCGGCTGGAAGGCCGCATGGACGTACGGAACGTCCAGCATCTCGGCGACCGACCGCGCGCCCGCCACCGACGGCAGGATCCCGCAGGCCACGAGAACGTCCGCACCGTCCAGCACGGCCGGCAGCTTCGCGAACTGCTCGGCGATCAGCGCGCCGGCCCGCTCCTGGATCGTGTCGGTCACCGGGCCGCGCATGATCTCGCGTGGGGACCGGCCCACCGCGACGAGTTCCACCCCGCGCGACGGAAGCTCGTCCGGTGGGGCGCACACCGTCACCTCGGCCCCGAGCCCCCGTAACCGCGCCGCGAGGCCGATCAGTGGCTCGACGCCGCCCCGTGAGTCGTACGCCGACAGCACCACACGCACTCTGGTTCCCCATTCTCGCAGCTCACAGCGGTTGACTGGGCGATTGTGCAGGAGCACCCGGGTCTTGCCGCAAGACCCCCTCCGTGCTATAGCTTGGAGATGGGAAGAGGTGGGTATGCCCTCTTCCGCCCTTCGCGGTGACGTCGCCGTTCAGCACCCTCGGTCACCCCGCAACACCTCGGTCACCCCGCAACACCTCGGTCACCCCGCAACGCCGGGTTGCCGGCGTGCGCGATCCTGCTGGCATGCCACCGGGCCGTGGTTCACCATGGCGCGGCGATCGGCTCGGCGGCCGGTGCGGGTGTCCGGCCTCGTCGGTGAGGTAGCCGGCCGGCGGTGGCCGGAACACGTCCACCGAGCATTAGCCGGCAAATCGGACTGCTGTGGAGTTCTCGTGCGAGACTGCCTGGTATGACATTGATCGACCTGGACCGCGAGCCGGACGAGCGACCCGTCGCGGACCGGCGCGGGCGGGCCTGGCCGTGGGTCGCCGCCGCGCTGGTGGCCGGGGTGGTCACGGGCGGGCTGGCCGTGCACGGGTGGCAGGAGCACCGGACCCGCAACCAGGTCGGGCTCGTCGTGCTCGCGGACGCCAGCGACTGGATCGGCGACCGGGTGGAGCCGGGTGGCCAGGGCAGCGTCCTGCTCTACGGCCACGTCGCGATCGTCAACACCGGGCCGAACGCGTTCCAGGTCCGCGGCCTCGGCGGCGTGCACCTCACCGCGATGGGCGGGCTGGACCGCTGGATCGAGCCGGCCGGCGTCCTCTACACGTCGTTCTCGGTCGAGTTGCCGTGCGCCGGGACCGATCTCTCCGCGCTGGGGATGTCCGTCACCGTGGAGCCGCGCGACGCCGCGCGCCGGGACGTGCCGGTGTCCGTCGACGGCCACCCGTGGCAGCGGCGGTTCGGCAAGGCGTGCGACTACTAGCGCCTCGATTTTGGCCAGCACGTTTGCCGGTCGCGATCATGGACAGTGCGGCTACCGGGTCACGTCCCGCAGAACGTGCGGTAGGGGCCGAAGTCGCCGGGGGCCGGCTCCGCGTACCGGGCCAGGCCCGGCCGCTCCCGGAACGGTTCGGAGATCACCTCGACCAGGCGCTCCACCGGCGTCAGGTCGCCGGCCACGGCCGCCGCCAGGGCCTCCTCGACGAGGTGGTTGCGCGGGATGTAGATCGGGTTGACCCGGTCCATCGTCCCCGCGTCCGGTGAGAGGGCGCGCCAGCGGGCCAACCACAGATCAAAATCAGCCGGGTCCGGGAAGAGGGCACGTGCCGGCTCCGCGTCGCCCCGGGCCGCGATCGCCAGCGTACGGAAGAAGCTCGTGTAGTCCACCCGGCCGGCTCGCAGGATCGCGGCCAGGTCGGTGGTCAGGCCGGCCGGCGGGTCCTCGGCCAGGCCCAGCTTGGATCGCATCCCACGGGTCCACGCCGCGTCGAAGGCCGGCCCGAAGCGCTCCAGCGACGTCACCGCGAGCGGAACCGCCCGCTCCTCGTCGTCGTGGAAGAGCGGCAGCAGCGCCTCCCCGAGGCGGGCCAGGTTCCACTGTGCGACGGCCGGCTGATTGCCGTACGCATACCGCCCGCCGGTGTCGATCGAGCTGTAGACCGTCGCCGGGTCGACCGCCTCCAGGAACGCGCACGGCCCGTAGTCGATGGTCTCCCCGGAGATCGTCATGTTGTCGGTGTTCATCACGCCGTGCACGAACCCGGCCAGCATCCACTGCGCGATCAGCGACGCCTGCGCGGCCACCACCGCGTCGTAGAAGCCCAGGTAGTCGCCTTTGAGCTCGGGGTAGTGCCGGTCGATCGCGTGGTCGGCGAGCCGCCGCAGCAGGCCGTCGTCGCCGGTGGCCCGGGCGAACTGGAAGCTGCCCACCCGCAGGTGGCTGGCCGCGACCCGGGCCAGCACGGCGCCGGGCTGCGGCTGCTCGCGCAGGACCGTGCGGCCGGTGGCGACCACGGCCAGGGACCGGGTGGTGGGGATGCCCAGCGCGTGCATGCCCTTGCTGACGATGAACTCCCGCAGCATCGGGCCGACCGCGGCCAGGCCGTCGCCGCCGCGCGCGAACGGGGTCCGGCCGGAGCCCTTGAGGTGCAGGTCGCGGCCGCCGATCTCGCCGAGCAGCAGGGCCCGCCCGTCACCGAGGCGCGGGGAGTAGCCACCGAACTGGTGCCCGGCATACGCCTGGGCCACCGGCTTGGCGCCGGCCGGCGGCTCCACGCCGGTGAGCAGACCGGTGGTCAGCTCGGCGGGGTCCAGGCCCAGCTCGGCGGCCAGCTCCTTGTCGAGGATCAGCACCTCGGGCGCCGGGGCCTGCTCCGCCCGCCACGGGATCGCCAACTCGGGCAGCTCGTCGGCGAAGCGATGGTCCAGAGTCACGTCCACCCATCGACGGTAGCCGCGCCCGAGGCCAGCCGCCTCGGCGCCACGGGGCGTTCCATCTCACACCGGCGCCGAGGGGAACGGCCACCGGTCGCGTGTGTCGGCGCGCTGCCCGGCGGCGTGCCGGTGGACAATGGAGCCATGACTGACACCCAGCTCAGCGGCCCGGCGCCGCGTCAGGCGCGTGGCCGGGCCACCGTCCTGGGGTACGCCATGAAGGCGCTCCGCACCCTGCCGCGCCCGGTCCAGCGCGCCGTGCTGAGCGGCGCCACCGCCGGCGAGCTGCCCCCGGTGCCGGACTTCGTGCGGATGCTGGAGATCGCCGGTGACCTGCCCGACGCCGGCCCGACCCACGCGGAGCTCATCGCGCGGTACCCGTCGCTCGCCGGCGTCGAGGTCAGCTCGCCGGAGATCCCGGGGGTGCCGGCCCGGCTCTACCGGGTGCCCGGCCGGGCGGCGTCGTCGGCGCTGGTCTGGGTGCACGGGGGCGCGTTCGTCTCGGGCGGCCTGGAGATGGCGGAGTCGCACTGGACCGGGCTGATGCTGGCCGCCCGGGGGATTCCGGTGCTGGCACTGGACTACCGCAAGGCGTTGCACGGGGTGACCTTCCCGGCGGCCTCCGACGATGTGCTCGCGGGGTGGGCGTTCGCGGTCAACCACCCGGATCTGATCGGGGTGCCGTCGGCGAAGCTGCACCTGGGCGGGGCGAGCGCGGGCGGCAACCTGGCCGCCGGCGTGGCCAAGCGGCTGCGCGACGGGCAAGGGCGGCCGCCGGCCTCGGTGGTGCTGGCCTACCCGGGGCTGCATCCGGAGCTGTCCGGTTGGGACGAGCCGGGACTCGCGGCGATCCGTGGTAACCGCGACGCGGTGTACTTCTCACCGGAGTGGATCAAGGAGCTGAGCGTGCACTACGCGGGTCCGGCCGGGGTGACCGACCCGTACGCCTTCCCGGGGGTCGGCGACCTGGTCGGCACCCCGCGCACGCTGATCGTCAACTGCGAGTCGGACACCCTGCGGCGCTCCGGTGAGCTGTACGCCGAGCAGCTGCGGGCGGCCGGCGTCGAGACCACGGTGCACCTGCTGGCCGGGGCGGCGCACGGAACGTTGAACGAGCCACTGACCGAGGCCGGCGTCCGCACGATCGAGCTGATCGGCGACTGGCTCGGCGACTGACGGGCCGGCTCACCTCGCGGGCCGGGGTCGGCCGTTCGGTTGCCGATCTCCGGGAGTACGGGGCAGCGCGTCGCGTTGATCAACCAGTACCCTGGCCGCTTCGCAGGTTCTTCACAGCTTTTTGTGCAACGAGGTGAGCATGTCCCAGCCGCAGCCCGCTCCCTGGGGTGGCGTGTCCCCCGACCCCGCCCGTCCCGCGCCCGGGGGCCACCCCGCGCCGGGTGCCATCCCGGGGCAGCCCGCCGCGTACCCGGTTCCCGGGCAGCACCCGGGCGCCTACGTCGCTCCCGGCGCCTACCAGGCTCCCGGGCAACACCCGGCTCCCGGCGCCTACCCGGAGCAGGCGGGTCACCCCGCGCCCGGCGCCTACCCCGCGCAGGCGGGTGCGCCGGCGCCGGGTGCGATCCCGGCGCCGTACTCCGGGCAGCCCGTGCCGGGGCAGCCGCCGGCGCCGCAGCCCGGATACCCGCCGCAGGGCGTGTTGTCCTGCCGGTTCTGCGGTTCGGTCCCGGCCGCGCAGGCCAAGTTCCGCGGGCACCAGGGCATGCTGGTGGTGATGCGGTTCCTCAGCAGCGAGGGCCCGTTCTGCCGCAGCTGCGGTCTGTCCGTGTTCCGCCAGATGACCTCGAAGACGCTGGTCCAGGGCTGGTACGGCTACGCCTCGTTCATCATCACGCCGATCACCGTGCTGATGAACCTGGCCCGCCACGGCCGCGTCGCCAACCTCGCCGAGCCGCGGCCCAACCCCTACGGGCCCAGCCGCCCGCCGATGGATCCCGGCCCCCGCCTGCTGGAGCGGCCGATGACGTGGATCGGCCTGGTCATCCCGGTCGCCCTGATCTCGCTGATCATCTACGCCGCCACCCAGGGCTGAGCCCGGGGCCGCCGGAGTCCCGGCGGCCCACCCCGGCGACGGTGAGCGGTTCGCCGATCCGAGGCGGGTCACCGTCGCGCGGCTGTGCCGGGTGCCCGGCTCCCGGCGCCGCCGCTTCCGGCAGCGGCGCGGGGGCCGGGCACGCCGGCCGGGGACGGTCAGAGGAACTCGCGGCGGTAGAGGTCGATCATCTCGGCGTAGTCGGGGCCGATGTTCGCGACGTAGACCTCGTCGAAGCCGGCTTCCTCGTAGGCCTTGAGCTGGGCGGCGTGGCCGGCCGGATCCGGGCCGCAGACGATCGACTCCTTGATCATTTCCGGGGTGACCAGCGAGGACGCCTGCTCGAAGTGGCGCGGGGAGGGGAGCACCTGGGACAGTTCGCCGGGGACGCCGGCGTTGGCCCACAGCCGGTGCGCGGTGCGCACGCCCTGCTCCTCGGTCGGCGCCCAGCAGCCCTTGAAGCCGCCCTGGACCGGCTTGTCGCCGCCGCCCGCCTCGCGGAACCGCTTGACCAGGTCACCGTCGGGCATGACGGAGATGTATCCGTCGCCGATCCGGGCGGCCACCTCGATCGCCTTGGGGCCGAACGCGGAGACGTACACCTTCGGCGGTGTCTCCGGCCGCGTGTAGATCCGCGCCTGGTCCACCTCGTAGTGCTTGCCGCGGCGGCTCACGAAGTCGCCCTTCCACAGCTCGCGCATCACCTCGACGGCCTCCTCCAGCATCTCCAGGCGCTCGCTGGCGACCGGCCAGCGCATCCCGGTGATGTGCTCGTTGAGCGCCTCGCCGGTGCCGACGCCGAGCACGAACCGGCCCTCGTGCAGGACCGCGCTGGTCGCCGCGGCCTGCGCCACCACGGCCGGGTGGATCCGGACGGTCGGGCAGGTCACCGCGGTGGTGATCGGGATGCTGACGACTTGGCTGAGGGCGCCGATGGTGGACCAGACGAACGGGCTCTGACCCTGCTCGTCGTTCCACGGGTGGTAGTGGTCGGAGATCCACAACCCCTGGAAGCCGGCGTCCTGCGCCAGCTTGGCCTGCTCGATCAGCTGGGCCGGGGTGTATTCCTCGCTGGACAGGAAGTATCCGATTCGCATGGTGTCGCGGTTACCCGCCGGACGGCCGGAGAATCGTGCCGCTGCCGTACCGCTCGTGCGCCTGTTTCCGAGGCGTTCGGGGCATACCCCGGCAGGTCTCCCGGACAGATGTCAGATCTTATGTGTGCTCTGACGCTCCACCGAGCAAGAATGATGAAATGCCGGACATCAGCTGTACGGTCAGCCAGATCGGCACCCGGACCGTGGTGCGCCTGCGCG
Source organism: Actinoplanes siamensis (assembly GCF_016862395.1). GTDB lineage: Bacteria > Actinomycetota > Actinomycetes > Mycobacteriales > Micromonosporaceae > Actinoplanes > Actinoplanes siamensis. The sequence continues at coordinate 67,389 of NZ_BOMW01000021.1, read as the reverse complement.
GTGACCTGTGCACGGCGACCGCCCCACAGGTCCGCGCGGCCCTGCTGAAGTGTCTCGTCGAGCGGCCCGACGCGGTCATCGCCGAGCTCGGTGACCTGCGGGTGCGCGACCGGGTGGCGCTGGCGGTCTTCGGCGCGGTGGCCCGCCAGGCCGCCCTGTGGCCCGGGACGCCGCTGCTGCTCAGCGATGCCGGCGGCGGGTTCACCGAGCTGTTCGCGAGCGGCCGGTACGGGCGGATGCCGCCGGTGCTGGCGACCACCGAGGACGCCCTCCGGATGCCGTCCGGCGAGCAGACGCCCTGGCTGGCCGACAGCCTGCTGCCCCTGGGCGGGGCGGCCGCGCACGCCCGCCGGCTCGCGGCCGAGGCCTGCGAGCGGTGGAACCAGCCGGCGCTGGTGGATCCGGCCCGGATCGTGGCGGGGGAGCTGGTCACGAACGCGATGGTGCACGCGCAGACGATGATCGACCTGCGGTTCTCGCTGGGCCGGCGATACCTGCTGATCGCGGTCCGGGACGGGTCCGACGAGATCCCGCGGCGGCAGCCGGGAGATCCGCTGGACCCCGGGACCCCGCGCGGCCTCTTCCTGGTGGAACAGTTCGCGCGGCGCTGGGGCGCCGTCCCGGCCGAGGGCGGCAAGGTGGTCTGGGCCGGCCTCCCGCTGGTGTAGCACAGCTGTCCCGCGGATCACCCGGGACGCCGGCACGGTCCGCGGGGGGACAGGCTCTAACGGTGCGCCGGGACGTGGCGGACCGTGGTGTGGAACAGGCTGAGCAGGCCGGTGGTGGCGAGCACGCCGTGCACCACGCCACGGGCGTTGACCACCTGGTAGGCGAGTCCGTGGTGCAGAGCCACGGCGCGGCCTTCCAGCAGCGCCCGGATGCCGGCCGCGGCCAGGAACGGGACCCGCTCCAGATCGATCACCAGCACCCGCACACCCGGCTGGCCCGCCGCGTTGCCGATGATCTGGGCCAGCGCGTCGCTCGCCCCGTCGTCGATCTCACCACGGACGGCGAGACGGATGACCCCCGCGCCGTCGTTGTGCTTGCTCACCGCGAACGAGCTGGTCATATCTCCCCCGGCGAGAGTTCCGTCCAGTTTCCCGCGCACTGACGGCCCGGTCCGGGACATCTACGCGGACTTGTCACCCTAACCGTGGCGGGTGGCAACCGCACGAGTTAGGCGTTTCGGTCGATTGTGACGGGGAACCCGATCACCATGCCGATCCTCAACCGCCTGGAAGAAGCCCGCCGCCTGGACGGCGTCAGCGATCGACTGCAGTCCGCGGTGACCGCCACGGTCCGCCCGCAGAAACTTCGTGACCTGCTGCACGGTACCTGGCTGGGGCATCCACTGCACCCGGTCCTGGTGCAGGTGCCGGTCGGCGCGTTCTTCTCCACGGCCATCCTCGACCTGCTGCCCGGCCGGCGCCCGGCTTCCACGACGCTGGTCGCGGTCGGTGTCGGCGCCGCGGTACCGGCCGTGGCGGCCGGCTGGGCGGACTGGTCGCAGCTGACCCGCGACCGGCGCCGGGTGGGCCTGGTGCACGCCGGCGCGAACGCCGTGGCGATCGGTCTCTACACCGCGTCGCTGCTGGCCCGGCTGCGCGGGCGCACGACGCGGGGCAAGGCGCTCGGGTACGCCGGGCTGACAGTGGCCGGGCTCGGCGCCTATCTGGGCGGTCACCTGGCGTACGCCCAGGGCGCCGGGACCAATCACGCGGCCGCGGACGTCGACCGGCTGCCGGAGGACTGGACCGAGGTGTGCTCCCTGGCCTCGGTCCCCGAACAACGACCGGTGGTACGCCTGGCCGGCGACGTCCCGGTGCTGCTCTACCGGATCGGCGACAAGGTGTCCGCGCTGGTCGAGCGCTGTGGTCACGAGACCGGCCCGTTGGGCGAGGGCGAGGTCACCGGGACGGGCTGGGACGCCTGCGTGGTGTGCCCCTGGCACGGCAGCACGTTCCGGCTCAGCGACGGCGCCGTGGTGCACGGACCGGCCGCGAACAACCAGCCGGTGGTCCCGGTCCGGGTCCGTGAGGGCCGCGTCGAGCTCCGCCAGCCGTGAGTAACCCTATCGAAGCAGGAGGTAGTCATGCCCGCGCGTGAGGACATGCCGTCCACGCTGAAACGATCCCCCAAGAAGGCCCAGGAGACGTACGTCAAGACCCACGACTCCGCGGTCGAGCAGTACGGCGAGGGCGAGCGCGCCCACCGCACCGCGTTCTCCGCGGTCAAGCACTCGTTCGAGAAGGTCGGCGACCATTGGGAGCCGAAGGCGGAGAAGGGCCCGAGCGACGCCAAGGCGGCCGGCGGGCGCGACACCAGGGCCGAGACCGCCGGTGGCGTCGACGCCAACGCCAGCAAGGCGCATTTGATGGACATCGCGAAGCGGCTGGACATCAGCGGCCGCTCGAAGATGACCAAGAGCGAGCTGGTGGACGCGATCCAGAAGGCCAACAACCGGAGCACCAGGAAGGCACGCGGCTGAACCGGGATCTGATCGCGGTGGGCGCCTCGGCCGGTGGGGTCGAGGCGCTGCGCACCGTGGTCGCCGGACTGCCCGGGGACCTGCCGGCGGCGGTGCTGGTGGTGCTGCACGTGCCGCGGCAGGCCCCGAGCGCGCTGGCCGCGATCCTGGACCGGTCCGGGCCGTTGCGGGCGGCGACCGCCGTGGACGGCGAGGCGCCGCAGCCGGGCCAGATCTACGTGGCGCCGGGCGACAGGCATCTGATGCTGATCGACGGCCGGCTCCGGCTCAGCCACGGACCATCCGAGAACGGCCACCGCCCGGCGGTGGACCCGCTGTTCCGGTCGGTGGCCCGGGCGCTCGGCCGCCGGGTCGTCGCGGTGGTGCTCTCCGGCTCCCGGGACGACGGCGCGGCCGGCGCCGAGACGGTGGCCGCGCAGGGCGGGCGGGTGCTGGTGCAGGAACCGGACGAGGCGCTGTTCTCGTCTATGCCCCGGGCGGCCCTGGCCCGGGTCCGGTCGGCGACCGTGCGCCCGGCGGCGCAGCTCGGGAAGCTGCTCGGCGAGCTGAGCCGGGTTGAGGTCGGTGACAGCCGGCCCGCGGACGACCCCGTCCTGGCCGCCGAGGTGGCGATCGGCGCGACAGGTGAGCCGACCATCGACCGGCTCGCCGCGGAACCCGCCGGATACGGCTGTCCCTCCTGCGGGGGCTCGCTGTACACGCTGGCGCGGGAGCCGGTGCCGCGGTTCCGCTGCCGGGTTGGTCACGCCTGGTCGCCGGAGAGCCTGCTCGACGAGCAGGCGGTGGTCACCGAGGGGGCGTTGTGGCAGGCGCTGCGGGCGCTGGAGGAGAAGGCCGAGCTCAGCCGACGGATGGCGGGCAGCGCCGCGGCCCGGGTGTCCGGCAGCCACTACGACCGGATGGCAGCGGAGGCGGAGAGCGCCGCGGCGTCGGTGCGCGCCCTGCTGGACCGGCTTCCCACGACGAGCGCGAGCCGTCAGGAGTGACCAGGCGGTGAGGAGCGACGTCCGGCCGTCCCGGTTGCGATAGCGTGACGCCGCCGGTGGACGAGAGGAAGGCACGGGAGTATGGACCAGGTGGACGCCGACTTCGAGGATCTCCTGACGTACCTGAAGGAGACCCGCGGATTCGACTTCACCGGTTACAAGCGGTCGAGCCTGGTCCGGCGGGTCGACCGGCGGATATCCCAACTGCCGGTCACCGGCTACGCGGAGTACCTCGACCATCTGCAGGTCCATCCGGACGAGTTCACCGCCCTGTTCAACATCATCCTGATCAACGTGACCGCGTTCTTCCGCGATCCGGAGGCGTGGGAACACCTGCGTACCGACGTGCTCGTCCCGATGATCGCGGAGAAACCCGAGGGCAGCCCGATCCGGATCTGGTCGGCCGGCTGCGCCTCCGGCCAGGAGGCGTGCACCCTGGCCATGCTGCTCGGGGAGATCCTCGGACCGGAGGAGTTCCGGGCCCGGGTCAAGATCTACGCCACCGACGTGGACGAGGAGCAGCTCAACGAGGCCCGGCACGCCAGCTACAGCGCGCGGGACGTGGAGAACGTCCCGCCGGAGATGCTGGAGCGCTACTTCGAGCAGTCCGGCAACCGGCACGTCTTCCGCAAGGACATGCGCCGCTCGGTGATCTTCGGCCGGAACAACCTGGTGCAGGATGCTCCGATCTCCCGAGTTGACCTGCTGACCTGCCGGAACACGCTGATGTACTTCAACGCCGAAACCCAGGCCCGGATCCTGGCCCGGTTCCATTTCGCCCTCAACGACGGCGGCGCGCTGTTCCTCGGCAAGGCCGAGATGCTGCTCAGCCACAGCGGCCTGTTCCTGCCCACCGACCTGAAGCGGCGGATCTTCCGCAAGGTGCCGTCCCGCTCCCTGGTGTCTGTCGGCCCGGTGCGTGCCGGGCAGCCGGTCGCCCTGCCGCCCCGCCCGCTGGTCGGCCTGGACCAGTTGCGCAACGCCGCCCTGCTGGCCGGCCCGGCCGCGCAGATCGTGGTGACCGCGGACGGCCTGGTGGCGCTCGGCAACCGGCAGGCCGAGTCGCTGTTCGGTGTGTCGTCGCGCGACGTCGGCCGGCCGTTCCGCGATCTGGACGTCTCCTACCGGCCGGTGGAGCTGCGCCGTTACATCGAGCAGGTCCAGGTGGAGCGCCGCGCGCTGCACGTCACCGATGTCGAGTTCAACCGCTCCGGCGAGATCGTGCATCTGGATGTCCAGGTCACCCCGCTGGTCGACGCGGGCGCCGGCCTGCTCGGCGTCAGCCTGGTCTTCCACGACGTGACCGCCGCGCGGCAGCTGCGGGTCGAGCTGGAGCACGTCAACCGGGAGCTGGAGGCGGCGTACGAGGAGCTGCAGTCGACGAACGAGGAGCTGGAGACCACCAACGAGGAGCTGCAGTCCACGGTCGAGGAGCTGGAGACCACCAACGAGGAGCTGCAGTCCACGAACGAGGAGCTGGAGACGATGAACGAGGAGCTCCAGTCCACCAACGACGAGTTGCAGGGGATCAACGATCAGCTGCAGCAGAGCAGCTCCGACCTGGACGCCGCGAACGGGTTCCTGGACGCCATCCTGGCCGGCCTGCGGGCCGGGATCGCGGTGGTGGACCGGGATCTGCAGGTGCGGGTCTGGAACCGGCAGGCCGAGGAGCTGTGGGGGCTGCGCGCCCCCGAGGCGGTCGGCCAGCACCTGCTCAACCTCGACATCGGGCTGCCGTTCGACCAGATCCGGCCGCTGATCCGGCAGTCGATGGCCGGTGACAGCGACGCGGCGCGGGCGCGGATGGAGGCGGTGAACCGGCGTGGGCGGCCGATCACCGTCCGCGTCGAGTGCAGCCCGCTGCTGGACGTCGCCGGAACGCCGACCGGCAGCATCGTCGTGATGGAGGCCGTGGCGACGCCCGGGTAGTTTGGCCGCTGCGGCAACGGGCATCCGCGAAAGAGCGGCTGACAGGAAGGCAACGGCATGGCAGCGGCAGCGGCGTTGAGCTGGAACATCGGCGAGCGGGACGGCTGCGTGATCGTCACGGTGCACGGGCGGCTGGATCTGGGCGCCACCCGGGGGCTGCGGGGAGCGCTGCAGAAGGGCCTGGCCGAGCAGCCGGCGGCGTTGCTGGCCGACCTGGCCGGGATGTCGCTGGGCGAGGAGCCCGCGTTGTCGGTGTTCACCGCGATCCACCGGCAGGCGGCGATCTGGCCGGGCACACCGTTCCTGCTCTGCGGGCCGTCGATGGAGGTGGCCGGACTGCTCGCCCGGCACCGGTACGGTGCGCTCCAGGTCCACCCCGCCGTTGACCAGGCCGTCCGCGAGGTGGTCCGGAACGAGGTGGTCGTGCCGATGATCAGCGATCAGTTGCTGCCGGTGACCGGCGCCGCCCGGCACGCGCGGGACCTGGCCACCGAGGCCTGCGTGCGGTGGGACCTGCCCGACCTGATCGGCCCGGCCGGCGTGGTGGTGACCGAGCTGGTGACGAACGCGGCGGAGCACGCGAACACCATGATCACCCTGCAGTTCGTCCGTCGCACCCGATACCTGCACATCGCCGTCCGCGACGGCTCGGCCTGGCCGCCGGAGCCCCGCCTGCCGGAGGGCGAGGGACTGGACCGGGGCCGGGGCCTGCTCCTGGTGGACAGCCTCGCGGTGGACTGGGGATGGCTGCCGACCCGCGACGGCAAGGTGGTCTGGGCGACCCTGGCCCTCTGATCAGTCCTGCAGCACCTCGCGCAGACCTGAGATCGCCAGAACCCTCGCGACGTACGGTTGCAGCCCGGTCACGGTCATCCGCACGTCCCGCCCCTGGGCCACCGAGTGCACCCCGTTGAGCATGCCGATCCCGGCCGCGCTGAGCAGCGGCACCCCGGACAGGTCCACGATCAGGCGGCGGCCGTGCCCGCAGGTCCCGGCCGCGCTGAGCAGTTCCCGCCGCACCTGGTTGGCGTTGTCCCTGTCGATCTCGCCGTGCACCGCGGCGCGCACCCCGTCCGGGGCGGTCGTGACGGCCACCCGGTGCTCCGGTCCGCCGGCGCCGGTCCAGGCCGGCGGGGTGTCCGACAGCATCGCCTCGCGCAGCCAGGTGAGCGCCCGGCTGAGCAGCCGGGACACGTGCATCTGCGAGATGCCCAGCTCCTCGGCGATCTCCACCTGGCTCAGGTTGCCCCAGAACCGCAGCGCCAGCAGCCGCCGCTCGCGGGCCGGCAGCTCGCAGAGCAGCGCCTCGACCGTCGTCCGGTCGTCGACCAGGTTCAGGTCGCCGTCCAGGGTGCCGAACAGGTCGCCGACCTCGGCGCCGTTCTGCTGGTCGCCGAGCGGCGCGTTCAGTGACTCGGTGCTGTGCGCGGCCGCCGAGGTCTGCGCGCCGAGCACGTCGGCCTCCTCGACCCCCAGCCGCTGGGCCAGCTCGGCGACGGTCGGGGTGCGGGCCAGCTCGCTGGTCAGCGCCGCCTTGGCGTGCACGAACTCGAGCACCCGGTCCTGCTGGCCGCGTGGCACGTGGACGCCCCAGGTGTGGTCCCGGAAGTGGCGCTTGATCTCGCCGGTGATGGTGAGGATGGCGTACGCCGTGAACGAGCCGCGCTCCGGGTCGTACCGGTCGACCGTCTTGACCAGTCCGAGCCGCGCGACCTGCTCCAGGTCGTCGGTCGGCTCGCCGCGCCCCCGGTAGCGCCGGGCCAGCCGCCCGGCGAACGGCAGCGCCTCGCGGACGAAGTCGTCCCGCAGGCGCCGCAGGGTGCGCGCGTCGGCGCGCTCCCGGGCGCGCGCGTACTGGTCAGCGAGCACGTCGAGATCCTCGAACGGCTCCAGCTGATCGGTATCCGGCATGAAACCACCCCCGATTGCCCAGGTGCCCCGCCCTGGTATGCCCCAAACATCCGACTTCTGCAACTGTGCCGGTTGCGGTCCGGTAGTGCATGCGAGTTGCCCCGAAGCGACCCTGGCGGCGTTCCGAAGAGCCTCACGGCGCCGAGGTACGGCGCTGTCGTCTTTCCGGGGGGTATCGCCACCTTGGCTCCGATGTTCGCACCGCTGAAGGAGCGCAACTACCGGCTCTGGGCCGCCGCCGACCTGGTGTCGACGGCCGGCACCTGGATGCAGGTGCTCGGGCTCAACTGGCTGATCCTGTCGGATACCGGCTCGGCCGCCACCATGGGCCTGGTCGTGATGCTGCAGGCGCTGCCGGTGCTGGTGCTCGGCACCTGGGGCGGCGCTCTGGCCGACCGGCTGCCGGCCCGTCCGCTTCTGATCGCCTCCCAGGCGGTGCGCGCGCTGCTGGCGCTGGCGTTGGTGGCGCACGGCGGCCACTCGCTGATCTTCGCGGTGGCCCTGGCCTCCGGCGTGATCAGCTCGTTCGAGGGCCCGGCGCTGGGCCGCTTCGGTTCCGCCCTGGTGCCGCCGTCGGCGCTGGGCTCGGCGCTGGCGCTGGGCTCGGTGCTCAGCTCGGCCGGCCGGATCGGCGGCATGGCGCTCGGCGGCGTGCTGGTCGGCATCACCGGACCGGCGGCGCTCTTCGTGATCAACGCGGTGTCGTACCTCGCGGTCATCCTGGCGCTTGCCGCGATGCGCATCGGTGAGCTGCGGGACCTGCCGGTCGCCGCGGCGGGGGAGCGCGGCGTGCGGTCCGGCCTGCGTTACATCGCCGGCCAGCCGGTGGTCCTGATCGTGCTGGCGCTCTCCTTCGTGCTCGGCTCGCTGGGCCGCAACTACCAGGTCAGCATGGCTGCCATGGTGGCCGGCCCACTGCACGGCGGCTCGGGCGCCTACGGCCTGCTCTCCACCGTCTTCGCGGTCGGCGCCGTGCTCGGTGGGCTGCTGCTGGCCGGTTCCGGCCGGTCCACCCTACGGGTGCTGCTCGGCACCGGCCTGATCATCAGCCTGTTGCAGATCGGCTCGGGCCTGGCCCCGGACGTCACCTCGTTCGCGGCGCTGATCCTGCCGATCGCCGCCGGCGCGGTGGTCTTCGACACCGTCGTGTCCACCCGCATCCAGCTGGACACCCGGGAGGACATGCGCGGCCGGGTGCTGGCCGCGGTCGGCATCGTGTCGTCGCTGTCCGGCATGGCCGGAGCGCCGGCGGTCGGCTGGCTCTGCGACACCCTCGGCCCGCGTGGCGCCCTGCTGATCGGCGGCGTGGTCACCACGGCGGCGGCGGTGGCCGGCGCGGTCGCGATCGCCCGGGTCCAGGGCCGCAAGGTGCACCTGCCGCACCTGCCGCACCCCGAGCCGCTGCGCGTCGCCGAGCAGATGGCGTAGGTCCCGTCGTCCTGCGGAACGCACGAGCGGGCAGGCGACACCGATCCACCGGCCGGGCCACGTCGCGGCGCCAAGCCATGAGCTCCACCAGCGCGAACAGTCCCCGTCCGGGTGATCCGGGCGGGGACTGTTTCGCCGCGGGGCGGGTATGAGGCGGGCCATGTCAGTGATCAACAAGCCGGTGCCGCCCGTCGTCGAGACCGACGAGGTGACAGTGGTGGTCGCCACCCGCAACCGGCCCGACCGGCTCCGGGAGACGGTCCCGCACCACCGGGCCACGACGATAGTCGTGGACAACGCCTCCGATCAGCCGCTGCACGTGCCGGGGGCGGAGGTGGTCCGGCTGGACGAGAACATCGGGGCGGCCGCGCGCAACACGGGAGCGCTGCGGGCCCGCACGCCGTTCGTGGCGTTCGCCGACGACGACTCGTACTGGGCGCCGGGGTCGCTGGCCCGGGCCGTGGAGATCTTCCGCGCCCACCCGGAGGCCGCGCTGCTGACCGGCCGGGTGCTGATCGGCCCGGACGGCCGCCTCGACCCGGTCTCGGCAGGCATGGCGGCTACGCCGATCGGCACGCCGGCCGGCGCAGCCGGGCCGTCGGTGCTGGGCTTCCTCTCCTGCGCGGTGGTGGTCCGGCGATCCGCGTTCCTCGCGGCCGGCGGGTTCAACCCCCGATTGTTCGTGTACGGGGAGGAAGCGCTGTTGGCGATGGACCTGGCCGCCGCGGGTCACCAGCTCTCCTACGTCCCGGAGCTGGTGGTCCGGCACTTCCCGGAGCCGGCCGGGCGGGACAACCGGGCCCGGGCCCGGCGGGAGGCCCGCAACCGGGCGCTGACCGCACTGCTGCGCCGCCCGCCCGCGGTGGCCGCCCGCACCCTGGCCGAGGTCGCCCGCACGCAGCCGGCCGCGCTGCCGCACCTCGTCCGCGACCTGGGCTGGGCGCTGCGTCACCGGCGCCGGCTGCCGGAGCCGGTCGAGCTGGCCCTGCGGCGGCTGGCCGGGTAGCCGGGCCGGTGACGCCGGCTCTACCAGCCGGAGGGCGGGGCCTCGAGGTGTACGGCCTTGGTGGCGGTCATCTCGTCGAGCAGTTCCGGGCCGTACCCGAAGCCCTGCCCGCTGAGGCGGCGCGGATGCGCGGCGCCGCCCGGAGCCCCGCCGAACACCGCGTTGATCTTGATGGTGCCGGCCGGCAGGGTGCGCCAGGCCTGCTGGGCGTGGCTCATCGACCCGGTCAGTACGGAGGCCGCCAGGCCGTAGTCGGAGTCCGCGGCCCGGCGCAGCCCCTCCTCGAACGAGTCGACCACCGCGACCGGCGCCACCGGCCCGAACGTCTCCTCGCGCAGCACCGTCATCGCGTCGGTGCATCCGGAGAGCACCGTCGGCGGGTAGAAGGCGCCCGGCCCGCCCGGCACGGTCCCGCCGCGCAGCACTGTCGCGCCGTCCTTGACGGCCTGCTGGACCTGCTCGTCCACGGCGTCCCGCAGGCGCCGATCGACCAGCGGCCCGAGCCGGGACTCCCAGGCGTCCGCCTCGGTGACCAGCGCGTCCAGGAACGCGTCGGCCACCGACGCGTGCACGTAGATCCGCTCCACGGCGACGCAGATCTGCCCGGAGTTCGCGAACGCCCCGAGCGCGGCCTGCCCGGCGGCCCACACCGGATCCACCCCGGCGTCGACCAGCAGCGGATCCTTGCCGCCGTTCTCCAGCAGCGCCTTGGCACCGGTCCGCGCGCACGCCGCCGCGATCGCCCGCCCGGTCGCCGTCGAGCCGACGTGCGCGACCACGTCGACAGGCGCGTTGCTCAGCAGGGCACCGGTCGTGCCGTCGCCGTTGACCAGGTTCAGCACGCCCGGCGGGAAGTGCGGGGCGAGCAGCTCGACCAGGTGGTGGCCGGTGGCCGGGGTGCGCTCGCTCGGCTTGTGCACCACCGTGTTGCCGGTGACCAGGGCGGCCCCGAGCAGCCCGCAGGCCACCGCCACCGGGTCGTTCCACGGGGTGATCGCCGCGACCACCCCGCGTGGACCGTACGCCATCAGGTCGATCGCCTCGTTGTTGCCGGCCAGCGTCCGTCCCCGGTGGACCGGGCCCAGCTCGGCGTACTGGCGCAGGGCGCCGGCGCCGGCCAGCACGGAGTCGCGGGCGTCGGCGACCGGTTTGCCCATCTCCGCCGAGATCAGCCGGGCCAGGTCGTCGGCGCCGGCCTCGACCGCGCCGGCCGCGGCGTGCAGGGCGGCGCCCCGGGCGGCCGGGGCGGTGCGGGCCCACGCGGCGGCGGCCTCGCGGGCGGCGACCACTGCCGCGTGGACATCGGCCTCGTCCGAGGCGACGACCCGGGAGACCGGCTGATCGTCCGAGGGATTGATGACAGTCAACTCGCGACCGGAGCCGCCGGGGCGCCGGGCACCGGCGATCAATTGGGTGACGTCGAACATGTGCGGCCGCTTGCCCCGTCCTGACCGGCGCAAACGTCAAACACTTCGACCGTCGAAGTTTTTTGGTGATCTTGGAGTAGGAGCGGGATCCCCGGGTATCCGCGCCGCCATGCGAGTGCTGGGAATCAACGCGATCTTCCACGATCCGGCGGCGGCGCTGATCGTGGACGGAGAGGTCGTGGCCGCCGCCGAGGAGGAGCGGTTCAGCCGCCGCAAGCACGGCAAGCGGCCGGTGCCGTTCGCGGCCTGGGAACTGCCGGAGCTCTCCGCCGCCTGGTGCCTGGCCGAGGCGGGGCTGCGACCGGGCGATCTGGACGCCGTCGCCTACTCCTTCGACCCGGGGATCAGCCGCGACGCCGCCGACCTGGGCCTCAACGACCCGTCGGACCAGCTGCGGATCGACTACGCGCGCCGGGCCCCGCAGTTCCTGGCCAGCGCGCTGCCCGGGCTCGACCCCGACCAGGTGACGTTCGTGCCGCACCACGTCGCGCACGCCGCCTCGGCGGGACTGTCGGTGCCGGAGGACAACGCGGTGCTGGTGCTGGACGGCCGTGGCGAGGTCGCCGGGCATCTGGCCGGGGCGTACCGGGGTGGCGAGCTGACCGTGCTGCGCACCCAGGAGCTGCCGCACTCGCTCGGGCTGCTCTACGAGGACCTGACCCGGCACCTGGGCTTCCTGCACTCCAGTGACGAGTACAAGGTGATGGCGCTGGCGTCGTACGGCACCCCCAGATTCCTCGACCTGCTCCGGGAGCTGATCCGCGGCACCGGCGACGGCGGGTTCGTCGTGGACCGTATCGACTGGAGCGCGCTGGCCAAGCCGTGCGCGCCCGGCGGCGAGCTCACCGACGCGCACGCCGACCTGGCCGCCAGTGTCCAGAAGCGCCTCGAGGAGGTGATCCTCGACCTGGCCCGGTGGACCTACGACGCCGCCGGCGGAGTGTCCACGCTCACCATGGCCGGCGGCACCGCGCTGAATTGTGTCGCCAACGGCCGGGTGGCCGCCGAGGGCCCGTTCGACCGGGTCTGGGTCCAGCCGGCCGCCGGCGACTCGGGCACCGCGCTCGGCTCCGCCCTGGCGCTGCACGGGCAGAGCATCCCGTTCACCACCGCGGCGCTGGGCCGCGGCTGGTCCGACGAGGAGCTGGAGGCCGAGCTGAAGCGGGCGGCGCTGCCCTACACCCGCCCGGCCTCGATCGCCGCCGAGGCGGCCGAGGTGCTCGCCCGCAACGGCATCGTCGCCTGGTACCAAGGACGCAGCGAGTACGGCCCGCGCGCCCTCGGCCACCGGTCGCTGCTCGCCCACCCGGGCCAGTCGGACACCCAGCGCCGGATGAACGACGTGAAGGGCCGCGAGCAGTTCCGCCCGATCGCGCCGATGGTCCGCGCCGAGCGCTTCCACGACATCTTCGACGGCGTCTACCCGAGCGACTTCATGCTCTTCGTGCACCGCGTCAAGCCGGACTGGCGGGAGCGCATCCCGGCGGTCGTGCACGTCGACGGCACCGCCCGGGTGCAGACCGTGCACCGCGGGACCGAGCCGGTGGTGGCCGAGATGCTCGCCGAGTTCGAGCGGCTGACCGGCCTGCCGGTGGTGGTCAACACGTCGCTGAACACGGCTGGCCGCCCGATGGTCGACACCCCCCGCGAGGCGATGGAGCTGTTCGGCTCGGCGCCGGTGGACCTGCTCGCCATCGGCCCGTTCGCCGTCCACCGGGCACAGGCGTTCGGCGCGTGATCACGGTCGTGGTGCCGTCGCTCGGCCGGCCCTCCCTGTACGCGCTGCTCGACCGGGTGCCGCGGGACTGGGAGGTGCTGGTGGTCGACGACCGTCGGGATCCGCGGGTCCCGCTGGACGTGCCCGCGCACGTGCGGGTGGTGCCGGGGCCGGCCCGCGGCCCGGCAGCGGCCCGCAACGCCGGCTGGCGGGCGGCCCGGCACGACTGGGTGGTCTTCCTCGACGACGACGTGCTGCCCGGCCCGGACTGGGCGGTCGAGCTGCGGGCCGATCTGGACAAGGCCGGCCCGGAGGTCGGCGGCGTGCAGGGCCGGCTGCGGGTGCCGCTGCCCGTGGACCGCCGGCCGACCGACTGGGAGCGGGTCACCGCCGGGCTCGCCGACGGCAAGTGGATCACCGCGGACATGGCGTACCGCCGCGAGGCCCTGGGCTGCGTCGGCGGTTTCGACGAGCGGCTGCCGCGGGCCTTCCGCGAGGACGCCGAGATCGCCTTCCGGGTCCGCCAGGCCGGCTGGCAGCTGCGGGTGGGCCGGCGGCGGGTCACCCATCCGGTACGGCCGGAGAGCCGCTGGGTGAGCCTGCGCACCCAGCGCGGCAACGCGGACGACGCATTGCTGCGCCGGATCTACGGCCCGCGCTGGCGCGATCTGCTGGACATCCCGCCGGGCCGGCGCCGCCACCACGCCGCGATCACCGGCTGCCTGCTCGCCGCGGTCGCCGGCGGGGCCGTCGCGGCGGCCACCGGGCGGCGCGGCTGGGCGCTGGTCGCCGCGGCTGCCGCCACCGGTTGGGCCGCCGGGACCGCCGAGTTCACCGCCGCCCGCATCGCCCCCGGCCCACGGGACCGCCGCGAGGTCACCACGATGCTGGTCACCAGCGCGGCCATCCCGCCGGCGGCCGTCGCGCACTGGCTGCGCGGCTGGTGGCGCTGGCGCCACGAGGAGCCCGGCTGGGCGACCGAACTGGCGCCGGACCCGGAAGCGGTGACGGCCTGATGTCACGGCTCTACGACGCCGTCCTGTTCGACCGGGACGGCACCCTCATCGTGGACGTCCCGTACAACGGTGACGCCCGCCTGGTCGAGCCGATGCCCGGCGCGCGGGCCGCCCTGGACCGGCTGCGCGCCGCCGGCCTGCGGCTGGGCGTGGTCACCAACCAGTCCGGCCTGGCCCGCGGACGATTCACCGAAGCCCAGCTGGCCCAGGTCAACAACCGGGTCGAGGAGCTGCTCGGCCCGTTCGGCACCTGGCAGATCTGCCCGCACGACGACACCGCCGGCTGCGACTGCCGGAAACCGCGGCCCGGGTTGATCCGGGCGGCCGCCGAGGCGCTCGGCACCACCGCGCAGCGGTGCGTGGTGGTCGGCGATATCGGCCGGGACATGACCGCGGCCCTGGCCGCCGGGGCCGCCGGGATCCTCGTCCCGACGCCTGTCACGCTGCCCGCCGAGGTGGACGACGCGCCCACGGTGGTGGGCACCGTCGAGGCCGCGGCCGACCTGATTCTCGACCGGGAGGACCTGGTCCGGCCGGCGAGCCGGCCGCGCAGGGCGGGGACGGTGCTGGCCGTGCGCTCCGATTCGGCCGGGGACGTGCTGGTCACCGGGCCGGCGATCAGGGCGCTCGCGCACCACGGCGAGCGGGTGGTCCTGCTCTGCGGCCCACGCGGCCGGGCGGCGGCCGAGCTGCTGCCCGGGGTGGACGAGCTGATCGAGTGGAAGCTGCCCTGGATCGACCCGGAGCCGGATCCGGTCGAGGCGGCCGACCTGCCCGGGCTGATCGAGCGGATTCGCGCGGCGGGCGTCGACGAGGCCGTGGTGTTCACCTCGTTCCACCAGTCGGCGCTGCCGCTCGCGCTGCTGCTGCGCTCGGCCGGGGTCGGGCGGATCACCGCGATCAGCGAGGACTATCCGGGGTCCCTGTTGGACGTGCGGCACCGGGGTGTGCCGGCCGGGGTCCCGGAACCGGAACGCGCGCGCAGCGTCGCCGCGGCCGCGGGTTTCCCCCTGCCCGACTCCGACGACGGCTGCCTGCGGGTGCGCGGCGTGCGCCGCCAGGGGCCGGGCGACTACGTGGTGGTGCACCCGGGCGCCAGCGTCGGGGCGCGCTCCTGCCCGCCGGACGGCATGCGGCGGATCACCGAGGCGCTGGCGGCGCACGGCCATCGCGTCCTGGTGACGGCCGGGCCGGGGGAGAAGGCGCTGGCGTCGTACGTCGCAGGCGCCGTGGCGGACCTGGAGGTGCCGCGCACCTTGACCGATCTCGCCCACCTCTTGGCGAAGGCCTCCTGCCTGGTCGTCGGGAACACCGGGCCGGCCCACCTGGCCGCCGCCGTCGGCACCCCGGTGGTCAGCCTGTTCGCACCGACCGTCCCCTACGCCCAGTGGGGGCCCTACCGGGTGCCCGCCGCGCGCCTCGGCCGCGGCGGCGCGCCCTGCCGCGACACCCGGGCCACCACGTGCCCGGTCCCCGGTCATCCCTGCCTGTCCACCGTCGAGGCGGCCGACGTCGTCGACGCCGTGACCCGGCTCGGCGCCCGGCCGGCCGCGCGAAACCGTGAGGTAGCCGCTTGAACATCCTGCTCTGGCACGTGCACGGCTCCTGGACCACCTCGTTCGTCCAGGGCAAACATCGCTACCTGGTCCCGGTCAACGACGCCCGCGACCAGTGGGGCCGCGGCCGGGCCCGCACCTTCGACTGGCCGGCCAGTGTGGAGGAGCTGCCGCTGGAGGAGATCCGTGACGCGGATGTCGCGATCATCCAGCGGCCCGAGGAGATCGACCTGGTCCCACCCAGCCTCCCGGTCATCTACGTGGAGCACAACACCCCGAAGGGGGACGTGCCGAACACCCGGCACCCGATGGCCGACCGCGACGATCTGGTCATTGCCCACGTCACCCACTTCAACCAGCTGTTCTGGGACACCGGGTCGACCCCGACCACCGTCATCGAGCACGGCATCGTGGAACCCGCCGCGCGCTTCAGCGGTGAGCTGGAACGTCTGGCGATCGTCACGAACGAGCCGGTCCGCCGCGGTCGGGTGACCGGAACCGATCTGTTCCCCCAGTTCGCCTCGGTAGCGCCGCTGGACGTGTTCGGGATGGGCGTGCGCGGCCTGTCCGGCGACCGGATCACCGCCCACGAGGATCCGCCCCAGCGGGTCATGCACGAGCAGGTCGCCCGGCGCCGCGCCTACCTGCACCTGTGCCGGTGGACCTCGCTCGGGCTGAGCCTGATCGAGGCGATGCAGATGGGCATGCCGGTGCTCGCGCTGGCCACCACCGAGGCGATCGCGGCCGTGCCGGAGGGCGCAGGAGTCCTGTCCACGAAGGTCTCCACGCTCGTCGAGGCCGCGCACTGGCTGATCGAGGAACCCGATCAGGCCCGCCGGATGGGCGAGCGGGCCCGCCGCGCGGCCCTCGCCCGGTACGGCCTGGACCGGTTCCTCGCCGACTGGGACCACCTTCTGGAGGAGCACACATGCGGATCGCGATGATCTCCGAACACGCCAGCCCGCTCGCCGCGCTCGGCGGGGTGGACGCGGGCGGCCAGAACGCCCACGTGGCCGAGCTGGCCGGGGCCCTCGCGGCCGCGGGGCACACGCTGCGTGTATACACCCGGCGCGACGATCCGGGCCGGCCCGTCGTCGTGCCGATGGCCGACCGCGTCGAGGTGGTCCACGTGCCGGCCGGGCCGGCCGAATCCCTGCCCAAGGACCAGCTCCTGCCGTACATGGGGGAGTTCGCCAACTGGATGGCCGACGACTGGCGCGACTTCGCGCCGGAGGTCGCGCACGCGCACTTCTGGATGAGCGGGCTGGCCATGGTCACCGCCGCGCGCCGCTGTGACGTCCCGTCCGTGCTCACCTACCACGCGCTCGGCACGGTGAAGAAGCGCCACCAGGGGTCCGCCGACACCAGCCCGGCCCACCGGATCGGCTACGAGCGCGAACTCGGCCGGGTCGTCGACCGGGTGGTCGTGCAGTGCCAGGACGAGGTCCGTGAGCTCGTGCTGCTCGGCGTGCCGCGGTCGCGGACCACGCTGGTGCCGTCCGGGGTGAACGTCTCGCGCTTCCGCAAGGACGGCCCGGTGGCGCCGCGTTCCGGCCGGCTGCGCATCCTCAGCGTCGGCCGGCTGGTCCCGCGCAAGGGGTTCGAGGACCTGATCCGGGCGCTGCCCGAGGTGCCGCGGGCCGAGCTGGTGATCGTCGGCGGGCCGCAGGCCGCCCTGCTGGAGCGGGATCCCTACGCCCAGCGGCTGCTGCGCCTGGCCAAGGAGTGCCATGTGGAGGACCGGGTCCAACTGGTCGGGGCGGTCGCCGCGGACCGGATGCCGGCCTGGTACCGCTCGGCCGACGTGGTCGCCGCGACCCCCTGGTACGAGCCGTTCGGCCTGACCCCGCTGGAGGCGATGGCCTGCGGCGTGCCGGTGGTGGCCAGCGCGGTCGGTGGGCTCACCGACACCGTCGTCGACGGCGTGACCGGCGACCTGGTGGCGCCGCAGGACCCGCGCGGGCTGAGCCAGGCGCTGCGCCGGATCCTCGGCGACGACAACCGGCGGCTCAGCTACTCGGCGGCGGCCGTGGACCGGGCCGTGCACGCGTACGCCTGGCCGCAGATCGCCGGCCGGATGAGCGCCCTCTACGCGAGCGCGGCAGGCGTTCCGGTGGCCGACCGCCGCACCCCGGCGGTGGCCTGATGGATCCGCTGGACAAGCACCTGAGCGGTCTGGCCGCGGCGCTCGGGCCGTACCGGACGGTCGCGGCCCGGCTCGCCGACTGGGGCGCCGAACTCGCCTGGCACCTCGGGCGCGGCGGGCGGCTGCTGGTCGCCGGCAACGGCGGCAGCGCCGCGGAGGCCCAGCACCTGGCCGCCGAACTGGTCGGGAAACTGCGCGAGGACCGGGCGCCGCTGTCCGCCATCGCGCTCACCCCGGACTCCTCGGCGGTCACCGCGATCGGCAACGACTACGGGTTCGAGGAGGTGTTCGCCCGGCAGGTCCGCGCCCACGGGCGGCCCGGCGACGTGCTGCTGGTGATGTCGACCAGCGGGCGCAGCCCGAACCTGGTGGCCGCGGTGCGGGCGGCCCGCGAGTGCGGGCTGCGGACCTGGGCGATGGTCGGGCCCGGCCCGTCCCCGGTCGGCGACATCTGTGACGAGGTGCTGCGCTGCCCGTCGCCGGACTCGCAGGTGGTCCAGGAACTGCACCTGGTCTCCGTGCACGTGATGTGCGAGCACATCGACCTGACCCTGCCGCGCGTGCTCGCCGGCTCGGCCCCGGAAGGAGGTTCCACAGTGACGAAGCCGCTGCTCGTCGTCGTCGGCGACACGCTGCTCGACCGGGACGTCGAGGGCGCTGTGCACCGGGTCGCCCCGGACGCGCCGGCCCCCGTGCTGGACGAGGAGTCGGTGTCCGAACGGCCCGGCGGCGCCGGGCTGGCCGCACTGCTCGCGGCCGCCCAGGACGACTACCGGGTCGCGCTGGTCACCGCGCTGGCCCCGGACGCCGCCGGGGCTCGGCTCAGCGAGCTGCTCACCGCCGCCGGCATCGAGGTGCACGCGCTGCCGCTGCCCGGCGCCACACCGCAGAAGATCCGGATGCGTTCGCGCGGTCAGGTCCTGATGCGCCTGGACCGCGGCGGCCCGGCGCAGCCGCCGGGCGACGCCCCGGACGGTCTGCTCGACCTGCTGGACGCGGCCACCGCGGTCCTGGTCAGCGACTACGGCCGTGGCGTCGCCAAGCACCCGGCCGTGCGCGCGGCGCTGGAGCGGGCGTCCGCGCCGATCGTCTGGGACCCGCACCCCGGCGGCCCGCCGCCGGTGCCCGGGGTGCGCCTGGTGACGCCGAACCTGTCCGAGGCGGTCGGCTTCACCGGGGACGCGGCGCGCGGTTCCGCGCTGAGCACCGCCCAGCGCGCCGGGCAGCGACTGCGCGACCAGTGGCGGGCACAGGCGATCGCGATCACCTGTGGCGCGGACGGCGCGATCCTGTGCCAGGCCGGGCCCACGCCGCTGGTCGTCCCGGCGCCCGGGGACGCCGGCGACGCGGACACCTGCGGGGCGGGCGACCGGTTCGCGGCAGCCGCGGCGCTGGCGCTGGCCGCGGGCGCGCTGACGTCCGAGGCGGTGCAGGACGCGGTCTCCGCGGCGACGTCCTACGTGCTGGCCGGCGGGGTGGCAGCGGCGCTGTCGCCGCCGGCCGCTCTCCCCACGCCGGAGCCGGAACGCATCGGCGCCGACGCGGCCGGGCAGCTCGCCGCGTCGGTGCGCGAACGCGGCGGGGTGGTGGTCGCCACCGGAGGATGCTTCGACATCCTGCACACCGGACATCTCGCGACCCTGCGGGCCGCGCGCGGGCTGGGCGACTGCCTGATCGTCTGTCTGAACAGCGACGATTCGGTACGGGGTCTGAAGGGCCCGGACCGGCCGCTCAACGCGCAGGCCGACCGCGCGCGGCTGCTCGCCGCCCTGGACTGTGTGGACGCCGTCGTGATCTTCGACGAGCCGACGCCCGAGGCGGCGCTCTCCTGGCTGCGGCCCGACGTCTGGGTCAAGGGCGGCGACTACGCCGACGGCGGCCCGTCGCTGCCGGAGGCCGAGCTCGTCAAGCGGTGGGACGGGCAGACCGTGATCGTGCCGTACGTCGACGGTCGCTCCACCACCCGGACCATCGCCGCGGCCCAGGCCGCGGCCGTCATCACCACCAGCGGAAGGTGAACAGCATGGACGCAGTCATCGTCACCGGCGGTTCCAGCGGCCTCGGAGCCGCGGTCGTGGACGCCGTGAGCAAGGCCGGCGGGCGGCCGTTCGTGATCGACCGGCGGGCGCCGGCCGGGGACGTCCCGTGGGTCGAGTGCGACCTGGCCGACACCCGGGCCGCCGAGCAGGCCACCCGCAAGGCGATCGAGCTGGCCGGCGGCGGCGTCGACGGGGTGGTCACGGCGGCCGGGTTCGACGTGCCCGGCGCGCTCGGCGACGTGCCCGGCGAGGTGTGGGACCGCATCGTGGCGGTGGACCTGCTGGCCACGGCCGCGGTGATCCGGGCCGCGCTGCCCGCGCTCAAGGAGTCGCACGGCGGGGTGGTCACGATCGCCTCGACGCTCGGCGTGAAAGCGGTGTCCGACGCCACCGCGTACTGCGCGGCGAAGTTCGGGGTGGTGGGCTTCACCCGGGCGCTCGCGGCCGAGCTGGCCGGCGACGTCGACGTCACACTGATCATTCCCGGCGGGATGCGGACGAAGTTCTTCGACGAGCGCGAGGAGCGTTACAAGCCGGGGCCGGACGCGAAGCTGAACGACCCGTCCAACGTCGCCGAGGCGATCCTGTTCGCGCTGCGGCAGCCGGCCGGGTGCTCGGTGCGGGAGCTGGTCATCGCCGGGGAGACGGAGACGTCGTACCCGTGATCCTGGTCCTGCGTGCCCTCGGGGTGGGCGATCTGGCCACCGGGGTCCCGGCGTTGCGCGGGCTGCGGGCGGCGTTTCCGGAGGAGGAGCTGGTGCTCGCCGCGCCGGCCTGGTTGACGCCGCTGATCGACCTGATCGGCGGCGTCGACCGGGTGCTGCCCACCGACGGCCTGGCCCCGCGGAGCTGGCCTGTCGATCCGCCGTCGCTCGCGGTCAACCTGCACGGCAGCGGACCCGAGTCGCACCGGCTGTTGCGGCGGGCCCGGCCCGGACGGATGTGGGCGTTCCGCAGCCCGGCGGCCGACCACCTCGACGGGCCGCAGTGGTCCGGCGCCGAGCACGAGGTGCGCCGGTGGTGCCGGATGCTGCGGCACTACGGGGTGCCGGCGGACGAGTCGGAGCTCGCGCTGGCCGCGCCCCCGGGCACGGTGGCGCGCCGGGTGACGATCGTGCACCCGGGGGCGAAGTCGCCGTCCCGGCGGTGGCCTGCGGAGCGGTACGCGGCTGTCGCCCGGGAGCTGCACGCCGCCGGCCACCAGGTGGTGATCACCGGCAGCGCCGCCGAGCGGGAGGTGGCCGAGAAGGTCGCGGCGGACGCCGGGCTGGGCGCCGGGGCCGTGCCGGAGACCGGCCTGGGGGCGCTGGCCGGGCTGATCGCGCACGCCCGTCTGCTGGTCAGCGGGGACACCGGCGTGTCGCACCTGGCCACGGCGTTCGGGACGCCGTCGGTGACGTTGTTCGGGCCGATGTCACCGAGGCTCTGGGGGCCACCGCCGGGGCGCGCCCGGCATCAGGTGATCTGGCACGGGACGCGCAGCACGCGCGGCGACCTGCCGGGCCCGGAGGTGCATCCCGCCCTGCTCGCGGTGACCGCCGACGAGGTCCTGGCCGCGGCGCGGCGCGCACTGTCCGGGATCTGATCCCCGGGACCGGCCGGGGACGGTCGAGGGGCGCGGATGTCCGCGGCCCGGGCGCTCGTCGGGGATCGGCGCCGGCTCGATGCCGGCGGCGGCGTGGCCGGGGCGCGCGGACCACCGTGGCCGGCGGCCGGGCGAAGGTGGTCAAATGGTCTTTGACGGTCATGGGACTCCCTGGGCCGTAGTCATGCCTCGCCCGCGACGGTGCCGAGAAGCCAGTAGGCGCCACCGACACTCCCGCGCGCCGCGCGAGGTGGACCAGCTCGTGATCGTCCGGCCCGAAGTGTCTGATCAGGGACGGGGCACTCGACCGGGAGGTTGGTCACTGCGAGCATCGGCAGCCTGACGAGCCGCCGGCGCCGTAGTGCGAATCCCTCCCGCGGAGGTATCTGTCCCCGCCCCCGGCACATCTGTTCTCCCTGAAGAGCATCTACCGGATTCGAGGTCGACCATGACGCCCACCAGAACGCTCAGCTGCATCACCCCGCCGTTCATCCTGACCCGGCTCCTGGACAGCGACAACGTGGAGATCCGGCAGGCCGCGCTCGCCACCCTGCTCACCACCGCCCAGCTGCGCGGCGAGCGCTCGGTGCGCGGGCTGATCGCCGGCGCGCTGGCCACGCCCGCGGACGGCCGGCGCAGTATCTTCGACTGCGCGCACTCCACCTACCTGCCGTCCGCGAGGCTGACCCGGTCGGAGAACGACGAGCCGGTCCAGGACGCGTCCGTCAACCGGGCGTACGACGGTTTCGGCACCACCCGCGCCTTCTTCCAGGAGGTCTTCGGGCGCAACTCGATCGATGACCGGGGGCTGCCCCTGCAGGGGTACGTGCACCGTGGCAACCGGTACAACAACGCGTTCTGGGACGGCCGGCAGATGGTCTTCGGCGACGGGGACGGCCAGGTCTTCCTGGACTTCACCGGCTCGCTCGACGTGATCGCGCACGAGCTCACGCACGGGGTCACCGAGCACACCGCCGCGCTGGAGTACCACAACCAGTCCGGCGCCCTGAACGAGTCGATGTCCGACGCGTTCGGCTCGATGACCAAGCAGTGGCTGCTGCGGCAGACCGCCGACCAGGCGGACTGGCTGATCGGCGCGGAGGTCTTCACCCCGCACATCGACGCGGACGCGCTGCGGTCGATGAAGGCGCCGGGCACCGCCTTCGACAACAAGCTGTTCGGCCGGGACCCGCAGCCCGACCACATGGACCGCTACGTCCAGGCGCCGGACACCGAGGACGGCGACAACGGCGGCGTGCACCTCAACTCGGGCATCCCGAACAAGGCGTTCTACCTGGTCGCCACCGGCATCGGCGGCAACTCCTGGGAGGCGCCGGGCCACATCTGGTACGAGTCGCTGAAGGCGTCGACCCAGACCACGGACTTCCAGGCCTTCGCCGACACGACCTACGATAAGGCCGGGACGCTGTACGGCGCGGACAGCCGCGAACAGCGCGTCGTCAAGGAGGCATGGGCCGGGGTGGGCATTCAGATCACGACGGCGCCGACGCTCGGGCGCGGCTAGATGCGGTTGTCCCTGGCGACGCGCGGTGGGATGGCGGCCCCGATCGCCCGGCGGCTGCCACCCCAGGTGCTCGACACCGACCGGCTCCCCGACGACGCCGTCCGGGAACTGCGCCGGCTCGTCGCGGCGGCGAGCGCCGACCCGGGCGGGGCGCATCCGGCGCCGCCTGCCCGCGACGCCATGACCTACACGATCACCGTCGACGACGGGCCGCGGTCGGCCACCCTGGTCAGCTCGGACACCTCGATGTCGCCGGCCTTCGCGGCCCTGCTCGACCACGTCCAGCGTCACCTGGGCTGACGACCGGGGCGGCGGCCGCCCCGTACGGCCGGCATCGCTTCTCAATTGCGGCGGACCGGGACCCGGGCGGCGGCCCCGGGCCCGGCGAGCCGGATCCGTAACTTCCGGGACTCCGGCTCGGCTGGCGGCGCCGCGCTGACCGGAACTGACCAGTCGACGCGCCACACCGGGCGCAGCACCGCGGCCAGATACGCGAGCCCGCACACCCACAGCGCCGCGGTCAGCCCGCCGAGGTTCAGCAGCGCCGCGCCGAACAAGCCGCCCACCGGGATGCCGGCCCACGCCCAGGCACTGATCAAAGTCTGCACCCGGCCACGCAGCGCCGCGGGGATCAGCTCCACCTGCAGCGTCTCCAGCAGCGGGTTGAACAGTCCCGAGCCGATGCCGGCCAGGGCGTAGACCGCGATCACCGCCTCCGGCGGCAGGCCCAGCGCGAGCACCAGGATCCGCGTCGGCCCGCTGCTCAGCACCCCGATGAGGTACGTCAACCGGCGCGGCAGCCGGGTGCCGAAGCCGGCCGACGCCAGCGCCGAGGCGATCGACGCCAGCCCGACCGTGCTCAGCGCCAGCCCCACCACTGTCGCGTCGTGCCCGCCGGCCCGCGCCCAGACCGGCAGCAGCACCGCCATCAGAGCCTGGTCGAGCAGGTTGGTCACGACGAACATCGCGGTCACCGCACGCAGCGGCGCGTTGCCGCGCAGGAACGCCGTGCCGGTGCGCAGCCGGGTCAGATACGACTCGTCGTCGCGCCCGCGGTCCCGCACCGGATCGGTGACGGTCAGCGTCACGATCAGCGTGGCCACCCCCAGCATCGCCGCGGCCACCCACAACGCGCGGCCGCCGCCCAGCGTGGCGACCAGCCAGCCGGCCAGCGCGGTGCCGACCGCGGTGGCGGTGCGCTCCACCGCGGTGGCCAGGCCGACGCCGCGCGCTGTCGACTGGCCGGCGTCGGCCGCCGCGAACGGCACGAGCAGCCGTTTCGCGGCGCTGGCCGGCCCGTCGGCGCAGCCGACGACCAGCAGCATCAGGGTGAGCAGCCAGAGTGGGGGAGTTCCGAGCAGCGCCGGGACGATCAGCACCACCGCGGACACCACGTCCCCGGCGGCGCTGATCCGGCGTGGGCCGATCCGGTCCAGCAGCGGCCCGGCCAGCCACTGCGTGAACGCGTAGGGAAGCACCTGGCAGGCCACCACCAGGCCGGTCTGCGCGGCGCTGCCGGTGCGCTCCAGCACCAGCCACGGCACCGCGACGGTGAGCAGCCGGTTCGCGGACAGCGTGCAGGCCTGTGAGGTCAGGACACCGGAGAGTCCACGCCATCTCACCCGGCCATCACCGGCACGTGCCCGGTGTCACGGCGCGGTCCGGCCGCGTAATCGATCAAGGGCGCCATCGAACATCCTTCGGCAAAAGGCGAGGCGGTTTCCTCGCACCGTAGATGCCGATGGGCACGGCAGGTAGTCGCCCGTCGATTACGAGATAGCCGGTATCAGCGCCTGCCGGCGCTCTTCACGCTTGTTGCTTTTCCGGCTTCTCGCAGGTCAGAGTCAATGGGGTCAACTACTTCGGTCCGCGTTTATCGGCTACTCGACATGCCGAAATGATGTTCCCGAAGTCGCACAGTGAGTCCGTCGTACGCTTCTTGGGGTTCTTGACTGCGGCGGGAAAACGTGAAGGGTGAATTGATGACCTTGATGCTCGCGCTTCCTCTCAGGCCGGCTCGGGCTCCGGTTCGGCGGGCACCGGCTCGACAGGCATCGGCTCGGCCGGGGCCGGCGGCAGGTCCGGATTGCCCGGCTCCAGCTCGCCCGGATCGTCGGGAATCGGCGCGCCGGGGTCGAGCGGCGGATAGCGGTCCGGGTCGGACGGCAGTCGTTGGATCGGCATCGAGTCCCCCTTTCACCAGGCCCCGGTCCCGGTCCGGCACGGGGCTCAAGATCGAGTACCCGCCCGGGCCGGGCCCAAACAGCAGGCAGTTCAGGCGAGGTCGTCCTCGCTGAGGGCGTCGGCGATCGGCGTGGCGCCGGCGTTGAAGCGGATCGTGCGGTGGATCGTCGCCGGCTCGTGCAGGGCCCGCAGCACGACCGCGGCCACGTCCGCCCGGCTCACCGAGCCGGCCGTGGCGCCCTGGTTGGCCGTCTCGATACGGCCCGTCGGCGGGTCCAGGGTGAGGCGGCTCGGGCCCAGGATCGTCCAGTCCAGATCGGTGGCCGCCAGGTGGGCGTCCGCGGCGGCCTTCGCCTCGGCGTACGGGAAGAAGCCGTGGCCCTCGGGAACGCCGTGCTCGATCTGCGAACCGAAGTAGGACACCATCAGGTAGCGGCGGACCCCGGACCGCAGCGCCGCGTCCATCGAGCGGATCGCCGCGTCCCGGTCCACCGCGTAGGTGCGCGCCGGGTCGCCGCCGCCGGCCCCGGCCGACCACACGATCGCGTCCTGCCCGGCGAAGAGTTCCGCCAGCTCCGCCACGCCGAGCCGCTCGACGTCGGCCACCACCGGCGTCGCCCCGGTGGCCGCGACCTCGGCCCGGTGCCCGGGATCGCGGATCACCGCGGTCACCTCGTGCCCGGCCTCCACCAGCAGCGGCAGCAGCATCAGCGCCACCTTCCCGTGGCCGCCTACGACAAGAACGCGCGCATTGTCCATTCCGGTCACGGTACCGGTGCGGCGCGCAGTCCTGGCCGAACCGGGGCCGAGAACTTCGGCGGAGTCGCCGGCCCCGGGCTTGCCTGCGAAGGCCCGGGGCCGGTTGCCGGTCAGGCCGTCACGATCGGTTTGAGCGCCTCGCCGACCATGTTGACCACACCCGGCCGGTGACCGTTACGGATCAGGTTGATGGTGATGCCGTCGATGCCCGCGCCGATCACCTTCTCGTGCAGTTGCTCGGCGACCTGCTCGGCCGTACCGACGAAGGCGCGGTTGCGGCGGTCCTCCGGGACCGACTCCCTGAGCTCCTTGGCCTCCGCCTCGTTCTCCCCGACCATGCCCATCGCCAGGTAACTGGTGGCCAGCGTCGCCGGGTCGCGGCCGATCTCCGCACAGCGCTCGCGCAGCACGGCGACCTTGCGGGCCACGTCCTCGACGTCGCAGATGATGTTCATGTGGTCGGCGAAGCGGGCCGCCAGCCGGAACGTCTTCTGCTCGCCGGAGCCGCCCAGCATGATCGGGATGTGCGGCCGCACCCGCGGGTTGTTCATCGCGCCGCGGGCGACGTACCACTTGCCCTCGAACGTCGCGGGCTCGCCCTCGAGCATCGGGCTGATGATGGTGAGCGCCTCCTCGAGCCGCTCGAAGCGCTGCCCGAACGTGCCGAACTCGAACCCCAGGTCGTGGTGCTCGCGCTCGAACCAGCCGGCGCCGATGCCGAGAACGGCGCGGCCCTTGGACACCACGTCCAGGGTGGTGACCGTCTTGGCCAGCAGCGCGGGATTGCGGTAGGTGTTGCCGGTGACCAGCGTGGACAGCTGGATAGTGGACGTGACGGACGCGAGCGCGCCGAGCGTCGTGTACGCCTCGAGCATGTTCGCGTCCGGCGTGCCGATGCCGGGCAGCTGATAGAAGTGGTCCATCACCAGCACGGTGTCGAAACCGGCCGCCTCGGCCTCCTTGGCCTGCGCGGCGACCGTGTCGAACAGCCGCTCCTCCGGGACGCCGGGATAGGTGAAGTTCGGGATCTGGTACCCGAGCCGGATGGTCACGCTGCCTCCTGTGTAAGAGGTCTCTCACTTGGTAATGTAAGAGCCAACTTACACGGCTGTGAAGGACGGTGCGGAAGGTGTCGCGCGATCGCGGTTATCATCACGGCGACCTGCGCGCGTCACTGATCACCGCCAGTTTCGAACTGCTCGCCGAGGTGGGGCTGCGGCGTTTCTCGGTGGCCGCGGTGGCGCGCCGGCTGGGCGTCAGCTCGGCCGCGCCGTACCGGCACTTTCCCGGCCGTGACCACCTGCTCTCCGCGGTCTCCGCGGCCGCCGCCCACGACCTGCGGTCCGCGATCGTCGCGGCCGCCGACCGGGCCGGCGCCGACCCGTCCTCCCGCCTGGCGTCGGTCGCCGAAGCCTATTTCCGGTACGTGGTGCGCACCGGCGCCGGCTTCCACGTGATCTACGCCGCCGAGTTGTACGCGGTCCCGGACGAGGCCCGCCGTGAGCAGACGCGCGCGCTGATGGCGACGCTGCTGGAGCTGGCGTCCGCGGTCGGCGTCCCGTCCCATCGGCAGGCGGTCGCCCTGGTCGAGGCGATCGTCGCGGTCGCGCACGGGTACACGACGCTGTTCGCCGAGGGCTTCTTCGCCCAGGGAGCCCTGACCGTGGACGCGACGGCCGCGCGCGCGGTGGCGGCGGCCGAGGCGTTGATCCGCGCCGCCGGGGACCGCTGACCTCACCGGTTGCGGCAGCACCTCGACGGCGCGGCGCTCGTCCGTCGCCCGGTACGCCTCGGCGGCCTGCGCCACGGGCAGTCGGCGGGCAGTTCCCGAGTGCCGGAGCTGTCCGTCTTTTCCGGAACCAACAATACCGTCGGACATTCACCGGGATTCTTTTTTGAAAGAATCCACACCCGGCTTGCCGTGCGCTCTTTAGTGTTGGCTCGTTCGTGCAAATCATCATCTGAAAGGGCTGAACAATAATGATGTCGATGACGCGTATGGCGATCGGCGCCGGTATGGCGGTTGCGACCAGTGTGGGCCTGGGCGCCGGCGCCGCGTCAGCAGCTCCGCGTGACAGTTCCGACAGGGTGGGCCAGATCACGGCCGCCGGAAGCAGACTCCAGTTTCACGACTGGTACGACAGGCTGAGTGAATGCCGCAGTGACGGATACGACGGCCAGCGTGACGATTGGCTCCCCAACTGGAAATGCAAGAAGGGAGCCGGCATTCACTCGAAGCAGTTCGCCCTGTTCGTGGAGTACCGGCCGGACTACGACAACGACAACAGCAACCAGAACAGCAACAGCAACTGGAACAACAACCAGAACAACAACCGCAACAGCAACCAGAACAACAACCGCAACAGCAACCAGAACAGCAACGACAACAGCAACCGCAACAGCAACGACAACAGCAACCGCAACAGCAACGACAACAGCAACCGCAACAGCAACAGCAATCAGAACAGCAACGACAACCGGAATCTCAACAACAACGACAACCGGAACGTCAACAACAACAACAATGACAACCGGAACGTGAACAACAATCGGAACAGGAACAACAACAACAACGCGAACAGCAACGCCAACGCCAACGCCAACGACAACGACAACTGGAACGACAACGACACCGGTACCGGCGATGACAACTACGGCGGGGTTACCCCTCCCAGCTGCAAGAGCGCCTGACGCCTGCTGATCACTTCGCCCACCCGCCCATGGCCGAGTGTCGCGCCGGGGCGGGTGGCGTGCCGTAGCCGTCGATCGCGTCGTCGCCGCGGTGGCCCGGGTCGACGGTGTCGGGGAAGTACCGGAGGAAGGTCATCGGACGCCCTCGCCCGCCAGGACCAGTCGGTTCGCCGGGCGGGGGAGGCCGTAGTGCTCGCGCAGCGTGGCGCCCTGGTACTCGGTGCGGAACAGGCCGCGCTCCTGCAGGATCGGCACGACCTTGGTGGCGAACGCCTCGATGCCCGCGGGCAGGACGGCCGGCATGATGTTGAAGCCGTCGGCGGCGCCGTTCTCGAAGTACTCCTGGATGGTGTCGGCGACCTGCACGGGAGTGCCGGTGAAGGTGCGGTGGCCGCGGCCACCGCCGAGGCGGCCGATCAGTTGCCGGACGGTCAGGTTGTCGCGCCGGGCCCAGTCGACGATCAGCGTACGGCGGCTCTTCGCGCCCTCGATCTCCTCCTCGTCGGGCAGATCCCGCGGCAGCGGCCGGTCCAGCTCCAGGATGCCCGGGTCGACGCCGAGCGTGTGGGCCAGTTGCCGGAGCGCGTACTCCGGTCCGATCAGCCGGTCCAGCTCGGCGTCGAGCTCGCGGGCCTCGGCCTCGGTGTCGCCGATGACCGGCACGATCCCGGGCAGCACCACCACGTGGTCCGGGTCGCGCCCGGCCCGCGCCACCCGGCGCTTGAGGTCGGCGTAGAAGGCCTGGCTCTCGGCGAGCGTGGGCTGGGCGGTGAAGACCGCCTCGGCCCACTTCGCGGCGAACTCCTTGCCGTCCTCCGACGAGCCGGCCTGCACCAGCAGTGGGTACGCCTGCGGCGAGCGCGGCACGTTGAGCGGACCGTCCACACGGAAGAACTCGCCCCGGTGGCCGATCCCGCGGACCCGGTCGCGCAGCGCGTGCACGCCGTGCTGCTTGTCAGCGAGGATCGCGTCGTCGGTCCAGCTGTCCCAGAGCTTCGTGGCCACCTCGAGGAACTCGTCGGCGCGCTGGTAGCGGGTGCGGTGCAGCGGCTGCCCGTCCAGGCCGAAGTTGCGGGCGGCCGCGTCGCCCGCGGTGGTGACGATGTTCCAGCCGGCCCGGCCGCCGGACAGGTGGTCCAGCGAAGCGAACCGGCGGGCCAGGTTGAACGGCTCGTTGTAGCTGGTGGACGCGGTCGCGATCAGTCCGATCCGGCTGGTGGTCACGGCCAGTGAGGCGAGCAGCAGGGTCGGTTCCAGCTTGCCGGACGGCCGCCGGCCCGGGTCGTTGAACAGCACCGGGCTGTCGGCCAGGAAGACCGAGTCGAACTTGGCGTCCTCGGCGACGCGGGCCAGGTGCTGGTGCGCGGCGAGGGAGAGATTGGCGTACGGGTCGGAGCCGGGCAACCGCCAGGACGCCTCGTGGTGGCCGGTGTCGTGCAGGAACAGGTTGAAGTGCAACTGGCGGCTCATCGCAGGTTCTCCTCGTCGACACCCAGTTCGTCCAGCAGAAAGGCGCGCAGCTCGGCGAAGGCGGGCGCGGAGCGCGAGCGATCCGGCAGATCCACGCGTACGTCGCTGCGCACCACCCCGGCGTCCAGCACGATCACCCGGTCGGCGAGCACGATGGCCTCGTCGACGTCGTGGGTGACCAGCAGCACCGCCGGCCGGTGCCTCTCGCACAGCTTGCGCAGCAGGGCGTGCATCCGCAGCCGGGTCAGCGCGTCCAGCGCGCCGAACGGCTCGTCGGCCAGCAGCAGTCGCGGCTCGCGGACCAGCGAGCGGGCCAGTGACGCGCGCTGCTGCTCGCCGCCGGACAGCTGGTAGGGCCAGGCGCGCTCGCGGCCGGCCAGCCCCACCTCGGCCAGCGCCTGCCGGCCACGCTGCGCCGCGCCGGCGCCGCGCAGCCCGAACGTGACGTTGTCCAGGATCCGCTTCCACGGCAGCAGCCGGGAGTCCTGGAAGACCACAGACACCGAGCCGGGGACGGTGATCCGGCCGTAGCCGTCGACGTCGCGGTCCAGCCCGGCCAGCGCGCGCAGCAGCGTGCTCTTGCCGGTGCCGGAGCGCCCGATCAGCGCCACGAACTCGCCGTCCGCGATGTCCAGGTCCAGGCCGTTGAGCACGCCGCCGTTCTGGTGGAAACTGCGATGCAGGTCCTGTACGCGGACCGCCGGCCCGGTGCTCAGTCGTCGAGTGTCCGCCGCCATGCCAGCACCCTCCTTCCGGTCAGGCGTACCGCCGTGTCGGCGAGGTAGCCGAAGAGGCCGTAGATCACCAGGCCGACGACGATCACGTTGGTCGCCCCGTACTGCTCGGCCAGCATGATCATGTAGCCGACGCCGCTGACCGCGTTGTACTGCTCCACCACGACGAGCCCGAGCAGCGCCGAGGTCACCGCGAACCGCATGCCGAGCAGGAAGCCGGGCAGCGCGCCGGGCAGCACCACGTGCCGGACGAACTCGCCGCGCCCGATGCCGATGGTCTCGGCCAGCTCGGCGTACTTGCCGTCGATGCCGCGCAGCCCGTTGTGCGTGTGCACGTAGATCGGCACCAGGCTGATCAGCGCGATGGTCACGATCTTCATCTGCTCGCCGATGCCGAACCAGGCGATGAACAGCGGGACCAGCGCCAGCGTGGGGATAGAGCGTTTGATCTGGATCGGGCCGTCGAACACCGACTCGCCGATCCGGGACAGCCCGGAGACGATCGCCAGCAGCACCCCGCCGGCCACGCCGAACGCCAGGCCGACCACCACCCGCCGCAGCGAGGACAGGATGTTGCCGAGCAGGTCGTGGTCGGTCCACTGGTCCCGGAAGGCGGTCACCACGTCCCACGGCGCGGTGAGCACCGCGGGACTGATCAGGCCGGTGGCCGAGCCGATCGACCAGACGGCCAGCACCAGGGCCGGGCCGACCCAGAAGGCGAACCGGAAGCGGCGGCCGGGCCCGAGCCGCCGGCGTACGACGCGGTGGTCGGCCCGCGCGGCACCGGTGGCCGGCTCACCCCGGTGGATGGTGGCGGTCACGAGGCATCACCGGTGACCGTCCGCGTCCCGGCGGCCGCCGTCTCGACCGGCTCGAACCGGCGGTCGACCAGCGTGGTCACGTCGAGCTTGTCGTGCTTCTGCTCGGTGGCCAGCAGGTCGGCGGTCTGCTGCAGCCGGGCGATGGCGTTGTCCCAGGTCGCCGGGATGCCCTTGGCGCCGGTGAGCTCGACGACCACCTTGGCGTCCGCGGCGGTCAGGCCCTGGCTGTCCTGGTAGTAGAGCTTGGCGTACTCGGCGGGGTGGTCGTTCTGCCAGAGCAGGGCCTTGGTGCGTACGCTCACGTAGATTCTGAGCGCCGCGGCCTTCGCCGCGTCCTGCACCGACTTGGTGAGACAGTAGAGCGTCGACGCGTCGTCGCGGATCCCGGTGTCGACGGCCGTGGCGCCCGGGTACTTCGCCTTGTAGACCCTCACGTACTGCGCGCTCAGCGGCGCCACGTCGACCGCCTTGGTGCCCAGCGACGTCACGTAGGAGTCGTTGGTGCTGGTCAGCTCGACCAGCTTGACGTCCTTCCGGGTCAGGCCGGCCTTCTGCAGCACCCGCAGCACGAGGGCGCCCTGGGCCTGGCCGGCGCTGTAGGCGATCCGCTTGCCGCGCAGGTCGGCCAGCGAGGTGACGTTCACTCCGGGTGCGACGCCCAACTGGTAGACCGGGAACTTGAGCGGGTCGACGGTGACCGACTGGAAGACGATCCTGGTCGAGGTGCCGGTCCACGCGGCGAACAGCGACGGGATGTCGGCGACCGCGCTGCAGTCCAGCTTGTCGGCGCGGAAGGCCTGGATGCTCTGCGGGCCGCCGCTGATGTTCGCCCACTCGACCCGCACGCCGGCGGTGTCGAGCTCCTTGTCGAGACCGGCCGCGCCGAGGACGGCCTGGATGGTCGGGTCGCCGATGCGGATCGTGGCGCCAGTCGGCACCTGCTCCGGCAGCGCGGCGGTCAGCTCCAGGGTCGAGCCCGGTTCGTCGCCTCCGCACGCGGCGACACCAAGGGACAGGGCGGCCGCCAGCACGGCGGCGGCAGCCCTTCGGGGGATCAAGCTCATGCAATTCATGCTATCCAGATAGGATTACTGGGCAACTATGCGCACGACTGAATTAAGTGCGCCCAAGTGGCGACGCGTACACCCGGTGCAGCGCGACCGCCCCGCCGGCGACCGCCAGCACGCTGTCCGGAAAGCTCGACGGGTGCACGATCCGGACCGCGTCCACACCGGCCGACGAGTGCGCAGCCACCTCGCCGCGCACCGTCGCCAGGCACCCCGGCAGCCGGTTCACCCCCGCCTCGGCCACCACCAGCACCTCCGGATCGAAGAGGTCGAGCAACAGCGCGGCGGCGCGGCCGACCAGCCGGGCCCGGTCCCGCAACATCCGGACCGCCTCGGCCCGGCCGCCCGCCGCGGCGTCCACCAGGTCACCGATCTCCGGCCGGTCGATCAGCCCGGCGGCCAGCGCGCGGCGCACCACCACCCGCTCCGAGACGGCCACCTGCAGGCAGCCCACCCGCCCGCACGGGCAGGCCTCGGCGCAGCCCTCGACCGGCAGATGGGCGACAGCGCCGGCCGCCGACCGGGGACCTTCGTGCACCACGCCGCCCGCCGCGAACGCGACGTCGACCAGGTTGCCGACGAACAGGTGCGCCGCGCTCTCCCGCATCCGGGCGGCGCCGAACAGCTGCTCGGCACGCAGCAGCGCCCGGGAGTTGCTGTCCACCCGCACCGGCAGCCCGGTGGCCTCGGCGAGCACGGCGCCGGCGGGCACGTCCCGCCAGCCCAGGACCGGGTGCTCGATCACGGTGCCGTTGGCGGCGTCCACCCAGCCGCCGGTGGCCAGCCCGGCTCCGAGGATCCGGCGCCGCGGGTGCTCCCGGCGCATCGCGGCGATCCCGCCGCCCAGAGCGGCGAGAACACTGCCCGGATCGCGCTCGCCGTGCGGGGCGCGGTGCTCGTCGAGCACCCGGCCACGCAGGTCGAGCAGGGCCACAGTGGTGCACGGCACGGCGACGTGCACGCCGATCACACCGACCGCGGCCGGCTCGACGTCCAGCGGCACGTGCGGGCGGCCCATGCCCGGCGGACCCGCGGCCTCCGGGACCTCGCGGATCAGCCGCTGTCTCAGCAGGGCGGCGGTGGCGCCGGTGACGGTGGCCGCGGAGAGCCGGGTGACCCGGGCGACCGAGCTGCGGGCGACCGGGCCGTGCTGGAGGATCGCGTGCAGCACCGCCGCCGCGGAGTCCGGTGGTCGGCGCGGCGCCGGCACCGGGAGGTCCTTGCGCCGGGTGGTGTGCCCAACGGGGATCATTTCGGGACTTTATCGTGGGTTGTCCGGTGCCGGGGTGTGCGGTTACCGGACGTTAACAACAATCTCGGCGGTGGCTGCTGTGCCGATCACGAACGTTCACCGCCTCCCACCGCCGCCGTGCCGGCGAACCGGAAGTTCCGGACGGCCGGCACGTGAGACCGGCGGCTGTCGTTCCGGTCCGGGCCGGGGCAGGTGCAGCACCGGCGCATTGTCGGTGCGAGGCTGGATAGGTCTGACCATTGTCGGTCACCGCTGAACGCGCCTATTCGGTGTGCGCGCCGGCGTCGAATGCCCGTCGATTCTTCGTGATCACCTCCAGGTTCGTCTCGGCCCACGAGCCCAGCGCCTTCACCGGCGGCAGCAACGTTTCGCCGAGCGTGGTCAACGCGTACTCCACCCGGGGCGGCACGCACGCGTACACCGTCCGGGTGACCAGGCCGTCGCGCTCCAACTGCCGCAGGGTGACGGTGAGCATCCGATGGGAGACACCGGTGACGGCCCGTTGCGGGGCGCCGAAGCGCACCGGTCCCTGTCCGACATGGCCGATCACCAGCAGGCTCCACTTGTCACCGACCAGCGCCAGGATCTTCAGCACCTGCCGGCAGGTGGCCTCCGCCGGACAGTGACCGCCCGGTTGAACTCGATCGCCGGATCCACCGGGCGGTACGCCCGCTCGCCGGGCGGCTCCTCGCGGTCTTCGGGCACAGTGTACGGCGGTGGCCCGGTCCGGCTCCAGGTTTGGTCCGCAGCAGCCTCTCCAGCAGTTTCTTGAGCCTGGCAGCGGTGGTTTCGGTGGGGGTGTGGGCGGCCAGGGCGTGGCCGGCTACGGGCGCGGGGTCAGGATCCGCGGGCCCGCCTCGGTGACCGCGATCGTATGCTCGGAGTGCGCGGTCCGCGACCCGTCGGCGGACCGGATCGTCCACCCGTCCTTGTCGAACTTGATCTTATCGGTGCCCGCGCAGAACCAGGGCTCGATCGCGATCGTCAGCCCGGGCTCCAGCTTGATGCCCCGCCCGCGCCGCCCGTCGTTGGCCACGTGCGGCGCCGGCTCGTGCATCGTGCGCCCGACGCCGTGCCCGCCGAACTCCATGTTCACCGTGTACCCGTACTCGCGGGCGACCGCGCCGATCGCCGCTGAGACGTCGCCGAGCCGGCCACCCGGTTGGGCCGCGGCGATCCCCGCCTCCAGCGCCACCTCGGTGCACTCGATCAGCTTGAGGTCGGCCGGAGCGGGCGTGCCGGCGATCACCGAGAGCGCGGAGTCGGCGACCCACCCGTCGATCGACACGGCCATGTCGATGCTGACCAGGTCGCCGTCGCGCAGCCGGTAGCTGTGCGGCAGGCCGTGCAGCACCGCGTCGTTGACCGACAGGCACAGCACGTTGCGGAACGGCCCGCGGCCGAACGAGGGCGCGTAGTCCCAGTAGCACGACTCGGCGCCGCGCTGCTTGATCCGCGCGCGGGCGTGGTGCTCGAGGTCCATCAGGTTGACCCCGACCTCGACCAGGCCGCCCAGCTCGGCGAGCAGCTCGCCGACGAATTGTCCGGTGACGGCCATCCGGGCGATCTCGTCCGGAGCCTTGAGTTCGATCACGTTACGCCTCCCTAGTGGTATTGTTATACCACCTCTCGGAGAGGAGATCCGATGAACCGCCCGCCGCTCACTCCGGACCTGATCGCCGCGGGTCAACGCCTCGGCGCCGCGCTGCGGGCCGCGCGCGGGACCCGCAGCCAGGCCGAGGTCGCGCTGGCCGCCGGCATCTCCCCGGAGACGCTGCGCAAGATCGAGAGCGGTCGCCTGCCGACCCCGGCGTTCGGCACGGTCGTCTGCCTGAGCGAGGCCCTCGGCGTTCCGGTGGCCGATCTGGCGGACGTCTGGCTGAGCGGCGTGCCCGCCGGCCAGCCCTCCTGAGCCGCGCCCGCGGGTGTCCGGTGGCGCGCGGCCCGACCCGGCCGGCGTCCGGTCAGCGCCGGTCGAGGATCGCCTCGATCATGCGCAGCAGCCGCGGCCCCACCTGGCCGATGCTGCCGTTCTGGTGGCTGACCTGGGCTCCCTCCAGCAGGAACGTGATCTCGGCGGTGGTCTGCTGCGGATCGGGCAGGCCGGCCGCGGCGCACATGCCCAGCAGGCGGTCGGTCTGCAGCGCCTTGTGCCGCTCGATCACCTGGCGGGCGGGGTGCTCGCGGTCCGGCAGCTCGGCCAGCGAGTTGATGAACGGGCAGCCCCGGTACGAGATTTCGGGCAGCCCGTCGGCGATGAACCGGGCCAGCGCCAGGATCTGCTCCCGGGGGCGGCCCGGATGGTCCGCCTCGGCCCGGTCGAAGGCCGCCTGATAGTCCGCGGCCAGGATGCGCAGCCACTCGGTGACCAGTTCGTCCTTGGTCTCGAAGTGCCGGTAGATCGCCATCTTCGTGGTCCGCGCCCGCTCCGCGATGGCCTGCACGCCCACCCGGGCGATGCCCTCGGCCTGGAACAACTCCTCGGCCGCGTCGAGGATCCGCTCGCGGGGCGGCAGTTTCGCCACCCGGGTCGGCCTTCTGGCGGTGGTCGTCATGAGAGCTCCGGTGGTCGGGGTCGTTGCGCAGCCGCCCTGTGCCCGGCTACGGTACCAAACCGTCCCAGTTGATACCGATCGGTATCGTCGGGTACTGAGTGGTATCAGCAGTGGGGAGTGATCGTGAGACTGAGCGAGTACGTGCGGCTGGACGCCGTCGCACAGGCGGCGCTGGTGGCCGCCGGTGAACTACGGCCGGCCGAGCTGGAGGCGGCCGCCCGGGAGGCCGTCCGCGCGGTGAACCCGGCGGTCAACGCCGTCGTGGAGACCTGGCCGGTCGACGCCGGTCCGGCGCCGGACGGCGCGCTGGCCGGCGTCCCCTTCCTGATCAAGGACATCGGCGTCACGATGGCCGGCCGGCGGATGGAGGCGGGCAGCCGCCTGCTGGCCGGGCACGTCGCCGGCGCCGACTCCTACCTGATGACCCGCCTGCGCAGGGCCGGGCTGGCGATTTTCGGGCGCACCGCCACCCCCGAGCTGGCCTA
This sequence comes from Actinoplanes siamensis, assembly GCF_016862395.1. Lineage (GTDB taxonomy): Bacteria > Actinomycetota > Actinomycetes > Mycobacteriales > Micromonosporaceae > Actinoplanes > Actinoplanes siamensis. The sequence continues at coordinate 30,612 of NZ_BOMW01000021.1, read as the reverse complement.
CAGCATCACCACCGAACCGATGCTGTACGGCGCCACCCGCAACCCGTGGGACCCGCGGCGCGGCGCGGGCGGCTCCAGCGGCGGTGCGGGCGCGGCCGTGGCCGCCGGGATGGTCCCGATCGCCCACGCCACGGACGCCGCCGGATCGTTGCGCATCCCCGCCTCGTACAACGGGATCTTCGGGTTGAAGACCACCCGCGGGCGGGTCTCCCTGGGCCCCGGCTTCGACGAACAGTTCAGCGGCCTGGCCGTGCAGGGCTGCCTGAGCCGCACGGTGCGCGACAGCGCGGCCCTGCTGGACCAGATGCGCGGACCCGAGCCGGGCGACCCCTACTTCGCCGCGCAGCCGTCGCGGCCCTACGCCGACGAAGTCACCCGCGAGCCGGGCCGGCTCCGCGTCGGCGTGCTCGCGCAGGCCTGGGGCGGGCGCCGCACCACCGCACCGGTGCTCGGCGCGCTGGACGCCACCGCCCGCCTGCTCGAATCCCTCGGCCACCGGGTGGACGGCGCCGAGATCGCCCTCGGGCTCGACTGGGCGGACTTCGTGCTGGCCAACGCCCGGGTGTGGGCGGCGAACCTGGCCGCCACTGTCGACGGAATCGCCGGCCCCTCCGGCCGGCCGGTCGACGCCACCACCCTGGAACCGGTCACCCTCGCCGGCTACCACTACGGCCGGCAGATCGGCGCTGCGGAGTTCCTCGCCGCGCTGGCGATGCGCAACCAGGTCTCGCGCAGCCTGGCAGCGTTCTTCGCCGCGCACGACGTGCTGCTCACCCCGACCGTGCCGGAGCTTCCTCCGCCCCTGGGCACCCTTGCCGAGGGCGCGGAGGATCTGGATGGCGTGGGCTGGATCGAGCGGGTGTTCGACCGCTCCCCGTTCACCGTCGCGTTCAACGTGGCCGGGACGCCGGCCATGTCCGTGCCGGCGGGCGTCGATCCGGGAACCGGGCTGCCGATCGGCATGCAGTTCGCCGCCGGACACGGACGCGAGGACCTGCTCTTCCGCTTGGCCGGTCAGCTCGAACGGGCGGCGCCGTGGGCGGCCCGGACGCCTGTCGTCCGGGCGGGCTCGGCGCCGCGCCGTACCGTCAAGCATTGATGCGGCGGCCCGGGCGCGCCGGGACACGGTTGCGGCCGAGGCTCCCACCTGCCGGGTGGGCGTCCCGGACGCCCGGCCGTCAGCTCCGACCCGCGAGCGCCGTGGTCTGCTGGGCCGGGGCGAGGTCGTACTCGTCGCGCAGCTCCTCCGCCGTGGTGGCCCGGTCGAAGAGCCACCCCTGGCCCAGACCGACGCCGAGCCCGGCCAGAGCCGCCGCGTCCGCCGCGGTCTCGACCCCCTCGGCCACCACCGTGGCCTTCACCGCGCCAGCGAGTTCCACCAGGGCCTTCGCCACCACGGAGAGCACGTTGTCGCCGGCCACGCCGCCGACCATGCTGCGGTCGAGTTTGATCACGTCGGGCCCGGTGGCGACGATGTGCCGCAGCGAGGAGAAGCCCGCGCCCACGTCGTCGATGGCCAGGCGCATTCCCCGGCGGCGCAGCGGCGCCAGCACCGCCCGCAGGTGGTCGTAGTCGTCGATCGGGTCATGCTCGGACAGCTCCAGCACCACCCGGTCGAGCGGCAGCCCGCTCAGGAACTCCACGCCGCCCGCGGTGAAGAGGGTGGCCGGCGAGATGTTCATCGCGATGTATCCGGGCACGTCCGGCAGATGCTCCGCGGCCTGCCGCAGGGCCGCCAACTCCAGGTTCTCGCGTTCGCCGACCAGGCCGGCGTCGGCGAACACCTCGTCCGGCGGCTGGAGCCACTCCTGCGGGAACCGGCTGAGCGCCTCGGCGCCGGCCCGGCGGCCGGTGGCCAGGTCGACGATCGGCTGCAGGAGCACCACCGGGCCGCCACGGTTCAGCACCGGGCGCAGCCTGCTCTCGATCTCGGCGTTGCGGCGCCGCTTCCGGACGTCCGGTTCGATGATCACCGCAGCCGCGTGGGCCAGCACCTGCATGAAGACCCGGTCGCGGTCGGTCAGCTGCGGATCGGCGGCCAGCCCGGCGCCGCAGAACGTGCCGTACACGGTGCCGTCGCTGAGCTCGACCGGAACCGAAATGTAGCTCCGGATCCCCTGCTCGGCGGCGGGCAGCCGCATCGCCGCCGGAAACTCGGCGACGTCCGGGATCACCGGCGGCAGCTCACCGTCCATGACCGCCTGGCAGAACGAGGTGTCCCGGTCCTGCACCATACCGTCCTGCAGCGGCAACACCGAGTCGACCACCTCGAGGTGCTGCACCGGCCCGTCCATCCGGCTCAGGAACGCCAGACCCATCCCGAGCGACTCCCGGGCGGTGCGCAACAGGTCCGCGACCTGTCGCGCGGTTTCGGAGCGTTCCGGCATCAGGTCTCCTCGCGCACTACGACATCGGCTGACCGATCTCATCGACACCCGCACGCCCGGGTTGAGGAACCCGGCGGATACGCCGGCCCGCTCCGGCACGGACTCGGCCACCCGGGCGCCACGGTCGTCCGTTCCCGACGCCTCCGGCCGCAGCGGTGGCTCGCCGGGTGGCCCCGGCCGCCGCGGTCACGGTCCGGTTCCGCCGGCCGGGTTCTCCACGCGGGCGATGAGCTGCTTGAGCCGGACGATCTCGGCGGCCAGCGCGGCGCCGCCGGCCGCGGTGAGGCTGACCCAGGTGCGGCCACGCCGCCCCTCGTAGCCCTTCTCGACGGCGATCAGCCCGGCCGCCTCCAGGACGCTCAGATGTTCGGAGAGGTTGCCGGCGGTCAGGTCGAGCCGGGTGCGCAGGTAGCCGGCCGCGCCCAGCAGCAGGATCACGCCGCTCCGCCACCCCCACGGCGCCGCCCAGCGACCGGGGCAAGGTGTCGTTCGCCGTGATCACCCGCGCTCCGCCCAGCCCACCCTGGACTGCGTCGCGATCGGCGTGAGCGTCGACGTCAGCCCATACCGAAGCCGATGACCAGGCAGAAACGCCGCCACCTCGCGAACGCCGGAGTGCCGTCCGAGCAGGAGCGGCAGCGCCGACCCGGCGAACACCGGCACCGCGCCGATCAGCGCACACCCGGAAGCCCGAGCGCTCCGGAGACGGCCGGGGGAGCGGCCGGCGGACCGTGGTCAGTGGCGGCTTCGGGCCGCCACCACCTGCGCGGCGAAGCTGGCCACCAGCAGCGCCAGCCCGGCCAGGCCGGCCCACAGTGGCACGCCGGAGATCCGCGCCGCGTCGTACTCCGGGTCGGTCCGCGCGACGCTGGAGGCCCGGTCACCGAGGGCATAGGCGTCGACGGTGATCGGGCCGGTCGCGCCGAGGATGTCGTCGCCCTTGACCGAGATCTTGCCGGTGTGCTTCTTCCCGTCCACCGTCCAGGTCGCACCGTCGCAGGTGGCGTTGCTACCGCCGACACCTCGCCGGCCCTTGGTGAACTTGCAGTCACCCGGGCTCGGCACCGTGGCGGCGACCCGGTCCCCGTAGAACCCTCGGTAGTTGTTTCCGTCGAACCATCTGGTCAGCAGGCCACCCAGGGACAGCACCACGGCGATCGCCCCGACCGCCGCCACCACGGCCAGCAGTCGTGAGAACACCGGCGGGCCGCTGTCGGCGTCGTCGCTGATCATCGCGAGGAAGCCGGCGTAGACGAGGGCGCCCAGACCCAGGGACACCAGGATCGGGGCGAGAACGCTGATCCGGTACGGGCAGCAGATGAAGATCACTCCGAGCGGCACCGCGGCGACAGCCACCCAGAACGCGGCCGGCATCTTGTCGTCGCCCGCCCCGGCCGCGGCCGTACCACCCTGCACCATGACGCCCCTCTCCGGCAGCAACGCCCATCGCATCGAAGACCATAACGGCCCGGCGCCCGCAGCAGAAAGTGGGCTCGGGCCACGGCGCCACCCACCCGCTCGTCGCGCGACCAGCTCAAGATCTGATTCGGCATCGCCACCCGCCAGGTCATCCGCCGGGGCGCCCTCGCCCGGGGTGCGCGTCCTCATCCGGACCGTCCGCGCCTGCATCGCCTCCTGGAACACCGGCCCGCGACTGCTCACCTCCGACAGCGACCGCCGGCGTCGCCGGGCCAGTCCGCGACCGCCCGCGCGACGCCGTAGCGGCGTTAGACTCGCCGGCCATGGGACTGCTCACCTTCAGCATCAACCTCACCCTGGACGGCTGCGTCGACCACGGGGAGGGGATCGCCGACAACGAGACGCACGCTCTCTTCACCCGTCTCATGGACGAGAGCGGGGCGATGCTGTGGGGTCGCGTCACCTACGAGATGATGGAGAGTTACTGGCCGGCCGTAGCCCGCGGCGACGAGCAGGCGCCGCCGGCCATGCGCGAGTGGGCGATCAAGCTGGAGGCCAAACCGAAGTACGTGGTGTCGTCGACGCGCACGGACTTCCCCTGGGCCAACAGCCACCACATCGCCGGCGATCTGCGCGCGGGCGTGCAGAAGCTCAAGGACGCGACCCCGGCCGGAGTCCTCCTCGGAAGCGGCAAGCTCGCGACCGAGCTCGACCGGCTGGACCTGATCGACGAGTACAAACTGCTCGTCCATCCCAGGATCGCCGGCCATGGCCCGACGTTGTACCAGGGCGGGCTGCCCGGCACGCGCCAGCTCGAGCTGATCTCGGCGGACCCGCTCCGCAACGGCGCGGTGGCCATGCACTACCGCCGCGCGCGCTGAATCACAGAAGTCCATCGCCGCCGGCTCACCGGCGGCGTGGCGTCCTCCTCGCGCTCGCCGCGCAGTCCCGACCGACTCCTCGAAGGCGAGGACGTTGTCGAAGAGCCGTTCGAGGCTGCGAGGATGTCGCCAGCGGCGCAGGATTATGGGCACCTCGCCGACGTCTCCGAGCCGGGCTGCGGTCGTACGACCAGTAAATGAGTAGCCGGTGAGCGGATCCCTGCCGGAGGCTTCGGCGGGTCTTCGAGATCAGACGGCTATGGTCGTTCGGAGTGCCTGTCTATGGGAGCAGGGGCTCGACGGTGCTGGCGTTCGTCGCCTCGGTATTGCTCAGGACCACGATGCGGCGACCGAGTTCGGGAATGTTGCCGACGTACGCCTTGTAGCCCGCGTTATGGCCGCTGTGGTGCCACCATCGCCGACCGTTGAGCTCACCGACGAAGACGCCGTAGCCGTAACCGCTGATATCCGGGCCATTGTCGGTCCGGGCCCGCTCGGTCAACATCAACGTCCGGTACGGTTCGCTCAACAGACGGCCGCGTTCCAGGGCATCGAGCCATGTCAGCACATCCTTGGCCGTCGACCACACGTCTCCCGCGCCCATGCCGACCACGTCCAGTTCCCAGGTCGGTATCGGCCGGCCCTCGGCGTCGTGGCCGAGCGCCAGATCCGGCCGGGCACCCGGCGATCCCGCGAAGGTACTGGTCAAGCCGAGGCGGCCAAAGATGCGGTCCGCCAAGAAGACCCGGTACGGCGTATCGGCTGCCCGTTCGACGACGTGCGCCAGCAGCACGTACCCCGGGCTGCTGTAGCACCAGCCCTCGCCCGGCGGAAACTTCAGTGGCACGCAGTGGAACGTCTTCAGCAGGTCGCCGGGATCCACCCGCCGAGCTAAGTCGATCATGGGATAGTCGTCCCAATGGCCGAGGCCGGCGGTGTGGGTGAGCAGCTGGTGCAGCGTGATGTTCTGCCACTCCTGCGGGCAACCGTCGAACCAACGGCCCACCGGTTCGGCGAGGGCCAGCATGCCCTCCTCGACGAGCAGGAGCACGGCCGCCGCCGTGAACTGCTTGCTCACCGAGGCCAGCTGATAACGCGTCTGCGTGGTGTCGTCCACGATGACATCCGCACCCTGCCGCACCAGGATCTCCGCTCGTATCATGCCGCCGACCCTAGACGCTCTCCGCGTCTGTCCGACGCGGACGTGATGGTCGCTCGCCCGCCCCGTGAGCGGGTGGAGTCACGCGGCGTTCCCGGTGCCGGATCGGCTCGCTCATGTCTGCTCCGTCGGCAGCATGCGCAGCTCGGCGACCGCGACGTGCCTGGGGCGGGTGACGATGTAGCCGACCGCATCGGCAACGTCGTGCGCCTGCAACGTCTCCATGGAGGCGTACCATGCCTGGTTCGTCTGCCGCATGCCGTCGCGAATGTGATCGGTGATCTCGGTATTCACCGCGCCCGGCTCGACGGCCGATACCCGGATGTGCTCACGGCCCAGCTCTTGGCGCAGGGCCTCGCTGAACGCGGTGACCGCGAACTTGGACGCCGAGTAGACCGCCGCGCCACCGTACGCCGACCTCCCCGCCACCGAGCTGATGTTGACGATGTCGGCCACCGAGCGCGGGGAGGTCTGCGCCGCCTTGCGCAGATGAGGTAGGGCCGCGTGTGTCAGCTCCAGCAGAGCCGTGACGTTGAGATCGACAGTACGCCGCCATTCCCGCAGCGGTGCCTCGGCGGCCGGCCCGATGAGCATGACGCCGGCCGCGTTCACCAGAGTGTCCAGCCGTCCCATCCGGTCGACGATTCTGCCGAGCAGGCTTTCGCCGGGCTCGTCGGTTATGTCAGCCGCGAACACCTCGGCATGCCCGCCCCGGGTGCGCAGTTCGGCGGCGAGCGCCTCGATGCGCTCGGCGCGGCGCGCTACCAAGGCGACAGCAGTTCCCTGATCGGCGAGGGTCTGAGCCACCGCCCGCCCGATGCCGCTACTGGCTCCGGTGATTACCGAGACGGTCCCGTCGAGACGACGGGCCGTCCCCTGTTGTCTGTTCACTTACCCTCCGATACGAACTGGTTCGTATCAAACGATAGAACCCCCGTCCCGCTAAAGCAAACGAACTGGTTCGTATATGTTGGTGAGATGGACCGCTCCGAAGCCAGCCGTCGGCGACTGATCGAGGCCGCCACCCGGGAGTTCGCGGCACACGGCATTGCCGGGGCCCGCGTCGACCGCATCTCCCGCGAGGCCCGCGTGAGCAAGAACCAGATGTACGCCTACTACACCAGCAAGGAAGGCCTTTTCACGGCCGTACTCACCGACGTGGTCAACGGCGTGGTCGGCGAAGTCCCCCTCACCGCGGAGGACCTGCCGGGCTACGCGGTTCGCCTTTACGATGCCTACCTCGAACGACCGGAACTTGTTCGACTGTCCATGTGGGCCCGCCTGGAACGCACTCCCACGGGATCGCTGTTTCCCGCAGACCCGGCCAAGGCGGAGGCTTTGGGTCAGGCCCAAAAGGCCGGCGTCGTCCGGGTGGACATCCCGGCCGTTGACATCCACGCCCTCGTCATCGCCCTTGCCCTCGCGTGGTCACCGGCAAGCCTCATCGACACGGTCGACACCGAGGCGCCGCAGGTAGAACACGACAGGCGCCGCAAGAGCCTGGCCGCCGCGGTCCGGAGCGCCTTCGTCACCGCCTGAGGTCAGCCGGTTCCCCGCCCGCGCCAATCCACTCAGACCAAGATCGCATGCACGGATCCGACGCTGAGTTTGCGCGCGGCGGTGCCGTGGGCATTGCACGACACATGGATGACGGTCACTTTGCGACGTCGTACACCTTCGGCGGCGCGCTCGGACGTACGGCGGCGGTCCTCGCCGCGTTCATCGTGCCGGTGGTGCTCGGCGTGGCCGGAGCGGCCGGGTTGTTCGGCACGGACCAGGTATGGCAGCGGATCGCGTTCGTGCCACTGGGTCTGATCGTCGGCACTGTGTACGGGTACCTGGCGCTGTTCCGGATCGCGTACCGGCTGCGGATTGTGGACTCGCGGCTGCACTGGCGTGCCGTGTTGCGTAGCGGCAGCGCGCCGCTGGCGGATGTGAGTGAGGTGGTGCCGCATCCGAAGAACTACACGACCGTGGTGCTGACCGACGGCCGGCGGGTTCACGTCGCCGGGGTCCATGACGTGTGGCCGTTCCTCAACGCAGTGCGTCGGGCTGCCCCACATGTGCGGATCAAGCGGCCATTCGGCCTGCCGACACCACGATGGTTCGGGGCCGACGGCTGACTGGTGACGACGATCGCGCGGCATCCGCTCATGCCGCCGATCGGGTGCTGCTCGCGTCGCAGGTCGGTCAGGGCGGCAGACGTCCGGTCGCGCTGAGAAGAGGTGAGTCCGTATAGTCGGATCACCCTGCTGGTTGCAGCCCGGGGTCCGGGTTCTCCTGCTCCCACGCGGCGGTGTCAGCGTCGTATACGGCCGTGACGATGTATGTTGCCGCATGCAGCAACGCGGTCGTCATCGGCACTCTGGTCAGGCGTTCGGTCAGCGCGAAGGCGAGCTCGGTCGCGTCGGCATCGTCGCTGCCCTGACCGTCCGTGGCGAAGCCGGCGGCTCGCATGGCGGCGAGGAGCATGTCCGGGTGGCTGCCGGTCCTGTCGCCGGGGTCGTACGGATCGAAGGCGACCTGGATGTCGCCGTTCTTCACCAGCGCGAACCGGGAGTCCTGTTCGACGTTGCGGTAGTGGGACACCACGGTCGTCCGGGTCGAGAGTCGTTCGAGAAGGTCGTCCCTGAGTCCGAGTATCCCGTTGTCCTCGACAACCAGCGACCATCCTGACATCGCGGCCACGGCCATCACCGCCTCCCCACGACGCCGACCGGAGAAGGACGCCCAGTCAGGTCCCCAGCCCGTTGTGCCCAGCCGACGGCCACCGAGCTTCTGCATTACCTGACCCGGAGCAGTGCCGGCGATCCAGGTGAGGCAGAAGCCTCCGGTGAGTTCGCCGTTGGTCTCGAACCAGCCGTGGTCACCGTCGGTGGTCTGTGCAGTCGGCTGCGACGCGGTTGGGCCTGACGGTGGTGTCTCCATCGGCCCGGACGGCTCCGGATCTCCGCGGTGGGCCTGCTGTGCGCAGCCGACGAGTGCCGCCGCCAACGACGTCGCACCCAGAGAAACAAAAGCTCGCCGCCGCATACCGCCAGTGGATCATGGAAGAGGCGACCGGACAACGCCCTGATCTGCCGCAGGTCGGGCACGTCGACGCCGCGCGTTCTGTCGCGCTGCGTGTAGCGCGCTCGGCGCCGCCTGACGCACGCTCTTGCCGATGGCTACCTGCCCGCGGCCTACGGTCACACTGAGGGCCGTCAATAGCGTGGGCGCGAGCGGTTGACTGCGTAACGTAACGACGGATGGGAGTCCACGCAGCCAATCCGGCTTACTCCCAGGCCGTGATCCGATCGCCGTAACGGGTGACGAAGCTGCGTTGAGCGCTGCCACGTCTGAGCACTTCGGGAGCCGCCTGTCCCAGGATTGCCCCGGGACAGACGGCGCCCGGGGCTGCGCGTCCTACGGTTCGACGTGGGCTCTGGAGTCCGGCACTGCTGTGTAGTCGGGCAGTTCGACGCCGCTGATCGCGCGTTCGACGACCGCCATGAGCGCGTCCATGTCGGGCTCCGGGGCGGGTTCGGCGTCCGGCGCGGAGACCGCGCGGCTCTGCACGTGCAGCCGGCCGATTTCCTGGTTGGCCTCGACGAATGGGCGCATTCGCTTCTCGTAGCCGGCGAACCCGACCTGCGGGTCCCACCCGGCGGCGGCCAGCTCTCCGGCCAGCAGATACGCCCCGACCAGGGCCATCCCGGTGCCCCCGCCGGAGAATGGCGACGAGCTGAACGCCGCGTCGCCGAGCAGCGCCACACGTCCGCTGGACCAGCGGTCCATCACTACCTGAGCGACCTGGTCGAGGTAGAAGTCCGGGGCGTCGTCGAGGTGCGCCAGGATACGCGAGGTCGACCAGCCCAGGCCGGCCATCCGCTCGCGCAGCAGGTCCTTCTGGGCCGAGACGTCGCGGTAGTCGATGTCGAAGGTGGGCGCGGGGAAGGAAAGCATGGCCATCGCCCGGGTGGCGTCCGGGACAGGCCGCAGGCCGGCGGAGCGCCCGGACCCCTGGTCCTGGTAGTCGATCAGCCAGCGGTCCAGCCCGAACTCGTTGGGCACGCTGTAGAAGGCCAGCACGCGCCCCAGGTGACGGACGAACCGTTCGTGCGGTCCGAAGACCATCGCCCGGAGTGCCGAGTGCAGCCCGTCGGCCCCGACCACCAGGTCGTAGCGCCGTCGGTCGCCGCCGGCGAAGGTGACATCGACCTCGTCCGCGTTCTGGGCGAGCTCGGCGATCCGATCGCCGAAGACGTACTCGACGCCGTCGCGGGTGTCGTCGTAGAGCACCCGGGACAGATCCCCACGCAGAATCTCGATGTCCGCGATGTACCCGTCGCCGCCGTCATCGTCCGCGCGGAAGGTCTCCAGCACGTTCCCGTCCGCATCGACCGTGTGCGCGCCGGCGGTCTCGGTGCGGGCCGCACGCACCGCCGCGTCCAGTCCCATGCGCCGGATGACCTCCTTGGCCACGCCGCGGGCGTCCACCGCCTGTCCGCCTGGACGCAACTCGCCAGCCCGCTCCACCACGGTCACTTCGGCCCCGCGCCGATGCAGCCAGTGGGCCAGCGCCGGCCCCGCGATGCTCGCTCCCGACACCAACACCCTGATACCGCTCACAACGCCCCCCTGCTGCTCCAGATCGAGTCAATGATGTCGGGTCGGCCCGGTCCCCGGTAATTGAGGATGTTCAGCTCCCGGTTCAAGCACACGAAAGAGCTGCGGGCCCCGTCCCGGCGCGATGGCCAGGACCGGGGCCGTAGCCCTGTGCACGGCATGGACACCGCCGCAACGACGGATGATCAGATGGTGAAGCCACCGTCTACGTTGACCGTGGCCCCAGTGATGTAGCTGCCGCCGGGACCGGCGAGGAACGCCACCGTGGCGGCCACGTCGGCGGGCATCGCGTAATGACCGAGGGCGGTGAACCCGTTGATGGTGTCGGCGTTCGGACCGCCGGCCGGGTTCAGCTCGGTGTCCGTGGGCCCCGGATTCACCAGATTCACCGTAATCGCTCTGCCACCGAGTTCGCGACCGAGTGCCTTGGTCAGGCCCGTCAACGCGGTCTTGCTCATCGCGTACAGCGAAAAGCCGGGGAAGACTGCACGCTGGGCCATGTTGCTGCCGATGTTGATGATCCGCCCGCCGGCAGACATGTGGCGCACCGCAGCCTGCGAGGCGACGAACGGCGCTCGGACGTTGACCGCGACGGTCTGCTCGAAGTCCTTCAGGCTCAGTTGCTCGATCGGTCCGAGCAGGAAGGCGCCGGCGTTGTTCACCAGGATGTCCAGCCGGCCCAGCTCCCCGACAGCCCGGTCGACCGCGGCAGCCACCGCAGCGGGGTCGGCACTATCCGCCTGGATGGCGATCGCCCGCCGTCCCAGGGCCTTGACCTGGTCGACCACTTCGTCGGCGCGTCGCTGATTCTGCTGGAAAGTGAGCGCCACATCAGCGCCCTCCTCGGCCAGGCGCAGCGCCACGGCGGCGCCGATGCCACGGCCCCCGCCCGTGATCAGAGCCACCTTGTCATCAAGTCCGTTGTTCATGACGGAAAGCCTTGTCGACATCGACCCCGGTTGTCTGGCGGTGATCGGACGGCGCGTTCCGCCTCGCGTCGGTTCGACATCCTCCTTCCATAGGGCACCCGCATACTGACTCGCGGCTGATGACCTACGTCCTGGCGGGCGGATTCCCGTTGGCCGACCGCGCACGTGCACGCGGCTGTTGCGCCCGCGCGGGGGCTTGCGGGTACGTTGACGTCGTGGTTGGCCTTGACCAAATTATCGCCCTCGGGCTCGCGTGCGTGCTGCTCATCGTGGTGCCTGGACCGAGCGTGCTCTTCGTCGTCGGGCGTGCGCTCACTTACGGCCGTGCCACGGCACTCGCCACTGCCGCCGGTAACAGTCTTGGGACCTATCTGGTCGCAGCATGCGTCGCTTTCGGTCTCGGGCCACTGCTCGAGCGCTCGACGATGCTGTTCACGGCCGTGCGGTGGGCCGGCGCCGCGTACCTGATCTGGCTCGGCGTTCAGGCATGGCGCCACGCCCGCCACGCCGCCACACCCGACACCACAGCTGCGGCGGGCACCCCACTGTCGCGGTGGCACGCCGTACGCGCCGGAACGCTCGTCGGTATCACCAATCCCAAAGCGTTCATCATCCTTGCCGCGGTCCTGCCGCAGTTCGTCGACCGGGCGGCCAGCGACGTCCCCGTGCAGCTCCTGGCCTTGGCCCTGGTGCCGGTGTTGGTCGGTCTACTGACCGACAGCGTGTGGGGCCTAGCCGCCGATGCGGCACGCGGCTGGTTCGCTCGCTCACCACGACGCCTGGTCGTGGCCGCAAGGGCTGGCGGCGCGTCGATGATCGGCCTGGGCGTCTCGGTAGCTGTTGGCGGCCAGGCTCGCTGACACCGATGAACGCTGGGACCTGCAAGCGTGCCCGCCATTGATTCCAGGAACCGGACCACCCGATCCCAGCTTCAATCGACGCGACTCAACGAGCGTCGGCGCCCGCTGACACGTGACCGGACGTCATCTCCGGCCGGTTCCCCGGCCCGCTGCCGCCGACCGGCTCAGGAGCGGAGCCGCGCGGCGACGCGACCGGCTTCCGTCGTACGGAACTGCGCCTCGTAGAGCCTCAGCGCCCGCCGCCAGGCCTCGTCCGCCCGGTGCCGGTCGCCCGCGGCGGCATGGGCATCGCCGAGGTGTTCGGCCATGGCGGCTTCGAGGTACGGGTTGGCAGCGCCGTCCCCGATCGCGAGCGCGCGCGAGTAGTGCCCGACGGCCTCGCCGGGCCGGTTCATCAGCCGGGCGATGTGGCCCAGGTTGTCGAGGGTGGCCGCGGACCCGGCCGGGTCGTGGTTCCGCTCGTGCAGGGCGAGAGCCTGCCGGGCGGCTGATCGGGCGTCCCGGTGCTGGCCCAGTTCGGCGAGCTGGCGAGCGGTCCGGTTCAACGCGTGGGCCTCGCCGACCGGGTCACCGCAGTCGCGGTAGAGACGCAGCGCCTCGCGGGCATGGCGCAGGGCGGTGTCGTGGTCGCCGGCGAGGGACGACAGGCGCGCCAGGTCGTGATGGGTGTGCGCCACGGCGAGCCGGTCGTCGCGGCCGGTGGCGGTGTGCAGGGCCAGGTCCAGGTGACGGCGCGCGTCGTCGTACTGCCCGGCGTGGGTCAGCGCTCGGCCGAGCTGCCGCTCCGCCAGGGTGATCGCATGCGGGTCCGCCAGGGCGTGGGCGGCGTCGGCGCCCCGGCGCGAGGTGTCCACGCTGTCGCGCAGCAGCGCCCAGCGGTACTGGTAGGTGTCCAGCACGCGGGCCAGCAGCCAGACGTGGCGCCACCAGCCGTGCTGTCCGGCGTGCCGCTGGATGGCGAGCAACTGACCGTACTCGGTGGTGAACCAGGCCAGGGCCGCGGACTCGTCGGGCAGGGGCGTCGTGCTCACCCCGGGAGCCGGGTGGTCCAACGTCACCGGCGTGCGGTAGGGAAACAGCAGCCGGTCCGCCTCGTGGGCGGTGTGCAGGTAGGAGTCGGCCAGCCGCCGCACGGCGGTGACGCGTTCCGCCTCCGGCTCGTCCTCCTCGGCGAGTTCCCCGGCGTGCCGCCGTAGCAGGGCGTGCATCAAATAACGGCGCGGGCTCGGCTCCTCCACCAGGTTGGCCCTCTCCAGTTCGTCCAGCAGCGCGGTGGCCCCGCGCGGCGCGAGGCCCAGCAGGCTCGCGGCGGCGTGCTGCCCGAGCTGGGCGACAGGCGCCGTGCCGACCAGCCGGAACGCCCGGGCCTGCGGCGCGGTGAGCCGGGAGGTCGACCAGGAGAAGACCGACCGCAGGCGCATGGCCTCCGTGCCGGCGTCGAAGCCGCTCAGGTGCGCCTCCGTCGCGCCGAGCTCGTCGATCATCGCGGACAGCGGATGCCCGGGGTGCCGGGATGCCCGGGCAGCGACGATGGACAGGGCCAGTGGCAGGCCGCCGCAGTGGTCGATCAGGCCGTCGAGGGCCGCCGGTTCCACCCCGGCCACCGGCTCGTCGAGGTTCCCGGTGAGCAGCGCCGCCGATCCGGCCCGGTCCAGGACGCCGAGCCGGATCCGGCGGACCCGTCCGGCGCCCAGGCCGGCAAGGTGGTTGCGGCTGGTCACGATGACCGCGGAGGGCGCCGCGGCAGGCAGCAGCGGGACGACCTGTTCCGCGTCGGCGGCGTTGTCCAGGACGACGAGCACACGTCTGCCGACGAGCTGGCTCCGGAACAGCGCCGAGGCCGCGCCGAGGTCGGCGGGGACCGCGCCGGCCGGAACGCCGAGGGCGGCCAGGAAACCGCTGAGCACCGTGAGCGGGGGTGGGCCCGGCTCTGCGGCCCCGAATCCGCCGAGGTCGGCGAAGAGTTGCCCGTCCGGGAACCGGTTCAGGTTCCGATATGCCCATTCGAGCGCGAGCGTGGTCTTCCCGATCCCCCCAGGACCGTCGATCACCGCCACGAAGAGATCGCCTGTGCGGGTGACATCGTCCAGTGCGGCGATCTCGCCGTCTCGGCCGACCAGCAGCCACGGCCGGGCCGGCAGCTGACGCGGGAGCGGCGGCGGCTGCTCGGACGACGAGGCGAAATGGACTCCGCCGCGTAAGCTACCCGCCTGAACGACGATGTGGGCGGTGCCGTCCATGGAGTTGTCGGTGGATCCGGTCATCGGCAGCCCCCGATACGTGGCATGTCGTTGCATTCTCGTCGGACAAGCCCCGTGGTGGAACCCGCCATCGCGGTGAGTGGTCATGATCTGCGCGTGCGAAGGGGCCGACGTGGATGCGGTGAACTCGGGAAAGCTGGTCCGGGTGGCGATCGCCGGGGTGACGGCCGGCATGCCGGTGCTGGGCATGGCCGCGCCGCCCGCTCTGGTCCGGATCGAGCCTTTCGGCACGGATCCGCGGGTGCGGCTGGACGCGACGGCGGGCGGCGGGCGGATGCTGGCCCGCTGCCTGCGCGACGGGAGGGCGGCGGAGATCGCCGCGCTGCTCGATCCCGAGGTGCCGGAGGATGCCACGCTGCTCCTGCTGCCCCGCGACGAGTCCACCGGTCAGCTCGACTTGCTCGCCGATCTGCGGACGCTGGCCCGCCGGGCCGCGGTCACCCTCGACGGTGACCGGTTCGCGGCCGAGGTGATCCGCGGTGACCGGCACACCCGCGCCCGCGCGGTGCTAGCCGCGATGCACGGCACCGGCGCGACGGCCGAACGCCGGCGCCAGGTGCACGCCCGCTTGCGCCGGCTGCGGGTGCCCCGGCCGGCCGAGGTGGCGGGCCTGCTGACAGTACGCGTCGAGGACCCCGCCGTCCTGGCGGCCGCTGTCCAACGCGCCGACCAGGTGCTGGCCGGCTGGCCGCGGGCGGTGGACCTGGCGACGCCGGCCCAGGCGGCGACGCCGGCCGGGCCGGGCCGGGTCATCGCCGTCCCCGGGCGGGGCAACCCCGCCGAGGAACGCACCCGCCGCGGCCTCGTCGACCGGCTCTCCCAGCTGCTCGCCGACCGGACCACGGCACGCCGGGTCGCCCTGGTGGCCGGATCCGGGATGGGCAAGACCTCGCTCGCGGTACGGATGTGCGGCCACCTGGCGGACGGCTACACCGTCGTCGGCTGGCTGTCCGCCACCAACTCCACCACCTGGCGCTCGTCGGTCGCCCTGCTCACCGAACGCCTCGGCGTCGACGGCGCCGGCCCGGACGACCTCTGGCAGGCGCTCGGCGAACGACGACCGGCTCTGATCGTGGTGGACGACGCCCCGGAGCCGGCCGCGTTCGCCGCCTCGCTGCCCTCGATTCCCGGTGTTCACGTGCTCGTCACCTCGCCGTCGGTCCGCTGGCGCGCCGAAGCCGCCACCGTCGAGCTGGAGCCGCTGTCCGAGCCGGACGGCATCGAGTTCCTGCTCGCCCGTACCGGCGCCGAGGACGAGCGGCTGGCCGCCGAGGTCACCCGCCGGCTCGGCGGCTTCCCGCTGGCGCTCGAGCAGGCGGCGGCCGCCGTCGTCGACGGGTTGTCCCTGCGCGGCTGGCTGGATCGCCACGGCGACGCGCCCGCCACCGGAGCGGCCGCTCTCGACCAGGCCTGGCGGATCCGCCTGGCGGCTCTGCGGGACGGCCATCCGGATGCGCTGGCGCTGCTGCGTATCCTGTCCTGCGCGCAGCCCGCCCCCGTTTCCGGTGAGCTGCTGACCGGACTGGGTCGGGACTACGGCGACGACCCCGCCGTCGCGGTGTGCGCCGACACCGGACGCCGTGACGCCGCCGTCGCCGAACTGCGGGCCCAGGCCCTGATCCGGACCGGCGCCGACGAGGAGACGCTGCTGGTCCATCCGTTGCTGGCCGGCGCGGTTCGCGACGAGGCCGGTCCGGAAGCGGCCCGGGTCGCGCTGATGGTGGCCGCCGTGGCCGGGCGCCTGCTGGGCGACGAGGACGTCAACGACGCCGATCTCTGGTCTCGCGTCATGGCATTGTCCGCGGTCGCCGTGGCGGCCTGTCACCTGGTCCTCGACGGCTCCCGGCAGCGCCCCGGCAGCGTCGCCCCCGACCGCTTGCGCGCTCTGGCGAATCACGCGCTCTGGCTGCCCCGGGCGTACCTGCACGAGCGTGGCGCGGCCCGCGACGCCTACCGGGTCGCCCTGCTGGCGCTGGCGATGCACGGCGACGAGGTCGCCGCGGCTGCCGTGCCCGGAGTGTCCGCCGAGGTGATCGACGCGTTCGACGACCTCGACCCGGCTCTGGTGCTACCCGCGGAGCGGCTCGGCGACGTCGCGGGCGCCGACGCGCGGATCTCGGCGGCACGATGGCTCAACGAGACGGACGCGCTGCTCATGGACGTGGATCTGGCGAAGGCCGAGGCGTACGCCCGCAGGGCCCTGACGCTCCTTCCGCGCCGGACCCGCGAAGCCGCCGGCCCGGACGCCGTCCCCTGGCCGGCGGTGATCCGGGTGGAGATCGGCGACAATCTCGGCTACATCCTCGAACTCAGGGAGCGGTTCCCGGAGTCCGCGAAGGTGTACGACACGGCCATCCGTCACCTGCTGTCCTTCCCCGGCGGCGCAGCCGGGAGCAAGTACGCCGAACTGCTCAACGACCGCGCGCTGCTGCTGCTCGACACCGGCCGGTACGACCGCGGCGTGGTGGAGTTCAGCGCCGCCGCGGACCTGGCCCGGAAGAGGTCGCAGGGTCCCGAGGTGCTGTACAACATCGACAACAACGTGGCACGGACCGAACATCTGACCTGGCGGCTGCGGTCCGCGTACCGGCGGCTGAACGACGGCCTGCACTGGCTGCTCGACCGGTCGCCGGCGCAGAGCACGAACGTCGTGATCGCACAGTGCAACCTCGGGCTGGTGACCTACGACCTCGGTGCCACCGACGAGGGGTTCGCCCTCGTCCACGGTTCCTGGCAGACCCTGCGGGACCGACTCGGACCCGAGGACCGGGAGACCCTGGTCCGGCGGCTGGCCCTGGCCGAGCTGCAGCTGGCCCGCGGCGACCGGCGGGCCGCCCACCAGGGGGTCCTCCTCGATCTGGCGGCCTGCCAGGCGGAGAGCGGACCCGAGTCCGCCTGGGCCACCGTCCACCGGCTGCGGGCGGCGTGGCTCACCGGCCTCGCGGCGCAGCCGCCGGAGACGGTCCACGGTCTGGCCGCCGCGGTGGAACGGCTCTTCGGCGCGGACACCGCCCATGCCGCGATGGCCCGGGACGCCCTTGCCGCCTGGCGCCTGGCCGACCCGGCCACGGCCGGGCCGGACGACGTCGGGTCCGCGGCGAAGGCCGTCCGGTACTCCACCCGGGCTCTCGGCCCCGGCCACCCGCTGACCCAGCTGTCCGGCGCCCGCCTCGCGTTGCTGCGCCGGGACACCGCCCGGCGCCCACGTCCGCTGCGGACCGGCGCCGGGCGTGTTCTGCTGACCACGCTGGACTCGCTGACGCGGCCGGGGGCCGGCGGGTTCGCCGAGGACCTCCGGCAGCACGGCCAGCCGCCGGTGGATCCGGCCCGGCCCGGCTGGGAGGCGGACCGTCTGCGGCACCTGCTCGCGGACGACGTCGTCGAACCGTCCGCCGGCGAAGAGCTCTGCTGGCGGGCGAACATCGGCCGGCTCGCGGCCCTGGCCGGCGCTGCCGACGCCGGTGTCCTGCTCCGGGAGGCGGCGGACAGCAGCGCGGCGCTCTACGGTCCGGACCATCCGTGGACTCTGGCCCGGGCCGCGGCGGCGGCCATCGCCGACGACGACCCCGAGACGCTGCGCACCGTCGTGACCGCGCCGATCTGGAGGTGAGCACGATGCCGCACCGGGTCTTCATCGTGTGGGCGCACCGCGACCCGCGCTGGAGCGCCGGAGAACAGGACCGCTACCGTGCGGCGGTGCTCGCCTTCGCCCGGGCACTCGACCGGGTCGACGGCCTCGAAGTGGAGATCGACCTGTTCCACAGCGAGGATCGGGCGATCGACTTCACCCGCTGGGGGCCGGACCGGATCACCTGGGCCGACACGGTCATCATGATCAGCAGCGCACCCCTGTGGGACCGCTGGTCCGGCCGCAACCCGCCGGACGAGGGCGCCGGGGCGGTTCGCGAGTGCGACGCGCTGCACGGCCTGTTCGACACGAACCAGGCCGATTTCCAGAGCAAGGTCCTCATCGTGGAGCTGCCCGTCGGCGCGCACGCACCGGTCCCGGCCGATCTGTCCCGCGTCCAGCGCCGCACCGTCGACGATCCCGAGGCGACCCTCGTGCTGCGCTGGCTGCTGAACCAGCCCCGGTACCCGCGGCCGGCGGGGAAGGTGCAGGTGGACCTGCCCCCGTACCCGGAGGCGCCCTTCCCGGGCATGCCGCACCGCCGGGCGGATCACCTCGCCGCCGAACGCGCCCGCCGCCGGCAGCCACCGCCCGGCCCTGGCCGCCAGCGGTTACTGTCGGGAGCAGGTGAGTCACTGGAGGTGTCGATGGATCCGATCACGGCCGGCGTAGTCGCGGCCACCGTGGTACCGCTGGCGAGCGGCGCCGCCGGCGAGGCCGGCAAACAGGCTTGGGCTTCCCTGTCCACCTTCGTGCGCGACCGGTTCGGTCGCGACTCAGGGCCGTGCACCGCCGTGCGGGCCCTCGACGAGCAGCCGCAGAGCACCGCCGTCGGGGAGGTGCTCGGCCGGGTCCTTGAGGACGCCGCCGCCTCCGACGACCGCACGGCGGACTGGCTGCGAAGCTGGCTCGACCACGCCGGCCCGCTCGCCGGGCGGGCACCCGAGACCGGCGCCGTCCACAACACCATCGCCGGGAGCGCGCAGATCCAGGGAGCCGCCATCCAGGCCCACACGATCCACGGACCGATCACTTTCGGCGGCGTCCAGTCGTGAGGGCGCGCTGAGCAAACCCGGGCCCCGGCATGCCGGGGCCGCCAGCACGCTCTACGGGCGCACGTCCCGGAACGCCGACAGTCGCGACCGTGACCGCCTGGACCTGTACGGATCGCACCGGCGGCCGGCACGTGGACCCGCAGTACGCCGCCCGCTGCGCCTCGCTCAGTTGATGGTCATCGCCATCACCGCCTTCCCGCGTCGGGCGTCGGACCGGTGGCCGGGATCAGGGCACGGTGGTGGCCGCGTCGCTGTGACTGGGCTCGATCCAACTCTCCGGCCCGGGGTAGAAGAGTGTGGTGTGGTCGTCGTTGATCCACTTCACGGTGTACGGCGGACTGCCGTCGGGATGGTCGATACCGGTGATGACGCCGACCCGGTTCTCGATGCCGACGTGGACTCCCGCGACGACGATGCGGTCGCCGATGTGGGCTTTCATGGCGTTTTCTCCCGTCTGTTCCGCGCGGGATTCCGGCACGGGCGGTCCGACCATTCGGTGCGTCCCACTCGCGTGTGAGCCTCGCTCATCCGGTTCGGCCCGCTCCTGATCAGCTCGATTCTCGCACCCGCGGACCAGGAACATCAGGGTCTTGGGTCCCAGATGGCCCGATGTGCCGTTGCCGGCGGGCACGGCTTCTCCCGGCCTGAGGAAATGGCGCGGGAATCAAGTCGTGTCTGAGTATTCGAATGGGCGGAAATGGCGCCCGGGGCTGATCGTAATGGTGCAATATGGCGTCGCGAACAATTCTTGGAAGGGGGAGGTTTCCATGCGCGCACGCACTGCGCTCAGCGTCGGCCTGGCCGTCGTGATGACGGTCCAGACGCCCGCGGCGGCGTCCGAGGCCGGTGCCGGACAGGGGCCGGCCCGCGGCGAGTCCAGCACCCGGGCCGATGTGCTGGCGGCGCTGCACGGCGAAGCCTATGACTACCGGGTCTACCGCGCCTATGCGGCGCAGGCGGCGGCCGCCGGCTCGGAGACGGCGGCCCGGCTGTTCCGGGAGACCGCACATCAGGAACGCTACGAGCATTTCGCCGAGCTGGCGCGGCTCGCCGGCCTGGTGGGCAGCGACGCCGACAACCTCACCACGGCCATCACCGGGGAGCACTACGAGGCGACCGAGATGTACCCGGCGTACGCCCGGCAGGCGCGGCGCGACGGCTGCGCCGCGGCGGCAAAGGTGTTCACCGAGATCAGCCACGACGAGCAGCGCCACGCGACGTGGTACACGGCGGCCCGGGACGCGATCACCGATCCGGACGCCGATCAACGGTTCCCGGTGGGTGAACGGGTGCCGGCCGCCGCCATCCCGGCAGGGCCCGCCCGCTGCACCGGCCGGACACAGGCCAACCTGCTGGACGCGATGCACGGCGAGGCGTTCGCCGGTGTGCAGTACGCCCTGTACTCCGAGCACGCCCAGCGGTCCGGCCGGCCGCGGCTGGCCCGGCTCTTCGCGGACGTGGGCAGCCAGGAGCACAACGAGCACTTCGTGGAGGAGGCGAGGCTCGCCGGGCTGGTCGGGCCGACGGAGGACAACCTGCGCACCGCGCTGGCCGGTGAGCGGGACGAGGCGACGATCACGTACCCCCGATATCGTGACCGGGCGGTGCGCAACCATGACCTGGCCGCACGGCTGTTCGACGAGTTCGCCCAGGACGAGGCGAGGCACGCCGGCCAGTTTGCCGCCGCGCTGAGCTGCAGGTGAACGCCTTCGGCTTCGAGGACGGCATCGCCCTCCTGCGCACCGCCGAGCACGGCGGCGACCAGGCCGAGGACGTCCGGCAGGCCGCCGTGTTGTGCCCGGCGCCGGCCATCCTCGTCGAGGACTGACGGCACGTCCTGCCGCGAGACACCCGCCGCGACGGTCCACGGCGGCGGGTGTCCGTCATCCGCCGCGGAGCAGCGCTTGCGGTCAGATGGTCACTGGCGTATCGCCTTCGCTCAACCCACGGTGACGCTGATCGTGTGCCATCCGGTTGCGCCGTCCGGGAACGGCGTGGCTCGGGTCTCCGGCTGCACCGCACCGCTCTTGTCGGTGGCGCGCACCGCCAGCGAGTGCGGCCCGGCGGTCGCCTTCCAGCTCAACCGCCATTGCGTCCAGGTGTCGATCGAGGCGGTGGGCAGCAGTTCGGCCGGCTGCCAGGGGCCGCCGTCGACGCTGATCTCGACGGTCTCGATGCCGCGCCGCTGTGCCCAGGCCACCCCGGCCACGGTCACCGTCCCGGCCGCCATCCGGGCGAACGGCTTCGGCTTGTCGATGCGTGAGGCGGTCTTCACGGTTCCCTCAGTGTCCCAGCCGCGTTCGACCCAGTAGGCGTCGAACCGATCAAAAGTGGTCAGCTCCAGCTCGGTCACCCACTTGCAGGCGCCCGCATACCCGTACAGTCCCGGCGTCAGCATCCGGACTGGGAAGCCGTGCTCGAGGGGCAGCGGCTCACCGTTCATGCCGACCGCGAGCATCGTGTCGCGGCCGTCGAGGCCGGTGGCGACCGGCGTGCCGATCGTCATCCCCTCGACCGAGCGGGCCACGATCTGGTCCGCGCCAGCCTGCACCCCGGCCTCCTTCAACAGCGCCGCGAGCGGGACGCCGAGCCACCGCGCGGTGCCGATGTAGGGGCCGCCGACCTCGTTGGACACGCAGTTGAGGGTGATGTCACGCTCGATCAGCGGCCGGCGCAGCAGCTCCGTGAACGACAACTCGATCTCCCGGTCGACCATCCCGTGGATCTTCAGCCGCCAGGTCGACGGATCGACGCGGGGCACGGTCAGGGCGGTGTCGACGCGGTAGAAGTTCGCGCTCGGTGTGGTGAAGTCCGCTGCGATCCCGTTTGGCAGCGGCTTCGCCGGATCTGCGGCCGCGGGGAGACGGATCGCCTCCCGGGACTTGCCGGCCGCATTCTCGCGCTGACCGGAAACGGCCAGACCCGCGGCCTCCGCCGCACCGGCGCCGGCCGCCAGCAACGACAGGCGAAGAACCAACCGACGATCAACCCCGTTTTCCCGTACGGCGTCAGCAGCGTCCCGCCGTTCGCGCAGCAGCCACCACAGCGCCAGTCCGGCCAGTGCCG
The DNA here is from genome assembly GCF_016862395.1 of Actinoplanes siamensis. Classification (GTDB taxonomy): domain Bacteria; phylum Actinomycetota; class Actinomycetes; order Mycobacteriales; family Micromonosporaceae; genus Actinoplanes; species Actinoplanes siamensis. The sequence continues at coordinate 8,359 of NZ_BOMW01000021.1, read as the reverse complement.
CCCCGAACGCGGCCGGGACCGCGTCCAGCACGGTCCCGGCCGGTCGGCACAGTGCGGCGGCCGCCCCCGCCACACCGAGTACTCCCGTTCCCACCGGTATCGCTGCCCGCCACCTCGTCGCCGCGATACCGGTGGTTACGGTGAGCAGGACCAGCACGACGCCGATCACGCTGAGCAGGACCGGCTTGTCGTGGGTGCCCCACTCCCGTACCGCGAATTCTTTGATCGGGGTGGGGGTGGCGTCGATCACCGTGCCACCCACCGCGACCAGCGGGCCCGCACCGGGCCGGACCGCGGCCGCGAGCAGTTCCGCGGCCGCGATCCCGGTGCCCGCCGCGACGATCCCACTGATCGCCCCGCGCAGCCGGCTCATCAGCTCTTCGGCATCAGGACGGAGTCGATGATGTATACGTTGGCGTTGGCCGTCTGCACGTTGCCGCAGACCACCGAGGCGCTGTCGGTGCCGACCTTGAAGTTCTCGCCGCTGCCGGTCACGGTCAGCTCCTGGCCCTGCAGCGTCTTGTGGGTGCCGGCCAGGTCCGCCGGGGTGAGCTTGCCGGGCACCACGTGGTAGGTGAGGATGCTGGTCAGTGTCTTCTTGTCGGCGAGGACCTTGTCCAGGGTGGCCTTCGGGATCTTGGCGAACGCGTCGTTGGTCGGCGCGAACACGGTGACCCCGTCGGCCGAGTTCAGCGAGTCGACCAGACCGGCCTTCTTCACCGCGGTGACCAGGGTGGACAGCAGCGGGTTGCCGGACGCGGCGGTGGCCACCGGCACCTTGCCCATCGCCTCGAAACTGCCGGCGTTGGCCGGGTCGGTCGGCACCGCCGCACACCCCGGGCCGAAGTTGACCATGTCCGTGCCGCCGATGCCCGGGGCCGTGCTGGGCACCGCCGAGGTCATCGTCGGCGCCGCAGCCGTCGTCCCGCCGCTGTTGCTGTCGTCGGAGTCACTGCCACAGGCGGACAGGGAAATCGCGAACACGGTCGCGGCGGTCAGGGCGGTGAGCTTCGTTGCACGCATCGATCTGCTCCTCTTTATTGGGACTTGCACCGATGATTCGGCGCCGACCGTGCCGCGGATTGGTGGAATCTCAGATTGTTTTCACGCCGGCCACCATCAGCGCGGGCTCGCGGGATCCGCCGGGCGGTTCGACCGGGACACCGACCAGGGATCATGCTGCGCCCCGCCATCAACGAACCATCCCTCGCCGCGTCCGATGCTCTCGCGAGGATTCGGAGCCGAAGGATCATCGGATGGGTTTGACCGCCAGAAACCTCCGCAGCACTCACCGAGTACGCCGCTACCGGCCGAAGGTGCGTCGTCGAGGGTCCCGGCTTCGACCAACTATGCGTGGGTTGACTGCGGTGTGGCATCCGACCACAGCCATCGCCAGATTCACGGTGATGAGGTCAAGGATCTGGGATGCCGACGCGTCTCCGAAACGTGCCACGTCGAAGACTGCGGCGTTGTTGACCCATCCGGCGAGCGGGCCGGTGGACTCGGCGATTGCCGCCGCTCGTTGCGTCGTCGCCACGTCACGAGCATCGCCGGTGATCAGAGTGACCCGTTCATTCGTCCAGTCCAGCTGGTCGGCCATGTCAAGGATGACGACGCTACCGTCGCCGGCCAGGCGTTCGGCGATGGCTCGGCCGATGCCGTGGGCGCCCCCGGTGACGACGAACGATGGTGGAGTCAGCATGGCGGGTACAGCCTCCTGCGGTGGCCTTCAGGTCCGGACGGTGTTCTGGCCCGCGGGGATCAGCAGGCGCTTGCCGGAGTCGACATTTTCCTGCCTCGGTATCAGACCCCACGGCTGGTCACCCATACCGCGTCGACGGCGAAAACGCCAGGAAGGTCGCGACATGCTCACGCGCGTGGGCGTCCGCGAACGAGGCCGAGAAACCGCGCATGTCCTCGTCGGCATGGTCGGACACGGACACGCCACGATGCGCCGGGCCGGCTGACGATTCACCTGCAGCACACTGTGCGCCGGCCAGCCCGTCGCCGAGATCTGGTGCACGGGCCTGCCGCGATCGGTGCGACGACAGTCGGTCATGACGGCGGCCCGCACTCGGTCGGCGACCGAGGACCAAGTCGGACGAAGCGTGACGACCACGTCGGCCGCCGCGCACGACTTGCGGCAGACGGACGCCTGGCGGACGTCAAACGCGGCCCGACCACGGTGCCGGGGTCTCAAGCGATACCGAGGCCGCGGCGTCCGGTCTCGTTGAGGTCTTCCAACTGAAAGCGGTTGGGCCATTCGCGCTCGTAGTGCTCGGCGGGGAAGTCCGACGGGCTCGATCCGGTCAGGAACGCCTCGCGGACGTTGGCGGCGTACTTCTCGTTGCGGGGGCACCAGGGGGCGGCGGGGATGTACATGACGTTGCCCCAGCCTTTCTGGTTTTCGACTGCCGCGACGCTATGGATCATGTCGGCGTGCCACCAGACGGAGTCGCCCGCCTGGACGTCGGGGATGCCGGTCAGTGCCTCCATGAGCGGGGCGTGCCACTTGTGACCGGCGGGGAAGACCTGGTTGACGGTGACGCCGCACATGTCGTCGTCGGGCACGTCGGACAGCAGGGGGCGCACCATGAGGTACGCCATGGCCTCCGGGATCGGAACGGTGTGCAGCACGCCTTGGTCGTGATCCATGTCGGACAGCGCGGTCCACCCCTGGAAGGTGCGGAATGCCGAGCACATGGTGGTGCCGGGGTACTGCGGACCGGCCGTGCGGTGGGCGGCGTCCCAGGGGTCGTACTGCTCGACGGTGCCGTCGAACAGATGCCGGAACGCCTGCTGGTACGCCTGCGTCATCCAGAGGTCCAGGGTGCCCGGGTCGAGGTGCGTGCCCAGACCGGCGGAGTCCGCGCCCTCGGGGCGGCGGCGGATGCGGTCGGGGTAGAGCGAGTCGCGGTTCGGGTCGAACCACTGGACGCCGCCGGACTCGGACTTCCACTGCCTGTTGAGGAAGGCTTGGACGTTCGCCATACGGTCGCTCTGGCGGGCCTGCATCTGGGCGGGCGACCAGTAGATCGGGTAGATCTCGGGTCTGGAGCCGACGCTGCCGAAGAAGTCGTCGCCGGGACCCCGGTAGTCCTCGAAGAAGTTGTTGCTCTCGACGTAGTCGACGATGTCCTGATCCCACTGCCGCGCCTGGTCACGGTCGAAGTGGCCGCGCACGACGACGCAGCCGCGGCGGTGCAGCAGGTCCAGTTGATCGGCGGTGACGGTGCCACTCGCGATGTCGGCGTAGTCGATGACGGGCCAGACGCTTTCACCGCGCCGGCGGGCCGCGTTGATGTCGTCGACGGCGGCTTGAACACGTCGTTCGACGACGGCGAAGACCTCGTCGACCGTGCGCCCGGAGGCGTTGATCCGAGCCCGCAGCGCGGCCTTGATCTCGCGGGTGGCCGCTTTGAGGTCAGCGGGAATCTGCTCCCAGTGCGGCAGAGCGGTGGTGGCCGACACGGCATCTCCTTCTAGTTAGATCTCCTTACTTGGAAGATTCTAAAGGACCGCGATTCTCTAGACAAGGGCCCTGACTAGAATGGCGGTGTGGAACCTCCCTTGCCCTCACAAGAGCTCGTCCGGTCCCTCACCGACGAGCACGTGCTCCGCGCGTTGATGCACCATCGTCGGCTGACCCGTGCCGAATTGGCAGCCGAGATCGGTATCTCCAAGCCGACCGCGGGGGAGAGCGTGCGCCGCTTGGCCGATCGCGGTTTGGTGGCCGACACCGGCGAGCGCACCACCGGTGGCCGTGGCCGCGGTCGCGTGGGCTCGTACTACTCACTTGCTCCGGCGGTGGGGGTGGCGCTGGCGACCGTCATAGCTCCCGAGGGTGTCGTGGTGGAATGCCTGGACGTGTACGGCGACACCGTGGCCCGCGCGATCCGGCGGATCAACCGGCCCACCCACGGGAGCCAGGCCGCAGCGGCTTTGACGGCCGCTGCCGCCGAGGCCCTCGCCTCCGCCGGGCAACCGGCCAGGCTCGCCGTTGTCAGCGCGGCCGACCCGGTGGACCGTGCCACCGGCCGCCTCGTGCATCTGCCCGATTCGCCGTTCCTCCTCGGCGAGCTCGACCCCGTCGCCGTCCTCGCGCCGCAGGCCGGCGGTCCGGTCATCGTCGACAACGACGTGAACTGGGCAGCGCACGCGGAACGGGACGCCGCCCGCGACTTCGCCTACCTGTTCCTGGGCGAAGGGCTCGGCTGCGCAGTCGTCAGCGACGGCGAGGTCCGTCGTGGCCACAGCGGGCTGACCGGCGAGATCGCCCACGTGCTGACCCTCGGGCCGGGTGGGCGGGCGGTCCGGTTCATCGAGGTCTTCGGCGAATTGGGCCTGCGCCGCGACGGCTCCACGGCCATCGACGTCGAGCGGCTCCTCGGGGGCGACGCCGCCACGCGGGCGGCCATCGGGCAGGCTGTTGGCGGTGTCGTCGCCGCCGTGGTCGCCTTCGCCGACCCGCTGGAGATTGTTGTCGGCGGCTCGTGGGGGCCGGCTCTGATTGACAGCATCCGAGCGGCGACGGCACGGATGCCGCGCCGGGCTGCCATCCGTCCTGCCCGCCTGACCAGTGAGCCGGTCCTGGCCGGAGTGCGCGCCGAGGCGCTCAGTCGCTTACGGTCGGCCATTACCGCGAAAGACTGACCCGAATGGCCCTCTACGGATCGACACAGGCGCCAGGTCTCGCGCTGTCCCACGAGGAGCCACAACCGCAGGGCGCCCGCTCATCGGCTAGAAGTCGTGCGCTGACCGGGCCGGAGCCCGTCATGGCCCGTAGCGATCGCCTCGCGGCGGATGAGCACGCGAGGCAACCACCCGGATCGCGGCAGGAGAGTAAGAAGACGGGATCGCGCCGCCTGAACAGCTTCAGGTGACGAGGGTTACCTGAAGCTGCTGTCGCCGGTCTCCGACGTATTCGGGTCGGCCCCGTAGTTCAGTTGCCGACCTCGAGGGCGGCCATGAACGCCGTCGGGTATCGGTCTCCACGGGCTGACCCGGCCGGCACCGCCTTCTCGATCTCGGCCAGGTCGTTGCCGGTCAGATCCAGGCCGATCGCCGGGAGTGCCTCGGCCAGCCGCTGTCGGGTGCGGGCGCCGATCAGCGGGACGACGCGCTCGTCCTGCGCGGCGACCCAGGCGATCGCCAACTGGGCGACCGTGCAGCCCTTGGCCTCGGCGGCCCGGCTCAGGGCGTCGACCAGGGCCAGGTTGTGCGCGGCGTTCTCGCCGGAGAAGCGCGGGCTGTGGTTGCGGTGGTCGCCGTCCCGGCCGGGCGCCCAGTGCCCGCTGAGCAGGCCCCGGCTGAGCACGCCGTACGCGGTCAGTCCGATGCCGAGATCACGCAGCGTCGGCAGCACCTCGGCCTCGATCCCCCGCGACAGCAGCGAGTACTCGATCTGCAGGTCGGCGATCGGGTGCACGGCATGGGCCCGGCGGATCGTGGCCGCCCCGGCCTCGGACAGCCCGGCGTACCGGACGTACCCCGCCTCGATCAGCTCCTTGATCGCGCCGATGGTGTCCTCGATCGGCACCTGCGGGTCGACCCGGGCGGGGCGGTAGATGTCGATGTGGTCGACCCCGAGGCGGGTCAGCGTGTACGACAGGAAGTTCTTGACCGCCTCGGGCCGCCCGTCAGCGCCGGAGAACCGCATGCCCGGCCCGACCAGCTGACCGAATTTGACACTGAGCTGATAGCTGTCCCGGTCCCGCCCGCGCAGCGCCTCGCCGAGCAGCAGCTCGTTGTGGCCCATGCCGTAGAAGTCGGCGGTGTCGATCAGGGTCACGCCGGCGTCCAGCGCGGCATGCACGGTGGCGATGCTCTCCCCGCGGTCGGCCGGCCCGTACGAACCGGACATGCTCATCGCGCCCAGACCCAGCGCCGAGACGATCGGACCGTGCTCACCAAGAGTTCGTTTCTGCATGTCCCCAGCCTGCGCCGGATCCGCCGGGCCCGGGAGCGGAGCGCTTGTCGTGGGAGCGCCGCTCCCTGTCTCCCCGACCACCCGGCGAGGGAGCATGGTCGCATGGAACGTGACACGCTGGCCGATTTCCTGCGCCGCCGCCGGGAGGCGATCCGCCCGGCCGAGGTCGGCCTGTTCGACGGACCGCGCCGCCGCACCAACGGTCTGCGCCGGGAAGAGGTGGCGATGCTGGCCGGCATGTCGGTGGACTACGTGGTCCGCCTGGAGCAGGGCCGCAGCAGCCAACCGTCGACGCAACTGCTGGTCGCGCTGGCCCGGGCGTTGCGGCTGTCCGACGACGAACGGGACCACCTCTTCCGCCTGGCCGGGCACCAGCCGCAGCCGGGCGCCGACACCGCCCGGCTGGCGCGGGCGGGTCTGCTGCGGATGCTGGACCTGCTCGGTGACACCCCGGCTATGGTCATCTCCGACCTGGGCGTGGTGCTGGCTCAGAACCGGGCGTCGATGCTGCTGGCCGGTGACCACACCGGTTTCACCGGCTACCGCCGCTACCTGGTCTATCGCTGGTTCACCGAACCGGACACGCGCCCCGTCGCGTCCGATTCGGAACGCGAACGGCTCGGCCGGCAGCACGTGGCCGATCTGCGCGCCGTGGCTGGCCGACGGGCAGGCGACCCGGAGGTCACCGGCCTGATCGCGGCCCTCCGCACCGCCAGCGCCGACTTCGCCCGGCTGTGGGCGGAACACGAGGTCGCGGTACGCCGCAGCGACCGCAAGACGTTCGAGCACCCACGGGTCGGCCGGCTCACCATGGACTGCGAAACCCTGGTCACCCCGGATCTGGGCCAGCAACTGCTGGTGCTGACCCCGGCCGACGAGGAGGCCCGCGAGCGCCTGTCGCTGCTGCGGGTCCTCGGCACCGAGGAGTTCCCGGAGTCGGTCACGGCTGAAGGTCGATAACGCCTTCGCCGGTACGAATATCGACGCATCGGGCCGGCTCCGCTGGCTGGGGCACAGACCACTGGTGCCACGCGCGGTCGGCGGCGAACGAGTAGCCTCCTTCCCCTCATGCGCAAAGGGTCCTACCTGCCGTCGGGTTCCATGGTGCGAACACGCAGGAGGAAGCCGGCGAATCGCCGATCGCCCATGTCGCTGTTCCATCTCTTCGCTTCGTCGACGGCGGTAACGATCCCGGAACCGGCAACTGGCTCGGGTGCGAAACGACAATGCACCGTGTCAATCGAGACAACGGTGGCGACGGTTGGCGGACCGTCCGAGCCGCCGTGGTGGTCCTCGACGGCATCGATGGTCGCAGCAACGCCATCTCCGAGGACGGTGTCGAGCCACTCGACGTCGGTCGCGGGTCGTAGCCGCCACGACACCTCGGAGTTCTTCCGGAAAGGCGTGCCGCAACACTCCATCTGCCAATCGGCCATCCATACCTTGAGCTGCATGAACCGAAGTCTGCAGGACGCCGTCGGCGCGCTCGATGCCGCCCTCCGAACCGCCGCGACAAGATCGGGTTCGGTGAAGTGATCTCAGCAAGCTCCGGACAGGTATTTGTATTCGTAGTGAGTCAGGCGCGGCGCGTCGGCGACGATGTCGCCGGTCCGGCGCGGGCTGACGGTGGTGTGACGCAGCGTTTTCCAGCAGCCGATCAGGATCGCGAAGCCGCGTTCGCCTTGCCATCGCAGGCCGCGCAGGAGCCAGTTGTAGCGGCGGTCGTCGGGGCCGAGCGTTCCGCGCGCAGGTCGCCGGGGCCTCATGCCGCACGTTCACCGGCAACTCTGACCCGAATCGCAGGGCGACGCCGAGCGCGGCAGCCGGGGCGCGGGTCGCGTCGGGCAGCCGCGCCACCCTGTTTGTCATAAATGAGGCACTCCTGATATTCGCTGACCAGACTCGCTCTGCTTACCCATGTCGGTCGGTAAGTGGGCCACCAGCCGTGTTCGCGTTGGATTCGTCACACGGGCTGGAGTGGTTAACCGGATGGTGGGCTAAGCTCCGTCGCTGACATCGATGACGGCGCCTCTGAAGATGTGGCATCGATATTCTTTCAAGCGGGGGCGCGGCGCTGCAGAGCCGTCTTCCTCCATTCTTCAATCGCTAATGGAGACAGTTTTGATCTACCGGAAAATCCTGGCTCGAATCTCGGTGACCGCAGCGGTGTCCGGGGCGGCCCTGGCGTTGACGGCGTTCCCGGCACAAGCCGGCCTTGATCAGGGAGCCAACGACCTTCCCTGCAGCGTGGGTGAGATCTGCTTCAGCGAGTACTCGACTGACTGGAACAAATCACACAAGGACTTTTGGAACACGGCCAACCACGGCCAGAACAACTCCCACGACTACTACACCTTCAACGCCGGCGTCGGTGCCACGCGACACCGTGTCATCGACGCACAGTCGGGCTTGGCGAACAAGGACACCCAG
>NZ_BOMW01000020.1 GCF_016862395.1 Actinoplanes siamensis | reverse complement strand
CACTAGCAAGGCGACGCCCAGGCCTCTGCACAGTGGCGTACCTGGCTCTGTACCGGAACGGCTCTGGCAAGATTTTCGTGGCGGGAGATCGTTAGTGAGTTGCGGCGCGGCCATGACGGAGCCGAACCGGCTCCAGCAGGGACGGCCTCAGCCGGCCTCGTATAGAGACCCTGCCCAGCACATTAGGTAACGGTGGGTGACCATTCCCTCACTTCGGCTGTTGGGTTACCGGCGCACGCTCGTGCCGAAGAGAGTGCACACCGAAATCGCCACTGAAGCACTCGTCCGGTGTGCCTCCGGGTTGTGGACTGGCTGGTCACTGAGCACGAGCTGCGCGCGTTCAATCAGGCGATTCGTATTCAGCCGGCGGTTCAGCGAGATGCGGGTGCGAGACCCAGTACGCGTCTCCGTGAATGGCCAGCATCGCCCAATGCCATGCCTCGTCATGGAAGATAAGTCCTCGATAGGGCGCAGCGCTCGCCTCGAAGGGGTACCGCTTCTCCGCCGCCATCTCGGCCTGGACCGCATCAAGATTCCCGTAATGCTGCATCACCCACGCGAAGCGGCGCCGCTCCTCCCGCAGGCACTCGACGTACTCCTCCTCGCTCCAGTCGACCATGCCGTCAGCCTAGATCTCGGTCGTGATGCTGGCCCTGTTCGGTACGGCGGCCCAACGCACTGATCTGCCGCCGTCCGCGCTCGGGCCGACCGCCATCGTCACGGCCGGTGGCTGGCGGTGACCGACCGGCGCCTTGTCCTGCCGAATAGTGCATGCGCAACTGGCCGGGGGTGTGCCGATCCTCGGGTGTGGTGGCCCACGGTTGAGTGGGCATTCCGCCGCGGAGGGCGCCGGACGGGTCGTAAATCCGCTGGTAGCTGGTCATCACTGCCCTTTCCCGCTGATCTGCTGGCTTGGCATGGGTTGGCTAACTTTGGGTCATGGGTGACGTGGTCGAGTTGGTGTGGCGCGGGATCGGCATTGCTGCGAGGGCGGGTTGGCACCTCATCGAGTGGGTGTTTACCAGCGGGCCGGTGTCGATCGACCCGTCGTCGTCTGGCGGCAAGCGGGACAGGAAGGCGGAAGCCCCCGAGGACCGAGGTCGGCGTGTTCGTGTGGAGGAGATTTCGCAATAACGGCGGATAGAGGGGATGACTCCGCCTTGGCGGGGAGGTGGCCATTCCGCCGGCCCAGCCAGAATCGCCAACCGTCGCGGATCCGGGTCCGGGTACGCAGTCTGACCCGGCCGGACGCAGTTGTGAACACCCACTCCTCGGCGCGGTCCGATAAATCCATTACCGCGGTTCCCTCTTGCCGCCCAATGCTTCTCGCCGCCTGCAACATCAGGACAAAGTCTAGGAGGCAGACGGGGGCCTGACGTTCACTGAAGTCGACGCCACCCAGCCAAAACTCCGTATAGGTCATGAAGTTCCACCAAATGAAGGCCGACTGAGTTAGGCTTTCCAGCTGGCGCGGCTCATCGCCGAAGACGACCGGGGTCCAGTCAGATGACCAGGCCGAATCCCTACCGTCGGGTCGGAACCTCAAGTCGGTGTCGCTTGCCACTGATGCAGCCTGTCACGTGCCACTGATTCGCGCGAGATCCGTATCTGGCACCGTGACAGCGTACTCATTTGCCGCATATCGGTGGTTCTCCACCGAAGTTGGCGGATCACTCCGTGTCGACCATCGGCCGTCGGCGCGTCCTGTGCTTGGTCGTCACACCCGATCGCTGATCCCCCCGCAACCCCGGCCGGTAGGTATCGAGATGTCACCAGAAGTCGATCAGGCCGCTGTCCGCGGCGAGCGAACAGGCACGCGTGAAGGCCTCAAAGGTCTCCCCGTACCACTCGTACGGCGGCCGGTACGTCGACGAGTGTTCCCGGAAATCGGCCAGCAGATCTACCGCGGCCTCCGAACCGATGGTGCCCTCGCAGTCAGAGAACCAGATCAACTCGTAGAACGGGCCGTCCGGGTCGAGCTCCGGATTGAACTGCTTCTGCAGATCAGCCCGCCAGTACCCGTACCTGGTAGACGAACCGGACCAGGCCTCGAACTCCTCCGTTCGTGCAGTGACGGCATAGCAGCCGCCAGCGAGGAACGCGCCTTGGCCGACGACCGGAATCCCCCGGAACGACGCCGAGAACGCAGCATCGGCGTAGGCCTGCAGGTGGTCGGTCTCTGAGCAACACAGTACGTGCCCGGGGACCATACGGCCGGCATAGCCCGCATTATGGTTGTCCTTCAAACAGCACGTGACGTGCGCACCGACGTACGCCAGCCTGCTGTAGGCCTCGACGACCACGCCCAAGGTCTTCCGCCTCTCAAATGATTCCGCGCACAATACCGCCAGCCGGAACACCCTATGAAGGATCGCGGCCACGGGACGCCCTCTTCTGCCGCCCCGAGCGTGATGGTCGTACGAGAGGATCAGATGCCGAGCAGCGGTCATCGCGGGGAGAGAACCGCACGAAGGTGCACCGCTGCCCGGCACATGAACAGGGTAGGCGCCGCTCTGAACTGTCAGGGCAGGCGCCGGCCGGTCGAAGCGAGCGGTATGACGACCTCAACCGCGCCCCAGCCCACCCCGACCACCTGCGACCCACGGCTCCTGGCAGCCGCGGTCGCCGCCTACCTCGGCCGGTACCGCGGTCAATCGCGGACGCACACCGGCTCCGACCTCAAAGTCTTCCTTGGCTGGTCGGCTGACCAGCCACTGGACCCGTTACAAGCAGCACGGGTCGACATCGAGCGCTACGTGCGCTGGCTACAAGATGTCCGCTGCTACCAGCCGTCGACGGTGTCCCGGCGGCTGTCGGTCGTGATTGGCTTCTACCGCGTCTGCGTCATCGACCAGATCCTGTCGCACTCACCGGCCGACTACGTCCGCCGGCCCCTCGTCCCACCCGAATCGCCCACGCTGGGCCTGAGCCATCTCCAGTTCGAGGCGATGATCACTGCCGCCCGGCTGTCGTCCAACATCAACGACTTCGCGCTGATAGCCATGCTGGGCCTCCTCGGGCTGCGGATCTTCGAAGCCTGTGGCGCGAGCATCGCCGACCTCGGTGAGGAACACGGGCACCGCGTGCTGAAGGTTCGCGGCAAAGGTGGCAAGGTCGTTGTTGTCCCGCTGCCTCCAGCGGTGGCTCGTGCGATCGATCGCGCCGTCGACGAGCGTGACGACGGCCCGATCCTGCGCAACACCTGCGGCGGACGCATGGACCGGCACGCGGCGACCCGGCGGCTCAGGCACCTGGCCGAAACCGCCGATCTGCGGATCCCGAAGATGCACCCGCATATGCTGCGGCACACCTTCGTCACCACCATGCTCGACGCCGGCGTCAGCCTCCGCGACGTCCAGATCGCCGCCCGCCACGCCGACCCGCGCACCACCATCCGCTACGACCGGGCCCGCAAGAACCTCGACCGCCACCCGAACTACATCCTGGCAGCCTTCATGGCCTCCGGAACGTAGTCACGATCAACACACGACCATGCCGAGATCGGCGCAGCCGATTATGCCTGCAGGTCGTCCAAGCCAAAGGTAGAGACCCGCACCTGGCGTGACTCTTCGTCATCGAGCCAACGGACTTGTAGAGCCTCGCCGCGGTAGGGAAAACGGCCGTGTCCCCAGTCGCCGATCTCGGCGACCATGGTGCCCGCGTCTTGGTAGAAGTCATCGAATCCGCCGCCGTTGAATTCGATGTACCCCTGCACCTGCTCACTCGGCTCCGACCAGCGTCGCCACCACAGGTGCCCGCCAGTCTGGCGCCAGAAGGTATCGATGCGTAGATACACGACCCCGATTTGCTCGCCCTGGTCGAACAGCGCGCCGGCTCTTTCGCGGTAAGGGTCCAGACGCGGATCGGGTGCGGCGCGGCCAGGCGGCGGGCGAAATGGCACGGACCCATGATGTCGTGCCATTGTCTTGTTGGCTGCCGAACGCAGCAGCCGGCATAACCGGATCTGCCGCCGACCGGGCATGCTGGCGGCCCTGCGATCAATTACCTTCCGATAACTGGCCTCAGCGCCGGGAGATCCTTGGCTATCGGGAAGCGGGCATAGCGTCCCTTACTGCGAGAGGGAGGACTAAACGGACGTACATCGACGTTGAGTGTTGACGCCTTCAATTCGGGGGTACGTATGCTCCCCCGCGTGCCGCTGACATCTCTGCCCCCGCTTGACCTCGTACGGTTGTTCCCCGGCATCGAGGCGTACGCGCGCACCGCGACGCGGCTGCACCCGCGGCCGGGGGTACCCAGCGTGTCGGGCAGCCATGTCGGGGGGATGCTGCTGTGGCCACAGCATGAGCCGTGGCCGACCTGTCCCGGACCGCATCTGATCCGGACCGAGATCCCGGTGCCGCCGCAGGTCGCCGCGATGCTGATGATGCCGGGCCCCGAAACGCTGGTTGCGCTGGAGCAGCAGGTTCCCGGGTTCGCCGGAGTCCGGACGACCGAGGCCGGCACGGTCGTGCTGGGTACCGAAGTCGTGTCGGAGCCGGCCGGGAGCCCGCTGGTGCCGTTAGCGCAACTCCACGCCGCCGATGTGCCCGATCTCCGTTGCCCCGCCGGCACCGATGTGCTGCAGGTGCTGTGGTGCCCCAACGAGCACCCCGGCGACAGCCCGACGGGTCCACCGGTGCTGTTGAAATGGCGCACGGCGTCGAGCGTGGTCGACCCGCTCGACGCGCCACCCGCACCCCTCGTCGTGAGCGACGAGGACTACCTGCCGCGTCCGTGTGTACTGCATCCCGAACAGATCACCGAGTATCCCTGGTGGCGCGAGCTACCGGATGAGCTCGGACGCCGGATACGCGCCTTCGACGACACGCGCCGCTTCGGTGAGCACGGCTATTACTCGGCGTCGCGGGCGCCGGGATGGAAAGTCGGAGGCTGCCCGAACTGGGAGGTCAGCGATCCGATTCCGATGGACTGCCCGCACTGCCACCAATCGATGGAACTACTGCTAACGCTGGACCCGACCGAATCCGGCGCCGGCGGCGCCTGGCTCCCGGTCGAGGAGTCCCATCTGCAACCCTCGCACATCGACCCGGAATGGAAGGCCGCTCACGAGCCCACTGGCGTTTCCGTAGGCCGCCGGCTCCGCATCTTCGTCTGCCTGACGTGCCCTGACACCCCCATTCGACAGAACCTTCAGTAGGTTCACGACCGACGCAACTACCGCAATACTCATCTGCCGCTGATCGGTCGCGCACCGGCCAGCCCAACGCCGTGCTGCTAACCCTCGAAAGTTTCAATGGGGCCTTGGCGCTCATCACCGGTGTCGAAGAACGCATCGAGGTACGCGGCCGGTTGGAGTCGGCTGTCGCGGAGCAGGGAAAACAGCTCGGCCCCATCGCCGGGTTCGTCGGCCAGGGAGTAGACCTGCGCCAAGCCGAGATATTCGCCCGCCACGTTGGCGGCGTACTCGCCGGCCTCAGTCTCGGCCAAGGTCACCGCTTCCTCGGGCGATGATGCACGCCAGAGCGTTATCCGCTCCTCGTACGTCGCGGGCGCTTCCGCATCAAGCCGGAACAGGCATCGGACCGAAAACCAGGCTCCTTGCATATCCACCCTCGGAGTGTGCCCTATCCTCGAGGGACGTACTTCCTGCCGCAGGTCGCGCACGTCGACGCCCCGCGCTCTGTCACGCTGCGTGTAGCACGCCCGGCTCCGCCTGACTCGCGCTCTTGCCGAGTTGAGTGCATCCGATCATGGCAATATCGCGCGTTGGGCTCCTTCAGCCCAGTTGAGTCAAGGTCGCTCGCGCCAATACTCTGACGCGATGCCACTCTGGGCGACTCGTCACGGCGTCGGGCTCCCAAAGGCTGGCGTTCTGCTCGCCACTCATGGCTCTGAGCTGGTTCTCCAGCTCGGTCAACACGGGCAGTGCCGAGGCGCTGATCCAGCCCCGCTCGATGAATGTCGGGACGAGCCGGAGACCATCGTCGAACTCCAACGCCAGCTCGTCGGCGAGAGGAATGTCCTGGTGGAGTAGCTGACCGACCCACGCCAGTTGTGCCTCTGCCGGTAGCGCCAGAACGGCCACGGCGCGCACGAAGGCGACGAGCGATCTCGGGGTCGGTGGTTCCACGTGATCACCGTACGAGCAGTGGCGTAAGGCCCATGCCACGGCATCCGAAATCTGCCGCCGAGCGTGCGCGCCGGTCGCGGGAGCGGCTACGCGCTGTGACGCAGGCGTCGGCGCCCTCGATGCGCGCTCGTGCCGAGTTGAGTGCGTTCGAAGACTGCAAGCTCTGGTGGTAGTAAACGCTATTGCATAGCAGTGGCCGGGGGATGATCGAAGGATTCGGGGCAGCGGAAGGTATACAGCGAGTAGCCACGCCCGATCTGCACGCCGACGGTGTCCGGAGACGAGTCCGAATCCTCTTCCAGCGGGCGCCAGCTGCAATCCATACCGTTCCAATCGGCTGAGGCCGCTGTGAAGATCAAAATCATCCCGGTGCCGCAAACAGCACAATCCATGGGGTGCGGGTCGGTCAGTGACCAGTTCGCGTACCCGCCGACCTTCCAGCCCGGTGCGAGCGACAGGTCGTTCTGATAGTTAGGACGGCCGTCCTCATCCTCGTCTTCGTCATCCGGGTCCCACGCATCGAGCCGCTCACGCAGGTCGTCAGGAAGCAGATCGGCGTACTGATACTCGCGTACCTGTTCGGGCTGCACCACGCACGCAACCGGCAGGTACATGTCGCTGATCACCGGCGGCTCGGGCGGCATGGCGAGCACCGGGCCGATGGCGGAGCTGTCGCGCCAGTAGAGGAAGACACGAGGGCTGTAGTGCCGGTCCGAGTGGTCAACCGGGCACCACAGCACCTGGAGCAGGTCGGTGCCGTCCGGGCCGGCGTAGTCCGGGATGTCGTGGCGGTACAGCTGCGCGACCGGGACCAGCGGGATCGGATCCTCGATCAGTTCGTCGAGGTCCAGGGCGTCGGCCGCGTCGAGTTCGGCCCGTTCCTCGGCGGTCAGGAACTCACCGTCCGGCAGCGGGGCCCTGGCGTTCGCGGCCGCGAAAATCTCGCGCCGGCGGCGCTCGGCGGCCGGGGTGGTCAAGTTGTACGGCTCGTGTGCCCCGGCGTCGTCGCAGACCGGCCAGACCTCGTCTGCCGGCCACAGCAGCGGGCCGCCGACCGAGCTGTCCGTGACGGTCGGTGCGCCAGGCCGGGGGTGCAGGCGGGTGGCGGTGGTCGAGTGTTCCCTCAATCCGGGGAAAAGCTCGGTGATGTCGAGGGGACGCGGGGGCGTGGTGCGAGCCATAGCGGTGGATCTTAAAGCCCCGAGTTCAGAGGAAATCGGTCGAACTACCGCGCCGCCACGGCCTGCGACCGCTGAACGCACTGATCTGCCGCAGAGAACGCGCGTTGGATCCCGTCGTCGCCCGCGCCCAGCACGCTAGGCGGCACGCACCGTAGTCGCCCTTCATGACGCAGTGATCTCGTCTGCGGCGGCGTCGGGGTGGATCGGGAGGTTAAACGACAAGCTAAGGTCGCCGGAGAACCGCGCCCGCGGGCGCGTGATCCCGCCGCTCGCGACTTTTGGCGGCGACCGGATAAGTCAAGTATTGATTACTCTTGATGAGGGATGGTCCGATGTACCTCGATGCGGGATATACGGGGATTCATCGGAAAGGTCCTGCCGCCGGCCGGCCTGCCGCGGATGCTGGCCGCCCAGAACGCTCTCTGGGGCGCCGGCACCGGCACGTTCCTGGCCGGCAGCGTCGTCTTCTACAGCCTCTACGCCGGGCTCACCCCGGTCCAGATCGGCATCGGGCTCTCCGCGGCCGGGTTCACCGCGCTGATCGGCTCGATGCCGCTGGGCCACCTCGCCGACGTGCTCGGCGGCCGGCGGGCCTGGGCGGCCGGCGCGGCGGTCCGGGCGGCCGCGTTCGCGGCGTACCCGCTGGCCCGCGAGTTCTGGCCGTTCCTGCTGCTGATGTGCCTGCAGACCGCGGCCGAGACGCTCTCCGTCGCCGGTCGGGTGGTGTATACGGCGGCCGCGGTCCCGCCCGGGGACCGGGTGCGTGTGCTGGCGTTCAGCCGGGCGTACCTGAACGTGGGCTGGACCGCCGGCGCCGGGCTCGGCGCCGGCGCGCTCGCCCTGGACTCCCGGACCGGGCTGCTGCTCCTGGTGCTGATCGCGTCCGGGGCCTGTGCGGCCAACGCGGCGTTCGTGACCCGGTTGCCGCCGGTGGCGCCGGCCGCCGTCCCGGCCGGGCCGCGGCCCGGCCCGTGGGCGGTGCTGCGGGACCTGCCGTACGCCGCCGGCTCGGTGATCTTCGGGGTGCTCTGGCTGCACGTGATCCTCTGGAACGACGTGCTGCAGCTCTGGGTGATCACCAGGACCGATGTGCCGAAGCCGGTCCTGGGTGGGCTGGTCGCGCTGAACACCGTGCTGGCGGTGGTGTTCCAGGTGCGTGCCACCCGCTCGGCCGGCACCATGCCCGGCGTCGTCCGGCTCACCCGGGTCGCGGCCCTGAGCGCGGCGCTGGCCTGCCCGGTCGCGGCGGCCACCGGCCTGACCCGGGGCTGGCCGACAGTCGTCCTGCTGGTCCTGGCCGTCGTCCTGTTCACCGGCACCGAGCTGTGGATCTCGGCGGCGCAGTGGTTCGTGCAGACCGAGATCCCGCCGCCGGCCCGGCGTGGGCTCTACACCGGCCTGGACCGGTCGGTGCAGGGCGTGACCCGGATGGCCGGACCGGCCGGGCTGACCTTCCTGGTGATCCAGGGCGGCGGCTGGGGCTGGTGGGCGGCCGGTGCGGTGTTCGCCGGCTGCGCCCTGGCCGTACGCCCGGTGATGTCCTGGATCGAGCGGACTCCCCGGATGACGCCGCGTGAGAGCCGCCAGCGGCTGGGGTAGGAAGGGGAGCATGGGTTTCCCGAAGTTGCGGTCGATCGTGTTGGACGCGCCGGACGCTCGCGGCCTGGCCGAGTTCTACCATCATCTGCTCGGCCTGGAGTACCGGCCCGGCGACGAGCCCGGCGCGGGCGGCGATCCGGAGCCCGACTGGCTGGTCCTGACCGGCGACGGGGTGCGGCTCGCCGTCCAGCGGGACGCCGACCTCAGGCCCACCACCTGGCCCGAGGGGACGGTGCCGCAGCAGCTGCACCTGGACCTGACTGTCGACTCGGTGGCGGAGCTGGACCGGCAGCACGAGCGCGTGCTGAGCCTGGGCGCCACGCTCCGGTTCGACCGTAGCGACGACCCGGACGAGCCGCTGCGGGTCTACGCCGACCCCGCGGGTCACACGTTCTGCGTCTTCGTCGAGTAATTCGGCACCCCCGATTCCGGGTAGCCGGGCGGTTTCGCACGGTAACTTGTCCACCGTGGACATGCTCGCGATGATCGCCGATGAGCGGCACCGGATGGCGGAGCTGATCGAGTCGTTGAAGCCGGGCCAGTTGCTGGCGCCCAGCCTGTGCGAGGGCTGGACGGTGCACGACGTCGCCGCCCACCTGTGCGCGCCGTGGATCTTCGGGGCGCGCCGGATCGTGCCGGCGGTGGTCCGGCACGGCTTCCGGGTGCACCGGGCGAACGCCGAGCTGGTCCGCGAGCTGGCCCTGGACCTGACCGCGGAGGAGATCGGCCGGCAGCTGCGGATGAACGCCGAGTTCACCTTCAACCCCCGGCTGGTGAGTCCGCTCGGCCAGCTCACCGATCTGCAGGTGCACGGGCAGGACATCTGCCGCCCGCTCGGGCTGGCCCGCGACCTGGTGCCGGAGCGGATGCTGCTGTCCCTGGAGTTCCTGCTCGGTCCCCGGGCGCGCGGCTCGTTCGTGCCGAGGGGCCGGCTGGACGGCCTGCGGTTCATCGCCGACGACCTGGAGTGGGCGGCTGGCCAGGGCCTGCTGACGGTGCGGGGCACCGGCGAGGCGCTGCTGCTCGCGCTGACCGGCCGCCCGGTGGTGCTGGACGAGCTGTCCGGGAGCGGGGTCGCGGCGTTGCGCGCCCGCATCACCTGAGCCGTCATGGGCGCCACCTGGGCCCGGTCCGGCGCCCACGTCACCGCCGCCGGCGTGAGCTGGAACGGCTCGCCGCCCACGAACGGCTCGTCCGGCCGCGGGGAGAGGGCACTCCGCGGCCGGCTTGACCTCAACCAAGGTCGAGGTCGCAGACTGTCGGCATGACACTCAGCGCGGTCGAGATCGAGTATCTGGCGGGGCAGATCCTGGGCCGGCTGGCCACGGTCCAGCCGGACGGGTCACCGCAGGTCAACCCGGTGGGGTTCCGGTGGAACGCGGAGACGCGGACGATCGACATCGGCGGCCACAACATGGCGGCGAGCCGGAAGTTCCGGAACGTCGCGGACAACGGGAAGGTCGCGTTCGTGGTCGACGACGTACCGTCGACGGATCCGTGGCGGGTGCGCTGCCTGGAGATCCGCGGGCGCGGCGAGGCGATCACCGAGCCGGAGGCGATCATCCGGATCCATCCGCGGCGGATCCTCGCCTTCGGGCTGGACGAGCCGGACCGCGATCCGCACCGGCTCACCGTGCACAAGCGCGACGTCCTCAGCGCCTGATCGCGACGCCGCCGGGGGGTTCAGGGGGCGCACCTTCGGAGCCCGGACGGATCAGCGCAGCTCGACGTCCACCCCGTCCTCGGCCAGCCAGGCCAGCAGGTGGTCCATTGTCACCGCCGGGCACCAGTCGCGCCTGTCGTACCCGGGCACCAGGTGGCTGCGCGCCACCGCCGAGTCGTGCCAGACCAGCCGGAACCCCGGCGCCGCACCCCAGTCGCCGAGCAGGCAGTCGTGCAGCGCCCCGGCGTTCCACCCGAAGTACCCGCCCGGGCCGTTGATCGCCTCACCTATCGCGCAGTAGAACCCGTCCTCGTCGGTGACGTGCCGGCCGTCGAGGTGGTAGGTCGTCCCGGAGGGACGGTCCGGTCCCGGCCGGTGGTGGGCGAGCGCCGCCCCGGCCCACTCGTGCCGCAGCGCCGGCGGGAACGCGGCCCACAGTCCGGGCTCCTCCGGACGCCCGCCGCGCCAGTGCTCCCAGATCTCCCGTGCGCCGCTCGGACGTCCGCCTTTGATCGCATCCCCGTAGGTGCTCTCGAACGTCACGTCGAGCAGCGAGTCGCCGAGCACCGAAGGCCGCACGTCGGCGACCTCGGCGCCCAGCCCGCTGTCCAGCATGTGCGTGGCGGTCCCGTCGTCGGCGACGCTGTAGATCGACGCGATGATCATCCGCCGGTGCCGCGCGGCGCCCCGCTGCAACGCCTCGATGGCCCTCCGCAGGCGCGGCTCGGGGCGGCAGCCGATCAGCGTCGCCGGCCTGGGCGGCACCGCCGGCCTGGGCCGGAACACTCCCGAAACGTCCTGGCAGGTGCCGAACTTCTCCTCGCCCTCGCCGGTGATGCCGGTCAGCACGTACCCGTCGGCCTCCGGCGCCCGGTCCGGCCCGCGGCGCCGCTTCCGGTGCTCGGGATCTATCCGCAGGCGGCCCTCCAGGGTCACGTCGAAGACCCCGAACCCGGCCGGGCGCACGTCCACCACTGTCAGGTCGAGCAGCTCCTCGGTGCACTCCCAGCACTCGCGAGGGTGTTTGGAGTCGGCCCGGTGGATTGCTTCCAGACCGATATTGCCCAGCCACGAATCGCCGAATCCGTCGCACGCCGCGCGCAGCGCGCCGGCCGGGGCGCAGCCCTGCAACGTGTACCGCTCGACCGGTGGCTCGCCCGGGTCGGCGAAGAGGCCGTCGATGTCGGCACAGGCCGCCACCACCGCGTCGCCGTCGTCGATGTTCTGGTCGACGAGAAGCCAGGGAAAGCCGGTCATCGGGCGACCGTACCGGTTCGCGGTCCTGCCCCGGACATGGGGATCAGTGCGTATGAACCGGGGTAGTCTGCGGCGGATAAGGACATATGGCGCAGCGCAACGTCGCGGTGACGCAGGGAGAAGATGTGAGAGTCGGCATTCCCACCGAGGTGAAGAACAACGAGTTCCGGGTGGCCATCACCCCGGCCGGCGTCTTCGAGCTCACCCGCTCCGGGCACGACGTGTTCGTGCAGAGCTCCGCCGGCCTCGGCTCGTCGATCACCGACGCCGACTACCGCGAGGCCGGCGCCACGATCCTGCCGGACGCCGACGGCGTGTGGGCCGAGGGCGAGCTGATCCTCAAGGTCAAGGAGCCGGTGGCCAGCGAGTACCACCGGATGCGCGCCGGCCAGGTGCTCTTCACCTACCTGCACCTGGCCGCGTCCAGGGAGTGCACCGAGGCGCTCATCGACAGGCGGGTGACCGCGATCGCGTACGAGACGGTCGAGCTCCCGGACCGCTCGCTGCCGCTGCTGGCCCCGATGTCCGAGGTGGCCGGCCGGCTGGCGCCGCAGGTCGGGGCGTACCACCTGATGCGCCAGGGCGGCGGGCGCGGCGTGCTGATGGGCGGCGTGCCCGGGGTGTACGCCGCCAAGGTGGTGGTGATCGGCGCCGGCGTCTCCGGGATGAACGCGGCCGCGATCGCGCTCGGGATGCGGGCCCAGGTGCTGCTGCTGGACAAGAACGTGGTCCGGCTGCGCGCCGCCGACGCCGACTACCGGGGGCATCTGCAGACGGTCGCCTCCAACGCGTACGAGATCGAACGTGCCGTGCTCGACGCCGACCTGGTGGTCGGAGCGGTCCTGGTGCCCGGCGCGAAGGCCCCGACCCTGATCTCGAACGAGCTGGTCTCCCGGATGAGGCCGGGCAGCGTCCTGGTGGACATCTCGATCGACCAGGGCGGCTGCTTCGAGGCGTCCCGGCCGACCACCCACGACGAGCCGACCTACCGGGTGCACGGATCGATGTTCTACTGCGTCGCGAACATGCCCGGGGCGGTGCCGCACACCAGCACCTACGCGCTCACCAACGTGACCCTCCCGTACGCTCTGGAACTGGCCAACCGGGGCTGGCGCGCGGCGCTGCGGCGCGACCCGGCGCTGGCCGCGGGCCTGAACACGTACGACGGCGGCGTGGTCTACGGGCCGGTGGCCGACGCGCACGCCATGCCGGTGACATCGCTGACGGAGGTGCTGCACTGACACCCGATCGGGCGATCCAGGCCTATCTGGACCATCTCGGCGTGGAACGCGGGCTGTCCCGCAACACGCTCGCCTCGTACCGCCGCGATCTACACAGGTACGCCGAGCACCTGGCCGCCGCCGGGATCGAAAACCTGGCCCAGGTGCGCCCGGACGACGTCACCGGCCACCTCGCGTCGCTGCGGGACGGCGGCCTGGCCTCGTCGTCCGCGGCCCGGGCCATCAGCGCGGTGCGCGGCCTGCACCGGTTCGCCGTCCGCGAGCGCCTGGTCCCGCACGACGTCTCCGCCGAGGTGCGCCCGCCGGCCCCGCCCCGGCGGCTGCCCAAGGCGCTCGACGTGGACCAGGTGAACCGGCTGCTCGCGACGCCGGCCGAGGACACCCCGCTGGGCCTGCGCGACCGCGCGCTGCTGGAGTTCCTCTACGGCACCGGCGCACGGATCTCCGAGGCGGTCGGCGCCGACATCGACGACCTCGAGCTGGGCGAGGCGAGCGCGGCGCTGCTGCGCGGCAAGGGCGGGCGCACCCGGCTGGTCCCGGTGGGCGGCTACGCCAGGACCGCGTTGCGGGCCTATCTGGTACGGGCCCGGCCGTCCCTGGCCGCCGCCGGTCGCGGCACCCCGGCGGTCTTCCTCAACGCCCGGGGGGGCCGGCTCTCCCGGCAGAGCGCCTGGACCGTGCTGCACCGCCGCGCCACCGAGGCGGGCCTGCCGGTGGACGGCCCCTACGCGGTCAGCCCGCACACGCTGCGTCACACCTATGCCACGCATCTGCTCGACGGCGGCGCCGACGTGCGGGTCGTGCAGGAACTGCTGGGACACGCCTCGGTCACCACGACGCAGGTGTATACCCTGGTGACCGTCGAGCGTCTGCGAGAGGTCTACGCGACCTCTCATCCGCGCGCTCGTTAGAAGCTACGCACCCATAGGTGCGACACGCCGAACGGCTGACCCCGAGGGGACGGCGCGTGTGGCGTACAGTCGGGCTTCGAGCCGGGAGGGGGCGAGGGCGATGTCAGGGAACGGCGACCGTGCGGAGGCCTGGACTACCGCGCTCCGCGATCAGCAGAATTCCCTGGATCTGGGCGCCGACCTCGGTCCGGCCGACCCCACGGCGTACACGATGCGCCGTCCGATTCCCGAGCCGATGCCGACCGACAGGCACGGCCCGGCGCGGATCATCGCCCTGGCGAACCAGAAGGGTGGAGTCGGAAAGACGACGACCACCATCAATCTCGGCGCCGCCTTGGCGGAGTACGGGCGCAAGGTCCTGCTCGTCGACTTCGACCCGCAGGGCGCCTGCTCGGTCGGCCTCGGCGTGAACCCGCACAACCTCGACCTGAGCATCTACAACCTGCTCATGCAGGACGACGTCACCACCGAGGACGTCATCATCAAGACCGATGTCGCCGGGCTGCACCTGCTGCCGGCCAACATCGACCTCTCGGCGGCCGAGATCCAGCTGGTCAACGAGGTCGCCCGGGAGATGGCGCTGGCCCGGGCGCTGCGCTCGGTCCGCAAGGAGTACGACTTCATCCTGATCGACTGCCAGCCCTCGCTGGGCCTGCTGGCGATCAACGCGCTGACCATCGCGCACGGCGTGCTCATCCCGCTGGAGTGCGAGTTCTTCTCGCTGCGCGGTGTCGCCCTGCTGTTGGACACCATCGACAAGGTCCGCGAACGGTTGAACTTCGACCTCGAGCTCGAGGGCATCCTCGCCA
The DNA here is from genome assembly GCF_016862395.1 of Actinoplanes siamensis. Classification (GTDB taxonomy): domain Bacteria; phylum Actinomycetota; class Actinomycetes; order Mycobacteriales; family Micromonosporaceae; genus Actinoplanes; species Actinoplanes siamensis. The sequence goes on along the minus strand of NZ_BOMW01000020.1, from coordinate 181,018 downwards.
CGATGTACGACTCCCGCACCACGCACTGCCGCCAGGTGCTGCAGCGGGTCGTCGAGGCGTTCGGCGACAAGGTGTACCAGACGGTGATCACCAAGACGGTGAAGTTCCCGGAGTCCACCGTGGCGGGCGCTCCGATCCTTACGCTGGACCCGGCGTCCTCCGGCGCCCGCAACTACCGTCAGCTCGCTCGTGAGGTTATCGCGGCCCAGGCAGAACGAGGGTAGGTTCCCAGCCGGTGCTCTTCGCGCTCGGGACGCCTGTCGCGTTCGTCGCGCTGGTCGTCTCCTTTCTGTGCGGCGTCGCGCTGCGCGCCGTCGCCATCCGCTTCACCGCGCGCACCGCGGGCCTCGCCGCGCGCAACGACTCCCTGACCCCGAGCCTGCGCCACGACCTGGACCCGTTCGGCGCGGTCGGCGCGGCCTTGGGCGGCATGGGCTGGGGCAAGATGCTCACCGTCGACGACGTGCCCCGCTGGCGCGGCCGGGGCCGGGCCGCTGCGGTCTTCGCCGCCGGCCCGGTCGCCTGCATCCTCGCCGGTGAGCTGGTCCTCGCGGCGTTCGCGCTGGCCACTCCGGACGCCGGCGTCTTCTCCGAACTCAGCGTCGCCACGGTGCTGCACGGGGTCAGCGGTTCGTACCCCGAGGAGATCATGCTGTCCCTCGGCGGCGGGCTGCTCGCCTTCGGCCTGCTCGCGCTGATCCCGATCCCGCCGCTGGACGGCTTCGGCATTCTCTACTACGCCCTCCGTCGGCCCGGGCCGGGGATGCAGTGGATGCGCCTGTGGTTCGAGGAGAAGAACATCGGTGTCCTGCTGCTGCTGATCTTCAGCTTGTTTCCCGGTGGGGCTCCGCTGGTCCTGCTCACCCTCAACCTTCTCGGCAACCTGTTCCTGCAGGTCTGGGGATAGCCTGGGCCGCGGGCCGGGGCGCTACCCCCGGCCACGGCCCGTGTCGGGTCTCCGCCGGTGTGCCGACTCGCGCCGCGGTCTCGCCGGCGTGCCGGCTCGCGCCGCGGTCCCGTCGGCGTGCGGGCCGCGTGGTGGTGCGCGGATCGGTTCACGTGGTGTTCTGCGTGATTTGTAGGCTTTTGTGGTAACGGCCCACGTCGCTCGGATCTTGCCGGTCTGTGCTTCGGGCGCGGCGTCGAAGGCCGGGCGCAGGGTCAAGCGAACCAGTCCAGAGGCTGACCGATTGCCAACTCAGAGACTGATACGCGGCATTTCGGATAGCGTTCCGGTGACTTGCGGTGACCGTCTCAGGAGTTGCGGACATGGAGAAGATCCTCTGCTTCCGCTGCGGAGGTGACGTGCCGGCGGACCAGCCGTGGTGCGGGTACTGCGCCGCGCCGGTGGTCGCCGTGCCGCCTCCGGCTCCGCCGGCCTCCGCGCCGCCCGCCACGGGGCCGTCGCTGAGTCTCGGGCCGCCCGCTCCGGTCGTACCCAGGCGGGGTCTTGTCCTGATCGCTCTGATGGTGATCGGGGTGCTGCTGATGTCCGGCGGGATCGTCACGGCCGTGCTGCGGGTCTCCGCGGACAGCCCGCGCGCCGCCGCCGAGCGCTACTTCGGTGCCCTCGCCGCCGGAGACGCGACCCGCGCCCTGGGTCAGGTCGCGTCCGCCGGTCAGTTCGACCGGGCCAACTACCCGCTGCTCAGCAAGACCGCGCTGGGTGAACGACGCTATCGCCCGCGGGACGTGCGACTCGGCGACGACACCGCCGCCGGCTCGCAGTTCGGCACCGAGGCGCGGCGGGTCCGGATCAGCTACCGGGCCGGCGACCGGACCGTCGACCAGGACGTGGTGGCCGTCAAGGAGGGCTCGGCGTGGCGGCTGCGGCTGCCGTTCGTGCTGCTCGGCGTCGTCGGGCAGCGGGGGCGGCAGGTCACCGTGAACGGGGTGGCGCTGGGCGCCGCGGCGCGGGCCACAGCGGCGTTCCCGGGGATGTACGAGGCGGTCGCGGCCGGCAATACCCTGCTCGCGGAGAGCCGGGCGACAGCGGTGGCGCAGGCCGGCGGCGTGGTGGGCCTGGTCGCTCCGCTGCAGTTCGGGGTGCCGGAACTGGCCGCGGGCGCGGAACAGGACATCCAGCGGCAGGTGCGCACCGCCCTGGACAAGTGCGCCACCAGCCGGCAGGCAGAGCCGGCCGGGTGCCCGTTCGGCCTGAACGTGCCCGGCACGAAGGTGACCGTGTGGTGGTCGATCACGACATATCCGCAGGTCAGCGTGCGTACCGACAGTGTGATGTGGTTCAGCGGCGCCGCGGTGCAGGTGGTCGACGACGGGGCCGGGCGGGTGCACTGGAACGCCACCTACACCGACCAGGCCGGGACGGCGAAGTCGCAGAGCGGCGACTCCGCTTTCCGGATCAACGGGAACGCCCAGGCGACACCGACCGGGATCCAGGTGTCCCTGATTTGAGACCTTCGGAGGAATCATGAGCATGCCCGCATACGGGCCGGGCAACGGTGACGTCGCGTACCGGATGCAGGGCCTGCGGCACACCCCGGTGGAGACGGGGCTGGACGCGCCGGCCACGGTCGGCGCGATCCTCCGGCTGTGGCTGTGGGCGGCCATCCCGGCGGTGGTGGTCTGGGCCGTCTTCGCGTTCCTGGCGCTGCTGGTCTACGCCGCCTCCGAGCCGAGCCTGTTCAGCGGGAGCTCGCCCGGGGACGGGCTGCTGTCGGTGGGGTCGTTGCTCGCGTTCATCGTGTTCTGGGTGGTCCTGCTGTCGGCCCGGGTCACCGAGCCGGTGGCGGAGTGGAAGACGCTGCTGGAGGACCGGTGGCAGGGGGCGGACTCGGCCTACGCGGCGATTTACGGGACGTTGCGGCGGCGTGGGGTTCCGGTGGAGGCGACCGCCGTACGGACGCGAAGTGATCTGCTGCCACCGGAAGCGGTGAACAACCGGTTGCTGATCGCCGACCGCGACTATCGGGTCGTGATTTCGGTTTTCCCGTACGGGAGTGGGCTCTACCTGGGTTGGAACATGTCCCGGACGCGGCGTGGGGTGACCCTGCTCGGGGCTTTCCTGAAGGACCTGGTGAACGGGATCTCGGGGCGGCCGGCGGGGCCGGTGGAGATGCTCCGGGGGGAGCGGGTCCGGGCGTTGCGGGAGGCGGTGCACGCCGCGGTGCGGGAAGGGGCCGAGGTGGCGGGGCAGGGGATCTCGGTGCCTCTGGCCTCCACGTTCGGGGCCGAGGTTCCGGTGCAGGATCTGCGCGGGCACGCTCCGGCGCCGCAGCCGCCCGGGTACGGCCCGCATCCCACGGCGCCGCATTTCGGTGGCCCGTTTCCCGGTGGGGGGCCGGGGTTCGGCGCAGGGGCCGGCCCCGGGGGCGCGTCGCCCGGTGGTTCGGTGTCGGGAACGCCGGCTTCCGCGCCGCCCGGTGATCCGTTCGCGCGGCCGGCTTCCGCGCCGCCCGGTGATCCGTTCGCCGGGCCGGTGTCCGGTGTGCCCGGGTTCTCTGGTGGCCCGCATCGGGGCGATGCTGTGCCGGGTGGTCCTTTCGAACGGCCGGGCTCCGACTTCGGGGCGCCTGCCGGTGGTCACGGGGATCCGTATGCTCCGCCGGGAGACTGGGGGGTGGGGTCCGGGGGCGCGTATGGCCGGCCTTCGCCGCGTCCCGGTCCCGCGCCGGCCGGTCCCGCCGTGCCGGAATCGGGCTCCGCGCCGGGTGGTGCTGCTGGGGCGCGTTCCGGGTCGGCCCCGGATGACGATCCGCCGGCGTCCCGGGAGGACTAGATCGCGCGAGGCGCCTCTCGGCCCCAGCCGCCCGGGGTGAGGGGTGTGTCCGGGGTTGGAGGGACCTTCGAGCGCCGACCGGGGGCCGGGATCAGCGGATGGTGAAGGTGGTCAGGGTCTCCGGGGACTCTTCGAGGGTTTCCACGGCGGTCACCGTGGCTCGCGGTGGACCGGACCGGGACCAGCTGACCAACTGGGCCACCGCGTCCTCGGGGCCCTCGAAGACCGCTTCGACCCGGCCGTCCGGGAGATTGCGGACCCAACCGGAAACTCCCCGCTGGACGGCCACCCGGCGGCAGCTGTCCCGGAAGAAGACGCCCTGGACGGTGCCGGAGATCAGGACTCGGGTGCGCACCATGCGGTCACCCTACGACAGCCGATTCGCCGGCGAGCGCGTTCACCCGCGTACCGTTGAAGTGGTGTTGGTGAATGCGGCAGCCGGGGGAGCCGGCGCCGGTGGATGATCTCCAGCAACCGTGAGTGACTTGTGACGTTGGTAGGGACGTGAGCCCGGAGCACGCTGTCACAGGCATGGTCTACGGTCGGCACGTGCGTGAAGAGCCTGCCCCGCCGCTGTCCGGCGACGATCCGGAGCCGGCCGCGCCCGACGGCGCGGCGATCGCGCCGGGGTCCGGCGCCCCCCAGCCCACGGACGGGGACGTCGCGCAAGCCGCGGGCGGGGGCGTCTCGCCGGGTGGGGACGCCGATGTCGCGGACGGGAAGTTCAAGGTCAAGCTGCACAACTTCGAGGGCCCGTTCGACCTGCTCCTGCAGCTGATCGGCAAGCACAAGCTGGATGTCACAGAGGTCGCGCTGCATCAGGTGACCGACGAGTTCATCGCCTACATCCGGGGCATGGGCGACGACTGGGACCTCGGCGAGGCAAGCGAATTCCTGCTGGTCGCGGCCACCCTGCTGGACCTCAAGGCGGCCCGGCTGCTGCCGTCCGCCGAGGTGGAGGACGAGGAGGACCTGGCGCTGCTGGAAGCGCGCGACCTGCTCTTCGCCCGGCTGCTGCAGTACAAGGCGTACAAGGAGGCCGCCGCGCACCTCGCCGAGCTGGAGGGGATCGGCGCGCGCCGCTGGCCGCGCTTGGTCGCGCTCGAGGCGAGGTATGCGGAGGCGCTGCCCGAGCTGGTGCTCGGCATCGGTCCGCAGCGGCTGTTCAAGCTGGCGCTCAAGCAGTTCACCCCGAAACCGGGGCCGCCGCAGGTCTCGATCGCGCACATCCACCAGGTGCGGGTCAGCGTCCGCGAGCACGCCGAGCTGCTGCGTGACCGGCTGCGCCGGGCCGGAGTGGCCACGTTCGGCCTGCTCGTCGCGGACTGTGAAAATACCCTGGAGGTGGTGGCGCGGTTCCTGGCGCTCCTGGAGCTCTACCGGCAGAACCTGATCGACTTCGAGCAGCCGGTGTCGCTGGACGAGCTGACCGTTCGCTGGATCGGTGGTGACCAGGAGGCCGAGCTGACCGTCGACGACTACGAGGGCAGTCCGGAAAAGATCGCCGACAATCCGGACCGTCCGGGTGGCGTGGGGTCCGACGAGGGTGGGAAGCCGCACGGTGTTCCGGACGATCCGCCCGCGCGCGAGCTTGACTCGCCCGGCCCGGTTGGCGATCTTGACGGGGGCGACGAGGCGGTCCTGGAGGAGAAGCAGTGAGCGACGAGCGTCAGGATTCCCTGGCCGCGCAGATGGACGCGTGGGTGCCACCGTGGGAACGCAAGCGCGAGGAGCCCGACCGGCACTTCCAGGCGGAGACCGCTGAAGATCAGAATCCGATGGCGGGGTACGGCGACGAGCGCGCGCCCGGAGCGGCCGCGGCCGCCTCGGGCGCTGTGGACTGGCCTCAGGAGCTGCCGGGTGAACAGGAGCCGGAGCCCACCGAGGTCGAGATCGAGCCGGAGCTGCCGCCGCCCGACTCGGTGGAGGAGGCCGCCGAGGAGGACGGCGAGCCGGAGGCCACCCCGGTCGACGAGCCCGCCCCCCGTTCCGACGCCTATCTGGCCGGATACCACGACACCGTGGGACATTTCCCCCAGGAGCCCGCCACGGATGTCGCGAAGGTTGCGGACGTCACGCCGAGCCTCCCGCCGGTGCCCGCGCCGCGGCGGGAGGAGGCCGCCGGCGGTGACGGCGAACGGCTCCTGGACGACGCGGAGTTCACCGCAGCCCTCGAAGCGATTCTGCTCGTCGTCGACGAGCCCACCAGCGAGCTCAAGCTCGCCGAGGTGCTGGAACAGCCGGTCGAGCGCGTCGCCCGCACCCTCGACGACCTCGCCGCCCGCTACACGGCGGCCGGCCACGGTTTCGACCTGCGCCGGGCGGCTGGCGGCTGGCGGCTCTACACCCGTCCGGAGTACGCGGCGTACGTCGAACGGTTCGTCCTCGACGGCCAGTCCGTGCGCCTGACCCAGGCCGCCCTGGAGACACTCGCCGTGGTCGCCTATAAGCAGCCGGTAACCAGGTCGCGCATCTCGGCCATCCGCGGTGTGAACTGTGACGGCGTCATGCGTACGCTGGTCACTCGCGGCCTGATCGAGGAAGTGGGCACCGAGCCGGAAACCGGGGCATATCTGTACCGGACCACCTCTCTGTTCCTGGAGAAGCTCGGCCTGAACTCGGTCGATCAGCTGCCGCCGCTGGCCCCGTTCCTGCCCGACGATGTGGAAGAAGTGCTCGATGCCTCAGGCTGACACCGCCGAACGCCTTCAGAAAGTCCTGGCCTCGGCCGGTGTTGGATCCCGGCGTGCCTGCGAAGACCTGATCTTCCGGCGGCGCGTCACGGTCAACGGCCGGATCGCCAAACTCGGCGACAAGGTCGACCCGGCGACCGCGGAGATCTACGTCGACGGGCAGCGGGTGATCACCAACACCAAACTCGTCTACGTCGCGCTGAACAAGCCGCGTGGCGTGGTCTCCAGCCTCGACGACGAGAAGGGCCGCAGCGAGCTCGCCGACTTCCTGCAGGACAACTTCGAGCAGCGGCTGTTCCACGTCGGCCGGCTCGACGCCGACTCCGAGGGCCTGCTGCTGCTCACCAACGACGGCACCCTGGCGCACAAGCTGATGCACCCGTCGTTCGGCGTCAGCAAGACCTACCTGGCCGAGGTGGTCGGCCCGCTGCCGCGCAGCGTCGGCCGGGCGCTGCAGTCCGGCGTCGAGCTGGAGGACGGCCCGGCGAAGGTGGACGCGTTCCGGCTCGTCGACGCGATCGGCAAGACCGCGCAGGTGGAGATCACCCTGCACGAGGGCCGCAAGCACATCGTGCGGCGGATGATGGACGCGGTGGGCCACCCGGTGACCCGCCTGATCCGGACCGCTGTGGGCCCGATCCGTCTCGGCGACCTGCGGCCCGGCGGTTTCCGCCACCTGTCGAACGCCGAGGTCGCCGCTCTGTTCAAGGCCGTCGGCGACGAGGCCTGACGCCGCCGGCCTCCCTTGACCGGACGGGGCCGGACGCCGGCATCCTCTAGCAGCCTCTAGCAGAGGATGCCGGCGCCCGGGTCGCTCTCGCTGGCGTACGGCTTGACCACCGACATCTTCGAGATCGCCGCGTTGCCGCCGAGCGGCTTGAGCGGCGTGCAGTCGAACTGCCGGTCGACGACGCTGAGCCGGAACGACTCCGGCATGTTGTCCTCCTCGAGGCCGGCGAGCACCTCCTGGTTCGCCGCGTAGGCGGTCTTCGCCTCGGCGAACGCCTCGGCCTTGCTGACCATGCGGATCGGGCTGTGGCCGGGCAGCTTCTCCAGCACCTTCTGGATCTCGTCCTTCTGCTGCTGGCTGGTGCCGTCCTTGAGGATCACCACCATGGTGTACTTCGCCTCGGGCACCTGTCGCCACCCGTTCAGGTAGAGCCCACCGGCGGCGGCGCCGGCCCCGGCCAACAGTGCCACCAGCGCGATCACCAACGGCAGGCCCCATCCGCGCCGCTTCTCCGGCGTGGCGGTCGCATCCGTGGCATCCGTCGCGCCGGTCCCGGCCGGCGTGGCGGGCGAAGCCGGCGGGGCCGGCGAGGCGGGCGACGGCGTCGTCCCGGGCTCTTCCGGGGAAAAGTCACTCACGATCGCGGAACCTTACCGGCCCGTCGCTACTCATGGGTATCCTCGCCGCGCTTTTCGCACTCCGGTGACCGCACTCGGTAGGGTTCCGGTCGTGCTGGTGATCCCGGAGGGGCTGCGCGCCTCCCATCTGCGGTACTTCGGGGCCTCGACCGCGGACTGGATGGCCGGGTTGCCCTCGCTGGCGCAGCGCTGCCTGCGGCGCTGGGATCTGCGGCTCGACGGGACGCCCGCGCACGGCGCGGTGGCGCTGGTCGTGCCGGTGCGGCGGGCGGACGGAACCGGCGCGGTGCTGAAGCTGCAGCCGGTCGACGAGGAGACCGCGGGGGAGCCGATCGCGCTGCGCGCCTGGGGCGGACGCGCAGCGGTGCGGCTGCTGGAGCACGACCCCGGGACCGGCTCGATGCTGCTGGAGCGGCTGGACCCGGGGCGTACGCTCGGCTCCGTCGAGGATGTGCGGGCCGCCCTGCGTACGCTTGGTGAGATCCTCGCCCGGTTGCATGCGGTCGCCGCGCCGCCCGGCCTGCGCTCCCTCGCGGGCCTCGCGTCGTATCTGCTGGAGCGCGCGTCGCGCGCCGTCCCGCTGCTGCCTGATCCGGCCGACCGCGCGTTGGCACGCAGCTGCGCCGCGGCGCTGCGCGAGGTGCTGCCCGAGCCCGGTGACCGGCTGTTGCACTGGGATCTGCACTACGACAACGTCCTGGCCACCCCGGACGGCGCGGGCTGGGTGGCGATCGACCCGAAACCGCTGGGCGGCGATCCCGGGTTCGAGTTGCTCGCCGCCCTGCACAACCGGTTCGACGCGGCCGACGTGGCGTACCGGTTCGACCTGATGACCGAGGTCCTCGGCCTGGACCGGCGGCGCGCCGCCTGCTGGACCCTGGCCCGGGTGCTGCAGAACCTGGTCTGGGCGGCCGAGGAGGGCGCCGAGAACTGGTCCGCCCACCCCGACCGCGTGATCGCCGAGGCGCTGCTCGCCCGTTATTGATCGAGGAAGGCGTGCAGGGCCGCGTTGAAGGCGGCCGGCTGTTCCAGGTTGGGCAGGTGTCCGGCGCCGTCGACGACGGTGAGCATCGAGCCGGGGATCAGGCGGTGCATCAGCTCGGCGTCGGACACCGGGGTGAACTCGTCGTCACGGCCCACCACGATCAGTGTCGGCACCGTCACCGTGGTCAGCAGCTTCTGGTAGTCCGGCCGCTCGGCGCGGCCGCGCAGGGCCGCCGCGGCGCCCTCCGGCGAGGTGTCGAGCATCATCGCGTGCACGTGCTCGGCCACCCGGGGCATCGCCGGCACGTTGTACGACGCCATCATCTTCGGCAGGTTGGCCGCCGCGTACCCGCTCATCCCGGTGGCCAGCAGCTCGTCGGCGACCCGGTTGCGGTGCGCGCGCCCCTCGGGGGTCTCGCCCTGCGGGAAGGTGTCGGCCAGCACCAGCCCGGCGATCCGCTCCGGGAACAGCCGCCAGCACTCCATCACGATCTGCCCGCCCATCGACAGGCCGCCGAGCACCACCTCCTCGTCGATACCCAGGTGGTCGATCAGCGCGAACGTGTCGCGGGCGAAGGTCTCCAGGGTGGTCAGGCCGGGCACCACCGTGCTGCGGCCGTAGCCGCGTAGGTCGGCGGTGATCACCCGGTAGCCCTCGGCGGTCAGCACGGGCACCTGCGGCCACCACATCGAACGGTCGAACGGGTGGCCGTGCACCAGCACGAACGCGGGCCCGACGCCCTCGTCGTCGTAGCCGATGGTGATCCCGTTGATGTCTGCCGTGCGAGTCATGGCCACACCGTAGAAAAGCCGCCGGCGGATTGGGAAGATCCAATATCGGCGGGATGGACTCCCGGCGCGGGTGGCCGTCAGTGCGCGAGGAGTGCGCGGGACGTCCGCCGGAGCGTTATCCGATCGATCTCGGTGTACGGCTTCCGGCTGCCGGGCAGGGCGTCGGCGAGCGTGCGTACGGTCAGGGTGGTGCTGGCGCCGGCCGCCGCGGGCGGTTCCACGTCGACAGCGATGAACGCGTACCCGTCATAGCGCACCTGCGACCAGTCCACCGACTCCGGCACCCGCCCGCCGGTCGGCGCGCTCTTGCCCTTCTTCGGGCGGCCCTTGTCCTTCTTCCAGAAGTAGCTGTTGGTCACGACCGTGGAGGTGTTCTCCTTGCCGTCCGGCTTGTGCCCGCGGTACCGCTCGCCCTCGGGCAGCTTCTGCTCGCCCTTCGGGGTCACCCCGGCCGGCGCGGGGGCGTCCGCGCCGGGCGCGGGCCGGAACGGATAGCGCGGCCGTCCGCCGGACCCGACGCAGATGTAGATGGTGCCGTCCTCGGCCGGCTGCACGGTCGCCCCGTCCGGCGCGGACTTCGTGCGCCGGCCGTGCCGGATCGGGTCGGTCCGCTCGAAGAGGTGGTTGTGCCCCTGCACGGCCAGGTCCACGTGGTACTTGGTGAACAGCGGGTCGACAGCGGCGCGGACCCCGCCGTCGGAGGCGTGGTTGTGCGCGGTGGAGAACGCGCACTGGTGGAAGAACACGACGATGAAGTCCACCCCCGAGCCGGCCCCGCGCCAGCGCTTCAGCGTCTCGGTCAGCCAGGCGACCTGCGCGCCGCCGGAGTACCCGGTGTTCGACTGCAGCTCCCAGGAGAGCTCGTTGGCGTCCAGCGAGATCAGGCCCACGTTGCCGTAGACGAAGCGGTAGACCGACGGGCAGCCCTTCGGGCCGGTGTCCGGGAAGTCCAGGCGCTGCACGTGCCCGCCGTACCCGTGGGTCGGGCTGCCGCCCAGATAGGTGGTGTCGCCGTAGACCGGTTCCATGTCGTGGTTGCCGGTGGCGAACATCCACGGTGTGAAGGCGGCCTGCGGTTCGATCTGATTGAGGAACACATCCCAGACGTACGGGTTGTACAGGTTCTTCCCGACCGGGGCCCGCCTGGTGGCGAACACCGTGGTGTCGTCGGCCGGCAGGCCGGTCCCGGACGGGTTGGCGTAGCAGATGTCGCCGGCGAGCAGCGTGAACGCCGGGCGCTGGGTGTCCATCAGCCTCGTGATCGTGGCGGCGGGCGTCCGGTCCCGGCCGTGCTTGCCGGCGATCGGGTCGCCCGGACTGTACGCGTTGTTGTCGAAGACACCCTTCGGCCAGGCCGGCACGGGTTTCTTTCCCCAGGCGTAGGCCGGGTCGACAGGCGTGGTGTTCGTGCCGACGTCGGCGAACGCGGTGAAGGTGAACGGCTTCGCGGCGGCCGGCGCCGTGGTGAAGTGCGCGTCGCCGGTCACCGTCCCGTCGGAGAGCCGCACCCGGTAGTGGTGGACGGTGCCCGGACGCAGCCCGGTGACGCTCGCCTTGGCGTAGAACTGGCTGCCGACCGGGCCGCCCGGGATCGCGTACTGGCCGGTCAGGTGGCGGATCGAGGCCTCCACCCGGGTGCCGTACCGGCCCGGTGCGTCACCGACGTCGACGAACGCCCGCAGCCCACCAGGGAGCCTCCCGGTCCGGCTGACCAGCTGGGCGGTCACCGCCATGGCGTTCTTGGGGACGTCCCCGGCGCCGGGCACGAAGGACAGGTGTCTGCCGGAGACCACCACTCCCGCGGCGCCGGCCGTCCCGCCGCCCGCCGCGAACGCGCGCTGGGCCAGCCGGAACTGCGCGGCGGCGTACCCGCTCAGGCCGGTCGCGGCCGCGGCGAGCAGCAGGGACCGGCGGCTGACCGGCGCTCGGGAGAGCTGCTGGTGATTCCACTCGATGAACTCGTCGACCGATAACGTCACATATAGAAAGCTAATCCGCTTTTAGCTGCTTTTTCTGGATCTTCCCTAATGCGTTACGGGGCAGGCTGGGCACCAGGTGCACCACCCGCGGCCGCTTGTGCGCGGCCAGGCGCTCGGCGACGAAACCGATCAGCTCCTCCGGCGCGACCGGATCGGCCACCACGAACGCGGTGACCTGTTCGCCCAGGTCGAGATGCGGGGTGCCGATCACTGCCGCCTCGTGCACCGCCGGGTGCAGCAGCAGCGCGTCCTCCACCTCCCCGGCGCCGATCCGGTACCCACCGCTCTTGATCAGATCGGTGGAGGCGCGGCCGACGATCCGGTGCCAGCCGTCCGGGCCGATCGTCGCCACGTCCCCGGTCGGATACCAGCCGTCGATCAGCTCGGCCGGCCGGACGCCGCCGTCCCGCAGATATCCGTCGAGCAGCGTCGGACCGCAGACCTGCAGATTGCCGATGGTCACCCCGTCGCCGGGCAGCGGGTTGCCGACCTCGTCGACCAGCCGGGTGCGAATGTTCTCCAGCGGCAGGCCGACGTGCCCGGCGCGGCGTTCGCCGCCGGCACGGGCGCTGACCGTGATCAGGGTCTCCGTCATGCCGTAGCGCTCGACCGGGGCCTGGCCGGTCAGCTCGCGCACGGCGTCGAAGACCGGGACCGGCAGCGGCGCGCTGCCGGAGACGAGCAGCCGGGCGGCCCGCAGCTCGCGCGCCTGCGCCGGAGCGGCGGCGATGCGCGACCAGACGGTCGGGACGCCGAAGTACATGGAGCCGGGGTTCCCGGCGTACGCCGCGGGGGTGGGTCTGGTGGTGTGCCGCAGTGGCGAACCGATCCGCAGGGGACCGAGGACGCCGAGGACCAGACCGTGCACGTGGTAAAGGGGCAGGCCGTGCACCAGCGTGTCGTCCGGCGTCCACTGCCAGGCGCCGGCGAGCGCGTCCAGGTCGGCGGCCAGCGCCGCGCGGGACAGGACGACGCCCTTCGGCGCGCCGGTCGTGCCGCTGGTGTAGAGCACGAGACCGGGAAGGCCGGGGTCGGGCTCCGGCGGCACGCTGCCGGCCGTGCCGCGGCTCGCGCTCACCGATTGCGTCGGTACGGCGCAAGCCCCGCCCGCCCCGGGATCGTCGGACAGGATCAGCTCGGCGCCGGAGTCCCGCAGGATGTGCGCGCGCTCCAGCTCGCCGGCGTCCGGCGGGATCGGCACGACGGGGACCCCCGCGAGCAGGGCGGCGGTCACCGCGACCACGGTCGGCAGGGCCGGCACCGCGTGCACCGCGACGATCCGGCGCCCGGCCAGCTCGTTCGCCAGCGCGGCGGCCCAGCCGAGCAGTTCGTGGCGGCCGACCCGGTGGTCACCGGTGACGACGAAGTCGGCGCGGTCGGCTTCGTTTTCGCTGAGCAGCGCGGCGAGCAGAGGCATGGCTGGATCATGCCAGGGTTACCGGCCGGGCCCATCCCGCGTGGGGCGGTTCTTTTCCTGCGCGGGATGGGCTGTCCGCGGGCCGTTCTGTCTCACGCCGGCGGGCGGGGTGTTATTCGGTTGCGACCGCCGGGTGAGCCGGGGACGCTGGTCGCCATGACTCACTGATGCCTCCACCCCGGGTCCTTCTCTCTTCCGCGGCTTCCGCGGCGCTGCCGCCTGCCGTCTTCTCCTGTGGAGCATCTGTTTTGTCTGCGACTGTCTCTGTCTTCGCGTCCCCGTCCAGCTGGATCGAGTCCGGCGCGCTCGACCAGTGCCACCAGGTGGCCGCGCTGCCCGGCATGCGGCACGTGGCCGGCATGCCCGACCTGCACCCGGGCAAGGGCGCGCCGATCGGCGCCGCCATGACCTCGTCCGTGCTGTACCCGTTCCTGGTCGGCTCGGACATCGGCTGCGGGATCGCGGTCTTCCCGATCCGGCTCAAGCGCCCCGTGCCGGAGAAGCTGGCCGCCCGGTTCCCCGATCTGGACGTCCCGGACCACTCTTTTTTCGACGAGGCCGACGTGCCGGCCGGCTGGACCGACAGCCTCGGCACCGTCGGCCGCGGAAACCACTTCGCCGAATTGGCCCGTGTCGGCACCGTCTTCGATGCTGAGCACGCCGCCCGGCTCGGTCTGTCGGCCGGTGACCTCGTGCTGATCGTCCACAGCGGCTCCCGCGGCCTGGGGGAGCGGATCCTGCGGGCGCACACCGAGGCGCACGGGGCCGGGCCGGCCGCGGACCCGCAGGCCTACCTGGCGGCACACGACGACGCGGTGCGCTGGGGATCGCTGAACCGCCGGGTGATGGCGGCCCGGGTGGCCGACGCGCTCGGGGCCGCCGCCGAGCCGCCGATCGTCGACGAGTGCCACAACTCGGTGGAGGTCCGGGACGGGCTCTACCTGCATCGCAAGGGCGCGGCGCGGGGGGACGGCCGGGACGTCCTGGTGGCCGGGACCCGGGGCACGCCGTCGTTCCTGGTGGCCGCGCACGCCGGGGCGGAGGCCGGCTTCTCGGTCGCGCACGGGGCGGGACGCAAGATGTCCCGGGCCGATGCCCTGCGGCGCGGCAAGGTGAAGCACACGGTCGAGGAGCTCCGGCGTACGGCGGTGGGTTCGGTCGTGGTGTGCGGGGACCGTCAGCTGCTGTTCGAGGAGGCGCCGGGCGCGTACAAGCGGATCGAGCAGGTGATCGGGGATCTCGTCACGCACGGGCTGGCGACCCGGGTGGTGAGCACGGTGCCGCTGGTGACGTACAAGACGGCGGGCGTGCCACCCATCGCGAGCCGGCGCCGCTCCGGGCGCGGCCCGCAGAGCCTCGCCACCACCCCGTGACACCACCCGCCGCGGCCCGCCGCCGCAAACCTGCCCGTCTCCGCTCGCCCTCCGGCCCCTCCCATCGGCGATCGAACTCCCCCGACTGGCCCTGTCCCCGCCGGACTGGATCTGTCAGGCTCGATGGGTTGCCTGTGGACCCTTGGGGGTGTTCGTTGAGCGAGACCTCTCGCCCGGAGGAGCGGCCGGAGCAGCAGTCCCGTCCCGAGCCGCCCCGGCCGTCCCCGGTCGCTCCGGAGCAGCAGTCCCGTCCCGAGCCGCCCCGGCTGTCCCCGGTCGCTCCGGCCGGCGGATCTCGCGGCGAGGCGTTCGCCCCGCCGCAGCCGACGCCCGGCCGCGACGCACTGCCGTCCAGGATCGCCTCCGGCCGCGGCGAGGCCGACCCGTTCAGACCGGTCGTGCCCACCCGGGCCCCCTCACCCGCGCAGGACGAAGAGCCCGCCACCGCGCCGTCCTCCATCGAGATGCTGATCTTCCACCCGGGCTCCCGGGCACTCCGCACGAACCACTCCCACCCGGTACCTGGTGACCACCCGGCATCTGGTGACCACCCGGCACCTGGTGAGCAACCGGCGACCGGCGACGATCAGGCCGGCGACCTCCCGTCGGTGATCCAGTCGCCCCCGCGGGACCCGTCAGCCACCCGGCGGCCGGAGCCCGCCGCCCCGCCGGCGCCGCGACCCGCTCCCACCCTCTCCGCGGCCGACCACCTGCGGACGTTCGGCCTGCTCCGCCTGCTCCGCCAGGCCGAACTCGAAGAGCGGGGCTTCGACGTGGAGGCCCGCCTCCAGCGCAGCTACCGCCTCCGTTTCTCCAGCGCCGGCTCGGTCCGCCCGGAGTACCACACCGCCGTCCTGAGATCCGCCGACCGGGACCGCACCCGGACGTACGGCCTGGGCGTGATGTTCCCGCCCTACACCGTCCACGCCGGCACCTCGACCGGCCTCCCGCACACCGTCGGCGACAACTGCGAGCTCACCCAGGTCGACCACGTCCACGTCCGCCGGGCCGAGGTGCCCCGGGACGATGCCCTCCGCTCCGCCCCGATCCGGGAGATCCTCGCCCAGGCCCGTCCCGACCAGGACAACTCGAAAACCGTGCGGGCCCTGCGCGCCGCTCTGGCCACCGAACTGGAGACGCCACGCCTGGAGGGGTCCGTGCGCCTCGCCGTCGAAACGCGCCCGCTGCTCGGCGGCGGCCAGATCCGCTGGGGAAGGCGCGCCCACTGCGTCACCTCGCTCCACGAGGCACACACGGTCGTGCTGGGCGACGACGCCATGACCCGCCTCGACGCCCGGTTCGTCGTGGAACGGACCCTGATCCCGGCCGGTCTGCTGCTGGCCGCCGACGAGTCCCTGGCCCGGCGCTACGTCGAGCTGGTCGCCGATCCGCACGACGACCCCGCCGCCCTGGCCGCCTTCCTCAACGACCTGGTCGCCGCCGCGGCCGCCACCACCGGCGAGAACCTGCTCGGCCACGCCGACGGCCTGGCCACCCAGCAGCCCACGCTGCTCGGACTGTTCGGCCTGGTCTCAGCGACCGAGGCGACCAGCATCCTGCTCACCGTCCCGGACGGGCTCTACGCCGACCTCGGGTCCGCCCTGACTCAGGCCGCCCCCTCCCACCTCTGACACCCGGCTGGGCTCCTCGGCGACGTGCCGCACGCCACCGCACAGGGCGACGGAGGTGAGCAGCAGGACGAACATCGACCGCCGGCGGACGGCGGCCGGGTGGGACGGATGGCGGGGATGCATGGCTGTCCTCGAAGGTAGGAGATGTCTGTTTCGTCTCCTACGCTATGTCCATAATTGTGACCTTTCCAGAGATAAAGATCCGTTCTGCCGGGACAGCGGAGCAGGGACGGCCACTCGTCGGCCCCACCCCGCCGGTCCGGTTAATCCCTTCGTGTCGGCCTCTCGGCGAGAGCGCTGAGCCGGTAGCGTCCTTCCTCCGGTTGACCACCTGAGGAAGGACGCTACCGACCTGGCCGGCCCGCCACGATCCAGCCCGCGTTAGTCATCGGGGTAGTGCCAGCTCTACCCCGGATCCAGATCCACCGCTTTCCGGTACGACGTCAGCGGGTCACTTGCGCGCGGCCGGAGCCGAAGTGGCGGCTCCGGCCTCCTCCGCGCCCTGCTCGTCCGCGCCCTGGTCGCCGGCGCCCTGCTCGTCGGCGCCCTGGTCGCCGGCACCCTGGTCACCGGCGCCGGCCGCGACCACGGCCTTGGCGTCGGCGAGCGCCAGGCACGCCTGCAGCAGGCTCGCCTGAGCCGAGGTCACCGCGGCAGCCGCGGCGTCGTTCGCCGCCGCGCCCTGCTCGCCCGCGTTCTGGTCGTCCGCGGCGCCCTGTTCACCGGCGTTCTGGCCCTCGGCCTGCTGACCCGCCTTGCCGCCGGGCGCCTTGCCGGCGGGCGCCTTGCCGCCCTTCAAGTTCTTCAGGTACTTCTTGGCCAGCTTCTTGTTGTCGGCCCGGTTCTCCGCGGCGCTCTGCTGCGCGGCCTCGCCGGCCTGCTCCCCGTCGGCCGCCGCGGCGTCGGCCGCGAACTGGTCGCACGCCGCCTCCAGGGCCTGCGCCGAGTCCACCGCCGCCTCGCCGGCGCCCTGCTCCTGGACCGGCTTGAGCTCCTCGCCGTCGCAGACCACGCTCCCCGCGTCGACCCGCAGCTCCGTGCACCGCGAGACGTCGAACTGCTGACCGTCCACGCTGACCAGATCGGCCGCCTTGGGTTCCGTGCTCGCGTTGGCCAACTGGACCCCGGCCACTCCGGACACCACCAGCACCCCCGCGACCACCACCGCGCCGATCGCCTTCCGCCGGTTGCCCAAGTTACGTCGGTACGTGCGCGACCTCATGATCACTCCTCGTCGTTGGACGTCGATGTTCACCGGTTGGGGGGCCATACGGGGCCGGGAGGGCGGCCGGTTCAACGCGGTTCCGCCGGCAGCCCCCCGGCGGGAACGGATCATGGAGTGATCGCGCAGGTCAGAGCGGTGCCGGAGAAAGTTGGAAAAATGTGCTCGCATCGAGCAATCGGGTGGCGCGGTAGGACCGGAAACGGTCAGTGCGGCAGGATCACCGGCATGGATCCGGTGCAGGTGGCACGTGAACTGACCCGCGAGCGTTTTCCGGCCGCCCGCTGGGCGATGCTGACCGGCAGCGTGGTGGGGCCACACCGGACCGCCGGATCAGATCTGGACATCGTGGT
This sequence comes from Actinoplanes siamensis, assembly GCF_016862395.1. GTDB lineage: Bacteria > Actinomycetota > Actinomycetes > Mycobacteriales > Micromonosporaceae > Actinoplanes > Actinoplanes siamensis. Next base: position 163,467 of record NZ_BOMW01000020.1, on the reverse strand, counting down.
GCTCGACGAGACGGACCCGGGGCACCGCGAGAGCCTGCGTCACGCGGGCTGGCCGGTCGAGTTCTTCGTCCACACCAGGGAGAAGCTCATCGGGTTCCTGGACACCGAACGCGCCCAGCGCAAGCCGAGCACGCATCGCATGCTGGCCCAGGGGGTGATCCTGTTCGGAGATCCGGGGGATCTCCCGGCCCGGTGCGCTCAGGTCCTCGCCGACGGGCCGGGGCCGCTGAGCGTCGAGCAGCGCGACTGGCTCCGTTACGGCCTGACCGACGGCCTGGACGATCTGCGGCACGCCACTGATCCGGGCGAGCGGGCCGTCATCGCCACCGGCCTGTGGACCGGCGCCGCCGAGGCGTTCCTGTCGCTGGCCGGCCGATGGGTGAGCGGCGGCAAATGGCTGCTGCGCGAACTGCGCGAACAGGACCCGGCATTCGCCGGCCGCTGGCTGGCCGCCCGGGACGACCCGGCCGCGATCGCCGCCGAAGTCCTGGAATCCGCCGGCGGACCGCTCTTCGACGGATACCGGGCCTGAGAACAATTCGCCGGGTACGCCCGTCGCCCGTCCCGCCACGCGGAAGTCGGGCGGCCTCCCGCGTACCGGACAGGGCTGTTTCTCAGGGCTGTTTCCCGATGTTTCGGATACTTCTGGGAACCCGCCGGGGAGAGCGCACGGTCAACGGCGCCGGGAGAGGGCCACGCCGAGCAGGGCGACGGCGCCGCCGGCGACCGCCAGGAGATGGGGAGTTTCGGACAGGACCGGCCAGGCGAGGAGGATGGTCAGCGGCGGTACGAGGTACGTGGTGACCCCGAGCCGGCCGGCGTTCATGTGGGTGAGCGCGTAGGCCCAGGTGCCGAACGCGAGAGCGGTGGGGACCAGCCCCAGATACACCACGCCGGCGATCGACCCGGCCGGCGCCGACCGCAGGTCGCCGATCAGCCCGCCGGTGAACGGCAGCGTGGCGATCATGCCCACGACGCAGGACATCTGGGTGACCTGCAGCGCGGGCAGGCGGCGCAGGGCCGGCTTCTGCAGGGTGACGCCGACCGCCCAGGCGGCCGCGGAGATCAGGCAGAGCGCCACCCCGAGCGGGTCGGCGGCGCTCCCGCCACGGCCCGCGAAGCCGATCAGGAGCACGCCGCAGAACGCCACGCCGGCGCCGGTCAGGAGGCTGCGGGGGAAGCCCTCGCGCAGGAACAAGCCCGCCAGGATGGCGATCAGAATCGGTCCGACGTTCACCAGCATCGCTGACGTGCCGGCGTCCAGGCGCTGCTCGGCGGCGTTCAGGGCGACGTTGTAGACGCCGAACCAGACCACGCCCACGCCGGTCACCAGCGCCCATTCGCGGGCGGTCGGGCGGACCCAGCCGCGGGTGACCAGCAGGGCGACGGTCAGGGCGACGGCGCCGGTGGCGAGGCGGCCCAGGGCGAGCGGGCCGGCGCCGAAGTGGGCGTGCACGGCCCGGATCGCGACGAAGGCGGACGCCCAGGCCACGACCGTGGTCACGACCGCGGCGAGAACGGCGAGGGATGGGCGGACGCGAATCTCGGGCACCGCGGAGACGGACATGGGGCCACCGTAGAGGTATGACGGTCCAGCGGCCGCCGCGCCGTCGTGTGACGCGTGGCGCCTCGCCGGAAAGGTGTGCCGCCCGCTGCATTCGGCGGACTTTTTCGTACCACCGAACAATGTTTTCGGGCGATATCCGTGGCGATTACCGAAAGCGTGCCGGAATCCTGGGACCATGCGGCATGACCGTTCTGCGCACGGTGCACACCGCCGACCTGAGCCCGAGTGACCGCAGCCGGATCCGGGATCTGCTCGACGACGCTTTCGAGGGCGGTTTCGACGATCACGACTGGGATCACGCGCTCGGCGGCCAGCACATCCTGATCTCCGTGGACGGCACCCTGATCGCACACGGATCGGTGGTCCAGCGTCGCCTTCTGCATCGAGATCGGTCGCTGCGATGCGGTTATGTCGAGGCGATGGCGGTACACCGGGCGCATCGGCGGCGCGGATTCGGCTCCGCGGTGATGACCGAGGCGGAGCGGATCATCGACCACGGCTACGCGCTCGGCGCCCTCTCCGCCTCAGCCGCGGGACTCGGCCTCTACCTGGGCCGGGGCTGGCGCCGGTGGCCCGGCGGAACGGCGGTGCTCGCCCCGTCCGGCGTCGTGCGCACCGCCGGCGAGGACGACAGCACACTGATCCGCCCGGTGGCCGGCTTCTCATGGCACGAAACCGCTCCGCTGATCTGCGACTGGCGCGACGGCGACGTCTGGTGACGCCGCCGCCCGGGAACGGCCGCCATCCGGCGTTCCCTCTCCGGAACCGGCAGAGCCGGATCGGCGGCGGCCGAACCGCGCAGTTCCGGGTCGTCGAGCGGAGCGACGCATCCGGCGGCGCGAAGTCAGGCCATCGGCGCTGCGCCTGCGGAGAACGTCTCCGGGCTGTGCCCGCGTACGTCAGGCCCCTGACGGATCGACGTGAATGCCGGCGTAGGCGGAAGAATGCGCAGGCCACGCGAGGGATTCACCCGATCGGTGCGGGGTTCGCCGCTCCGGTAGGCTGGATGGGACCTGCCGCGGCCGTACCCCTCAATCGACCAGGACCGCAGCGGGCCGTGACCGGCCCGCTGGTTTCCGGGTCTCGCCGCAGGTCAGCGTCGCCGCTGGATGGGGGCCTGTCGAATTACCGGCAGGTAGCGTGGGGTCGAGCCCCAGGTTCGTCGGGAGACGCGGCGGCGGGCACAATGGGAGGGTTGTTGCCGCGGTGACGTCAGGAGGAACGGTGGCTCTAGAGGTACGGCCGGAGAGGTGCGTCGTCGCGGTCGACGGCCCGTCCGGCTCGGGCAAGTCCACCGTCTCCCGGCGCCTGGCCATCGCGGTCGGCGGCGTCTACCTGGACACCGGCGCGATGTACCGGGCGGTGACCTGGGCGGTGCTGCAGGCGGAGGCCGACCTGGCCGATCCGGACGCGATCGCCAAGATCGCCCTGGAAACCGAACTGTCGATCGGCACCGATCCGGTTGCGCCACATTTCGCCGCGAACGGGACGAATGTCGACGAGCCGATCCGCGGTCCCGAGGTGACGGCCGCGGTCTCCGCCGTGGCCGCGGTGCCGGCGGCGCGCAGGCATCTCGTGCTGCTGCAGCAGGCGATCATCGCGGCGCACCCGCGGATCGTCGTCGAGGGCCGCGACATCGCGTCGGTGGTCGCGCCCGACGCCGACCTCAAGGTCTACCTGACCGCGTCGGCCGCCGCCCGCGCCGCTCGGCGCAGCGCCGAGGACGCCACAGACGTGGCGGCCACGCAGGCGGACCTGGCGCGCCGCGACGAACTGGACTCCAGCCGCGCCACCGACCCGCTGCGCCAGGCCCCCGACGCCATCGAGGTGGACACCACCGGAATGGGCATCGACGAGGTCGTGCAACATCTTCTGACTCTGCTGAACAGCAAGGTAAGTAAGTGACTGACTTTCCCGCCGGCCTCGACGTCAACGATTTCGAGGGCGGGTTCGACTTCTCCCCTCCCGACTCCGGTTCCGCCGAGGAGGAGTCCTTCTCCGGACCGATCCCCGTCGTGGCCGTCGTCGGCCGCCCCAACGTCGGCAAATCGACGCTGGTGAACCGGATCATCGGCCGCCGCCAAGCGGTCGTCGAGGACGTTCCCGGCGTCACCCGCGACCGCGTCCCCTACGACGCCCAGTGGAGCGGCAGGCGATTCACCGTCGTCGACACCGGCGGCTGGGAACCCGATGCCCGTGACCGCGCCGCGGCGATCGCCGCCCAGGCCGAGATCGCGGTGCAGACCGCCGACGTGGTGATCTTCGTCGTCGACGTCACGGTCGGCGCCACGGACGTCGACGAGGCCGCGGTGAAGATGCTGCGCCGCAGCCACAAGCCAGTGATCCTGGTCGCGAACAAGGCGGACAACCAGAACCTCGAACTCGAGGCGGTGTCGCTGTGGTCGCTCGGCCTCGGCGAGCCGCACCCGATCTCCGCGCTGCACGGCCGCGGCTCCGGCGACCTGCTCGACGACATCCTCGACGCGCTGCCGCCCACCCCGCCGGTGACCGAGGGCGGACCGCGCGGCCCGCGCCGGATCGCCCTGGTCGGCCGCCCCAACGTCGGCAAGTCCAGCCTGCTCAACCGGATGGCCAAGGAGGAGCGCGCGGTCGTCGACTCGGTCGCCGGCACCACTGTCGACCCGGTCGACAGTCTGGTCGAGATGGACGGCGAGATCTGGCAGCTGGTCGACACCGCGGGCCTGCGCAAGCGCGTCCACCAGGCCTCCGGCACGGAGTACTACGCGTCCCTGCGCACCGCCGGCGCCGTCGAGGCCGCCGAGGTGGCGGTCGTGCTGCTCGACTCCTCCGAGGTGATCAGCGAGCAGGACCAGCGGGTCATCTCCCAGGTGATCGAGTCCGGGCGCGCCTTGGTGATCGCGTTCAACAAGTGGGACCTGGTCGACGCCGACCGCCGGATCTTCCTGGACAAGGAGATCGACCGCGACCTCAAACGGGTGACGTGGGCCGTCCGGGTCAACATCTCCGCCAAGACCGGCCGCGCGGTCGACAAACTGGCCCCGGCGATCCGGCGCGCGCTGGCATCCTGGGAACAGCGCATCCCGACCGGCGCCCTGAACCAGTGGCTCACCGCGCTGACGCAGGCCACCCCGCACCCGGTACGCGGCGGCCGCGCCCCACGCGCCCTGTTCGCCACCCAGGCCGGCGTGGCCCCGCCCCGCTTCGTGCTGTTCACGACCGGCCCGTTCGACGCCGGGTATCTGCGCTTCATCGAGCGGAAGCTCCGGGAGGAGTTCGGCTTCGAGGGCACACCGATCGAGCTGTCGGTGAAGCCGCGGAAGAAGACCGGGCCGGGGGGCCGTGGGAAGGCGCATGGGTAGGGTTGGTAAGCTTTAGGAGATGTCGCGCCGGGCTGGGGTTCGGGGCGGGATCGGGCTGTAGCGCAGCTTGGTAGCGCACTTGACTGGGGGTCAAGGGGTCGCAGGTTCAAATCCTGTCAGCCCGACGCAGGTCAGAGGGCATATCCCATCGAAGGATATGCCCTCTCTGCATGCCTGGGTGACTAACTGGGTGACTAAGCCCCAGGAGTCTCCTCCGGACCGAAGATCCGGTCCATGGCCACCGCCCCGTTGAGCAGAACCGGGCGCAGTTGGTGGCGGTAAACGGACTCGGTGATCGAGGTGCCGGAATGCCCACACAGGTCGGCGATTTCCTCGATGCTCATGCCGTTGTCAGAGAGCAGCGAAACAAAGCTGTGCCGCAATTCGCGCGGGGTCCATTCGGCCGGGTTCATTCCCGGGACGGCCGCGATGATCGAGCGGAAGGCTCGCAGCACGTTATGCCGGTCGAGCTGGGTCCCGGCCTTGCTGGCGAAGACGAAGTCGTCCGGTCCGGGGTCGCCCTGCGCGGCGCGGTGCACGGTGAGGACACGGACGCAGCGGATGGGTAGCGCGAGCGAACGCCGAGACCTTTTGGTCTTGGTGTCGCCGTGGGCGCGTACGGAGTGCCATACGTGGATGGCCGGGGGAATGGGCGGGTCGACATCGGGCCGTCCGGCCAGGTCGACATGTTCCCATGTAAGAGGACGTAGTTCCTCGGTGCGTGCGCCGGTCAACAGCGACAGCACGACGTAAGCGTGCAGAGAGCTGGACTCGGCAGCGACCAGGAGCGCTTTGGCTTGGTCGTAGGTCAGGGACTTCGAGGGCCTGCCGCCGGTGCCGTGCGGCACGGTGCACAGCTCGACGACGTTGCGCATCACCTTGTTCCGGGCCATGGCCCGTTTGACGGCGCGGTTGGCGATGGAGTGCAGCAGCCGCAATGTGCGGGTGCTGAGCGTCTTGGCCTTGTCGGCAAGCCACTTGTCGATGTCCGTGGCGCTGAGGTCACGTAGCTTGCGTGCGCCGATCGCCGGTATGACGTGGTTGTTGGCCAGCACGGTGTAGTTCTTGACGGTTTCGCCGTCGATGCCGGTGAGTCCGTAGGAGAGCCAGTCGGTGACGGCGTCGGCGACCGTGAATGCGGTCGTGGCGATCGACAGGCCGTCTTCGTACTCTCGGATCTTCTGCCGGAGTTTGATGTTGGCTTCGGTCTTGGTCTTGCCGCTTGCCTTACGGACAATGCGTTTACCGGCCGGGGTGTATCCGACGGTGACCGAGGCGATCCAGCGTTGGCGCTGCTCGTCCCAGTGTAACCCGCCGTCTCCACGGCTGCGGCGTTTGGTCATGCGGCGACTCCTTTCCCGCTTTCCTGTTCGAGCAGGTCCACGTAGGCGATGATGGCGCTGGCGGGAACCAGCCGAGTCCGGCCCTCCTTGACGGTGCGCAACCGTCCAGACCGGATCAGTTCGTAGATGACGGAACGGCTCAAGCTCAACATCCGCATGGCTTCCGGAATGCGGTAGAGCGCCTTCTGGGTGATGCCGTCCAATGGGGTGACTCCTCCTCCGCGACTTCGATCAGGCAGCGTTCAAGGCGACGGGCAGGGATTGGCTCGCTTCGTGTGCGAGTTCCTCCCGGCCGATTGCTTGTCGCTCGCGGGCCTGGGCGGCAGCACTGTTCGCGAGGAGGGCATCGCCGGTGGTGTGCCAGCCGACGCCGGCAAAGGTCAGGGTGCCGACGATGAGGATGGTCTCGTCGAGGTGGTCGACGGTTCGAACGGTAACGCCGGCGGTTTCAGGTTCGGCGCGGCGGAACTCGATGCGGGTCTCGCGCAGTAGGCGGAAGGTGACGGAGTAGCGGCGGGCTTTGGTGAGGAAGTGACCGCCGAAGCCGAGCATGTGTGCCCACCGGCGTAGCCGTGCATACGGGGTGGTGGGGTTCGGGGTGCTGTGGCGTTTGGTGTCAAGGCTGGCTTGACGGTCGGCGACGCAGCGCGGGCAGGCGGCGTACCGGGTGCGGGTGCCGCATTCGGGGCAGTCCCAGGGCGTGTCGAAGGGACGCCTTTCGCCGGGTTCGGGGTGGCGTACGGGTCGTTCAGCGAGGGACTGGGGAGTGTGGGTAGGGCGGCCGAGGTCCCAGCAGGCGTCGATGAGCCGGGCGATGTGGTCGCCGTCGGGGTCGGCGTGCTGGTCGATGGTGTCGGTGGTGATGCGCATCGAGTTGTGGCCGGTGATCTCGGTGCTTTTGGTGGCGTACTTGGCGAGGTATCCGGCGACCATGCTGTCGGTGACTTCGCCGGTGCCGGTGAGGCTGATCGGGCGGATGTCGATCTGTTCGCCCCAGCCGATCGGCCAGCCGTCGCGCTGGTCGGGATGTTGCGGGGTGGTGAAGTCGATGCCGGTGGCGGCGTGGAGCGCGTCGACCAGGTCGCCGATGCCGATGCCGGACGGTGGCGGGACGATGCGGGTGGGGTCGCCGGGGTCGATGCCGTCGAGGCGGATCAGGGCGTGGAAGTGGACCGCGCCGCGGCGTTGCATCTCGGCGGCTTTGCCGTGGGCGAGCCGGACCGGTGGGATACGGCGGACTCGGTTGCCGGTGGTGATTTCGTGGAACGGGATGCCGCGGGCTTTGCAGAGTTTGGCGAGGCGGCGTTCGGCGTCCTGCTTGGTGCGGTGCCACAGTTCGCCGGAGAACAGGTTCCACACGACGTGGTGGTCGTGGTCGTAGCAGTCGAGGCACAGGGGTTGGCCGAGTTGGGGGTCGCCGGGTTCGTGGCGTGTCCAGCAGACGGCCGGGGTGTTGTGCGGGCAGAGGCCGGTGTCGCGGCGGGCGTGGCAGGGGTCGGGGCGGCAGGTGCAGCGGTTGCGGTCGCGGCAGGTGTGGTTGCGCACGTGTCGGGTGTGGACGGCGCCGAATGATGGTGCGGTGAGGGTGACGAAGGCGGCCGGGTGCCGGGCGACGGTGGCCGGGACGCCTTTGCCGCCGATGAGTCCCGCGCGCAAGATTTGGTAGGCGTCGCGCTGGTAGGTGTGGGCGCAGGAGGGGCAGACCGTGGAGCGCCGGTTGCCGCAGGCTTTGTAGATGACGGCGTCGGGGAGCTGGTCGGTGTGCCGGGAGTCGAGCAGGCGTCCGGTGGTGGCTTCGATGGTGTCGAGGGTGCCGGTCAGCCGGATCGGGCGGGTGCAGCCGGCGGCGGGGCGGATGTGGGTGAGCCAGTCGAAGTAGCCGGGCTGCGCGGCGCGGGTCAGGGCTTGACCGGCGGCGGTGTAGCCGGGCGCGGGTGGTGTCCAGGCGTCGGCGTTCGAGCCCGCACCCCGGGCAGAGTGATCCCGGGGTGCGAGGTCCAGCGTCGACGTGCTCATGTCAGGCAGCGATCCCGCTGGTGGGGTGCTGCGGGCCGTGGTGGCCGACGAATGTAGTGGTGATGCTCCGTTCGATGACGGTGACCTGGCAGGCCGGGCACTGCCGGTGGTGGGGTTCGTGACGGCCGCAGTCGATGATCGCGGTGGTGTCGCCGCAGCGGATCGTGTGCGGGTTGCGGCAGGGGCCGCCGTCGACGATGGCGACGATGGTGCGGCGCGTGTCGAACGGGTGAGGTTCGGGGTCGGCCGGGCAGGTGTGGGTGATCTGGTGGATGTCGACGTGGATGAAGGTCATCGGGCACCGCCGGTCAGGGTCGGCGTGTTGCCGTTGATCCGGGCCGTGGTCGGGTTGGTGGCGCGGATGGTGGCGATGAGGCTTGCGGCGACGGCCGGGGTGATGTTGAGCCGCAGGGCCAGTTCGTCAGCGGTGATGGGCTGGCCGGTGGTCTGCTCGTGCTGGACGATCGAGAACCGGGCCGTGGGCAGCAGGTGTGCCGGCGCTTCCGGGACGGGTTGCGATGCGGCCGGCTGTTCAGCCGAGACCGGGGTCAGCCCCGTAGCCGGGGCCGGGGCTGTCGTGGTGTTGGTGTGCGCCGGTTCCGGGGTGGCCGTGGGGTTGTTGGCCTTGATTTTATTGACGGCGGTCATGAGGTCGGCGGCTTGTTTGTCGATGGCGGTGAAGTCGGGCCGGATGCGTCCGGCGACGAGTTCGACGCCGATGACCAGGACGACGACCAGCGCGAAGACGATGCGCATGCCCAGGTCGCCGGGGGCGGCGAAGTTGACGGTGGCCGAGAGCAGGGCGGCGCCGATGAAGACGGCCATGGCCCAGCGCTTGGCGTCTTTGACGATGCCCGGGGTACGGACCACGATCAGCATGGACACCATGGCGGTGTCGAAGATCGCCGGGGGTAGGTAGGCGAACAGGCCCGCGCCTTTGCCGGCCAGGTAGTGGGCCTGGTGCAGGTAGCTGGTGATGAGCGCTCCGATGAGGGTGGCCCGGTTGTAGCGTTTGACGCTGTCGATGGCCTTGAGCATGTTAGGTACGGCGCTCTTGGCGTACTCGATGGCGAACTGTTCGGTAAGGCTGTGCCCGTCCGGGCTGCCCGTGGGGGGCTTGTCCGCAACCGGTGTCCGGTTCTTGCGGGAGAGTTTCATCGGATGCCTCCGTCGTTGGTGACGGGGATGACCGCGATGACACCGCAGCAGTGGCTGCACCAGACGGCGGACAGGCCGTCGTCGAACAGTTCGTTGATGCGGTCGTCGAGGGTCTCGTATTCGGCGGGGAACAGCGACAGACCGCCGCATTCGTCGCACCACCGTTGGGTGGGGCAGAGGGAGAGAACGGGACCGAGGTCGGGGTGGATTCCGGCGGGGCTCATGCCGCCGAGGCACCACAGGCAGTTGTCGGCGGCCAGGTGCGCGCCGAGGTCGATCAGGCTCATCGCGAGTACTCCTCGGGCAGCGAGGTGGACAGACGTTTGCCGGTCAGGTCTTGGAGTTGGTTGTCGGTCAGGACGTCGAGTGCGGCGGGGTTGCCGTAGCGACGACGGCGCAGCAGCGGCCGGGTGACAGCGGCGCTGGGACACAGCGGTGCCGTGCGGCTGTACTGGTGTCCGCAGGCCGGGCAGGTCAGAGGGACCGGAAGCTGTTTCGGTGTGTGGTCGGCCCAGATGGCGACCAGATCCGTGATGGTCAGGTTCATGCCGCCGGTCACCAGCCGACGATCCAGGCGAGGCGCGGAGGTGGTCATTTGTCGCCTCCCCACCGCTGGTGGGCGGCCTGGCGGGAGATGCCGAGCCGGTCGGCGATCTCGGCCCAGGAGTAGCCGTGGGTGCGTAGGCCGGTGACGGCGTCGCCGATGGCCTCGTCGAGTAGGCCGGACAGGTTGACCATGTCGCGCAGGGCTTCGACGTCGCCGGTGGCGACGCGCTTGGCGAAGGCGCGGATGATGCGCCGGACGAAGGCGGCGTACTCGTCGTTCTCGACGACGTCACGGCGGCGCGGCTTGGGCGGCCGGATGTCCCCGGTAGCGGTGTTGAGTGTCAAGGCGGTGTTGACGGGGAAGGCGCTCACCGGGCACCTCCGGTGAGGTGGGTACGGTCCCAGTCGTCGGCGGCGTCAGTGAGGGTTTCGATGACCTCATCGAAGGTGCGGCCGGCGTAGTCGTTCCAGTCACCGATCACGTCGATGGCGCTGGTCTCGTAGTAGCCGACCGGGGTGTACTCGAGGTCGAGCCAGGCGGCGAAGACGCGCAGGGCGCGGATGGCGGTGATGGTGTCGGGGTCCTCGTCGCCGTCGAGGGTGCAGATGCCGGAGGCCAGGCAGCGGCCGGTAGCGGCGGTCATGATCGCGCCGGAGGCGCAGGCGGGCGGGAACGGCCCGGTGGTGTCGGCGATCAGGTCGTAGAACTGGTGCTGGGTCCAGCCGTGGTGCTGGAGGTAGACGGCGGCGGCTCGCAGCAGCGCGGCCGGGGTTATCACCGGATCGATGTCGGATGAGGTGGTCGGTTGGCGGGTAGGCTTCATGGCAGCCACGTCCTTCCGAAGGGCTGTTGGTGGGTGGTCGGCAGAACCCGCGTGCTTGCAGGCTGGTGGGGTTCTGTCGACCGCTTCCGTTATGCGGTTGTGCGTCCCGGTGCCGTCGAGCGGCGGGAGCGGTGTGCTCGTGTGTGGGCGACGGTGAGCGCCAGGGCGAGCACGGCGACCGGTGCGGGGTGCCGAGTGAGGTAGCCGACGAGAAGGCCGGTGAGGTAGGCGGTCGCGGTGGCGGGTCCGGTGATCACGCGAGGGGGTTGGCTCATCCGGCCATGTCCCAGTCGAGGCGTGCGGTGGGCATGGTGAAGGCGGCCGGGGTGGCGTGGTTCGGCCGGCGTAGCCAGGCGGCGTAGTCCGCAATCGAGTAGATGTCGGCGTCGGTGAGGTAGGCGACCTTGATGCGCTTGGGGACGGTGCCCTCGCCGAGGAGCCAGGCGGCTCCGCGGTTGTCCATGTCGATGTCGGAGGCGGTGTAGCCGAGTTCGGCCCAGCCGGAGCCGAGGATGACGTCGGAGGAGCCGACGGTGGTGCAGCGGAACGCGCACCGGTAGCCGAACAGGTCGCGCAGGCTGGCGGCGATGATGTCCCAGGAGGGTCGCTGGGTGGCGGCGATCACGGGCATGCCGCAGGCACGGCCGATCGAGACGAGCCCGCGGAGCAGGCTTTCGAATTCGGCTTGTTGTTCTTTGGTGCCGAGCACCTTGAGGTACATGGCGAGTTCGTCGATGATCGTGACGATGGTGGACAGGTTGTCCGCGCGGGCGACCTTGCGGCGCCGGTGGGCGAGTAGCCACAGGTAGCGGTTGCGGGCGACGGTCAGCAGCCGCCGCAGGATGGACAGGGCCTTTTCGATGTCGTCGCCGACGAATTCGTCTGCGATGTCGATGTAGGGGCCGAGTTCGACCCACTTGGCGTCGAACAGCACGAGCCGGGTGTTCTCGCACAGCGCGGCGGTAGCCGCGATGTTGTTGATCAGTCCGGATTTACCGGCTCCGGGCTCACCGGCGGTGAGCAGGTTGTGGAAGACGATGTCCAGCGAGACGTGCTGGCCGAACTCGTCGATGCCGATGAACATGGGCTCGAACATCGACATGCCAGGCCCGACAGGCACCCGGTCGGTGCCGAGCGGGTGACGGGCAGGGGTGGACATGGGTATCGCCTCCTGGGCGGGTGGTGTGGCCCAGAACGTTCATGAGGGTTCTGGGCCAGCAGGGTTATGCCGGTTGCGACACGATCAGCGGGTCGTAACCGTCGGCACGGTCCGCGGGGCGGCGTTGGGCTTCCTGCATGAACAGGGCCGCGTTGTGTGCGCAGGTCGAGGCGGCAGCCAGAACCTGATGCCGATACGGCGGAAGACCCGCCTGACGGGTCGTGGCGGGCTGGAGAAGATCCTCGGTGTAGGCCTCGCTGAGCTTGCAGGCCATGGCCGACAGGTTGACGGCGGTCTGCACCAGGTACGCGACGACGTCGCGGGAGGTGCCGGTCCGGGCGACGGCTTCGGCCTTCGCGAAGACCTGCCGAGGGGTGTAGCAGTTCATGACCATGTCGCGGTCGACGGCGTTCAGATCGATCATCGGAATCGCTCCTTGGCGGTCAGATCCAGTCGTTGATGTCGTCGCCGTCGGTGGCGGCAGCAGTAGTGGCCGGTTTCCGGCTGTTGGTGCTACCGGTGGCTGCTCTGGACTTGTCCGGTGTGGTGGCCGGGACGTCGTCGACGTCGGGCAGGTCGAGGCCGGTGACGGTGGCCGGCTCTTTGTCATCCAGCGGGATGGCGGGGTCGATGACGTCGATCAGCGGGGAGTTCACGTCAGCGGTGAGGACTTCGCGGCGCTTGATGTCGAAGCGCACGAAGGCGGCGTTGCTGGTTCCGGCCATCTCGACCAGCACGGATTTGGCCTGGCAGGCCACGGCGATTTTGCCGAGCTGCTGGGTGAGGTAGTCGATGGACAGGCCGGGCCGCAGCAGGACCCAGACGCGTTCGCCGATCGGTGTGGGCCGGGCTCCGAGGATCAGCGGGAGGCTGCCGGAGCGGTTGGTGATGATGAACTGGGAGAAGCACACGCGCAGGCGGTGGCGCACGGCGACGCACCAGAACAGAGCGACGGTCCACCGCCGCAGGACCGGCACGGCGGCCGGGGTGCCGATGACGACGGCGAGGACGGCCAGGGTGATCAGGCCGGAGGTGTTGGCGGCCAGGGCGGTCCAGCCCCACGCCATCAGGACGGTGAAGGTGATCTCGGGGGTCCACCACCAGATCAGCCGCAGGACCGGCCAGCTACGGACCAGTCCCCAGACGAGCGCGCCGCACGCAGCGGCGATCGGAGCCGCAACGAAAGCGGCCAGCAGCGGATGCATGTGGCTCTTGGCCACGACCAAGGCGACCAGGAAGGTCACGATGGCGGTGAGGATGAACGCGAAACGCGCGTTCTCAGCAGCAGAGCGGTGAACCCGCTGCTCGATGACGGTGACAGTTCCGGAGCCTCGCCCAGAACGGCCAGGACGGGTAGATTTGGACACGACACGTCCTCCCTTGCGGGTTGGATGGGTTTGGGCGTGGGGCCGGCAGGTATGCGACCGTTACCGGCCCCGCGCTTTCCTACTGTTGGATCAGCGCCCACGCGGGGCGCGAGTGCCAGCGCTGCCGCGCTGAGGGTTGGGCTCAGTGTTCGGCTTCTTCGAGCCGTAGAGCGAGAAGCCCAGGATGGTGACGTTGGCGTGCTTCTTCTCGGCGAGGAACTGCTGAATGGGCTTGAGGTCGTCCATGTCGCAGATACGCTGCGGGGTGTTCCAGTCCAGAGCGCCCATGCCGACGCCCATCGGTCCTTGGAATGCGTAAGAGACGTAGTAACGGAACACGATAGTTCCTTTCAGATAGAAGAGAATTGGCCGCACAGAACGGCCAGAGGCCGGAACGAAATCTCGTCCCGGCCAGCCAGGATGAGCAGGGTGCAGCAGCGGTAAGGCTGCTCAGATCAGATGTGGCCCGGACACGTGGGCGGCAGTACGGATGGGGTTGCGAAGCGCCTACTTCGCCGAGGGAGCCTGGAGCGGCTTCAGCGACACCGCGCGGAACGCGACGCCGTTACGCCCGTTGGTCGCCCACGGAATGGCCTCCAACTGCTCGATGGCGACGAGCTGTCCCACCGTCACGTTCGGCTTTTCTCCCGCCGTCGTGATGGTGATGACCTCACCGCCGGTCTCGTCGAGCACGATGACCTGGGTGGACCACATGAGCCGGCCAGTGTTCTTCTCGGAACGCTGGTTGCCGTTCTGGTCGTTCTTCGGCTCGGTCTGCTTCGAGACCGTCACCTGCTTACCGGTCGTGTCCACGTACAGCTTCACGAAGGTCTCCTTCGCCTTGGGGGTCCTGCGACCCGGTTTTGGTGTTCGAGCCGATCGGCCCGCAAGACAAGGAAACGACATGGGTTAAGGCAGCGACAAAGAACAATAGTTAACAGTCATCTGTTAACCTGTACGAGGCGTAATCACATCAGTACCTGCTGATCAAGAAGTGTTGCCAGAACAGGAGATCGGACATGCCGAAGACTCGCTTGCAGGCGGCGCGTACGGCTCGTGGCCTCAAGCAGAGCCAGGTGATACAAGAGTTGACACGCCGTGCTGAAGTATCAGGGCTCCCGATCGCTAGCCCCAGCAGCCTTCAGATACTGCTGTCGAACTTCGAGAACGGGAAGCGGGCAGTCAACGAGCCTTACCGATCGCTTTTTCGAGCCATCTACGGTATGACCGACGATGAGCTCTTCGCGCCTGTCGGCGACCCCGGAGAGACTGACAACGAGAGCGCGGAGTACGCCGCTCTTGCAGCGAGAGTCGCAGCGGCGAGGCAGATCGACCACACCACAGCAAGTCTGCTCTCGGCCCAGACCGACTATCTACGAGCCATGGACTGCCGAGTTGGAGGAGCCGCGCTGGTTGACCAGATGAACGCGCACCTAACTACAGTCCAGGAGGCTCTATCCCACGCGATCCTTCCGTCGATTCGACGGCCACTCGCCGCGGTCCTGGCTGATGCGGCAGCACTTGCGGCATGGCAGGCTCTCGACGTCGGGGCAATCAGTCGAGCGTGGCGGCACCACGAGACCGCACGATACGCAGCATTGGAAGCCCGCGACACCGTTCTACTTGCGCATGCGATGGCTCAACAGGCGTTCGTTCTCGTCGATGTCGGTGATATTGCGTCGGCGGTTGAGCTCGTAGGGGAAGCTCTAAGCGAGGCTGGAACCAAGGTGCCAGCGCGTTTTCAGGCCTGGGTCTATGCCGCTAAGGCTGAGGTGCTTTCTGCCGCGAACGAAGTGACGGCCAGCAAAAAATGTTTCGATGAGGCGTCTCAGTTGCTACCTGCTGGACCCGACGCTGTTGACCCGGAAATGCCATTCATCGTCCTCAATGAGGCTCATCTGGCCCGATGGCGCGGAAACGCCCTGGCGACGCTTGGTGACGAGACGGCCATCAATCAACTCCAAGCCGCTGTTGATGGTGGTGGAATCGTAAGCACACGGGCGGCAGCAGCGTTGCACTGTGACCTGGCGAAAGCCTACTTGGCCCTCGACGACCGCTCTGAAGCGCGCGCTCATGCTACAGAGGGACGGAAGCTTGCCAAGCAGGCTGGGTCTATCCGCCAGAAACTTCGCATCGAGCGGCTGGCGCTGATGCCTTAACGAGGGCGCACACCAGAATCAGTTCGATTAGCGAGTAGGTACAGCAGTCCGACCATCGATCCTGATCCTAGGATCTGACCCTTTGCGATGAGTTCAGGTACCGAATCCAAAGGCACCCAATCAATTCGTCCAGCCTCTTCTAGGTCAGTGGGATCGCCGACCTTCACGGCATCAGTTCCGAGATAGATTTTATGCGGAGTATCTACCATCCCCGGCATAGGTTGAAAGGCTGCTATTTGCTTGACCCGGTCCGGTCGCCATCCAGTTTCCTCTACAACCTCGCGAACGGCTGTAGTAGCCGGATCCTCGCCCTTCTCAAGAATACCGCCAGGTACCTCCCAGCCCCACTCATCCGTAGCGAACCGATACCGCCAGAGCATGAGCACACGGTCGTGTTCGTCAATGACGACAGTAAGTACAACTGTTTGAAGGCGTACAACATGGTGCTCGAACCTGTGCCCATCAGGCGGCTCGATATCTACAAGGGTGAGACGTACCCACGGGTTGTCGTAGACGGTTCGCTCCCCAAAGACCTTGGTCCGGAGCGCGTCGGATCGATCAGGCTCATCCACGGCTCCCACGCTACCGGGTGGGAACTATTACGTCACGGGCGATCGGCGGGACCTGACCGTATCCGCTGCAGCAATGAGAGTCACCGACCAGAAGCCAAGGCCGGTCGGCTGCCGGATCTTGTTCAAACTTTCTGTACGTCTTCAAGGCGGCCCGAAACGGGCCGCTCACGCCGCCGCCTGGGCGCGAACTCGTGCCGCCGCTGGCGCTTAGCCCGAGCTCGCCGACGCCCGTCGGCTGGCGTGCAGGGCGGACGACCGAGGGCCGCCGAGACGTCGGGCGGTCGGGGGTAGTGAAGAGAGGTTACGGCAGCCGACCGGCGCGGCCAGGGCGACGCGGCCGAGCTGCCGCGCCGGCCGCAGCGCGAGTCACGGCCGTCGGTGCCGGGGGCGGCTGCGCGCAGTGTGTTCGGGCCGCCCCTCCGAGGTCAAGGGCGCTTCGCGTCGCAAGCGACGGCCGCGAGCGGCCGCCCTTGAGCCTCGGAGCCTCTGCGACCCTAGCGGTCAGGTGGTCAAGCGGCAGGCCGAGGGCCTGCCCGCATCGGGGCGCGCGCCACCACCCCCGGCACCGACTCTTTGGTACCGGGGCAGGCGTCAAGGCTCGCTTGACACCACATCGTTAGTCCATACTGGCCGGTGAAAGTGCATAGGGGAGGACCTTCTTGACATCACCAGAGCACGAGACGATCGACTCTATCCTTGCGAGCGACGAGCTTAGCGATGACGAAAAAACGCGTTGGCGAAACGAGAAGCTTCTTGGTTCTGCTGCACTCCTAGCGCAACGCCGAGGTCGAGATGACTTAGCGTCGGACATTCTCATGGTGAGCAAGCTTAACGTTGAGTGGGTCACTCAGGAATGGGATGACAGAGACGCCATCGCGATCATCGAGGTCGAAACGGAGAACATTACGCGTTTCACGGACCAGCTTCTGACGGACATTCTTGAAACATTAAAGTCCGTCGATCAAAACGACGATCGTGACCTGACGCAAATTGTTCTTAAGGAAAGGGTGCCGCCCGTACCCTTGAACTGGCGTGAACTTGTCCAGCAAGCGATATCAGAGCCGCCGAAGGCAAACAACCAGGGCCGTTCGGTTCGGCACAATGTCAAGCGCTTCGAAGAAGATGGCTTGCAATTCTCCAATGCACTTGAAGTTCGTTTCTACGGACTGCTTAAGGAAAAGCAAGAGAGTCTGCCGGAAACCGAATCTTTGTCGATATTCCCACTTCCTGCTCAGCGAATTGTGGGAAGAAATTTCGAGCCCGACTTTCTGGTTGTGTATGAAGGTAGGGCCGCGATTATTGAGCTTGATGGCGGCAATCACTCAAGGAGGGTCGCTGCTGACCAAAGCAGGGACCGCCTTATGAAAAATGCAGGCTTTCGTCTTATTGAGCGACTGGCGGTGGAAGATGTGCAAAGCGCCGATGAAGTAAGGGCTTTCATCGATAGTGTCCTCAAGCGTCTGGCGAAGAGCTAGCCTGCGGTTGATGCACAGACACTGCCTGAGTGACTAACTGGGTGACGATCGCCGGTGATCGCGGTGGACGCTCATGGACGATCGGGGACGCATCTGCGCAGCTCACTGACGTGTTGACCGAGCTCATTCAAGATCATGATTTGCCTGGGGGTCAAGGGGTCGCAGGTTCAAATCCTGTCAGCCCGACCATTGAAAAGCCCTGACCAGCAACATTGCTGGTCAGGGCTTTTGCTTTTGCCTGTTCTGTTTTGAACCGTCCCCCGAAAACCCCTGCTTTACCTGACTTGGCGGGCAGGTTCGTCACTGGTGATCAGTGGGCAGCGTTGGCGATCATTCGGTCGGTTGGCTGCGGTTGCGCGCCGGGGTTGCGGCGGTCGTCCGGTCGGCTCCGAGTCGTTCGAGGATTGCTGAGTTGTCCGGGGCGATCGCGGGTTTGGCGATGTAGTAGGTGGTGGTGACCTCCTCGCTGCCGTGGCCCAGTTGAGCTGCGGCGCTCTTGGTGTTTGCCTCGTCGTCGATGAGAGTGGCGACGGTCTTGCGGAAGGTGTGGGGCGTCACCCAGGTGAGGTCGGTGTCTGCTCGGGCCTGGCGCCACTGGCGGCGGACGTTGTTGGGCTGGAGCCAGGTGCCGTTTCTGGAGGCGAAGACGGCGTCGTGGTCGTTGTCGGCTGCGGTGAGCTTGCGGGCCAGGAGCATCCCGACCGCGAATCCAGGCAGGACGATCGTGCGATAGCCGGCTTCGCTCTTGGGCCAGTCCTGGCGGAACACGCCTTTGCCTTTGACGTAGACCAGCGTGCCGCTGATCGTCAGAATGCGACGGCTCGTGGTCAGGTCGAGGTCCGACCACCGAACGGCGAGGATCTCGCCGATGCGGGCGCCGGTCGCGAGCATGAGGTCGATGATGTCGGCGAGGTCGCCGGTGTGCCGAGGTCCGGGTTTGCCGGGGACGGGTTGCTGCCAATCCCGGATCGCGGTTCGGACGGCTTCGAGTTGCTCGGTGTCGAGGACGGTCACCTCGCGGCGAGGCTTGCGGAGTCGCCCGGTGTCGCGGACGGGGTTGGTGGGGATGGCGCCGTGGCGTACCGCGAGGGCGACCATCTGGCTGAGGGCGACCTTCGCGCCCTTGGCCTTGGAGGGGTGGTTCTTGGCTATCTCCCGGAGGAGCCGGTCGAGGCGTCCTACCGTCACTTCTCGGATCCGGAGTTCACCGAGGGCCGGAAGGATTGCGGTGCGCAGCGTGCCACGGTATCGGTCGATGGTCTGTGGTGCGATTCGCTGCTCGTCGGTGAGCTCGTCGATCCATTTCTGGCTCAACGTGGTGATGCGGGTGTCGCGATTGATCTCGTCGTCGTTGGGGATGGTGCGGTCACGCAGTTTGACTTTCAACGCTCGGGTGGCTGCCGGACCGCTGACGTCTGTGGCCTCCACGTCGCGGGTCTTGCCGTCGTAGTCGCGGAAGCGCGTTCGGGCGCGGAATCGGTTAGGCCCGAGCTGCTCGGTGCGGATCGTGCCGTAGGTGCCGATGGGTAGTGGGGGTCGGGCCAAGGCTCAGCGCTCCGGGTCGGTGTGGGCGTCGAGCCAGCGTTCGACCTCGCTGCGTCGGTAGCGCAGTGTGTTGCCGACTCGGATGGCGCGTGGTCCCTTGCGCCGGCTGTGCCAGGCGTAGAGGGTGTTCTTCGGTTTGCTCAGCCATGCCGCGACGTCGTCGATTGTCAGGAGCGGGTCGGGCTGCCAGTCGTCTGTGGCGGGCGCGCTCATGGGCGACCTGCCTCGGAGGACGCAGTGGCCTGTGAGCACAGCTCGCCGGGATTGGCGAGAGTGGAGTGTGGGTAGGGCGGGCACGGATGAGATGTCCTTTCAGCGTCCTGGCCGGGGCGCGGCCAAGGGGCGGTGGCGTTGCCACCGCGATCGGCGTTCGCGGCGCGCGCCGCGCGTGCCCGTCGATCCATCCGGAATGGGGTGAAGGGATCAAGCCGCGGGTTGTTGATGGTCTCCAGCAGGTCGGCGGAGGTCATCCAGTCACCGCCCCGGTTGCGCGAAGGATGATTACGTCTTCGTGCTGGCTGAGCCATACCGGATCTCCGTTGGCGATGGCGTCGCGAACGTTCGTCTGCTGAAAGAACGACGCCCGGGGTACGAGCAGGCCATCGCGGACGCCGGCCATCAAGGCGACGCACTCCTCGACCAGTTCCAGCCCTGCAGCTTCTCCGGCGGACACGACCATGCCCGGGATGTCGATGAGTTCGCCGTGGCGGCGGTACGGGCGAGCGGTCACGACGACGTGGCCGCCGGGGCGCACGATGGTCCGGCATCCGGTGAGGATTTCGGTGAAGCCTTCGGCGAGGGTGTCGTGGTCGCGGTAGGCAAGGTTGTCGCTGCCGCCGTACCGGTGGTGGATCTTGCGAACTTTGCCGCGCCGGGGGCCGGGGGTGCGGACGTGGCCGTGGGTGGAGGACCCGTACGGGGGCGAGGTCACCACGAGCGCGACGGTGCCGCGGACGCGTGCAGGCAGTAGCGAGGGCAGGTGTCGGGAGTCGCCGGTGTAGATCTCGCCGGTGCCGGCCGCGCCCTTCTTGGTGGCGAGGGCGACGTTCACGGCGGCCAGGGCTGCCCATCGATCCTCGTATTCGACGCCGATGCCGTGTCGGTTGAGGTGCATGGCTTCGACGACGGTGGTGCCGATTCCGGCCATGGGGTCGGCGACAAGGTCGCCGGGGTCGGTGTAGGTGTTGATGGCGTAGCGCGCGATGGTGGGCAGCATCTTGCCGGGGTGGGTGATCGACTCGGCGACGTAGCGGCCTTTACGCAACTCTCGGGAGGGCTGCTGGCCGGTGAGCCAGACCGAGCCGGGGTAGCCCTGGGCGAGGAGCCCAGCCACGGCGGGATTGCCTTTCTCGGCGCCACGACGAGAGGGGGACGGCGTGTCAGGCATCGGTGGCCTCCGGGGTAGTCGAGGCGAACGCGAGCAGGTCGCGGTGAGCGCGGACGTGCTTGCCGTCGAGCAGCGGCGGCCGGCTGGCGGCGTCGAGGCCGGTGCGGGGCTCGGCCTCCGGCAGCGGTGCGAGCAGCGCCGGGATGTGCTGGTGGTAGATCAGCCCGGCGGCGCGGGCGGCGGCGATGACGATCGAGCGATGCCCGATCGCGCCGGTTCCCGGCCCGGCGGTGAGCAGCGTGAGCAGGTACCCGCCGGGGCGCAGGTGCGCCCGCCACGCATCGATGGCGCGGCTGAGGGCCGGGGTGTCACGGCTGTCGACGTCCAGGCGCGGGAGGGTCGCGACGACCAGCCCAGCCGAGAGTCCGTCTGCCGCGATGTGCGGCTCATCGAGCTCGGGCGAAGCCTCACGCTGCGTGTGCGGAACGGCTGCGCGGCGGTGGAGGTGGCGGGCGGCTGCGGCGATAGTTGGGTGGGCGTCGAGGTCGAGCACGGTGTCGCCGTCGCGGGTGTAGCGGGCGATCAGGTGCGCGACGTGCTCGGGGTGGATGCCGTACCAGTCGGGCAGGGTCGCGCCGGAGTGCTTGCGCGGTCGGTGGGTGTGCGGCGGGACGAGCAGTAGGCCGATGGGGGCGCGAGGCGGGCGGTTATCGGTGGGCTCGGTCTGCGGCATGGGTGGTGGGCCACGTCCGCCGACGAACGCTGACATATAGAGATACAGATTTCGGCCCGGTTTTCGACATCGGGTCCTCGCGTCGGCTCCCGCACGCTGGTTCATGAGCGCAGTCATATCTCCTTGAACAAGATCGTCTAAAGGGGTTGAACACCCAGCTCACGCCGACGATGGCTCGTCTCGTCTCTCGCCGTGACGCTGGCCCACTCGGACTTTTCTGGCGGCGACGTGGGCTTCACGTCTCAGCCCGACTTGAACAAGATCATCAGAGCTGTTGAACAAGATCCGAAGCGACGTGAACAAGATCAAGGTGGATGTTGAACACGATCAGAGAGGGTGGGTGCTCCTCCAGAGAGGCTTGAACACGCCGCGCCGCGTCGTCTCACCAGAAGGCTTCTTGACGCCTTCACCGCTCACGGGCGCATCGATGTTCACGCGCGCCGTCGCCGCCTGGCTCGTACAGGTTTCCTACCGCCGAGAAGACGTTGAACAGCGAGGCGCGAGGCCAGCAACACGGGGAGACCGGTGGGCCAGATCGCCCCTCGTGCTCGGTGCGCCAGCCGTCATCGCATACGCAGAGTGACTCGTTGAACAAGATCAGCGTGTTCAAGATCTGTTCAACCCGAGTGGCGGGATGGGTGTCGTTCCCGCCGGGCGGCCAGCGAGCCGCCGGGCACTCGCCACCCACCTCTCGGGGGAATCCTGATGTCCAAGTCTGTTCGTTCCGCCGTGCCCGCCGGCGCGGATGCTCCGCGTCTGGTGCTCGGTGAGCAACCCTTCGACGTAGCTGCGACGGCGCTGCGCCTGCTCACCACGGGCCCGGAGCCGCTGTCGGTGGACGGCGCGGCGCTCGGCGGTGGCCTGCCGCGTCGCCGGATCGTGCTGTCGGAGCTGGCCTCGATACTGATGCACCCGTCGTGCGGCCACACCACCAGTGACCAGGTGTGGCGGCTGCTGATCGAGGGCGCCCGTACCGACGGCTCGGCCTGGGTGGTCGGCGCGGTCGGGGTGGCGCTGCCGGGCCTGCGGCAGGCCGCCTACCGGCTGCGCCACTACTCCGGTGACGTGCAGGCCGAGCTGCTGACCGGCTTCGTCGCCGCGCTGCGCACGGTCAGCCCGTCCGGTGCCCGGGTGGTGCAGCGCCTGCTCAGTGCCGCTATCACCACCGCCCGTGCCGAGCTGCGGGCCAGCGAGCCGCGCCGGGAGACCGATCACCTCGACACCATGGCGCTGTGGCCGGGAGCCGGGCACCCCGACGTTGTCCTGGCCCGTGCGGTCACGGCCGGGGTGATCACCGCCGCCGACGCGGAGCTGATCGGCGCGACCCGGTTGGCCGGGACGTCGGTCGCCGAGTACGCCGAGAGCCTCAGCAAGGGGGCCAAGGCGATCTACAAGGCGCGGGACCGCGCTGAGGGCCTGCTCGTGGCGGCCCTGCGTGCCGGGCTGCTGTCGGACCCGGACGCGGAGGTCATCGCCGAAGCGACCATGACCCTGCGCGCGGACTTCTAGCACCGGAGCTGACCTGCGGCTTGTCGAAAACAACGCCGAAATCTGTATCTCTTAGTGCGGGACTTTTCCGCACCTGGTGACCCCGCTCGACCGGCCCCGCTGACGGCGCTGACAACCCGTGACGGCTCGCCCCTTCCCTGATGAGGAGGACGGCCATCCGCGCCGGTCGCACCGGGATTCACCGCATCCCTTCATCCGTGCCGCCCCGGACCCCGCGCGCTCTGACGCCGGGGTCCGGGCCACCCGGAGGTGCCCACGTCTGATGAACCGCCACCCTCTGAAACAGCCCATTCCGCCGCCGCGCCGCCCCACCGGCGACCGCCGCCACCAGCTCACTCGTGCCGTCCGGCTCCTCGGTGCCGCCGCCATCGCCGCCGCGGTTCTGCTACTCGGTGCGGCGCCGGAGGCGGCCTTCGCCGCCGTGCCGGCCGACACGGTGCTCGCTGCCGACTCGATCGGCGCGGTGCTCATCAACGTCCGCGTATGGATGATGGGGTTTCTCGGCGCCTATGCCTCGTTGTGCCTGACCGTTGGCTTCCTTCGTTACACCAGCGGCGAGCCGGGCGAGGTGGAGAAGGGCAAAACGGCGTTCCGTAGCGCTGCTATCGGCTATGTCGGAGCGCTGCTGGTCCCGCTGCTGCTCACGATCATCGCGGCGTGGACCAACTGATGGCCCGCCACCGCACCGTCCGCCGCCTCATCGGGACCGCGCTCGTGTTCGTCGCCGCAATGCTCGTCGGGCTGGTCGCCGCGGAGGCGGCGTGGGCGGACCCGTCCCCGGTTCCCGCTCCGGCGCCGGGAACCTCGTCCCCGGCGCCGTCCCCTGCGGCGAACACGCCGTCCCCGATTCCGACGCCTCCGCCGAACGGACCGAGTCCCACCACGCCGTCGTCCCCGCAAATGCCACAGCCGTCCCCACAGCCGTCCCCGACTCCGGGCAGCGGGGACGATGACGATCCGGGGCTGTTCGACATCCCCGGGCAGATCCGCAAGGCGATCAACGACTTCCTGATCTGGGTCGCCAAGAAGACCATCGACCCGGTCCTGAAGGCGCTCGGCTCGACCGTGCTGTCCACGCCCGACCTCACCAGCAATCCGGCGGTAAGGGCGGTGTGGACCACGAGCATGGTTACCGCCAACGCCCTCTACGGGCTACTCGTGCTGGCCGGCTGCTTCATCGTCATGTCGCGCGAGACCGTGCAAACCCAGTACGGACTCAAGGAGATCGCACCTCGGGTCGCCGCCGGCGCCCTGCTCTCAAACCTGAGCCTGATCATCTGCGAAAAGATCATCGAGGTCGCCAACGCGCTGACCGTCGGCGTGATGGGCGAAGGCGTCGACCCGCAGGCCGCCGCTGACGCGATAGGCGAATACCTGATGTCGGCGCTGACCGGCTCCGCGGTCAACATCATGTTCGGGCTGCTCGGGATCGCCGCCGCCGCGCTGGGCATCGTCGCACTGATCACCTTCGTGGGTCGGGTCGGCGTGTTCATCGTGCTGGTCGGCATCGGTCCGATCGTGCTGGTCCTGCACGCCACACCGCAGACCGAAGGCATCGCTTACACCTGGTGGCGAGCCGTCGGCGCGTGCGCGGGCCTGCAGGTCGGCCAGGCCGCGATCGTGCTCGCCACGGTCAAGGTGTTCCTGACCCCGACAGGTATGAAGGTGCTGGGTATCCCGGCCAGCACGCAGGGCCTGCTCGGAGTCCTGGTCTGCATCACGATGCTGTGGCTGCTGATCAAGCTGCCCGGCCTGATGAAACAGTTCGTCCTCGCCCCGATCGGGCTGCAAAGCCAGGGCCGAGGGCTACTCGGGCAGCTCCTTCAGGCATACATCACCTTCAAGACCCTCGGCGCTGCCGCCGGGCTGCTCGGCGTGGGCCGCAACGCCCCATCGAGCCGGGCCGCCACGAGCACTGCCAGGGCGGGGACGACGACCCGGCCCGTCCCCACCCGCCGAGTAGCACCGTCCCCGGCCAGGTCACGACCGGGGACGGCCGCCCCCGTCCAGTTCAGCCACGCTCCGGCCGCCCAGACCCCGCTACCGGCACCGGCAGGGGTCAACGGGCCGCCCATGTTCAGCACCCTGGCGCCGCCTGCTACGCCCAGCCCGGCTCCGTCCGGTCCTGCTCCGGCCGCGTCGTTCTCCCATCCGCCCACGCCGGGCCCGAGCACTGCCCGGCCGAGCACGCCAGCCGGAAACCCGGCATTCAGCAACAGCAGTCCGCCGCCGTCGAGCCCGTCGCCGAGTGGGCCGCCACCTGCGGCAACGTTTTCCTCTGCGACAAAGCAGACGGCGCCGCGTCGGCCTCCGGCCCCGGTCACACCCGTGTTCTCCAACGCGCCGGCCGCGCGGCCGAGCCCGCCGAACACCTCGAAACCGGCGGCAGACCCAGCAACGACGAAGAAGGCACCCACACAGCGGCCGACCGCGGCACGGCGAGCCGCCGAACCGCCGGCCACGCCGAGTCCCGGCCGCTCCACCAGCTCACGGCGGCAGGCCCCTCCGGCCACCGGCGCGGCGTCGACACCGCCGCCCGCCTCGGCGACGCAGCCGCCCCCGCGACCCGCGGCGCGCGGCACCACCACCCCCGTTTTCCGTCCCGCTGCGCCGCCGCCGAGTTCGCAGGCCAGAGACACCGGGACGGAGTCGTCCCCGCCGTCCCCGCCGCCGGTGCGGCGCCGTCCCCGAGGAGGTAAATCGTGAGCCGCCATAGCGACGAGCCGCCGATGCGCGCCCGTATCCCCGCTGACGTCGAACGCGAAGATCGGGTCGCGTTTGGCCTCACCTGGCACCAGTTGGTCATCCTGACCCTCACCGGCCTGCTGCTCTACGCCGCCTGGACTGCCGTGGCCACGCTGGTCCCTCCGTGGCTGTTCCTCGTGGGCGCGGTCCCGATCGCTGGAGCGGCGTTTTTCCTGGCCGTCGGCCGCCGCGACGGCATCAGCCTCGACCGGTGGCTACTCAACGCGGTCCGGCACCGCCGGGCACCGCACCGGCTCGTCCCGGCCGACGGCCCGATCACCCCGGCCCCCGCCTGGGTTGCCACTACGGCCGGGCCGGGCGACCGGCTCCCGCTTCCCGCACCGCTACAACTTCCGGCCCGAGGCATCACCGACGATGGCCTGATCGACCTCGGCCCGGACGGCACAACCCGCCTGGTCACGGCTTCGACGGTGGCGTTCGGGCTGCGCACGGCCGCCGAGCAGAACGGCCTGGTCGCCGCGTTCGCCCGCTGGCTGCACAGCCTCGACGGACCCACCCAAGTCCACGTCCAGGCTCAGCGGGTGGACCTGACCCATCTCGCCGATCGGCTCCGCGCCGACGCGCCTGGCCTGCCGCACCCGGCCCTGGAGGAGGCCGCCCGCGCGCACGCCGCGTTCCTCGACGACCTCGCCGCCCGGTGGGAGCTGCTGCACCGGCAGGTCACCGTCGCCGTGCGCAGCACCCGCAGCCCCGGCCACACCGTCCACCAAGCCGCCGAGGCGGTCCGGGCGCTGTCCGGCTGCGAGGTCGCCGCCCGAGAACTCGGCCCCGAGGACACCGCCGCGGTGCTGGCCGGTGCCCTCAACCCGTCCGCCGCCCTCGGCCCGGCTGTCCACCGGCCGGGTGCCGACTTCGATGAAAGCGAGCAGCTTTGAACTTCTTGTCGCGTCGCCGTCCCGGCGCCGTCCCCGAGCCGGGGACGGTCGTCCCCGGCAGCCCGGACGCGGTCGAGGTCGGGGGACGATCCGTACGGGTCGGGGACGGCTACACCGCCACCTTGGCCGTGACCGGCTACCCGGCCGAGATCGGTCCCGGCTGGCTCGAGCCGCTGCTGTCCTACCCCGGCCGCGTCGATGTCTCGCTGCACATCGAACCCGTCCCGCCGGTCATCGCCTCCCAGCGTTTGCGCAAGCAGCGCTCGCGGTTCGAGGCATCGCGCCGGCAGGACGCCACCAAGGGCCGCCTCGACGATCCGGAGCTGGACGCGGCCGCGGCTGACGCCGCCGAGTTGGCCTCCCGGCTGGCCCGAGGCGAAGCCCGCCTGTTCCGCCTCGGTCTCTACCTGACGGTGCACGCCGACAGCGAACCGGAGCTCACGGACCGGGCGACCGAGGTCCGCGCCCTGGCCGCGTCGCTGCTGCTGGATGTGGCTCCGGCCACCTGGCGGCAGCTACAGGGCTGGATCACCGGCCTGCCCCTCGCCTTCGACGCCCTCGGCGTGACGCGGATCTTCGACACCGACGCGCTCGCCGCCGCGTTCCCGTTCACCAGCCCCGACCTGCCCAGCACCACCGGCGAAGGCGTGCTGTACGGGCTGAACCTGCACTCGCCCGGCGTGGTGGTCTGGGACCGGTGGGCCCAGCCGAACTACAACTCCGTCATCCTCGCCCGGTCCGGTGAAGGCAAGTCCTACCTGGCCAAACTCGACCTGCTGCGCAACCTCTACCAGGGCGTCGAGGCGTTCGTCATTGACCCGGAAGACGAATATGTGCGCCTGGCTGACGCGGTCGGAGGGACGATCATCCGGCCCGGCGTCCCTGGCGTGCGGATCAACCCTCTTGATCTGTCGGCAGGCGACGGCGAGGACGCGCTCGTACGCCGGGCGCTGTTCATGCAGACCTTCGTTGCGGTGCTGACCGGTGGGGCCGGGGTGTCGCCGGAGGAGGCCGCCGCCCTCGACGTTGCGGTGTTGGCCGCGTACCGGGCGAAGGGCATCACGTCCGATCCGCGTACGTGGCGGCGGCCCGCGCCGCTGCTGGCCGACGTCGTCGCCGCCTTGGACGAGTCCGGCGAGGCGGGCCGCGTGTTGGCCGCCCGGCTCTACCCGTACGTTGCCGGGTCGTTCAAGGGCCTGTTCGACGGCCCGACCAGCACGGCCGCCGCCGGGCACCTGGTCGTGTACGCGATCAAGGACCTGCCGGAGGAGCTGAAGCCGGTCGGGACGCTGCTGATCCTGGACGCGATCTGGCGCACCGTCAGCACCTCCCACCAGGCCGGTGCCCGACGCAGGCGTCTCGTCCTGGTGGATGAGGCGTGGCTGATGCTGCGCGCGGGCCTCGGGGCGCAGTTCCTGTTCCGGCTGGCGAAGTCGGCCCGCAAGTACGAGGCAGGGCTCGGCGTGATCACCCAGGACGCTGCCGATGTCCTTTCGACCGAGGTGGGCCGGGCGGTCGTCTCGAACGCGGCCACGCAGGTGCTGCTGCGGCAGGCGCCGCAGGCCATCGACGCGGTCACCGAGGCATTCGGGCTTACCAGCGGCGAACGCGCATTCCTGCTGTCCTGCCAACGCGGCGATGCCCTGCTCGCGGCTGGGGCGTCGCGGGTGGCGTTCCACAGCATCGCCTCTGACGACGTCGAACACGACCTGGTCGTCACCGGCCCGGCCGCGCCGCGCCGCTGATCCCTTCTCCCGGATCGGAGACCCGCCATGATCTTGTCCGCTCTGTCGTCCCCGCTCATCACGATGTCGTCTCCGCTGCTGGGACCGTCGTCCCCGGCGTCGTCCCCGTCCCCGCAGCCGTCCCCACTCGGCTGCGTCCCGGGCCAGAACGGCATCCCCGGCTCGGTGATCGGCGAGCTGTTGTGCGGCACCTGGGGCCAGAACGCCCCCGAAGTGTTGTGGCACAGCCTGCGCGACGGGTGGCCGCTCTGGGCGGCCGGCATCGCCGTCCTCATCGCGCTCAGGGTGGCGTGGCGAGCGTGGAAGCGCCGGGTGTGGCGCACACACGTCCGCACGGCGCGGTGGCTGGAGATCATCCCGCCGGTGTCCGCGAGCCCGGCCGCCACCGTCGGGCTGTGGCGGCTGCTCGCCACGCTGCTGCCCGCACCTCGCCGGTGGTCGCTGCGCCCGGCGCGGCTGGTGTGGGAAGTCCGCGCCGACGCCCATGGCATGCGGTGCGGCCTCTGGCTTTCACCTGGCATCACCGCGACGGCCGTGCGCCGCAACCTGGAGAGCGCCTGGCCCGGCGTCCGTGTCCAGGAAACCGCCGCCCCGCGCGTCGCGATCACCGAGACGTCGACCACCGTGGCGCTACGGCCCACCCAGCCCGACTCGCTACCCCTCGTCGAGGACCCGCCGACCGCGACACCGCGCTCCTGGGCGAACGCCCAGCCCGACGAAGACCAGCTCCGCGCGGTGTACGAGGGTCTCGCCGCAGCCGGGCGTACCGGCGGCGGGCTGCTCCAGGTGCATCTCAGCCGCGCTCCCGCCTACCGGCTGCGGGTGCTGCACCGGGCGATGACCCACCCGGAGCGCGCCCGTCGCCCCAGCGGCACCCTGTGGTTGGCCGTCCTGCTCACCGACGGCCTGCGCAAGGCGTTGCTGGGCGTGGCCAGCGTGTTCATGCCCGGCTCATCGAGCCATGCAAGCCGAGCGAGCCATCCTCGGACCACGGTGACCGATCTGTACCTGACCGAGCTGGCCCGCCGGGCTCGGCTCAAGTACCAGGCTGGTCCGCACTTCCTCGTGGCCGTCTTCGCCACCGCCGGCGGCCCGACGAAGGAGGCCGCGCGCTCGGCCGCTGCCGCGATCACCGGCGGGTTCGGGCTGCTGTCGGCGCACTTCAGCCGGCGGCGCCTGCGCCGAGGCGCGGCTGCTGCGGCCGATCGGTGGGTGCGCCCGCAGCAGATGAGCCTTGCCGGGGTGGATGAGGTCGCGGCGCTGGCCGGGCTGCCGATCGAACCGGCCGTGCACGGGCTTCCGGCTGCCGCGTCGCGGCGGCGGCCCGGTGGCCGCGACGTCTTCCGCGCCGGACCGGCCGTCGAACCCCGGACTGCCCGGACCCGTCCGCAGCCCCGGCGCGACGACGGCGAGCCGACCGTGTGGAGCGCACCGTGACCAGCACCGCGGCGAACCACGAGCGGCGGCTCCAGCTCGTGCCGCTCGATCAGCGGCATGGACTGGGTGGCAAGGTGATCGGAGTCGCCAACGCTGGCCCGCCCACGAGGATCGGGATCTCGCTGGCGGACTGCCGGTATCACCTGCACGTGCTCGGCCCGACCGGCACCGGCAAGACCACCCTGCTGATGCGGCTGATCCTCGACGACATCGAGGCCGGGCGCGGGGTCGCCGCGTTCGACCCGGCCAAAGGCGACCTCATCCGAGACCTGCTGGACCGGATGCCCGCCGACGCCGGAGACCGCCTCGTCCTGATCGACCCGGACGAACGGCACGCACCCCCGGCGATCAACCTGCTGGACCCGAGGGTGCACGGCGGGACCCCGCATGATGTGGCCGCCAATGTCACCGCTGTGATGTCGAAGGTGTTCGCCCGCTGGTGGGGGCCACGCCAGGCCGACCTCTGCTATCACGGCCTGCTCACTCTCGCCTACCTCGAGGGCTCCACCCTCCCGCAACTGCCCCGGCTGCTTTCGGATGCCAAGTGGCGCGCCGCCCGGGTCAAGGCGGTGACCCGCGGCCTGAACGCCTGGGAGGGCAACACCCTCGGCGAGTTCTGGGAGGGATTCGACGCCCTCTCGGTCGGCCAGCGGGCCGGGCTCGCCGCGCCGCTGCTGTCCCGCCTTCGGCTCGTACTCGCGCATCCGTTCGCGATGGAACTTTTCGGGGCGCCGGCCACCACCTTCTCGTTCGGCGAGATCCTCGATGGCGGCATCCTGCTCGCCCGCCTGCCCAAAGGCGTGATCGGGGAAGACGGGGCCCGGCTGATCGGGTCGCTGCTGCTGGCCGGACTGTGGCAGGCCACCACCGCCCGCGCCCGCATCCCCGAGGACCAGCGGCCGGACGCCAGTGTGGTCCTGGACGAGTGTCACAACTTCCTGCACCTGCCGATCGGCATCGACGACGCCCTCGCCGAATCCCGCGGCCTGCACGTCTCCTGGCTGCTGGCCCACCAGTTCCTCGGCCAGCTGTCCGGGGAGATGGTCGAGGCGATCGACGCCAACGCCCGCAACAAGGTGTACTTCGCGCTCGCCCCGCGCGACGCCATCGACCAGGCCCGCCACCTACGCCCGTACCTGGACGACGGCGATCTGATCCGGCTCGGCGGCTACGAGGTGGTTCTCCGTCCGGTGGCCGGCGGCCGTGCAGTCCCACCGGTGACCGCGGACACCCTGCCGCCACCCGACGCGATCAAAGGCCGGGCGAGCGAACTGCGGGAGGCAGCTCGGGAGCTCACGGGCCTTCCGCGGGCTGAGCGTAAGCGGCTGCTCGGTCAGGCGACGGTGGCAGCCGGCGCCGACGCGGAGCCCGCCGAGCAGGCTTCGGTGCTGCCGCTGGTGGGTCGTAACACCTTCGCTGTTCAGGGCGAGGGGTCTAACGAGACCTCTAACGAGCGGTCCAACGAGGAACCCAACGAGGCCGAACACTCGCCTGAACCCGCCCCCATGAACACGCCACCTGCCCTGGTGGACGACGGTGTGGAGGACTGGTGGACCGGAACCGACTGATAAGAGACATCCCTCCTACTAGCGCCACCGGCGCTGCCTCCACCGGAGGCCGACTCGCCGCCTCCGTCGTGGCCGGCGAACTCACGAGACTCACACCCCGAGACCGTCACCTGCTCGACCTGCTCGACCAGCACAAGACCTTCACCACCGAGCAACTCGTCGACCTCGCCTTCGGCTCCATCGGCCGCGCCCGCAACCGGCTCAACACCCTGCGCGCACGGGACATCCTCGACCGGTTCCGGCACTACCAGCGCCCCGGCTCGCAATCATGGAGATGGACCCTCGGCCCGGTCGGCGCGGCCATCATTGCCGCCGCCAACGGGGCCACGCTGCCGCGCCCGTCCGCCGTACGCGACGCCACGGCCCGACTCGCCATGTCCCCGACACTGGCCCACCTGCTGACCGTCAACGGGTTCTTCGTCGCGCTGACCGGGCACGCCCGCACCCACGACGGCGCACGCCTGATCCGGTGGTGGAACGAGGCCCGGTGCCGGGAAGCCGTCGGCGCGGTCGTGCGCCCGGACGGTCACGGCGTGTGGCACACCGGCGGGCGGGCGGTGCCGTTCTGGCTGGAGGTCGATCTCGGCACCGAAACGCTGTCGCGGGTCGCGGGCAAGCTCACCGG
Organism: Actinoplanes siamensis; assembly: GCF_016862395.1. Lineage (GTDB taxonomy): Bacteria > Actinomycetota > Actinomycetes > Mycobacteriales > Micromonosporaceae > Actinoplanes > Actinoplanes siamensis. The sequence goes on along the minus strand of NZ_BOMW01000020.1, from coordinate 131,810 downwards.
GTACGCCGCGCTACCGCCGGGCCGGGCGTATCCGGTGCTGTTCTGGCTACCCACGGCGGCCCGTGAGCTGAATTTGCATGCGTACCTCACCCGGTCCGGGGTGCCCGACGGGCTGACCGTGGCGACCGCCGCCGCCGCCGATGACGCGGCCGGGGCCGGTGGCCCGGCCGGGCCGGTGTGGCGGGTCGCCGGGCGCGGCGGTCGGGTGAGCCTGGCCGATCTCACCCCGGCCGGGGGCGGTGCCCGGTGGGACGCCTAACAGCCGGTGTCGCGGTCGCGTTCCTGGCGGTCGTGATCGTGATCGCCGCCGGTACAGCCGGGGTGATCGGGGCCGTGTTCGGGTGGGGCGGCGGGTACGGCACCGGGTGCGCCACGACGGTGACCACAACGGGCGCGAGCCCGGCCGGGCTGACCGCCGAACAGGCCGGTAACGCTGCGGTGATCGTTGTCGTGGGTGAGCGGATGCGGGTACCGGTGCGCGGGTGGGTGATCGCAGTCGCCACGGCGTTGCAAGAGTCGGACCTGGCCAATCTAGGCGACTTGGGCGCGGCCAACGATCACGACTCGTTGGGCCTTTTTCAGCAACGCCCTAGTCAGGGGTGGGGCACCCCGGCACAGATCATGTCGCCGGACTACGCCGCCGGGAAGTTCTATGAACACCTTCTGACGGTGCCGGGGTGGCAATCGCTGCCGCTCACCGTGGCCGCACAGCGGGTGCAACGGTCGGCGTACCCGGACGCCTACGCCAAACACGAGGCGCGCGCCTCGGTGATCGTGGCGGCGTTCACCGGCGGGACGCTGCCCGCGTGCGACGGCGCGGCGCTGAGCCCGGCCGGGTGGACACGGCCCGTGACCGGTGACGAGGTCGGTTCCCGGTTCCGCACCGCCGACCGGCCGGGACACGACGGGGTGGATCTCATCGTCGGCCGGGGAACCGTGATCCGGGCCGCCTCGTCCGGGGTCGTGGTCCGGGTGCGGTGCAACGTCGCCGGGCAATCGTGGGACGCCCCGTTTCACGCTGCCATGCCGTGCGACACCGACGGACGTCCGGGCCTCGGTGGGTGCGGCTGGTATGTGGAAGTCCGGCACGCTGGCGACATCGTGTCGCGGTACTGCCACATGGTGCGCCAACCGATGGTGAAAGTCGGCCAGTCCGTGACCGCCGGTCAGCCGATCGGCTATGTCGGCACCTCCGGCAATTCGTCCGGACCCCATTTGCATTACGAGATCCACACCGGCTATCCAGCCACGGAAAGTAACGCCATCAACCCGGTTCCATTCATGATCAGCAAAGGTGTTCACCCGTAAATCAGTGAAGTGATTCTTCACACATTCATGGATTTGACTTCATGGCGGCACCGAGGGTCCATGGACGCGTAAGCAATTCCCGCCAGAAAGGAAGCCGGAAATGACGAACACTGCCGGAACCGCTATCGCTATCAGCCCCGTTCGAGCCGCTGTGAAAGTCGTAGCGGCCACGTGCGACGCCCCCGCGCTGGTCGTCCTGACCGGGGACGGTGACAGCGTCACCGGCGAAACGGTGGCCGTTCCCGGCGGCCCGCTCACCGCCGACACCGCCCCCGCCGCGCTGGCGGCCGTGGCCGCGCTGATCGGCCGTCACCCCGTCCTGTTCCCCGCCGACGTGTACGGATACGCGGTCATCCTGCCTGGTGAAAGAGCCGCATTCGCCGCCGACCGGTGCGGCATCACGCACCACATTCTGTTGCCGGGCATCAACACCGAACCGGTACGCCCCGACCGGTGGGGCGCGATCACCGACGGACTCACCGCCATGATCAACGCCGCACACTGACTTGCCCGGCCCCGCACCGCGCGCCCGGCCAATGGCCGGGCGCGCGGTGCGTTTTCCGACCAATTCCCGGCCGCCCGCCCATGGCCCGCTACGCGCGCCGACACGGGAAACCCTGACCGCGCTACCACCCCGGCCTAGAAATCGGCGAGCGGCCACGGTAGGCCGGTTAAATGCGGTTCCGGTTGCCTGCTGTCGGCACGTAACCGAGGCAAATTGGGTATCGGTCGCCGGATCGCAAAGAGTCTTGAAAACGGGGGTTGACATTCCCCTGGTGCGGAGCGTCCATGGACGTGGGCAACAAAACGCCCCACCAAACAAAAGCGCACCGCGCATTGCGGGAACGCTATTCCCATCCCTATTTCCGGAGGTTCCTGCGCCATGACCACCACCGCCACCCCGGCCGCCGTCGAGTCCATCACCGCCGCCCTGACCAGCTACCCGGACGGCATGACCACCCGCGACCTCGCCGACGCCACCGGCCTCACCGTCACCGTGGTCTCGAAGACCCTGGCCACCATGGAAGCCGACGGCACCGCCCGCCGCGAGCCTGACCCGAAGGGCCGCAAGACCGCCGACACCTGGCACCCCGTCACCCCGGCGGACGAGGCCACCGACGCCCCGGCCGACGACGCCACCCCGGCCCCGGCGGACGAGGCGGCGCTGCCGGAGGCCCCGGTGTCCGCCCCGCCGGTCGCCCCGCGTAAGCCCGACCTGAAGGTCATGATCATGGCCGGGGTGCTGGGCGACCACGAGGACGGCATCACCGCCGACGCGGCGATTGACGAGAGCGGCCTGTCGGTCGCCATGGGCGAGGTCATCCTCGCCGCTATGGAGGTCGCCGGTGCCGCCCGCCGCCTGCCGATCACGCCCGACGGCACCGAGTTGTGGGTGCCCGGTGAGAATACCGACCTCGCCACGGTAGACCCGGCCAACGCGCCCACCAGCATCGCGTGCCCGACGTGCGGTCACGAGCGCAAGATCCGCCGTGTGTCGGCGTTGCGGCGCACCACCGGAGTTCCCGCCCGTGTCACCGCCGAGGTCAACACCGATGGTGCGCCGAAGCTGGCCAAGGGTGAGTTGGAGCGCATCGTGGAGGCGTTCCACCGCGACCGTGGCCCCGCCCACGAGCTGACCCCCGGTGCGATCGCGAAGGAGATCGGGCGCAGCTCCGGCGCGATCGTGAACGCGCAGCGCAAGCTCACCACGCGCGGCGTGCTGATCATGACCCGCGTAGCCCCGGAGACGTACGCCGTTGCCGACAACGCCCCCGCCCCGGCCGCCGATGTCCGCGCCCTCATGGCCCCGCCGGTGACCACCCCGGCCGCCGACGACACCGACACCGACGGCGCGGCCGGTAGCGACGCCAGCGACGACGTGACCGGCACGGACAGCGCCGACACGACCCCCGCCGCCGACGCGGCCTGACAGCAAACCCCACCGGGGCTGGGCATCACGCCCGGCCCCGGGCAGCACTCAATCCCCATCCCGGACGGAGGCAGATTTCATGACCCCGCAACCGCGCCGCCGTGGCCCCGGTCGCGCCCGGCGCTACGAGGTACGTCGACTCAACGGATACCGCAAGGGTGATCGGCGCTGGGTCGTGTGGGACCGCGAACTCGGCGGTTGGGCCGACGACGCGCACCGCACCCGCCGCGCCGCGCAAGACGTATGCGACGAACTCGAATCGCAGGCCGACGCCACCCCGGCAACCGCCGATCCCACGACAACCCCGGAAGGACAACACGCGATGAACACCCAGCCCCGCCCCGTCCTATTGCGATGCCCCGAGTGCGGCGAGCCGGCCCGCACCGTCGCCCCGTCGGAACCGCCCATGCCCGAGGCCATGCCGCGCCCGGCCGCATCGCACCAGGACGGCACCCCGCTATGCCCGGTCCCCGGCCCGCACGGCTCACAACCGGCCGACCCGATCACCGACCCGGCCACGCCGCCGCCGGACGGCCTCGTGCACCTCGTCGCGGGCGGTGACATGGTCGCCGTGTTCGACCACGCCGACTCCGCCGCGATGCAACAGGCCGTCATGGAGGCCGCCGGACTCGACACCGTCACCGCCCGGATCACCCCGCAACAGTGGGACGCGGCCCGCCCGCTGATCCTGACCGTCAACCCCGGTCTCGTCATCACCGACGTACGGCGCGGCCCGGCAGAAGGCGGCGCGGCGTGACCGGCCACCCCGGCACCCCCGCCGAGCCGACCCCGCCGGACATGCCCGCATCGCTGGCCGCCCGGCCCCACGACGAGCGGCGCGGCCTACCGATCCCGCCGGTCAACATGCACCCGTCCCCGGACGGCCACATCGGCCCGCGCGTGGACTTCACCACGATCAACACGGTGACCTCGACCGAACTCGCCGCCGCGCGCCGGTGCTCGCTGTGCGGAGACCCTATGGGCTACTGGGTGGCTTTTCTCGGCACGCCGCGCACAGCGGAATTGCTGCGGTTCACCGACCCGCCGGGGCACCCCGACTGCATGCGCGCGGCACTGACGCTGTGCCCGCACATCGCGATTGCCCGGCACCGTCGCGTCCGCGCCGACCGGCCCGGCGCGGGCGTGATCCCGCCCGGGTCGCACGGCGACAAACCCGCCGGGTGGACCCTGGGCATCACCCGGCACTACCGGATGGTGCCCGCCGCCGGGTTCACCGTGTACCTACCGGCCCCGTTCCGCACCGCGCACACCTACCTGTACGGCCCGGACGGGCGTCTATCCGGCCCGGCGGGTGCGCCGTAGTGGCCACGCCGTGCGGGGTCGCCAGATTCGCTGGAGAAACCTCGATCGACTCCAGCCGGCGGCCTTGAACCACTCGTCTGGGTAGGAAACATTGACATTGACCGCACGCCGCCGGGGTCGCAAATCCTCGGCGGCGTGCCGCACCCCATTTCACCAGCACGGAAAGGGAACACAAGTCATGGCACACGAGCTCGAAACTCTGGCCAACGGGCAGACCGCCTTCGCCTCGGCCAATGTGTCGGCCTGGCACCGACTCGGCCAGATCACCGAGGGCTGCATGACCGCGGAAGAGGCCATGAAGCAGGCGTGGCTTGGCGGCTGGAACGTCCGCAAGATCGCGCTGTCCGGCATGGAGGTCACCGAGAACGGCATCACCCGGATCGACTCGCCGGACAAGTGGATGACCGTGCGGACCAATCCGCAGACCGGGGCCACCGAGTACCTCGGGGTGGTCGGCGACGACTACACCTGCGTGCAGAACGAGGAAGTCGCCGAGGTGCTCAACCTCCTGGTCGACGAGTCGGGCGCCCACTTCGAGACGGCCGGCTCGATGCGAGGCGGCAAGAGTGTCTTCGTCACCATGAAGCTGCCGGAGGCGATGAAGGTGGCCGGGGTTGACGACATCGACCTTTATCTGGCCGCTACCACGAGCCATGACGGCACCGCTTCGCTGCGCGTGGACGCCACTCCGGTCCGGATCGTGTGCGCGAACACGCAGCGCATGGCCTATAAGCGGTCGAAGGGCTCGTACACCTTCCGGCACACCTCCAACGTCAAGACCAAGATCTCCGAGGCGCGCGAGGCGATCGGTCTGGTGTGGAAGCACTTCACGGCGTTCGAGGCCGAGGCCGAGGCCGAGAAGATGATCAACGAGACGCTCACCATGGGCGAGTTCGAGAAGATCGTCGCCCAGGTCTGGCCCCTCGCTGATGACGCCTCGGACGTCACGAAGAACAGCGCGAAGCAGCGGATGAGCACGCTGCGCTACCTCATCCGGGACGCGGACACGCAGAAGGCGATCAAGGGCACCCGGTGGGCCGGCTACCAGGCGATCACCGAGTACCTGGACCACTTCGCCCCGGCCAAGAGCGACGAGGTCCGCGCGACCCGAGCGCTGACCAGCGCGGGCACGGACATCAAGGGCCGTGCGTTCGAGCTGCTCACGGTCTGATGAACCGCCGTAGGTACCGGGGCCGCCACCACCCGGCCCCGGTCCCGGCCGGCGTCGCGCACACCGTCCGCCATGCCGCGCCGGACGCGGCACCGGCCCGGCCGCCGACCACCCCCGGCCCGCGCCCCATGCGGCACCGGCCCGCCCCGGCGATACCGCCCCGGTACACCGCCGCGCCGGTGCCGACGCCTTCACCCCTGACTCGAACGATCTCGCCTTCCAGGGAGAGCCGCACCATGACCAGCCGAGACGACATCCTCGCCGTCATCAATAACCTGTGCATAACGTGGGCGGACGCGCAGGTCGCGTACGAGCGGTCCCGTACCGCCGCCACCCCCGAGGTCCACGCCGCCCAGTACGCCCGCGCGCAGCACGCCAACGAGGTGACGCAACGGCACTACGCCGCACTCGTGGACCTGCTCGCCGACAGCGTGCCGGACGACGTGAGCGCGGAGGCGTTCCTGCCGGTGCAGCCGCTGCCGACCGGCGAGGTCGCCATTCACGCTCGCGATGACCGAGCGAACTCCGTGCGGCTGCGACTCACCGGCGCGCAGGCCCTGACGGTGGGCGCGCACTTGACCGCGTACGCCGCGATCAGCCTCGACCGCTCCGGCTTGAAGGTCGCCGAGGCGCTGCCGCAGCTCCCTACCGATCAGGCCACGCCGATGCACCCGGCTCCGGTCGCGCCCTCGTCGCCCGCTCCCACCTCGGCACCGGCCCCGGTCCCGTCCCCGTTGCGGGGCACCGGGTCGGCCCCGGTGGTGCCCGGCACGCCGCCGCCCGCCGCCGTGGCATACCCGGCGACCCGCTGACCCGCCATCGGCGCGGCCGGGCCGACGGCACCCGGTCACGGCCGCGCCATCACCTCCATGGAGATAGCTCATGCCTTTGATTGCCATACCTGACACCGCCTTCACCGCGCTCTCGCGTCGCGCTCACGCCGACGGCATCGATCCGGCCGACCTCCTCGACGCCCTCTTCCGGCCCCTCATCACCGAGGACGCTGACGCCTCCAGCCCGGCACCGGCCGCCGCTGAAGTCGAGCACGACTCGACCAGCAACCTCGGAGCGCAGCATCTTGGCGGCAAGCTGGCCCTGCTGATCGAGCAGTACGCCGCCGCCTACGCCCTCACCGAGCAGGCGAAGGCACATGCCCAGCGAGTCGACGGGGACGACCGCGAGCGCGCCGACGCGGACGCGGCCCGTGCCGGGGAGGAGACGCTGCGGCGCAGCGCCGCACTCCTGACCGCGATTGACGCGCTGGCCACCGGCACCGTGAAGGCGGTTCCCGACACGCGGCTCCCCGTCTGTACCTGGCGGCGCGGCGTCGTCGACGTTCGCGCCATCACCAGCGACAACAGCCGCCCGGTACGAGTGCGCTACACCCCGGCGCAAGCCATCGCGGCCGGGGCCGCCCTCATCGCCTGCGCCGCCGTCTCCGACAGCGACTCGCACGCCCAGCTCACCCCGATCCTCCCGCCATTCCCCGAGCGCCTCCCGACCGGAGACCCCGCCGCGGCCGGCACGAGGAGGACTCGATGACCGACTCAGCCGAGACACACGAGGGGACCGGCGAGATACAGCACTACCTCGACGGAGCCCGGCTCATCGACGCGCTCACCGCACACGATCCCGCCGCGCTACTCGTTCCGGCCATCGCCGCCGTACTGCGCGATCTCAACCTGCGCGTCTACCCGACGTCGAGCGACCTCAGCGACTACATGGTCCTCGACCTTCACGGCGCCTCTATCGCCGTGCAACGCCGCCCCGACGCCCTCTACCTGCACGTCGACACCACCGAGACCGCCGACCAGCGCATCGCCTTCGAGGTCAACGGCTGCGGCGAATTCGACCACGACCTCTTTTAAGGAGGAGTCCCTTCATGCATTTCGACCTGATCGACTCCATCATCGTCGAGCCGCTGCCGCGCTTGCACGACGTCGTGACCAGCCAGGGCCTCGAACCCTTCGAGCAGCGGCCCGGCGTCGTCACCTGCGTCTACCGTCAGCCGCACATCGAGCAGGGCGACCGGTACCGCGTCGAGTACCGCGACGGCAGCACCGAGTGGTACGGGGCCCACGAGCTGACCGTCATCACCGACGCCTTCAGCCGCGTTGACCTCATCGCCGACCTCACCTCCGTCCGCGTCCTGCTCTTCCAGGCGATCACCAACGCCGGACGACACGACGTGCTCAACGCCAAGCTCAGCGCCCTCTTCGACCAGCTGACCGCAACCGCGCGGACCTACCTCGGCACCGACCTCGACCACGGACCAGACCACCCCGGAGACACGAACGCCGACAACCAAAGCCAGCCCGAACACCCGACCGCCGAAGAAGGCGACCAGGCATGACCGCCGACACCTCAACCCACCGGCCGCCGCAGCCCGGCGGCGTGGCGACCACGACCGACGACCTCGCGCCCTACGACGAGAGTCCACCTGCGCCTCGACCTGGACAGGGAGGAGATGTACCCGTGAAAGCGACCTGGACGCACGGCCGAGCCGCCCGGCACCCCGGCGCGGTATGCGGGGCCGACGACGGGCCGGGTACCGGCGTCACCGGCGAATCGAGCCTCGTCACCTTCCCGGACTGCCCCGACGCCGCCGAGACCGAACTCATCCCGGACGACGCCAGCACCGGCGACCCGCACATCATGCAGCCGCTGCGAGAGGCGGCAACAGGAGACACCCGCAAGATCGACGGCGTCGTGGTGGACGCCACCACCCCCTCCGCGATCCTCACCGTCTACGACGCCGCCACTCCGAAGACACAGGTGAAGATCGCGAGCCTGCCGCCGACCCTCATGGCGTCGCTGGCCTGGAACATCCTGAACGCCGAGCGGGTCGGAGCAGCCCGATGACCCTCACCCCCGCCTGGACGTCACCGACGCCTGGCGAGATGCCCTTCCACTGCCGCACCTGCCGCCGGGCACTACACCGCCACCAATCGACGAGCGGTGCGCTCACCTTCTTGCACCCGGCCGAAGTCCGCGGCGGCGAGGTCGACCACCCGGCTCGGCCGGCGCCGGTAACCGAGATCGAGAACCCGATCATCGAGTGCGACTTCTGCTCCGGCCCGGACGCGGCCTGGATCTACGTGTGCGCCGACCAGGAGAGCGACGTCCGGTACGTCACCCGGCGCACCGTGGACGTCGGCGACTACCAACGTCGCCACCACGCCGCCCGAACCCGCAGCGTCGAGACGGCCCTCGGCCCGGTGCAGATCTGGGGTGAACGATGGGGCGCCTGCGACGGCTGCGCCAACCTGATCGAGGACCGTGACCTCTACGGCCTGATCGCCCGGGTCACCGACGCCATGCCGGCCAAACGCACGCGCGGCAAGAAGCTCGCGAACGTGCGAGGCCACCTGCACGGCAACTACAGCACCGTGCTCGACACGCTCCAACCCGGCCGCCATCGGATCACCCCACAGCACCCGCTCGGCGTGTGGCAGGCCCCGCCGCAATCGCCGAGCGCGAGTGCACAGCACGACGCCAGAACGAATCCCACGCCCGAGTAACCCACCCCTGGCACGCTGATTCACGGCTCGGCGGCGGCCGGTCAGGGCACGCTCTCGACGGAGAGCGCGCGCAAATCCCCGACCGGCCGCCTCGCCGTCCGAAGCCACCCACGGCCACCAGCAGCCATAAAGACCCGGAGCAGCGTGCCGCCGATGCTATCCCCGGCATCAACGCCGTTCCGGCACCGTCAGCGCGCTCGCGACCCGGAGACCCGCGACAATGACCATCGTGGCTCGCCGTATCTTCAACGACCGTGTAGCCCTCGACCGCGAGGGCGTAGCCGCGCACACCGGCACGGCGCGCACCACCGTCCTCAACTGGATCCAACAGCGAGCCCGGTTCGGCTTCCCGGACGCCTTCACCGACGCCTCCGGCCGCGAATGGTTCTGGGCCGACGACATCGACGCCTTCCACACCGCGCATAAAGCCGCGAAGCTCGCCATCCTCACGGAAGTCGACCGCAGCGGAGACCCCAACGAACTGGTGACCTCCGGCGAAGCCGCACGGATCCTCGGCTACAGCTCGTACCGCAACCTGCCGGACGAGTTGACCGAGCACCCGGACGACGTCGAAATCCTGTCCGACGGCCGAAGACGGCGGTTCTGGTACCGGCGCACCGTATGGGCACACGCCGACGCCCGCACCGGCCGCCAGTCCACCGGTCACGCGCCACGCACCACCGGCCCCCGCAAACCCCACCCCTACGCCAACGACCCCCGCCTGCAAGCCGCCGCCGACCTTCTCGCCGAGGCAAGGGCTGCGGGACGAGATCGGCGTGGCCTAGGTGCCGAACTCGCCCGCCGCCTCGGCATCGTCCCGCGCACCGCCCGACGACTGCTGTCCGCCGCCGAAGGCGATCAACCGGGTTAGACGCGGAAGGATAACGACGCCGCCGGACGAAGACGCGGCACCGCAGCCAACGCGGCTCGCGGGCATATGAGCCCTATCCCGCGCCAACAGTAGGGTGACCTACGGGTCGAGGGCGTCTTACACCCACGCAATGGGGCCCTCGGCCCGCCCGCCAGGACTTGTGACGGACGAGCAGGTGACCCGGCACGTCTCCCTACCGCCGCTGCCGCCAGTGTGAAGCCGGCGCTCGAGCTTGCCGCGCAATGGCTGGCCAGCCCAAAAGGTCGGGTTCACCCGAGGCGTGCCGGCCGGCACGACGATGTGGCGGCTGCTGACCCGCCTCGACGCCGTCCTGCTCAGCGCTGTGCTGGCCGGCTGGCACCGCGTCAACGGCGGCACCAACATCGCCTGCGCCAACCGCCGATCACACGACCTCATCGACGCCGTGACCAGTAGTTACATCGAGACGCAATGACCCTGTCCCGCGAATACGCAGCTCAGAGCCTGTCATCAGACTACGCAATGGCCCTGGGACGCCGTGCGGCTACACTTTGCGCGATCGAATCAGTAGATTTAGGCGCAAATGCCGCATAAGCTGTGCAGTGCACAGCTGCCCTATGCCTAAAAACTATCCAAACGCTCTCTGGCCCGCTAGGCATCTCAACCGTTTGGACCTCAGGTCTGCCAGATGGGCGAGTGTTGGCTGATCGTGGGGCGAGCTTATTGCCGGGTCACTTCGATTACCTGGCTGTTCAGTTGTATTTTAACGATCGAATCTGGACACGGGTGATCTTGGTGTTTTCGCGGCACAAAATCGCTGTGGAGAAGTTTTCAGGAGATTGCCAGATTTTCCGAGGAGCTATAAATTCCTCGCCGGAAAACCAGCAATCGTCCCGGGAGGACACGTGTCTCGATTTTCTGCGCGTTCGCGCAGAGGCGGGGCATTGTGGCGGAAGCCACAATCGCCTTTATCTCGAATGCTTTCTATTGGTCTTCCTCTGCCCTTGACCTTGGCGTTCGTCGGTGTGCCGTCGTTGCCTGCCGCCGCAGCTGAGGCGAAGCCCAAGGCGCCGGCATGCCCGTCATCGCTTGCGGACGAGTCGGCGGCGCTGATCACCGCGCGGCTTTGCGGCGGGCGGATCCTTGTGGCAAATGCGACCACGGAGACCTCGACGACTTGGGCCAATGCTGACGGGACGCTGACCTCTCAGATTTTTGCCGGCCCGCAACACGTCAAGCAGGGCAACAAATGGGTCGACATCAACTCTGTACTGCAGCCGAAGGCGGATGGAACGGTACAAGCGACGGTTCCGTCCTCGGACCTTGCGCTCTTCGGCGGAGACACCCCGGCCAGCGCCGGCAAGTCCGGCGACCGCCCGCTCGTGCACGCGAAGCGGCCAGGTGGCGAAGAGTTGACGCTCGGATGGCGCAGCAAACTGCCGAAGCCGGTTCTGCAAGACGACACAGCTACCTACCGTGACGTGACCCAGGGCACTGACGTGCAGGTGCAGCTGACCGCGACTGGCTTCCAGCAGCACATGGTGCTCAAGCAGAAACCGAGCACACCGATCTCCTACACGGTGCCGCTGCGCTTGACCGGCTTGACCGCGCGCAAAGCCGCTGCCGGTGGCGGTGCGGAGTTCGTCGACAAGGCCGGCAAGGTCGTCGGGACCATGGCGGCTCCTTCCATGTGGGACTCCGACCTCGACGCCGTGTCTCAACTGCCCACCCACACGGCCAACGTGAGCTTCACGCTGACGCCCCGTGACTATGGCGTTGACGTCACGCTCGAACCCGACATGAAGTTCCTGGCAGACCCGGCCACGAAGTACCCGGTGACAGTCGATCCGGACGTCAGTCTGCACGGTACCTTCGACACGTACGTGCGTAACGGCATGACCACCGATGGCTCCACGAGCACCGAGCTCGTGGTCGGCACGGACGCCAGCGGCAACCCCGCCCGCTCCTTTATCAACTGGGATCCCGCACCGCTACGCGGCAAGCAGATCGTCGAAGCACACATGGGGTTGTGGAACTCCTATTCGTCCACCTGCGCTATCCGGGCGATCAATATCCACTCCGCGGGCCTGGCCAGCGCGGCGACCCGCTGGACAGCGCAGCCGACAGTCGCGGCGACCAAGTCCGGGGCAACCGACGGCACGATGGCAGGGCCGTCCTGCGCCGAAGAGGGCTACATCCGCACGCCCGACCACGGGCTCGACCAGCTGGCGCAGACCTGGGCGAACACCACCAGTGGCCAGGTCGGCATGGCGCTGATCGCGCCGTCCGAGACGGACGTGCGCTACTTCAAGCGGCTCCGCTCCGGCAACGCGACGTCCGGCCAGCCCTGGATGTACGTCACCTACAACTCCTACCCCGTACTCGGTGCACGCTCGACCAGCCCGTCCTCGAGCTGCGTCACCGGCGCGGGCCGTCCCTACATCAACTCGGCTACCCCGACGTTGAAGGCAGTGGTCTCGGACGCTGAGACCAGTCCGGTCGCAGGTGTGTTCGAGTGGTACGCCGTCGGTGGGGCCAAGATCGGCGGTACTACGACGGCCACCGCAGCGTCCGGGGCGACGGTCAGCGCGGCGGTGCCCGCTGGCGCCTTCGGCAACGGCTCGTCGTACTCGTGGCGGGTAGCAGGCAACGATGGCACGGTCAACGGAACCTGGTCGTCGTACTGCGAGTTCACGATCGACACGACGGCTCCGACCGCGGTTCCGACCGTGTCCTCGTCAACCTTCCCAGCTGGTGGCGGCGGCGGTAACGCCGGAGCTCCAGGCGCCTTCAGCTTCGCCGCGAACGGTGTCAGCGACGTCGCGGCCTTCCTGTACGGCCTGGACACCAACCCGCCGACCACGGTGGTCAACGCCAGCTCCATCGGCGGCAGTGCCTCGGTGTCGATCACGCCGGCGACCGCTGGTGACCACACCCTCTACGTGCGCTCGCGTGACCGGGCAGGAAACCTGTCCGCCATCACCTCCTACGTGTTCACCGTCGGCAGCGCACTCGGCGCCATCTCGTCGCCGATGGAGAACGACCTCAGCGCAGGCGTGGCCGTCCTGAGCAGCACCGGTGGATCCACCTCCACGGGCGTGACCTACCAGTGGCGTCGCAGCGAGACCGACGCCTGGACCACGATCCCCACGGGGAACGTCACCACCACCTCCGGCGGTGCGGTCAGTTGGCCGGTCACCACCAGCGGAAGCGGCACCTTCCCGCCGTTGAACTGGAACGTCGAGACCACAGTCAACGCCGCCGAGGCCGGCCCGGACGCCCTTGACGGGCCGCTGCAGGTGCGTGCTTCCTTCAGCGGCGGCACAGCCGGGCAGAGCCAGCCGGTGCGGTTCGAACTCGACCGCAGCCGCGCTCAAGCTCCGACCAGCAGCATCGGCCCCGCCGAGGTGAACCTGCTCACCGGCAACGCCATGGTTCCGGAGAATGACGCCAGCGCTGCTGGCGGGCTGGGTGTCACGCGGGTCTACAACACACGCCAGTCCGGTGTGTCGGACGCCCTGTTCGGCCCGGGTTGGGTTTCCAGCCTGAAGGTGCCGACCGGTGACACCTACCGCAACGTGACGGTGACCGGAAGCCTCGTCCAGGTAGGCCTGCCCGACGGCGGCACTCTGGGCTTCACCAAGAAGGCCACGACCTCGACCGGTGCTACCTTCGAGGGCGAGGCCGACAGTGCCGACCTGGCGCTGGAATACTTCAGTGCCTCGAACAGCTACGTGCTGACCGGGCAAGACGGTGACAGCACCACCTTTACCCGAAGCAGCACCGACCCGGCCGGGGTCTACACCCCGTCCTCGTCGGTCACCGGCGGGACTGGTGCCAGCACGGCAATCACTTGGCAGAACACGACCGTCAGCGGCAGCACGGTCGTCCGCCCGGTTCGTGCGGTCGCTCCGGCGCCTGCCGGGGTCAGCTGCAGCAGCAGCCCGCTGACCACGCGTGGTTGCAAGACCCTGACCTACACCTACGCGACCAGCACCACCGCCACCGCGTCCGTGCCGGGCGACTACCTTGGCCGTGTCAAGGAGCTTGCGTACACGGCGTACAACCCGGCTACATCGACGATGACCACGATCGTCCTGGCTCGCTACAGCTATGACACCAACGGGCGGCTGAACGCCGCGTGGGACCCTCGTCTGGACTACGCAGGCCTCAACGGCACCGAACACCAGGCGACCACGTACGCCTACGACACCGACGGCATCCTCAACACGGTCACACCGCAAGGCGAGCTGCCCTGGCAGCTGTCCTATACCACCGTTCCCGGTGACGCCGGCAAGGGCCGTATCAACAAGATCAGCCGGTCGGCGCTCAGCGCCGGAAACGCAGTCGCCACCGTCGTTTATAAGGTGCCGACCACAGGTTCCAGCGCGCCGTTCGACCTGTCGGCAGGGAACACCGCGCGGTGGGGGCAAAGCGTGACCCCGGTGGACGCCACCGCCGTCTTCCCTGCGACACAGGTCCCGGGCGGCAACCAGGCCACCGGGGCATTGCCCTCGAACTGGGAGCACGCAACCGTCACCTACCTCGACGGCAACGCCCGCGAGACCAACATCCTGGAACCGGGCCAGCATCTGTCTGCCACCTGGTATGACGCCTACGGCAACATGGTGCAGGAGCTCAGCCCTCTCAACCTGGACCGCGCGTTGTGGGCATCGGCTTCCGACACCGCCAGCGCTGAGGCCACACTCGCCGCGAACCTGTCCGCCATCACGCAGTACAGCAGCGATGGACAGCGCGTCACCGACGAGTTCGGTCCTGAACACGACGTTTCCCTGAACGACCGATCTGAAGTCCGAGGCCGGAGCCACACCAAGTACACCTACGACCAGGACGCCCCCGCCTCCGGCGAGTCCTATGACCTGGTCACGACGCAGGTGGAATCGGTGCGGTACTGGGACAGCAAGGGAAAGGCGGTGGACGCGGACAGCCAGGCCACCCGCACCTACTACGACTGGGACCTGCGGCAGCCCATCAGCACCGTCGTCGACCCGGACGGTCTGGCCCTGACCACCAGAGCAACGTATGACTCCGTGACCGGCCAGACGTCCTCGACCACGCTGCCCGCCGGCGACGGCAGCACAGCGGCCACACGCAAGGTCGTCTACTACCGTGCCGGGACCGGATCCGGCGTCGACGAATGCGACAACACCCCGGAATGGGCGGGCCTGGCCTGTCTGGTGACACCGGCCGCGCAAGCCGATTCCGGCTCTGAACTACCTGAGACACTCACCAGCTACAACATGTTCGGGCAGCCGGTTAAGACGGTAGAGAGAAACAGCTCGGGGACGGTCCGGACCACCACTATCACCTACGACGCAGCAGGCCGACCAGCCACGCAGACAGTCTCCGGAGACTCCTCGCTGGGCACCGCGGTTGGCACACGTCGCCTCGTCTACGACGCCGCGAGCGGACAGCCGGTGCGCACCGAGCAGCTCAACACCTCAGGCACGGTTGTTGCACAGGTTACCCGTGCTTACGACACTCTGGGGCGGGTTACGTCGTACACCGACGCCGACGGCGCAGTGACCACGCGCACCTACGACATTGCCTCGCGGGAAGTCAGTGTGAGCAATGGTAAGGGCACCCAAACCTACACTTACGACAATCGAGGTCTGATCATCAACGTAACGGACAGCCAGGCAGGTACCTTCGCCGGCACGTACGACTCTGACGGGCAACTGCGCAGCGAGGTTCGCCCCGACGGCGTCGTCGTCAAGCACTACTACGCCGAAGACGGCGTTAAAAATGGCATCCAATACGAGGAAAGCAACGGCACGGAGATTTATGGAGACTGGACTGGTGTAGATGCCCACGGACGAACACGGTGGTACGTCGACACGATGTCGTCCAGCGGCTATGCCTATGACAATGCGGGTCGCTTGGTCGAAGCCGATCAGAGTGTCTCTACTCAAGGCTGCTTCGTGCGGTTCTACAACCACGATAAAAACAGCAATCGCACCTCGCAGAGTACCTACAACGCTGCGGCGGACGGAAGCTGCCAATACTCGAACGTGGCAAATACCCAAGACTGGTCCTATGACTCCGCTGACCGCGTCACTAACACCGGCTACAACTATGACAACCTCGGCCGCACTCTCACAGTGCCCGGCGCCGACACCACCGGCGGCAGCGGCGCTGTCACGCTGGACTACTACACCAACGACATGACCCGCGCCATAACGCGAGGCCAGGCGTCCAACACCAACGAGCTCGATGTACTCACCAACCGATTCCGGTCGAGCACCACTGCCGACAACGGCACCACCGCCACGTCGATCAACCACTACAGCGACGACACTGACAACCCGTCGTGGACGGCATCAACGAGCGGATACACCCGCGTCATCAGCGGCCTAGACGGTCTTGCAGCCATCTACAACAGCGCCGGCTCGACCGTCCTGTGGCAGATCACGAACCTGCACGGCGATGTCGTGGCCACGCGTGTCAACGGGACAGTCGGACTCACCGCAACTTACGTGACCGACGATTACGGAGTGCCGGTTACCGGAACCTCGCCCAAGTACGGTTACCTCGGCAACGAGCAGCGAGCGGCCGATAACACCGGGGGCTTCATCTCCATGGGCGTCCGGACCTACAATCCGACGACTGGAAGATTCCTTTCAGTTGACCCCATCTACGGCGGAAACGCCAATCCGTATGACTACTGTTCTGGCGACCCCGCCAACTGCAGCGATATCTCGGGTCAATGGTCGGTGCAGTGCAAGTGGCAGAAAAAGAGGTACGCTCATGTTCCTGCTGGCTGGGCCTACAACTTTCAGGCTCGCTGCGATGTCGGGCACAGAACCATTAGAGCCATCACAAGTGCTGGTAATGTCCTCCTGGCCGGCCTGGTTGGAAGTGCCATTGCAGCTCTGTTCGGCGGTGTGACCATCCCGGTTGCAATTGAACTAGGTTTCATGGCCACATTCGTTTACATTATTAATGAAGAAATTAAAGGAAGTTACGGTGATTATTGCAAGAGGAATCGGGGCGCCTACATCGTCAGTCACATCTGGAATAACACCAACGGGCATACCCTATTTAAGCGAAAGAGGGTAACCTTCTGGGGCTGTCGATAACCTTGGGGGTCTCCCGCGCTGTGCGTCGGGCACTCTTTCGGAACTGATGTAGCCTGGGAGCCGCGACGGTAGATATTGCCGCCGTCGCGGCTCCTCGGCCTCGCTTAGTCAAATATTTCTACCGGCGGCAGAGCTGCTAAGCCACTGATGCTTCGGCAACAGGCGCGCCGCAAAATCATTGCCGGTAAACTTCACTGCGCTACTATTGATGATTTAGCTGACCTAAGAAGGTGAGGGCACCCGAATGAGTCAAATGCCATCCTTGAGCCCCTCAGGGCGGCCAATTAAAAATAAGCTGAAAGCAATTATTCTTATACTTGCCTCCTTGGCCTGGATGGGAATTTTGGTAGTGATTGTGTTTCTGGCGGACGCGGATGATGATTTATTCCCGGCGATCCTGGCGGCCCCTGCAGGGTATATCATTTTTGTGCAGCTTCATAAAATCCGGAAAGGTTCGACGACAAAGCACTGATCCAATACTTGGTAGTAGGGTAGCCGTACTTCGGCCGGCCACCACCTGCGTTGGTCAGGCTGGCACCAGATGCGAGTGGCCGGGTTGAATAGTCGTTTGATCTCAGCTCAGGCAAGTTCAGCGGATCAGTTCGGGATGCTCAACGCGGTACGCGCTGTCGCCCACGGCCTTGACGTGCGGGGTGCTGTTGATCGGGGTGCAGCCGATCTTCCTGATATCGCAGACAAGGGACGCATCGCGTTGTGGAGAGCGATCACGAGTTGGGGATGCTCCCTGCAAAGAACCAGGCTATTGCGTAGTGGGGTAGCGAGGCTGTGACCAGGGAATTTGATGGGCGACCGGCCTCTATGGAGGCGAAAGAAAGCGGGTGAGGTCACATCGGTGATCATGGAGTTGCGACGCTTCCCGACACCGAGGAAGACCCCACCCGCCGATGGCGTCATCTCTCATCCCCGTACTCGCTGTAACAGCACCCACCTCGCTCACTCCGGCTGTGCCGGTCACCGATGGTGAACACGGTGGTTTGCTGGACGTCCTCACCGCCGGTTCCTGACCCGCGCGGTGTGCGCTATCCGCTGTCCACGCTGCTGGCGGTGGCCGTATGCGTGGTCATGGCCGGCGCCTCATCGTTTGCCGCGATCACCGACTGGCTGCATGACCTCGACGAACACACTAAAGTCGAGCTCGGTTTCACCCGCGGCGTGCCGGTGGGCAGCACCGTCTGGCCGCTGTTGGCCCTCCTCGACAACAGTTTGCTCACCACCGTTCTCGCCGCCTGGCTGCATGCCCGCACCCCGGGCCGCCGCCGGAGCTCATCATGCGCGTGCCTAGCGCTCGCGGACTGGCAAGCTCCGTTACGCCGGGGCCTTCAGGTGGTCGCCGCTGCCTGTGTTCGCCTCCCTGCGCAGGGCGATGAGCAGCTCGGATACGCGGTTGTTGCGGATGGCGTAGCCGTTGCCGCGCATCTGCTGGGCCAGGGCGTCCCGACTGACAGTGCGCCCTGTCTCGACCAGCTGGTCTCGGGCGGCGCGTGCCGCAGGCAGGAGCGGCACCAGGTCCTCGGACAGGGCAGCATCGTCGTCCTCGTCCGGTTCCTCGGTTGTGCAGGCCTCGGGCCGCCGGTCCGATTCCGGGTCGTTGGCCTGATCCGGCAATGCGGACTCAGCCTCGGGCGATCCGGGCTCCTCGGTCTTAGGATCGGCGTCCGGCGGCGCGGAATTGTGGTGCGTGCCGGCACGGGTGGAGGGCACCGTGGGTGGCGTGATTGCAGGCGTCAGCCGGTCGGCCCACGACTTGTAATCGACGCGAGCGGCCAGTTCCTCGGCGAGGCGGTCCACGTCGAGGGTGCTCACCGCGACGTCGGCCATGTATGGGTCGCGCTGGTCGGTGCGGACGACTCGTTTGACGGCGTGTGCGATGGCGGGACGGCGTTTCTCGTCGCCGAGCATGAGCTCGGCGGCGCGCAGCGATTCGTACAGTTTCAGGGGTCGCCACTGGCCGGTGTCGTCGGTGCGGCCTTCGCGGGCCAGTTCGGCGGCACGGGCTGTCCAGACGGGATGGCGGATGCGCCGCCAGATCCCGTAGTCCGGGGCGGTGTCTCGCAGTTTGCCCGAGGCCCGCAGGGCGTCGCGGCGGCGGGCGGCGGCGTGTAGCAGCCACAGCAGGTACGCCGAGCTGGACAGCAGCCCGAACACGCTGGACCAGTAGAGGTCGGGCCAGTGTCCGGCGATCTGGATGCCGACCGCGACAACCGCCACGATGGCGGAGAAGACGCGGAAGCCGTAGGCGTGCTCGCCGAGGCGCATCCGTTCGTCGGCCATCGCGGCGAGCACCATGGCCAGCAGTTCCAGGCATATGGCGAAGGGCAGCACGAGTAGCACGCGGGTCCAGACCGGCATGTGGGCTGGCCACGGCATGTGGTCGAGGGCTACCCAGCTCTGGCCGATCACCGCGCCGGTGGCCGCGACGGCATAGAACGAGTACGCCCACCGCGCCGGCGACCACGAGCCCGGCCGGTCTCGGTTCGGCTCGTGCGCCGCGCCGGCAGGTTGGGGGAGCAGCGGCGCGAGGCGATGCTCGACGGTGGCGTGGACGTTGGCCGTGCCGTTGCTCAAGGGTCCGGTCATCGGTGACCTCCGCTGGTGACGGGCCGCAACTGCCGTTCCGCGACGCGGCGGGTGGCGTCCGAGGGTTCGGCATCGAGGTCGACCAGGCGTTCCTCCAGACGGCGCAGCGTCTGCCGGACCGCGTCCGGGCGGTGCGCGCGGCCGTGGATGCGCATGATCCGCTGGTAGAGCTCCTCGTTGATCGGGTCGAGATCGATAGCGTGTTGCAGGGCGGCGATGGCCTGCTCCGGCTGATCCATCTCGATGATCTCGGCGATCCGCGCGTACACGGCGAGGATCTGGTGCCGGTAGCTGCCCGCGTAGTCGGTGATCCAGGCCCGGTCCTGGCCCTCGGCGAAGTCACCGCCGTACAGGTCGGCGGCCTCGCGCAGCGCGGCCAGGGCGGCGGCGTCGTCGGGCGCGGTGCTGGCGCGCTCGATCGCGGTCAGCATCTGCCACAAGTCGACGGCGAACAGCTGCGCGTCGAGCTGATACCGGCCGGTCGCCGGGTCGTAGACCACGAACATTTCCTCGGCGCTGCCGGTGGCGGAGCGCAGCACGCGGCGAGTGGTGTTGATGTCAGTGCGGATGCGTTTGACTGCGGTCGCCGGGTCGGTGTCCGGGTGCAGGTCGGCGGCAAGCTGTTCGAGGCTGCGCCCCGCCGGGTGCACGGCGAGCGACGCGAGCACGGTGTACGAGCCGCTGCGCATCCCCGTCGTGATCGGCCCGGAGCCGGTGGTGATCCGGACCGGGCCGAGCACCTGTAGCCGTACCGGTGCGCTGATCTCAACGGTCTGAGCCGGTACGGACTCCGCCTGGTCGGCGGCTGTCTCGGCCGATGTCGTGGTGGGGTATTCGTCGGTGCCGGCTGGGTCGTCGAGGTCGTGCCCAGGCTCGGGCCGGGGTGTGATGTCGGCCAGCGCGGCGAGTACGGCGGCGAGGTCGGTAGCGGCGAGGGTGGACAGCCGGCGCAGTCCGAGAGGCTGCTCGTCGCCGGTGGTGCCGTCGGCGGCGACCTCGACAGCGGTCATGCCCTCCGACTCGCCGAGGACGACCGGGTGGAAGTGCAGGGCCGTGCGGTGCGCGCCGACGGCAAGCAGGCGGGCCGCGTGCCGGGGGCTCGCCTCGATGAGCAGCACGTACGCCGGTTGGGCTTCGGCGTGGTCGCTGCGGGCGTTGAGGTCGGTGACGCTGTCGGCGTCGAAGGCGTCGAGCAAACGACGGCGCAGGATCATTTCCTCTTCGGCATGGGTGACGGCCGCCGCGGCGTCGGCGAGCACGACGAGCCGTTCTCCGTCGTAACTGGTCCCGTCGGGGTCCAGCCCCACCAGCGGGGCACCATCGGGCAGCAGGCGCGCGAGAGTCTGCGCCGTGGTGATCACGATGGGGCGGCCCTCGGTGCTCGGGGCGGCGGTGGCGAGCACAGCGCTTAGCAGGGCACGAGCCGCCGCATCCATGCCTTCGCCGTGCAGGGCGAGGCCGCGGCCGGGCACCTCGAACAGGCTCACCTCTACCCCGGCGGCATCCACCCCGATGGGCGCGGCGATAGCAGGCGCGATCGGCTGCCGCTGGGCATCCTCAGAGCGCGGCAGCCGGTCGGCTACGCCTTCAATCGGGGCCAGAGACTCAGGAAGTGGGGCCGGTTGCGGCTCGATCCGGGCCGGGGTGCGCACGGCGAGCCGGGCACGGCGGCGGCGTTGCAGCCGGACGAGGGAAGCGACGGCGGCCAGCAGCGCGGCCAGGCCGAGGCTGACCCACCCCCGTGCCGGGAGGACGATCCCGATCTCCTCGCGGTCTCGACCATCGTCGTCAGCCACCGAGGAGGCACTGGCTTGCGGTGCGGCGGTCGCGGGACTGCTGGTCTGTGCTGGAGCCGGGGTCGCCGACGTCGTCGCAGAGGTGGGCGCGGCCGGCGCGGTGCTCGCGCCGCCGCTCGGTGCTGGGGCGCTCGGAGCCGGGGAGCCAGTGTTTTTCGGCGCGTCGGTGGTGGGCTGCTCGGTGGCGGTCGGGCCGGGCGTGGTGGCGGGCTTGGCTGGTGGTGTGGCGGGCTTGGTGTGGGCTGGCGCGTTGTCGCGGGCGGGAAGAGCCAGCACCCAGCCCACGTGGATCTCATCGGGGTCTCGCAGCGCGTAGCCGTTGGCCTGCGTATGGCCTCGGTTGAGCTTGTAGATCTCGCGCCACCGGTGCGGGTCGCCGAGCTTGTGCTCGGCCAGGTCCCACAGGTTGTCGCCCTCGACGACGTGGTGCACGCCGCCCGGTGCGTCACGCGCCCATCCCGGAATGCCGGTATCGGTGTGCGCGGTCACCGGCCGGGCGGTGGCGGCGGCAACGGTGATCGCGGGGCGGGGGCGCGAAACCGTCGCTGTGATAGGAGCGGGGTGTGCCGGGGCGACGGCGACAGCGGGCCGGTGCGCGGCAACATCGGCGGCGGCTGCGGAGGCGCTGGCCCCGCCGACCGTAGCGGTCCGGGTGACGTCGAACAGCAGGCCGCCGATGATCGCGCCGACGAGCACGGCCGCGACCCATCGGATCGGGCCGCGCCCGGAGACCGGCGGCCGGAGCTTTCCGTGCCGGTTGGCCGTCGCGGCGGCTGACGCCTCGATCACTTCGATGACGGTGTCGCGGACGAACTGGGCCCACAGGACCCAGCCGATCGAGGCGAGCAGCGCCACGATCATCTGATCCGACCAGAGACTCGTGATCGCCGTCATCAGCTCGGAAACCCCGGGCGCTGCGCCGAACTGCGCCCAGCCGAGCCAGTCCAAGGGCCATCCGGCCGAGGCGATCAGCAGCCACGGCACTCCGGCGACGAAGCCGAGTAACACGGCGGCGGCGACCAGGACGCGCAGCAGGCGGCCCAGGGCGGCGAAGGCGCGGAACATACCCGGTGCTCCTCGAAAGGGCTCTAGGCGTTGGGGCCGTTGATGCCCTGCACCGCGACCGCGGTCGCGGTAGCCGAGACCCGCAGGCTTCGCACCCCGACCAGTTGCAGGAGCTGGGTGCGGCTCGTGCGGCGCACGGTCACGGTGACGGTGGTGGTCGTGGCGGACGCCTCGCCGACGACGCCAGCACGAGCGAGCCACGACCGAGCCGCCGACGCCGCTCGACCCGGGTCGAGCTGGGCCCGGCCCTGCGTGCGGTACAGGAACAGGTCGAGCTGTTGCGCTCCGGCACGGGCTGCGGCCTGCGCGGTGTCGAGCGCGGCCACCTTCACCGACAGCGCGAAACCGAAATCCAGGACGAGACCCGCGACAGCGAACAAGGCGACGCTGAACAGCAACGCGAAGGCAGTGACGTGTCCGGCATCCCGCCCCCCGGCACGGCGGCGAACCCAGGCCGCTACGACATGCAGCCTCCGGATCATGATCCCGCCCACCTGTCCACCGGCGAGGTCGCACTCGCCTCCACCGTCCGACTGCCGGGGATACCGAGCATGACCAAGTCCGACAGTCTGACGCGGCACGAGACCCGGACGGTTACCGAGCCGCCAGGCCGCTGGTCGCCGGAGACCGAAACTCTGGCCCGGCGGCAGGTCGCGCCGTGGGCGGCGAGCGTCGCACGAGCATTTCGTTCAGCCTCGGCGATGCCGCCACCATGACCGAGCAGCGACGCAGACCGGGCACCGCTGCTGGCGGCAACCTGCACATCGATCTGTGCGGAAACGAGTCGGCCGCACATCACGACGAACAACAGGATCGCGACCAACAGAGGCGTTGCCAACGTCAACTGCGCAGTGCTGGACCCAGCGTCGGGTGCAGCGGCTACCTGCCGGAATCGAGCGGCGACTGCGCGGCGAAGTCGCATCATGAGGCACCGGCCCCCGGATCTGTGACCCATCGCTCCACCGGACGCACAACAACAGCCCGCACACCCCAACTCATGCCAGGGACCACGGTCGCGGCCCGGCCGCGAACCTCGACGCGAACCTCAGTGGCGGTTCGGGTCACCGACACCGAGGGATTCCTCAGTACGCCGCTGCCGATTGCAGTGAGGGCGTCGCTGCCTGCGCCTTGGCCGGCCCCGGCACTCGACTGGTAGGCGGCGGCGGTGTTCGCGGCCCGGCTCGCGGCGGCCTGCGCGACGTGGGTCGCGTGCATCCACACTCCCGCCTGGAAAATCATCATGATCATGAACAGCAGCAGCGGCATCCCGACAGTCAGCTCCGCCGTCGCCGCGCCCTCATCCGGGCGGGCGGCGGCCCGCCGCCACCGGGCTCGCAGCCATCCCACCGTGCCGACCGCTGTCTTCGATGGGCGCTCGGCACGGCGGGTCCGTACAGCGGTCATCAGCACGGCCTCAGCCGAGGTTGATGTTGTTGGCCTTGCCGGACACCTTGGAGTAAATGATCCCGATGGCCAGGATCGCCAGGGTGACCAGCACGGCCGTCGCCACCACGGCCTCCGTGGTGTAGCCGCCGTCCTTGGTGGCGCGCACCACCTGCCAGCGGTGCCGCATCTCGGCGGCAATGTAGGTCAGTAGAGCCGTCACTTCTTCCCTCCTTCGCAGAGACGACGATCGGGTTCGTCGCCGGACTTCTAGAGACCGGTCATCACGGCCGCCATCGCCGGATAGCCGAGGAAGATCAGGAATCCGGCGAAGAGGAACACGATGGGCAGCGCCATGCGTTCGGTCGCGGCGTTCGCCTCGCCTTCGGCATCGGTGAGCTGCCGGTCCCGCAGCGCCACCGCCCGTGAGCGCAGTGACGCCCGGACGCGGGCACCCTCGGTGCCCGCGAGCCCGACGGTCGCGGCGAGCTGTTGCAATTCCGCGACGGTGACCCGCCGCCCCAGCGCGCCGAGCACCTCCCACGGCGGCACCCGGGCCAGCCGCGCCTCCGCGAGGGCGTAGCGCAGCTCGGTGTACGCCGGCCCGGAACCGACCTTCGCGGCGTCGTCGAGGGCCTGGTCCACCCCGGCGCCGGACGCGAGGCTGATCACCACCAGATCCAGGAACGAGGACAGCGCGTCGCGGAAGGCCGCCCGGTACTTGGCCGCGTCCGTCCGTACGGACAGCTCGGGCGCCAGGAACCCGGCCGCGCCGAGAACCAGCGACGCAAAGACCGGCATCGTTGCGCCGGTGGCGATGCCCGCGCAGCCGAGCAGCGTCGCGGCAGCCGGAGACAGCAGCAACCCCACCACGGTGGCAGTCGCTTGCTCGGCCAGGTGCACGTCGACTGGCTTGTCCAGCGCCGCGAGGTCGCGGCGGGTACTGGCCACCGGCAGCCCGGTCGCCCGAAGCCACCGCACCGCCGGACGGCCCCACCGCCCGGTCCACCCGGACGGCGCGTCCCTCGTCTCGGCGGCCAGAGACATCATCTGTGGGGCGTCGAGGGCCTTGTCCAGGCGCGGCGGCCGGGGGAACCAGCCGATGATGATCAGCCATAATCCCAGGCCGGTGCCGAGCCCGGCCAACAGCACCATCCCGGTCATGACCGCACCAACTCCGTCTCCGACGGTGCGGCCACACCCGCGAGCACCCGCGTGGTGTCGCGGTCGCGCATGAGCCGGGCAAGCCACCAGAACGCGAAAGCGAAGCAGGCCCCGGACGCCAGCAGCATGAGTTGCCCGAATGAGGGGTCGAACGGCGCCAGATAGCCTCGGTTGAGCAGAGTGAGTACGCCAGCCATGGTCAGGGTCGCGCCGACGATCACCCGCGCGGAGGTGCGATTGCGTTTGCGTCCGGCCGCGATGCGCTGCCGGGAAGCGACTTTCGCCCGTGCCGAATCCGCCAGCTCGCCCAGTACCTCGCCGAGCTGCCCGGCGCTGCCGCGCGCCGCCATCAGCAGCCCGGCGACGACTAGGTCAGCGGTCGGGTCGGCCAGCTCGGCGGCGAACGCGCGCAGCGCATCGGTCAGCCGCCAGCTTCGCCGCAGCCGGGTCGCCAGGCGGGTCACCTCGTCGCGGATCCGCTCCGGGGCCTCGATCGCGCTGGCGGCGATGGCCTGTTCCAGCCCGGCCGCGCCGGACAGGTTGTCGCGCAGCGACTCCGTCCAGGTGGCGATGGCCTCGATCCGGGCCACCCGGCGGGCATGGTCGCGGTCCGGGCCGATGACCGCCGGAAGTACCCATGCCCCCACGGCCGCCAGCCCGGCGGCGACCGGCCAGCGGGTCAGCACCGCCACGACCAGCGCCGCGGCCACGCACGACCCGAGCCGCCGCCGGTCGATCGGTGCACGGTTGGAGGTGAGCCTCGACCACCATGAAGGTGCATCGAGTTCTGCGGGGCCATCCTGACGGCCGGAATGTCCGATCCCTACCAGCACCAGCCCGAACGCGGTTCCTAGCCCCAGCAGCGCGGCCAGGGGCACCGTCATGGTCATGACGACCACCCGCCACGTGGTGCGGACCGGGCCTGATTGATCAGCCAGGGGTCGAACCCGGCCGCCGCAAGCGCCTGTACCAGTGCGGTTGAGGGCGGCGCACCGGGTACCGCCCACCCGTCCGGGCCGGGCCGGAAGATCTCGTTGGAGGAGACCCCGGTTCCGTCGCTGTCGATCACCTCCCGGACCGAGGTCACGACCCGGCGGCCGGTGTCGGCCAGCGCGAGATGCACGATCAGGTGCACTGACCCCGCGACCAGGAGATTTGTGGTGGCCGGGTCCAACCCGGCCTGTGCCGCGTAGAGCACCAGCTTCTTGAACACGCCGGCCGATGAGGAGGCGTGAATGGTGCCGAGGGAGCCGTCGTTGCCTTGGCTCATGGCGTTGAGCATGGGGATGACCTCGTTGCCCCGGACCTCGCCGACGATGACGCGGTCCGGCGACATCCGTAGACCCGACCGGAACAGCTGCGACATGGTGAAGGCGCCCGCACCCTCGACGTTGGCCTCCCGCGCCTGCATCGGCACCACGTCGGGGTGTAGATCCTCGTTCGCGTCCAGGGCGAGCTCGTAGGTGTCCTCGATCGTGACGATCCGCTCGTCCGGTGGGATCACGGAGGCGAGGGCCCGGAGCATGGTGGTCTTGCCCGCGCCGGTCTGCCCGGCCACGAGAACGTTGAGCCTGGCTCGCACCGCGGCTGTCAGCAGGCTGCGCAGCGCCGGGTTGAGGGTGGCGAGCTGCTCCAGTTCCGTCAGGGTGACGCTGACGTAGCGGTGCCGGCGGATGGAGAGCGCCGGGCGCCGGGTCACCGACATGATCGCGTGCAGGCGGGAACCGTCCGGCAGCTGGAGATTCAGCTCTGGCGATGCCCGGTCCCAGCGTCGTTCCTCCGCGCCTTCGCCGTCGGCTTCAGCGCGGCCGGCGTCGGCGGCGAGTCGCCTGATCAGCGCCACCATCTCCGCGTCCGAGTCGGCGATCGGGCCGACCCGTTTACGGGTGCCGTCGGCATAGCGCACGAAGACCCGATCACAGCCGTTGGCGGTAATGCCCTCGATACTCTCGTCGGCCAGCAGCGGCTGAAGACCACCGGCCCCCAGCAGCATGTCCGCCACCGCCCGCGACACCCGCGACTCGACCTCGGGACGCAGCGGCGGCCGGCCGGCGCGCATCTCCTCCGTGGCAAACGCGTCCAACGCCTCAGTGATCAGGCTCTTCGTTGCTTCCTGCTGCTCGACGGCCGACATCGGCGTACCGGTCTCGGCCTCGTGAGCACGGGTGACGCGGGTAAGCCGCTCGGCCACATCCCGGCGGATACGCCGGACCACCGTGATCTCACTGACCTCGCCAGCCGGTTGCAGCACCCCCGCGGGGCGGTGCCCGTTCATCGCAAGTGGTGAAGTCATCCAAGGGCCTCCTCACAAATCGGGTCGGGACTGGCAGGCAACGCAACCGTCAGACCGGCAGCAAGGTCGTCGAGCACGCGGGCGTACGCACGCATCAGCGGAAGCCGCCGCCACCGGCTCCCGGCCAGCAACTCCCCGCCCAGCACCGCCGCCCCCTTCCGGTCCTCCGGCAACGGGCCCAGCACCTCCACCGCGCCGGGGTCACGCGCGAGCTCCTCCGACACGTGGGTTCGCAGCACGTGCGCGACCTCGCCGGCTGGGTACACGCCTCCAGCGGCGAGCACCACCACCAGCCGACCCGTCCCGACATCCACCAGCTCCGCCAGCGCCTCCCGCAGATGAGCCAGCTCGTCCGCGCGGGCACGCACCATCACCAGCACCACATCGGCCAGCCGCAGCACCGGCCACGCCGCCGACCCGGCAGACAGCCGTCCGCAGTCGGCCACCACAAGCCGGTCGGAGGCCATCAGCACCGCCCGGCCGGTCCCGGCCAGCTCCGGCAGCGCGGCCCGGGTCTGCGCCCCACCGGCCGGAGCCGCCACCACCGGCACCACCACATCGCCCACGGTCACCGGCTGCACCCCGGAGGCGAAGGCGGTATCCGCATCGGCGGCACCGCGTGCGGCGGCAGCCACGTCCACCAGACTCGGAGTAGCGGCCAGATCGAGGCGGCGCATCAGATCCCCGCCGGCCGGATCGCACTCCACCACCGTGGCTCGGGCGTCGGCCGGGGCTGACGCCGCCAGCCCGAGCGCGGTCGTGGTCGCGCCGGGACGGCCCTTGATATAGGTCACGGTCAGCAACGGCATCTCAGTTACCTCCCGGCGCGGTCTGCATCAGCACCACCGCGCCCTCCGGAGCAGCGGCCAGCCGCGGCCCGTCCGAGGCGTCCAGCAGGAGCGTGACCACCGTGGAACCCTGGCCGTCGCCAGAGAGGTCCACGCCGAGCACCACGGCCCGCAGCCGGGTCGGCGCCGCCGTGGCCTTGGCCGCCGAGGCTGCCCGGCCATCTGCCCCCGTGCCGGCCGCTGAGACGAACACCGCCACCTTCGCCCCCCTGGTCAAACCCTGCGGGTACTGGCCGGGCTTGAGGGCCAGCGACGCGGTGACTTTCCCCGCGGGCGGAAACGCCGCATCACCGATCAATGACGGAGTCAGCAGCGTGCCGGCCACCAGAGGCACCACCGCCGTACGGCCGATCACCTCATCGGCCTGGACGACCGGGATGAGCAACACCTCGGGATCCTCAGCGGCCGAAACCTGGGTGAGGTCCGCGGCGGTGATGCTCTGCCCCGCCGCGACCGGCCGCGCGACCGCGAGAACCTGAATCCGATCGCCGAGCCGGACCGTGCCCCAGGCGTACGCCAGGACACACACGATGACCAGCAGCGAACCCAACACCACGAACGGCAGCCTGCGGCGACGCCGGGCCGCCCGCCACGGGCCGCGCCCCGCACGCGGCGCGGCAGCCGCCGGACGATCGTCCGAACCTGTTTTTGGGCGCACGGAACCAAGCGCCATGACCAACGTCCTCCCCCGAAGCGGCTGCTACGACTGAATGAACTCGCTGGTTAGCGATTGATGAGGGTCTTCGACTCCTGTACGCGAGCCTGTACCTGGCCGGTCGTGGTGAGCCCCGGCACCGTGCCGGACTGTCCTGCTCCAGCCCAGGTCACCTCCCACTCCACCGTGGCGGTCACAGTGAAGACACCGGGCGCTCGATAGGTGTGGCCGCAGTCAGGTGAGGGCTTCTCCGGATCGATGCCAGGAGTCCACGGCGTGCCCGGACCGGCACAGGTCACGTCCGAACCGTCCCCCATTGACCACGTCACCTTCACCGGCCGCGCAGTCGCGGTAACGCTTACCCCTGGGACGGAAGCCGTCGCCGACTCGGTGGTCCACGAACGGCGATCCAGCGCCATCCAGACTGGGAGATACCGCAGCTGGTCACCCGGCGGGTTCAACTCGATCACGACCTCGGGCAACTCCAGCTTCGACCGCGCTTGACGAGCTAGTACCTCCGGCGACACCACGGGGGCCGCACCGGCGATCCACACGGGGCCACCGAAACCGGTGTTCGCCTGGCCGTCCGGCCCGTAACAAACCTGCTGGTACCAGCCGCCTTCGCCGTCCGGCTGGCCACCGAGGTTGCCGATCAGCTCGGGGGATAGGTCGACTGGCTTGTAGTAGCAGCCGTCCGACCCGGCCCAACCTCCGTCACGCTCGCACGGGATCTCCTTGCCCGATGGATCGTGGCACTTGCCGTCGCCGTCCTGGCCGCCGTTGTCTCCCTCTTCGCCGCTGCCGGGCCTATGCGGAAGACCGACGTGTACGTCGCACCCCGGCCGCGTGTCGCTCCTCGTGCATACCACTCCGCCAACGCCGTCACCTGCATGAACGGGTGTTGATATGAAGCCGGATGCCACGGCGCCGCAAGTGATGGCCGTGAGAAGGACGAAGGCTCGTCTTCCTAGCATGTTCCTGATTCCTCCAAGGTGAACGACTCGACCCTCCAGGTGCCGTTCGTGTTCTTCACCGTGGCGGTGTTCCGATGCCTGCCGCCCGGCTCGTCGTCCGCGAGCCCGCCGTTGACCTTGTACTTCAGCCACTTGGTCGAGTCGACGCAGTCCACGATCGTTACCTCGGTAGGCGCATCCGGCGGCTTCATCAACGTCACCTTGGGATTCAGCGTGAGGTCACCCTTCGTCACCCTCTTCTGGTCGTGATCCGTGTAGAGAGAGCTGGTGATCAGGCGTAATGCTTGGCCGGCGGCGTGCTCGCGTAAGCCCGCGAATTCCGGATCGGACGTCGTAGCAGCTTCCACGAACGAAGCCCACATGCCGCGGTAGGCGGCAAGCGCAGCGCTCTCGCCGGCTGACTCGGGGGATGCAGCCACCGAACGAGTTGGTGATGGTTGCCTTATCGGACTGTCGGCCGGCTTCTCGGAGCCGCATCCGGTCGTGAGGAGCACGAACGTTGCGGTCAAACCGACCATTACCGGGCGGGCGATCACCGCGGGTGCCTCCCAACTTGTCACCGGAACGTACTTGAGATCCGCAGCAGTGCGGTCGTCAGGACAGGCGAACGCTTCACCCTCGTCGTCGACTGCACATGCCGATCTTCAGATTGATCTGCGTCGTCTGGTCTACCGCATAGCTCCGGTAGTCCGCTACAGCGTTTGAAATGCGCTTCGCCTGAAGCGTCGCGAAGAATGCGCATTCCGACCGATGTATTTGCCGCAAGGTGAAACGCGGCAGGCTGCCCTCGGTGGGAATGCTCGGTGCGGGACGTCGAGCTGGCCGCGAGTCCGATCGAAAGGACGGCGCCGCCAACGTTTCCAGCGGTGTCGGCGCCTTTCTAACTGCCGGGGCGGGCGCCGTAGCGATGCCTCCCTACCTGGACAGATGCATCGCATCATGATCGAAATCGGCGAAGAGGCAGTGGAGGCGCCCTACCCGGACAACGTCCCATCTATCGTGAGCTATGTATCATGTTGCCTAGTGCTGGAGAGGTGCTGCGTACGGTGGCCGTCGGCCACGAACAGCGCAGGCCTCATGCGGGGGATGGGATCGTTCGTGACGCTCGCTCTTCAGGATCTGATCAAGGAGACCCTTACTCGCGTCTGGCATGTGCCGATCCTGCGCGTTATCAGTGCCGGTCCTACCCGGTACGCCGATATCCGGGACGGCCTGATCAAGCAGAAGGGGCACTCACCCGGGGACGGCACCATAAGCACGGAGTTGCGCGCACTTCGTGACAAGAGCCTGATCGAGCAGCGACCACTACCGGACACGCGGAGGAAGGCTTGGGTGCTAACGGACCTGGGCAGAACCGCCCTACGTCTCGTAGATGAATTCGAAGGCCTGACCAACCCCGACAAGATCCAAGCTGAGGAACGGCGGTTCGGAATGTCGATCGAGGATCTCCAGGAGCGCGCCGCCGCGATAGATCCGACCGTGCCGCATCCCGCGCGGCGCTACGACTACCTGCTCGGCGGGAAGGACAACTTCGCTGCGGACCGCGAGTCCGCACACGAAATCGAGGCGGTGATGCCGACCGTCAGGCTCGCCGCAATGGAGAACCGGGGGTTCCTTCAGCGCGCCGTCGAGTTCCTGGCCCACCAGGGCATCAACCAGTTCCTGGATATTGGCACCGGCATCCCGACTTCCCCGAACACACACGAGGTCGCACAGGCCGTCGATCCCACGGCACGAGTCGTGTACGTCGACAACGACCCGATCGTCCTCTCGCATGCCCGCGCACTGCTCACCAGCGCGCCCGAGGGAAAGACCGCCTACATCGACGCGGACCTTCGCCAGCCGAGCAGCATCCTCGCTAACCCACAACTCCTCAGCACGCTGGACTTCTCACAACCCGTAGGCCTGTTGCTCGTGGCAGTTCTGCACTTCATCCGCGACGATGAAGACCCGAAGGGCATCGTCGCCGCGCTCATTGAAGCACTACCCCCGGGCAGCTGGGTTGTGGTGTCACACTCCACCTTCGACTATGTTCCCGTAAAGATGCTGCCCAAGCTCCAAATGCCCAACCGCGACGGTCGCTTCCGAGCCCGCTCGCGTGACGAACTAGCGGCCTTACTGAGCGGCCTCGACCTGGTCGAGCCCGGCATCCAGTCCGTTTCGCAGTGGTGGGCCGAAGAAGCACCTCAACCGCGGCCGGCCATCGAAGACGTTGCCATCCACGGTGCCGTCGGGCGGGTGGTCGACTCGTGATCCGACGTGCCGGGCTCCAGCGCCGGGGCAAGTAGCGAGGGCGCGCCATGGAGGTCTCGACCGTGCTCGCCGCCGGACTGGCCGCCGGAGCGGCAGGTGTCCCCGCCGCCGCGCTCGCCTACGCGGCCAGTCCCGAAGGACCGATCCGCCTGTCCCGCCGGTGGTGGCGGGGAGAACCCGCGACTTTCTCCGCGGTCGCACTGGTAGCGGCCTTGACGGCGGCCACCGCCGGGTTCGTATGTGCCGCCGTGCCGCTGTCACCTGTCCTTCCGGCGTACTGGCTCTTCGCGGTAGTTGCCGTCGTACTCCTGATCATCGATCTACGACAGCGACGGCTGCCCCATGTGCTGACAAGCGTGCTCTGGTTCGCATTCATCACCGGCTTCGCGGCGGAGTCCCTGGCCGGCGGTGAACCCCGCCGCTTCGTCGAGGCCGTGATCGCCGGAGCCGTCGTGACCATGCTGGCACTCGTTACGGCAATCGGGTTTCCCGGACAACTCGGCCTCGGAGACGTGAACCTTGCTGGGGCGGTAGCGATGTCGCTCGGATGGTTCGGTCCGTCAACCGCCGTGCGGGGCCTCGTCACCGCTGTAATCATCCAGGCGCTTGTCGGCATCGTCTCGATCTGGAGTACGGGGAACCGTCAGATCGCCGTACCATTCGGACCGGCCTTGCTCATCGGGTGGCTTCTGGCGATCGGCCTGAACATCTGATAGACCGGAGCCTGAGGACGTTCATCCGTGCGAGCACCTGCGAGATCCGCAGGTCTCAACATGTCGTCAGCGCTGCGTCACGAACGTCGGAAGACCCTTGCGCCGGTGCGGGTGCTCGGCGCTTTCACAGGACTGCCGTGCATTGCGCGGTCACTGGGATTGCCGGGCATCCCGGCCTACCATGTCTCGGTGGCGGTCTCGTTGAGCCTGTTCATGACCGGGTTCGTCGCCGTGTCCCGGCGCGTCTCCGACGTGGGCGCGTTCTGCACGTACTTAGCCGTAGGTTGATTCAGTCGGGTTCGGGGGCGCTACTGCCTTCACTGTGACGCAGGCCTACCACGCTGGTCCATGAACGGACACGTCGGAAGCCGATTCCGCTCGTCAGCGCCGAGTGACGAACCGACCTCGGCCCTGGCGTCCGATCACATCCCCGGCATCTATCAAGATCTTCATGGCTCGGTGGATCGTGGTGATAGAGGTTCCGTACATGTCCGACAGCTCCGAAGCCGAAGGGAGCTGCGTGCCGTAGGGCCATGTCCCCTTGTCGATCTCGGCACGGATCAGCTCGGCGACCTCTTTGTATGTCGGCGGCAGCCGGAATTCCTCCTCCACTCCATAAGTGGATCATGTGCAAAATTGCCACTTGTCCACTACTGCATAATTGCCTATGGTCAGGTGATCGACCGCGCGTGAGCGATGAAGGGGATTCAGATGGCGGCCACCGACAACGTGCTACGGAACGTGAGCAGGTTTCGTATCGCCGTGTTGCATCCGGCCAGACGGTATGACTATGGGCTAGGAGAAAGGACAACTCCGAGGCAGGCGGCTACTGCGGACTGTAGGCGTGCACGGTGAAGCGCTCGCGTGCAGACGCTTCGCTGAGCGGCATTCTGCGGTTGGTAGGGGCTCGGGAGATTGCGGTCCGGCTTGGGCTGTCGCGGCAGCGGATCCAGCAGCTGGCCGATCGTGACGACTTCCCGGTGCCCTTCCAGGAGTTGACGATGGGGCGTGTCTGGTGGGCGCATGAGGTCGAGGAATGGATCCGTAGACGGCAGACGGGTCAGTCATCGTGCGGAATCGCTGGTCATGGCAGCAAGCACGCTGCCCGGCAGTCGGCCGAACGGGTCGCTGACCATCTCGCCGAGCGGAGTCATGTCTTCCTTGAAGAGGAGCAGGTCGACGCGCTCGCGAAATTACTTTGCCTGTTCCTCGGTAACAACGGACATGCTGCAGGTTCAGAAGGGCCGTATCGTCCTGCTCAGGTGCACACCGACACCGCGGACGGCATCCGATGAATGGGCGGGCGCGGACGCGGCGCTGGACATTTCACCGGGTGCGGACTTCGCCCGGGGCCCTGAGCCTGTTACTGAATCAGTTGCGTGGTATCAGCCTGCGCAATTCAGCCCATGCCGCCGAGCATCTGCTGTCCCTGCTCGCCGCCGGGCCGCATCCCGACCTCGGGATGGAGCCCGAGCTATGGATTTTGCTGGCCGAGTTCCTTAACCAGCGGTCCTCTGCATAGCTGAGGACGTGCAATTAGGGCCGCTCAAAGCAGGGCGAGTGGATGAGAATCGCGAAGCCGTCCGGGATGGCGCGCTCGATGTCCAGGTCGTAGCCGTCCGGGGTCTTGGCCGCGACCACACCGTCATCCGGGCCGACCGTGCGGTCGTCGGTGATCGTATAGCCCTTGGCCACCCAGTCGGCCTTGACCCTGTCCAGCGATGCGAGGTGCTGGTCCTTCTGCGGCGGGTCGACGTTATAGGCACCCTGCACGGTGAAGATCTTGTCGCTGGTCTCGCCTCCTCGGCCTGTGCACCCGCGGGAGGTCAGGCTTGGGTTGACCAGCGGGTTGCCCACGAGCGAGGCGATCCTCTCCGCGTGCTGCTGAACCTTAGTCTTCACGTCGTTCTCGGACCTGGTTTGCACGTCGTCTCCTGAGCAACTGGAAAGGAGCAGCGCCGAAGCGGCTAGCAAGAGGACCGCTGCCTGAACCCTGCTACGAATAGTCATCGCCAGTCCTCCGGAACCTGACCGCTGTCGGCGAAGGTGACCTTGTTGTAGGCGCCGGCGAGGACGCGAGCCTGGTTGTTCAGGCTCTCGCTGCCGTTGTCCCAATAGTGGGTGTGGCCGGGGGTGTCCGCCTTCCACACGTTGCCGCCGAAGGTTGAGTCGCTGGGCGCCAGACCGTGCGTGGCATCGGCCTTGTTCTCCGCGAACTCGATCAACGGCGAGCTGTCCATCACCTCGTTGTTGGAATCCAACCATGCACCAGCACGCGCGACCGGATCGCTGTCGGAGGCGCCAGCCCAGACGTGCCGTGGGTCGTTCATGAGCTGACTCGCCGAGTCGACATGCATCCCGGGGCTGCCGGCTACGACGATGTCGTCGACCGGAAGGCTGCCCGTCTTCGCTGCCTCGCCAACGACGGTGGAGCCGTACGAGTGGCCCATCGCCACCAAGTGACCGACGT
Source organism: Actinoplanes siamensis (assembly GCF_016862395.1). Lineage (GTDB taxonomy): Bacteria > Actinomycetota > Actinomycetes > Mycobacteriales > Micromonosporaceae > Actinoplanes > Actinoplanes siamensis. The sequence continues at coordinate 96,395 of NZ_BOMW01000020.1, read as the reverse complement.
CGCTTTCATGGGTGATCCGCAGGCTTTGCATGAAATTCAGGTATGGGTCCCGGCCGGCCACGGAGCGCGCGTTCCCGAGCACGGAGAGGTTGTCAACGTCGGGAGCGTCGTAGCCGAGCCAGTAGACGGTTGAGACATCGTCGGTCTGGTAGCGGGTGAGTTTGTCGGCCGCTATGTTCATGTCGACTATCCGATCGACGTTCCCTGCTGTGCTGCCCAAGGTGGTGCTGAGGCCCGGTACCCAAACACCGGTGTTGCGCGCTGTGTCCGGGTTGCCCATAGCGATGATCACTTTGCCGTCGTCGTTGTAGGCCGTCTCGTCGAAGCCGAGCAGCAGGCCGCGTTCACCCAGCCGGCCCAGGGCCTGCTCGATACCAACGAGGTGTTCGAGTTGAGAATCCACCACCGCCCGCTCGGTCCAGGTAAGCGTGGTTCCCAGCCGATCCTGTAGATACTGCTTCTCCTGAGCCAGCCCGATGCGATTCGCCTTATCCCGATCGAGCGAGGGCACCCCGTCCATCCAGCCCACCACCCGCGGGAAGTCATGGATGGCCTGGTCCTGCTGTCCCCGGGTAAGGCTCTGCCACCAGTCGTGGACCTGCGCAGGGGTCTTGCCCTTCATCGCAGCCAGATCATCCGCGGTGAGTTTCGGCCCCGTCTTCCCGGAGCCTGGCGCCGGCGGCAGTTGGCCGAGAGCTTCGACGGTCTCCGAGTTCAGCGAGTTCGCCCGGGTCAGCAGCTCGCCCAGCTCGCGGTTGTAACTCGACACTAGACCAGCCACTCTGGCCGCCTGCGCCGTGTCGGCCAGTTGGTCCTTCGACGAAACAGTGCCGGTGGCCAGGTCAACGGCGAGTCCTTCCGCGGCACACTCGCGCTGGATGTCGGCGAGCATGGATTGCAGGCTGAGGATGGTGTCGGCGTGGGTGCGCAGGGCTCGGCTGATCTTCAGGCACGGCTCGTGGGTGTCACCCAGCTCCGTTTGCAGCGCGGCAACCTTGTCCTGAGCGGCATCGCCGGTCGGCCAGACCGCCGGTAGGTAGTGCGTTGCGGTGATGAGCTGATCCCGGCTGGCGTCCAGTTGGGCGGCCATCCGCCCCCAGGCATCGGACGCCTGCGTGAAACTGCTCGCGTTCGTGTCGGCCAGCAGCTGCAGGGTGATGCCGCTCATTCGGCGGCACCCATGTGCGGCCCGTGGTACGACCGCGGCGTCGGAAGAATGGCCGTGATCGAGTCGGCGGACTCCTGATCGGTGAGCTGATAGGTGATGGCAGCGCCGATCATGCCAGCGCCGCACAGACGAATCCGCTCGGCCAAATCTTGCAGATACACCGACCAACTGTCGGCCTGCTTCCCGATCACCGGACCCGCAGCCCACTGCGCGGCGACGCCTGCAACGGTGAGCTGCGTTCTCTCCTTGGCGACGATGTCACGGACCGAGGCTGATGAGTCCTGCACCTGAGTACCTGTACGCCTCAAACCCTCAACGTCAATCTCCACGTCCGGTCGCATCCAGAAACTCCCCGTCGTCGATGCCTATACAGGAGACTACGTCCCGTCGGCCTCTCTGGTTCGCCCTGATCAACGGCCACGTCTTCAAAGGCTTCTGGCTCGTGCACATCGCCGGACCGAGCGTGACAGCGGAATCGGGTCGGACTTGGTTGTCGTGCGGGGGCGCTGCTCGGCCCCATGAGTGGTCGCGCCCACGCTGCTTGAACTAGCACTCGCGCGCCGAACAGCGCCACGAACACCGCTTTTGGCGGCAAGCCGCGAAGCGGTGCGGCAGCGATCGCTGGAACCATCGTCGGAGTTTGCCACGCTCAGCGATCGTTACGGCCCTGAATACCGAAGTGGCCGGCGCGCCGGCCGATGCCGGGGGGCGAAGCCCGCCAGGAGGCCGAGCGCGGACGGCCGTACGGAACATCCAAGGGGTCTGTACGGGTCTGCTGCACCCGGTGGATGGCCTGGGTGGGCTGTTGTTAAGTACGTCGCAGGCGGTCTGTTCGACGAAGCCGGCGCTGCAGGACGTGAGCATTCCCGCGAGCCGTGCATGCCGTGCCTTCAGGCGTACGACCTCGGCCCGGCACATCGTTTTTGCTCACTCGGCAGCCGCAGCAAGCGTACTTCTAGTGACTGCTCCTTGGTGGTGTGGCGTTGCGAGCAGCGTTAATAGCTGCTCATCGGACGCAATGCGCAAAGGTGTCTACTTGCCTTTAGCGGTCTAATGCGGTCAATGTGAGCGATGCTCGGGTATCGAAACTGGGCATGATCGCGTAACCTGTGGCCCGCAGCTTGGCTGCACCCCTTGGATATCGGATTCGCCTCCTGCTGGACTCGCCCCGCGGTTGCGCACGGAGACAGTCCACAATGGAAGTGAGTTGTGCTCGGTATGCCCGACGTCACCATAGATCAATTTCTCGGCGACTCGGACGCAACCGAAATTCCCTGGACCCGGCCTACCGGCACGCCCGCCTCATTGACTCCGGACCGGGTTCTTATAGCCCCCGGCCAGGACGCCCTCGAGATTGCCGTCGCCGCAGCCGATGCCCGCCCCCGCGTGGACGATGTCCGCCGCCTGTGGTCCCTGCGGTGGAACCGCCGCGCGGCCCCGGTCGTGCTGGTCGTCGCCTACCTTCAGAACGGGGCCTGGCAGGCGGCTGTCTGCGGGACCAAGGACGACCCCGCAGTGATCGCCGACCTAAACCTCTCTCAGGTCGAACGGATCTGCGCCGCCGCTCTTGCCGCCGGGGATGCGGTCACCGCAGAACGAACCCTGCACCGGCTGCTTGCCAGTCAGAAGGACAACCTGGTCGCCGGGCTCACCAACTCCGGCCTATTCGCCTCCCACGAGCTGCGTACCGGCGTACCGATGCGCGCTGACTGGAACAACGCCCGCATGCTCGGCGTGGGCATGCTCCGTGACCGTGGTGCAAATCTCATCCGCAGCCTCGGCTACACGATCACCCCGCACGGGTCCACCGCGCATGTGCTGGCCGCGGGCGGCACCAACCGGGCCGTCGCGGTGCTGCTCGACGACTTGGAGATGTTCGACCGGCCCAGCGCCCGGTTCGGGGCGGTGTCTCCCGTTGCGCTCGGTCAGAGCATCGCCCAACAGCAAGGCTTGCCCTGGCTGCTGAGCACTCATGGAAGCCAGATCAGGCTTTACCCTACGAAGCCGGATGTCGGCGTGGGCCGTAAAGGCCACGCGGAGACGTTCGTCGAACTCGACCTCGCGCTGCTGTCTGACGACGAGGCCGCCTACCTGCCGCTGATATGCGGAGCCGGTGCTCTCATCGAAGGCGGTAGCACGCAGCAGATTCTGGCTGCGTCCACCGACCATGCGGCAGCGCTCGGCCAGCGGCTGCGGGAACGAGTCTACGTCGAGGTCGTTCCCGACCTGGCCAAGGCCGTCGCCGCGCAGATGGACGCGGCCACCGACGCCGACCTCGACGAGGCGTACCACCGCACCTTGATCATCCTGTTCCGGCTGTTGTTCGTCTCCTACGCCGAGGATCGGGGCCTGCTGCCGTACCAGCGCAACCCTCGTTACACCCGCAAGGCGCTCAAAACTCTCGCCCGGGAACTCGCCGAGACACCGGACTTAACCTTCGACCCCTCCGCGACCGACCGGTGGGACGATCTGCTGGCCGTCTGGCGGGCCGTCGACGACGGCAACGCCGAATGGTCGGTGCCCGCCTACAACGGCGGTCTGTTCGCCGCCGACGACGCCCACCCGTCCGGGCAGGCGATCGCCGCCATGCGTCTATCCAACACCGACATCGGGCCTGCCCTGCGAGCCCTGCTGATCGACACCGGCGAGGACGGCACACGCGGCCCAGTCGACTTCCGATCGTTGTCGGTCCGTGAGTTCGGCACCATCTACGAGGGCCTACTGGAATCGTCGTTGTCGTTCGCGACCGGTGATCTGACCGTCGATCGGAAGACCGGCGCTTACCTGCCGGCCAAGACCGGTGACGAGGTCGTCGTGCGGGCCGGGGAGGTGTATTTCCACAACGCATCTGGCGCTCGTAAGTCCACCGGCTCCTACTTCACCAAGGCGTTCGCGGTCGAGCACCTGCTCGACACCGCGCTGGAGCCGGCCATCACCGGGCACCTCGCCGCCGTCCGGGCTCTGCTGGACGCGGGCGACGATGCAGCCGCTGCTGAGAAGTTCTTCGACTTCCGTATCGCGGACCTGGCCATGGGCTCCGCGCATTTCCTCGTCGCGGCTATCGACCGGATCGAAGCCCGGTTCAGTACCTTCCTCGCCACGAACACCATCCCGGCGGTTGCCGACGAACTCGCTCGTCTCGCGGAGGTCGCCCGTACCGCTCTGGCGGACAGCGCCCCAGGCATCGAGGTGGAACCATCGAGCTTGCTCCGCCGGCAGATCGCCCGGCGGTGCGTCTACGGGCTCGACCTGAATCTGATCGCCGTCGAACTGGCCCGGCTAGCGATCTGGATCCACACGTTCGTTCCCGGCCTGCCGATGAGCAGCCTCGACCACAACCTGGTTGTCGGGAACAGCCTCACCGGTATCGGCACAGTCGACGAGGTGTTCGACATCCTCGAGCCGCAGCGAGCGCCCGGCCAGATGAGCATCTTCTCCGACGGAATCGAGACCGCCCTCGCTTCAGCCCGGGACCGGCTGTCGCGGGTCGCCCGTACCGCGGAGGCGACCAAGGCCGAGGTTCGTGAAGCCGCTCGCGCGTTCGCAGCTGCAATGGCGGCGGCCGCTGACGCGAAAGCGCTCTTCGACGCTGCCGTTGCGGTCCGGCTCGGACTCATCGGATTGCCCAACGGCCCGGCCGACGCAATCCAGGCCGCGGCCCGTGAGGATGTCCACGCAGTGCTTAGTGACCTCAAGGTGTCACACCTGCCTTACTTGTTCCCGGAGGTGTTCCTGCGCGACCGGCCCGGTTTCGACGTGCTGCTCGGCAACCCGCCGTGGGAAGAAATCACGGTCGAACGGCTGGCGTTTTGGGCGCTGCGGTATCCGGGTCTCCGGGGTCTGGCACAGAAGGAGCAGAACGCCCGAATCATCGAGCTGGAAGCCGAGCGTCCTGATCTGGTCGCCATGTACGAGAAACAGATCACTCGGACTGACCAGTTGCGTGACGCATTGCTGCGGGGCCCGTTCCCGGGCATGGGGACCGGTGACCCGGACCTCTACAAGGCATTCACGTGGCGAGTCTGGCAGACCCTGCGCCCGGACGGGATTGTCGGGGTTGTCCTTCCGCGCAGTGCGCTCGCCGCGGCTGGCAGCGCGCCCTGGCGGGAGGCTGTGCTCGCTGAGGGCACGTTCACTGATGTGACCCTGCTGGTGAACAACCGGAAATGGGTGTTCGACGAAGTGCACCCGCAGTACACCATCGGGCTCATCGCTATCCGTAAGGGGCCCGAGCACGTCGGTTCGCTGTTTCTGCGGGGGCCGTTCGCGTCTCTGGCGGAGTACCAGGCTAGGCGACTGTCCGGCACGGCAATCGAAACAGCCGACTTTCTTGCGTGGTCAGACTCCGCTGCGTTCCCGGCTCTTCCTGATGTGCAGGCCACATCAATTTTCGTCAAGATGCGCCTGCAGCCGCGTTTGGGCATCCCTGACGGGACTTGGCGTGCCCGGCCGACGGCCGAATTCCATGCGACCGCTGACCGGAAGAAGGGGCACTTCTCCGTCGACTTGGCGAATCCTGTCGGCTGGCCGGTGTACAAGGGTGCGTCGTTCGACATCTGGGAACCCGACACCGGTATCTACTTCGGCTGGGCTGACCCCGAACACGTTACCCAGGAGCTGCGGGCCCGGCGAGTGCGGCAGTCAAGGTTGTCCAAGTCGGCGTTCTCCGAGATCGACAAGGACGTCATCCGCGATCCCAGCACTCTCCCGTGCCTGCACCCACGGATCATGTTCCGTGACATCAGCCGCGCGCTCGACACGCGTACCGTCCGCGCCGCACTGGTGCCCGCCAATGTCGTTGCGCAGAACACGGCCCCCTATCTGCTGTTTGCCCGCGGCGACGAACGCGACCAGGCATACCTGCTGGGAGTGCTGTGCAGCATCCCCCTGGACTGGGTTGCTCGCACCGTCGCCGAGGTGCACATGAACTTCCACGTATTCAACGGGCTTCCCGTCCCGCGCCCGAAGCCGGGCTCACTACTCAGTGAACGGGTGATCGAGATCGCGGGCCGGCTCGCCGCGGTGGACGGCCGGTACGCCGCCTGGGCGGCCAGGGTGGGAGTGCCGGTCGGTTCGGCCAACGATGAGGCAACCAAAACTGACCTGATCGCCGAACTCGATGCGGTCGTCGCACTGCTGTACGGCCTGGACCGTGGCGAGGTGGGACACATCTTCTCGACGTTCCACCGGGGCTGGGACTATCAACCGCGCCTGACGCGGGTTCTTGAGCACTACGACACGTGGAAGGCCGCGACTCGGTGACAGCTCCCATTCCGCACTCTCGCCCGGAATTCGCCACCAACCGGCCAGAGGCCGGGGAGACGGTTGCGGAGGCGATCAACACACTGCTCGGCGGGATCCGCACGCTGTGGGTGTCTCCACCGCACGTTGCTATCGCGACGGCGTACTTCAACCCGGGTGGGTTTAACCTGCTCGCCGACGAGTTGGAGAAGGTCGCCGGTGTACGGCTGCTGCTCGGCGCGGAACCGACCAGGGCGGCGGACCGGCCGGCTGTTCGGCGGCTGAGTGAGCCGCGCCGCCGTCGCCAGCGCGGCCCAGCCCCTGAGGTGCAGCGAGCGCTGGAGGGTCACCGCCGGTCGTTGGAAGAGGACCGGGATTTGCTGGGGTTCACCCGCGAAGCCGACGTTCAGGCACGCCGGCTGGTCGCGTGGTTGCGGGCGAACCCGGATACGGTGCAGGTGCGCCGGTACGAGTCGGCGTTCCTGCACGGGAAGGCGTTCATCGTCACGACGAACGCCACCGGTGTCGTGGCAGGCTCGTCGAACTTCACCTACGCCGGCCTGTCCCGGAACAAGGAGCTGAACCTCGGTCATTACCAGCCGTCGACCGTTGCGCAGGTGATCGGCTGGTTCGACGAGCACTGGAACGACGCGGTTCCGTACGATCTGGCCGCCTTGTACGAAGCGCGGTGGACGGCACATCAACCGTGGGACGTGTTTCTGCGGATGTTGTACGAGCTGTACGGCACGGACCTGGAGGCCGAGCAGCCGCCCCGGTCTCATCTGCGGCTGACCGCGTTCCAGGCGGACGGGGTGTGGCGGGCGCAGCGGATCCTGGCCCGCCGTAAAGGGGTGATCATCGCTGACGAGGTCGGTCTCGGCAAGACGTTCCTCGCCGGTGAACTGCTGTATGAGGCGACGATCGAACGGCGTCAGAAAGCGCTGGTGATCGCGCCGGCGACGTTGCGGGACTCCACGTGGGAGCCGTTCCTACGGGAACGGAACCTGCGTGCCGACGTCGTCTCCTACGAACAGCTGGTCGCCGGCATCGACGACGCCGGAGCCCGAACTGCCGCGTTGCAGAACCCGGACGAGTACGCGCTCGTGGTCGTCGACGAAGCCCACGCGATGCGTAACGACAAGACCCAGCGGGCAGAGGCGCTGCGGCGGGTGCTGGAAGGACCGGTCCCCAAGGATCTGGTGCTGCTGACCGCGACACCGGTCAACAACACCCTCGCCGACTTATACAACCTGATCGGCTACTTCACCACCAACGACGCCGCCTTCAGTTACATTGGCATCCCGAGCCTGCGTACCTATTTCCAACGGGCGATGGCGATGAATCCCGACGATCTGTCGCCGGAGCATCTGTTCGACGTGCTCGACGAGGTGGCGGTCCGACGGACCCGCCGGTTCGTCCGTAACCACTACGTCGGAGACCGGGTCGTCATCAACGGTGTCGAACGGGAGATCTCCTTCCCGACGTGCCGGGTCGTACGCGTCGACTACAACCTCAACGCGGTGCTGCCCGGCGTGTTCGACGACCTTGCCGTCGCATTGGGCGCGGACGTCACCGACGAATCCCTCAATGACAGCCTCGCCGCCGGGGTACTGCTTGACGACCCCGGCGAAGTGCTCACCATGGCCCGGTACGTGCCGTCGAGGTTCCTGCTGCACGGCGACACCGAACAGTACGAGGCGCAGAACGCCGGCCTTCTGCGGTCCGGACTGCTGAAACGGTTCGAGTCGTCGGCATACGCGTTCGAATGCACGATCACGAAGATGATCAACTCCCACGACCGGTTCCTGGACGCGCTCGGCTCCGGGCTGGTCCTCACCGGCGGTGCGCTCCGCGACTGGGCGGGATCCGACACCGAAGACGTCAGTGAGTGGCTGACCGGCCTGGACGACGACATCGTCGACGGGGTCGCCGACGCCGCTGACTACGACGTGCAAGCCCTGTCGGAAGCGGTGCAAGCGGACCGAACGCTGCTGGAACAGCTCCGACAGCGGGTGCAGACGCTGCACGCCACCACCGACCCGAAGATCACCGCGCTCATCGACGACCTGGCGGCGATCGCCCATGACGCAGAAGCCGAAGGCATCGGCGAGCAGGACACCCGCAACAAACGCAAGGTCCTGATCTTCACCTACTTCGCCGACACCGCCGCCTACATCAACGAGGCGCTGGCGACCCTCCTGCTCACCGACGACCGGCTCGCCCCCTACCGCGGCCGGACAGCGCTCGTCTCCGGCCCCGACCGAGCCCACCGCACCGACATCATCACCGGGTTCGCGCCGCAGACCGCCGGCACCGGCGTCGAAGACGACCTGTACGACCTGATCGTCACCACCGACGTGCTCGCCGAAGGGGTGAACCTGCAGCAAGGCCGCCACATCATCAACTACGACCTGCCATGGAATCCAATGCGGCTCGTGCAACGCCACGGCCGTATCGACCGGATCGGGTCCCCGCATGCCGAAGTGTTCATGCGTTGCTTCTTCCCCGATGAGGACCTGGACCGTGTCCTGAGGCTAGAAGAACGGCTGCAACGGAAACTCAAGCAGGCCGCCGCGTCCGTCGGCATCGGCGAGGTCCTACCCGGCGTCGACCCCGTCGAACGGAACCTGTCGGAAACCCGCGACCAGATCGACCGGATCCGCCGGCAAGAGGCGGCCCTGTTCACCGACGGTGGTAACGCCGCCCTGTCCGGTGAGGAATATCGGCGCAGACTCGCCAACGCGTTCGCTGATCAGCCCACTCGCCAACGGGTCCTCGACCTGCCGTGGGGTGCAGGGACCGGGTTCACCCGTGAAGGCGCGACCCCGGGATTCGTGTTTTGCGCCCGCATCGGAGACCACTCGAAACCCTGGTACCGGTATGTGCCGCTCAACTCGGACCTGACGCTGCAGACCGGCGGACCGGACTGCCAGCCGTTGGTCATCGACGACACCCTCGCGTGCCTCGCTCACGCCGACCCTCAGACTGACACGGTTCCCGCCGTCCTGGACGACCACATGTACAACGCGGCGTTCGACGCGTGGACAGCGGCGCAGGAACACATCCACCGACAGTGGATGTACCAGACTGACCCGGCCAACCTCGCACCGCAGGTACCCCGCGTGATGCGCGATGCATCCGCGTTCGTTCGCGAACACGGCCGGTTCCTCGGCGAGCGGCAGGATGAGCTAGCAGCCCTGCTCAACGCCCCGTACACGCTGCGGGTGCAACGCGACGTCCGCCAGATCCTCACCGACGCGGCCGGCCACGATCGCGGCAAGGTGCAACGGCTTGCCAGTCTCGCCGAGCAGCACGGTTTGAAGCCACCGGCACCACCCCCAGTGCTCCCCGTAATTGAACTATCCGACATCCACCTCGTCACCTGGTGCACGATCCAACCAGCATAAGTTCATACACTGAGCGATTTTAATCCTGCGTAGCGGTCCGCTTGGGACTGTAAAGATGGTGGCGCATGTCATATCTCCTTTGTCGGCTCCACCGTCATGCCATGTTGGTGGCGCTGGGCCCATCGGTCCTTGGAATGCGTAAGAGACGTAGTAACGGAACACGGTAGTTCCTTTCAGGTAGAAGAGAATTGGCCGGGTAGAACGGCCGGAGGCCGGAACGGAATTCGTCCCGGCCAGCCAGGATGAGCAGGGGTTCAGCAGCGGTAAGGCTGCTCAGATCAGATGTGCCCCGGACACGTGGGCGGCAGTACGGATGGGATGCGAAGCGCCTACTTCGCCGAAGTGTTCGAGAGCGGCTTCAGCGACACCGCGCGGAACGCGACGCCGTTACGCCCGTTGGTCGCCCACGGGATGGCCTCCAACTGCTCGAGGGTGACGAGCTGCCCCACCGTGACGTTCGGCTTCTCTCCCGCCGTCGTCACGCTGATGACCTCGCCGCCGGTCTCGTCGAGCACGAAGACCTGGGTCGACCACATCAGCCGGCCAGTTCCCTTCTCGGAACGCTGGTTGCCGTTCTGGTCATTCTTCGGCTCCGGCTGCTTCGACACCGTCACCTGCTTGCCGGTCGTGTCCACGTACAGCTTCACGAGGAAACCTCCTTGTCTTGAGCGCGTCCTCTGCGGACGACTGCTCGCAAACAAATGAAACGCGGTTTTCGTGTGATCGAGCAGAGGTCGCTGTCCAGGGTCATTGCGTTGTTGGGTAACTGCTGATCACCGCCGTGACCAGCAGTTACCCAACAACGCAATGACCCTGGCCCGGTAGGCGGCGCGACCACCGTGGCGGGCGACGTCCCGCGAGATGATCGACGGGTTCCGGTCGATCAGCCGGGCGATTTCCTTGTACTCCAGGCCTTCAGCAAGACCACGCGATATCTCTTCGCGATCAGCCAAGGTCAACATTTTGCGCACGGCGGACATCCTGTCCCACCGAACGGTCAAGATCAAATGCTACGACCGGCTGAACTCGCCGAGCACTTTGCGCGAACGATCATGTGAGGAAGTTGCGAGCTAGCCGAAGAGCTTGGCATGCTAAATGGGAAGTCACTCGCCTTCGATGCCGGCCAGCATGCGGATCACCTCGTCGACCTCCGGCAACTTCTCGGCCATCTCGCTCGCCGCGCCTAGGTGATAGGAGATCATCCGGGTCTTGCCGGACTCCTGCTTGCTGTAGAAGAAGCAGGTGTCCTGGGCGCTGCCGGACTGCCTACGCACCTGGACCAGGGGAAGCAGGGGCAGCGGTCGGGCCGTGTTGTCCACGCAAAGATAAAGCGCGTCCTGTTCCATCATCTCGCCGACGGTCAGCTCGATGGGCCGAAACGGCACGCTCACTCCGGTGACGAGCTCTGCGTGTTGCTTGACTACGCCCTTTTTCCGGTACGCACCGGCGGCTCGCACGAAGAGCAGCTCCGCCCAGGCGCTGCCGGTAATTTCCCGCAGCGCCTTAAGCTTTTGAGTCAGGTAGTCGATGTGCTCGTTCAGCTCTGCCTCGTTAATTGTGCCGGGGTGCCCCTTCCACATGTTGCGCTTGCTGTTGGCGTCCGCGACCAGCTTGACTACCTCGGCGCTGAGTAACTGTTCGAGGGCCGCAGCTGAGGCCCCGCCGAAGAGGTCGACCGCGCCCTGCCGCTCGGCGGAGTCGGCTGAGCGTAGTCGCTTGCGGAACTGACTGCTCAGTCGTTGCACGACGTGGCTCCAGGTGCCAAGGGTCGACAGCTCGAAGGAGAGCCGGCCGCGGGAGAGGCTCTCCCGCAGCGCGGGCAGTTCCTCGCTCAGCAAGTGCGGATCCTGCGCCAACGCGGAGAGCAGTACCGTGGCGAAAAACGCGGCGTATGCCTCCCAGACAAGCATGAGTTGTTCGTGCGCGGCGTGCCGGTTCAACCGCTGAGTCTCGAAGGTCCACAACGCTGAGGCAACCGGGTACGGCAGGTCGGCCGCCCAGCCTGCCAGCGAACGATCGAAGAGGGGGTCGAACCGCTGCTTCACCTCGCCGATTCTAGTGGGGTTGTCCCAAACGTCCCGCCGGACGGCATCGACCAGCTCGGACACTGCGGATAATCGAGCCTCGGCGGTCGCCAGCGCGCGCTGCACGGGCAGCGGCGGCAGGGGTACGACTAACTCGTCGCAGAACCGCAGCAGGGCGCGCGGCTGGCTCCGGATTGCGTTGATGACGGCGCCCGAGCTGGCCGCAGCGTTGGCTCGGACCCGGGCATCCCGGCCGTGAGGGCTGTTCAGCCAGCTCACCAGGTAGTCGGGGAGGATGTACGAGGTGTCGACCTCAATCCGTAGGTAGCGGGTCTTGCCCGCAGCCTCCGCGGTGATCACACCCGCCACCGCGTCTGGGAGGGGAGTGACGGCCAGCGAGACGACATCGGCGGGTTCGCCGACCGGATCGGCGGAGGACACCGTAGTCGGAGCGTTGAGCAACAGCGCGGACAGCCGGGTGGCGGGCCACTTGGTGCGGTCGAACCAGTCGGTGGTGGCGGAGGCGGCCGGGTCGAACAGCCGGTCGAACTCAATGCGGCAGCTGATCCGCTTGGGTTCGCCCACGTTGATCGGCAGCGGACCGTAGCGCTTACGTACCTCCTTCTCGGCACTGTGGCGTCCGACGTCCATGGTCCACGACAGGTGCGGACCGGTACTGATCGTGCGGTGCTCCTGGATGAAGAATTCGGTGGGCACGACCCGGCTCATCGGGCCGTTCCGTGCTCCCTGAAGAGCGTCGCGCAGAGCGGCCAGCGACTGGGCGCGAATCCCTCTCGGCGACTCGCCCGAGTCCGGCTCTGCCTGTCGTGAGGCGGTTCGCACATCGATGATTTGAACCTTGCTGCGCAGCGCTGGGACTTTGGCGCTGGCCAGAACCAGTGCGGCGAGCGGCGTGTTGGTGTCCGGAGAGATCCTGCTGGGTAGCGCGATCACCGATTCCAGCAGATCAGACGTGAGTACTTGCTGGCGTACCGCATCACTGTCGCCCGACGTCAGTGCCTGCCTGGTCAGAAGGATTACCGCACGTCCACCGTCGGCCAGCTTTTCCACCTGGTGTCCGGCGAAGAGCCAACTCGTATCCGACGTGCCGGGCAGTCCAACGGCAAACCTGCCCGCTTTGTGCGCATCACGGACGGCGGTTGCCTCTTTGCCCCAATGCTGGCCGAACGGCGGGTGCGAGAGAGTCAGGTCCACGGCCAAGGATGGGAAAGGATCATGGGTGAGCGTGTTCGCGACGTGGATATCGGCGTCGAAGCCCGCAATAAACAGGACCGCAGTGGCGAGCACTGCGGCGTCCCGACTGATCTCCACGCCACGCAGCACCGGACGGTAGCCGAGCTTCGCTGCCTCGCGGGCGGCGTCGAGCAGCAACGCTCCTGAGCCCGCGGCGGGGTCAAGAATGGTGAGGTCTCCGCTGCCCGGCTTCAGCCGCGCGAACGCGGCGGTGTGCATGACCTGCCGAATTGAGTTGTCGGACAGGAAAGAGCTGTAGTTTTGTCCGCTCCGGGCAAGGGTAAGTAAACGGAAAGTGTTCAGTAGCGCGTCTGCCTTCTCGCCGTCATTTAACTGGGTGAACCAATCCGGGGGCTGGCTGTCGCTGTTCTTGATCGATTCATGCAGCAACGCTGGCAACGGCCGCTGATCCCGCTCTGCCGCCCAACTGGCCATGTTGGATGCCATATGACCGATTGCACCCAAGGGGTTACGGCCTGTCGCTTTGAGGCGGTCCAGCAAGCTCAAGATCGCCTGCACGACATTGGACGATCCCATGGATCTATCTCCTCTGGGTGTGATGGTGGCAATGAGCAGATTAGAGGGTCTCCAGTTGGATAGCTCAGTAGATGCCGCTGCAGCGGACGACGGCGGCGACCGTCAGGTTGAGGCGGTTGATGTGTGATGGCACCGGTTCAACGAGAGGGGTAGGGCCTGCCTGGACCTCAGTGGGCGGATCGCTGTCCACGCCAGGTCACTAGCGATGGCGAGCAGTTCATCGTCATGAGCACCGAACCGTCGAGCGGCGGCCACGGCGACCAAACCGCGACCGTAACCTGACCATTTCACGTTGATCACATTCGGCAACGTGCCTGGCTGAGGCCAGTCGACGGGTTCCTCGGCCGGTATGGCCACGTCGGACCGTGGAAGCCGGCAACTTCGAGTCCGCGCGGAACCCTGACCGATATCCGAGGGTGGCGATCAGTGTGGGGATCGTGCAGGATCTGCTGGACGCCGATCGTGTCCTGACGGACTTGCGCACGGTGGTCGTCGAGGTGCTCGGAGATTCCAACGATCCGCTGCTGACGGCGCTCAGCGACATCGACGATGCAGCGGACCTGGCGTCTGCGATCGATCTGGTCACGACAGCCGCCGGCAGTCTGCCGGACGACAAAGTCCGGTTCGGTACGCTCAGCTCATAAAACTGATCGAAAATCGCGAGGTCGGACGGCCCTGACCCACCGCAATGCCGAACCGCACCGCATCACCACCGTGACCGCTGGCCCCCAGCCGTAGCTCGCTGTCAGGCGTCAGTGGTCCGTTGGGGTTACTGCGCCTCCGGCGGGCGGGCGCCGGCAGAGTCCGCTCCCACATGGGCGGGTCGAACGTGACGGGATGACATTATTCGCCAGCCTTCAGCAACGCTGTGACGAAGTCGGTATGTATCTTACGATGACTCTTGTCGGCGTCACGAAGCTTGTTTATGACTTCTCTATCAACAACGTGCATTGAGAGATTTAGCTCACGTAGGAAATCCTGGAATGAAAGTGGCCCTGATATCGAGTCTCGAAGAGAACCCAAGAAAGCTGCTTCGCAATATCTGATCGGCACGGAAGTCGCAACTTCCAATGATTTCAACTTCGCATCAATCGTTGACGCGGGAGCGGGGCCAACAATAAGGACCATGCGTAGTGGCGGAATGGTGGTTAGAGTTGATGTCCTCTGAATGTATTCTTCTAGAGCTCGCGAATCCTTGGTGGGCAGGCTATAGCTTCCCTTCGTGCTTTTGGCTTCCACAAATATCGAATAGGATGGTCCTCCGTGCGCGGGAGCGAGACAGATCAAATCCACACGCCGTTCGCCCTTAGCCGTGCTAACCACGTAAAATCCAAATGACTGAAAAAGCAGGCTAAGTTGCTGTTCGAACCGAGATTCGACCTGTTTCTCTCCGTAGCGCTGCACCATGCTGTCAGAACGGTTCGCTAGTTGACGCAATTCACGAGTTCGCACAACCGATCCGGTGAATAGTTCATCCATCTTCCGATTGAGTTTGTCTCTGGCCTCGGAGGCTGCCCGCGCTCGACGGCTCAGAAATGCCGTCATCTGAGACGAAAGCTGTAAGTGTTCCAGCCTTCCTCCCATTGCCGCCGCTTCAGATAGATGCTGCATTCCCCAATATATGAATCTGTCCCAGCTCTCATCCACTATACGATTGCTGGATCCCATATTCTCCAGTAGATAGCAGTGCCAGAGACCCGACAAATATTCACTCTTTAGTCGCCTCTCTATGGCCGAGTCAACATTTCCGGGTGCGAATTTGGAGTTCAAAAAGTTGCTTTGGAGAAAGGGGGTCCACCCGCGGTATCCACTCCGAAGGATCACTTCTTCGGCCTTCTCCATCGCCCACACAAAACGGCTGCCGAGTCGAACGCTCAAAAGTCGCCAATCTGCATCGTTCTCAATATCAGCATTCGGCGACTTGTGTCGAATGAATTGCGAGTCTCGGAGGATCGCTGCATTCCAGTCCCTGAACAAGGCCTCAGCTTCTTTTAGTGCCTCCGCAGGCGTGAGAGCCAAGTAGTGGCTCGCTGGTTCCAATGGATTCCACGGTGACTTACTCATAGTCCACGAGTGAACCACATAGGCGGTCACACGACTAGTGCCGCGTCATGCGACCTTGAACGGGTAATCCGGGTGGCGGATCTTGGACTTGGTCGCGTACCCGGTTTTCGGACGGGCACGCTGGTTGTGCCAGCGGATGTAGTCACCGATCGCCGCGTCCTGCTCGGCGTGAGAGCGGTGGTCGGTGCCGTTGAGTGCGAAGTAACGCAGAGCGGCGAACTCGGCTTCGATCCAGTTCAGCCACGAGCTGTAGGTCGGCAGGAAGACGAGCTCGATCTGGTTGGCCTGGCACCAGGCCCGGACGCTGGGGTGCTTGTGCGGGGAGAAGTTGTCCAGGATCAGATGCAACGTCTCGCCTGGCCAGCGCCGGCGCAAGCTCTTGAGGAAGTCGAGGAACTCGCCCGCTGACCAGGATCCATATGCTCAGGTGCGCCGGGGGGACGCGGAGTGCGTCCCCCGTTCATGGTTAAGAGCGCTGTTTGCGACCCGCCGCGGTGACGCAAAGCCGGCGCCGTCCGTGTCACGAATGAACATCGCCGTCCGAGCTCGGACCGGGAGGGCCGGTCGCTGCGTGAGTGGTACAGCATGTGGCCATGATGAAGACGGGGTCCGCATGCAGAGGTGCGGGCTACTATGCCCGCAAGAGCGGGATAGCTTCCTGCTGGTTGTCCTCGTTCTCGTCGGCGTATTCCCAGTGCGCTTTGGGTAGGACGATGCGCCCTTCGGAGGTGCGAGCCGTCTCCACGTATTTGAGGCGGTACGTGTAAGTTCGATCATCTGCAAGGTGGAAGTCGCTCAGGCTACAGATCAGGTATTCGAGTTCTTCGAGGCCGTACAGGCCGTCCAAAGGCCCCAGATCAGGATCGTGTCCCTGGCGTTTGTCACGCCAGCGCGGGTCGCGCAGCGGATTGGGAATTACCAACCCGCTGACGAAGTCCCTACCGAGGATCGGGTCGGGGACGGTCACGAGTGCATGCACCGCTTCGATCGGTCGCGTCCACGCGGGCAGCTGGATCCGGTTCACCGATTTTTCGTCGCGTGGCCGGAAGTAGACCTCGTCGTGCACGCCGATAGCGTGGCAAAGCTGCAGCAGAGGGCTGGTGTCCAAGGGAATTCCCTGGAACTGGAAGCTCAGTACGACGCTGCGTGCCCACCGGTACTCGTGTGCCGGCAGCGTGGCCGTCAGCGAATAGAACCCACCTGCGCAGCGGTCGATGTAGCAGAACTCCTCACTGTCGTGAGCCTCGTCGGCCGCAGCTCGCGTTGACCAGTCGGGAAGTGCGTCGGCGAACGCGGCGGCACCGAAACCGTGCCAGACGGCATGTGTCTGCTGAATGCTCCAGTAGGCGTCAGGTGATGCCCAGCCGAGGTCGGCGAGCTTGGCCAACACGTCCAGGATGCCGTCCTCGGTCAGGGCTGGCAGCGACACGTCGAGGGTGACGCCGTTACCCGAGGCGGGCACCCAGTCGATGTCATGCAACTCGCGGGCGAAGGCAACCTGTCCGTAATGACCAGCGAAACCAATCGTGGAGGCCGGCTCGCCGCCACCGATCACAAACCGTACGGGTGACTCCGGTAGCGCGGGCCGTTGAACTGTGCGTCGGTGCTGGTCTGGCTCGTCGACGATTGCTCGGCCGTCGGTGAGAAGTGCCTCCCGTTTGCGCCAGAGCATGTCGAGCAGGCTGCTGTGCCGCATTCCCAGGCTACGTAGTTCGGCTCCCGACATCAGCAGGATCGGCTGGTCGCGGTGGATCGACACGTCAGAGATCGCAGTCCCTGAGAAGCCTTCCATGCTGATCATCAGGCCGGTGGCACCGAACGTGCGCCGTAGTCGTGCTCGAAGGCCGTCGATGTCGTCCATGTCAGCCTTCGAGGAGCGCCACTTGCACTCGATGAGGTACCGGTCGCTACCACGGACGGCGAGCAGATCCGTCTGCCGGGGTCGCGCTATCCCCGGACTCGCCCTCACCTCGAACCGGTTCGCGCGAAACAGATCCGCGATCACACCCTCGAATCGCAGTCCGCGCCCGTGCGCATCGGCAACTTGATCCAGTGCCTTGAGCTGCTCGCCCAGATCCCAATCAGAGCCAAATGTCACCGTTGGCCTCCAACCTTTCCACCAGCGCTAGCGCAGGTTACCGGTGCTATCAGGTCAGCTGGCGGTCGATCTCGTGGTCACGGCCGCTTCGCAGGGTCGCCGTGCGCCGGTGGACCTCATTGATGACGAAGAACTCCCACTGGCGGCACTTGGGGCACAGTTCGGCGCTGGCGGTTGGCCACAGCTCGATGGCCGCTGCATTAGAGGGGCCATTGACGTAGACGCGGTGTGGGGTGACCGGGTCGGAGACCAGGCGTTCGAACGGCTCCCAGTCGGGGTGGCTGCCGCGCAGCCGCCGGCCGATCAGGCGGAAGCCGGTGCCGGTGTACTCACAGCGGTCGACCAGGTCGTACTGAAGTTGAGCAAGCCAGCTGGCGGACTCGAGGGTGAGCTGGACGACCGGCTCGATTTGGGCGATCTCTTCCTCCAGCTCATGCGCGGGCTGGACGCCGAAGGAGTGCCCGGAGTCGTTGCGGAACTTGAGGGCTTGGATGAGGAGGTTGTGGGTGCCGTTATCGTCAAGGATGCTGTCGAGTTCGGGAAGCTCGGGCACCGGGCCAGGCGTTCGCAAGTTCTTGATCATCCAGTTCCAGGTGCCCCAGGTCGCGGCGCGATTGAACTGGTCGCGCAGCGCGCCCGACATCCGGTTGTCGTTGCGGCCGACCAGGACGGCAAGAGCAAGACCCCCGATCGTGCGGGCGACCGACTCACCCAATTTCAGCAAGGCTTCCTTGCGCTGGGCCGGTGAGGCGGCGATCCGGTAGTGCCGGGCAAGAGCGGCGATGGGGAACGGGTATGCGTACTCAGCGCGCCAGATCGGGTCCTCCAGCGGTTGCAGCAGTTCCGTGGTGAGGACCGCCTCGGCGAGCGCGACCCTGACCACGCGCCGGGTCTCCGCCAGGTCGGCGCGGGTGCCCTCGAACACATTGGGCAGGATGCCGGTGGTGATCCGGGCGAGGTCGGTCCGGGACCGCCGGAGGTCCTCAAGGTCGTCGCTGAACCGCTCGTCGTTGAGGACTTCGGCCGGCACCGGCAGGTCGGTGGGTGGGTGGAGGCCATAGCTGTACCCGGTGTTCTGCGGTGCGTTAAGGAACTCGCATAGCGCGCGGCCGGTGCGGCGAAGCGGCCGGAGCACGAACATGCGGGTGAAGGCCTCACCGAATTCGGGTGGCAGCAGGTGCCAGCCGCCGGGACCGCCGACGACGTCGCCAGCGGTGCACGGGGTGACCGGCGACTTGCCCCCAACGGTGTCGAGATCAGCTGCGGAAAGGTCGGGCCGGTCGAGATCCTTGGCGGTGAGCAGCGGCCAGTTCGCACCAGCGGGACGGAGGGGCCGAATGACTTGCACAACCGAGGAGAGCGGCGCGAAACCGTCGCCGAGCGCGATGGAGAAGAAGTCGAACGGGCGGATCTGATAGCCGACGCGAGGGACACCACCGACGATCCGTTCGTGGCGAAAGTCGGCGACCGGAACGACTTTGGCGACGTTGGGCGCGCCGGTGTCGGTCGCGGTGGCCGACCGTCGGATCGCGGTGATCTCGGAGATCTGCTCGGTCGTCAGATATCTGCTCTTGCCGGCGAGCGAGCGGCGCATCGCCGCAAAGTGCCGACGGCAGTCCATCAGGATGACATTGCCGGCGCGGCTGGGCTCCTTGCGATTGGTCAACACCCAGATGTACGTCGGAATGTTCGTGTTGTAGAGGAGCCGCTCCGGCAGAGCCACCACGGTTTCGAGGAGATCATTCTCGAAGATCCAACGGCGGATCTCTGACTCGCCACTGCCTAGCGCCCCCGCGAACAGCGGGCGGCCGTGGAAGAGGACGGCGAGGCGGCTACCGCCGTCCTCTGGCGGGCGCATTTTGGCCAGCATGTGCTGGAGGAACAGCAGCGATCCGTCGTTGATGCGCGGCAGGCCGGCGCCGAAGCGGCCGGCATCGCCGAGCGCGGCCTCGTTTTTGACCTGCTCCTCGGCCATCTTCCACTCCACGCCGAAGGGCGGGGCAGCGACCATGTAGTCGAAGGTGGTGTCGGGATGGGCGTCGTTGCTGAGGGTGTCACCGAAGGCTATGCCGCCGGGGTCGAGCCCGTGCATCAGCAGGGTAGCGGAGGTCAACGCGGACGAAGCGCGGTTGATATCTTGGCCGAACAACTCCACTGGGCTCATCTGACCGGCGGCGGCCCAAAGAGCCATGAGCGAGCCGCCGCCCCCGCAGACCGGGTCGTAGATCCGGATCAGGGCGGTGCGGCGTGCCAGCCGAGCAGCATCAGGCGCGAGGATCAGTTTGGCGAGCAGGGCAGTCAAATCCGGCGCGGTGAAGTGCTCTCCGCTTAGGTCAGCCATGGTCTCGGCCAAACGACGGACCAGCTCGTCGAAGATCGAGCCCATCTCGATGTCCGAGACGGCCTGTTCGCCCAGGTTGAGCATGGCGAACCGAGCGATGACCTGGGGCAGGAGACCAAGATCGGAAAGTCGCGAGGCAATCGCATACAGGTCGAGCTGGTCCAGCAGGCCGGCCAGCTCCGCCGGGGCGTTGTCGTGCATGGCGCGGAGCGCATCGAGTGGGTCGGTGCCGGCGTGCACCTGGAAGACGAGGCTCTGCCCGCGGAGCAGATTGCGGCACTCGAGACGGCGGAGCACAGTGAAGGGGAGGAGAACCGAACCGTACTCACTTGCGCGGAAGTGGCCTCGCAGAAGGTCGGCTGTGGACCAGATGAGGTTGGCCATGTCTTGCGAGCCGTCTCTCACTGCCGCACTCCCTGGTGGCCGAAGTCAGCGTGGATCGCTGGACTTGTCCGACAGTCTTACCACCGGAGTTCGACACATGCGCGGGCGGAGCCTCAGGCGGGCTTTCACTGGGATCGCGGCCGACGAAGCGGAGCAACCTGGTCTGCGGGTCGGTGCAGGCAGAGAGACGGGGACCGTAGTGACCCGGGTTGCGGATGCTCCTCCATGGGCTCTATATCGGCGAGCAGGACGGAGTTGGAAGCAGGGGAGAGCCGTGTGTTGTCCGATCGGCAGCGCGATGCGGGCGCCCGGGTGGCACCGGCCCCCGTTTATCCCCCGAAAACTCATGCTTGAGGCTCACGACTAGTGACAAGTGATTATCACCGCCGGACAGCGTTTGTGCAGTTCACTGGCGATGCGCGACAGTCGATGACAATCTCGGTTTGGTCGCGGTTGGTAACAAGGGGTCGCAGGTTCAAATCCTGTCAGCCCGACTTAACAAAAGGCCAGCGTAGCTGGCCTTTTGCATGTCTAGGAATCGATGCAACGGTGGCGGCGTGACACGTGTTTTTGCACGTACGCGCGTACGGTTGACGCCCGGATTTCGGATGATCTTCGTGGCCGGTTCGTACTCAGCAGCTCTTGAGCCCTCTCTCTGTGCCTGCCTCGCTGCTGGGGCGTCTGGTTTAGCAGGGCGTTCATGGTTGGAGTGATCGAATATCGACGTGACAGGTCGCCTTGTCGGTGATGTCGAACGTCGATGCACTGGTTTCTCCTATGTGGATGATCACGACACTTCGATGACACGAACGCCCGTACGGTGATCTTCGCTTGGGTTCGCCGGCCCTATCCGGGCCGGTGATTCCATGATCGTGGTTGCTCGTGGGGTTCGGAAGTTGGCTGCGGTTGTCCCTGGTTGTCCGCGGTAGTCTCGGCCCTGGTTGATCGGCCTGTCGGAGCGGCTCCAGAGCCGTTGGCTGGAGTCGTTGCTCACGAAGGTTTAGCGGCTACTCGTCATTGCCGGTTCCCGCGGCGAAGGTGCCGTTGGTGGAGGCCGGTGTGCACCTGCAGCGGATCGTGGCGGGGCCTGGACCGGCGGTGATCGTCGGGCGGGGATCGCCGTCGTCGCTTGTAGATAATCGAGTAGCGATCCCGCCGTCGATCAAGCCAGGGTGGCGTTGAGCCGGGGATACACCCGGCGCGCGTTGCGCTCGTATACCTTCTGCCTGTCCTCGGGGGAGAGCTGCACCTTGTCGACGTAGCGGCGGGTGTGGTCGAAGTATTCGCCGGTCTGCGGGTCGATGCCGCGCACCGCGCCCACCATCTCGGAGCCGAACAGGATGTTGTCCACTCCGATCACCTCGAACAACAGGTCGATGCCGGGCTGGTGGTAGACGCAGGTGTCGAAGAAGACGTTGCCCAGCACCGACTCCTGCAGCGGTGGCCGGTCGAGCATGTCGGCGAGCCCGCGGAAGCGTCCCCAGTGAAACGGCACCGCGCCGCCGCCGTGCGGGATCACGAAGCGCAGCCCGGGGAACCGCTGGAACAGGTCTGACTGCAGGAATTGCATGAAGGCTGTGGTGTCGGCGTTCAGGTAGTGCGAACCGGTGGCGTGGAAGTTCGGGTTGGTCACCGCGGAGACGTGCACCATGGCGGGCACATCCAGCTCGACCATCGCCTCGTAGAGCGGGAACCAGCTCGGGTCGGTCAGGGGCGGGGAACTCCACTGCCCGCCACTCGGGTCAGGATTCAGGTTGCAGCCGACGAAGCCTAGGTCCTCGACGCAGCGGCGTAGCTCAGCGACCGCGTTCCCGATCGGCACGCCGGGGGACTGCGGTAGCTGGCAGACGCCGATGAAGCTTCGTGGGTAAAGCTGCACCACCCGGGCGATCAGGTCGTTGCATGCTCGAGTCCAGGCGGCACTGATCTGCTCATCGCCGAAATGGTGACCCATGGCGGAGGCACGCGGCGAGAAGACGGTCAGATCGATCCCGCGTTCGCGCATCAGCCGCAACTGGCTGCCTTCGATCGACTCGCGGATCTCGTCATCGCCGATCCGGGGGTACGCCGGTGCGGCGCGCCCGGCGCGGAAGGCCGCCTGCTGCGCCTCTCGCCACGCGGTGTGCGCCTGCGGCGCGGTCGTGTAATGACCGTGACAGTCGATGATCATGAAGGGAACTCCTGGTCTCGGATGGCGGCGAGCAGATCGCGGGCGGCGGTCGCGACGCGCGGGGTCAAGCCGAGCGAGGCCACCTGCTCGGCGGCCGCGGTCATCTCGTCGGCACGCCGCCGGGCGTGCTGGTGGGTGCCGTCGACCAACCGGTCGATGGCGTGCGCGTCGAAGCCGGCGAGCTCGGCGCTGATGTTGTCGTGCAGCCAGTCGCCGCAGCCGGCCGCCTCGGCGGCGGCCAGTGCCTCGACCACGGCGGCGGCCAGGCCCTTGTAGAAGATGCTGCGCAGCAGCTTGCGGGAGATCGCCGTTCCGGCGGGGCCCGGCTGTACCGTCACGTCGGCGCCGAGCCCACCGAGCAGTTCGGCATACAGCGCCGCGCCGTCGCCGGAGACGACCATCGGAGTGCGCAGCCCTTTGCCGGGCACCGGCGCCATCAGGGCGACGTCCACGACCGGCACAGGGAGCAGCTCGACCAACTGCTCTTTCACGGCGGGTGCGGCGGTGTTCAGATCCGCCCAGAGGGTCTGCGCCGCGAGCGCGGGTAGCGCCGCCCGCGCGGCGGGTACCGCGTCGTGCGAGCTGTTGACGCTCAGCACCAACTCCGCGTCACGGACCGCATCGGCCTCCGACGTGCGCTCCTCGACGCCTGCAGGGGCCGCCACCCGCGGGTCGTAGCCGCGAACATCAGCGGCAGCGTCCACCAGATCCCGGGCGATCTCGCCGCCTGCCTCGCCGAGACCGAGTACCGCGATGCGTACGCGCGGCGCGCTCATAGGTTCGCCGGTAGCACCGGGGTGCCGTGGGTGTGGAAGGTGTCGATCGTTTTCAGGCCCCATGCCTGGCCCTTGGCGCGTTCTTCCTTCGTCCAGCTGATCGTCTTCCAGTCCGGGGCGAGTATGAGGCGGGCGCCGGCGTTGCAGATCTCGATGCGGTTGCCGCCGGGCTCCCACACGTACAGGAAGAAGGTCTGCTGGATGGCGTGCTTGTGCGGCCCGGTCTCGATGTGCACGCCGGCCTCGAGGCACACGTCGGCGGCCCGCAGGATCTCCTCCCGGGTGTCGGTCGCGAAGGCGACGTGGTGCAGGCGGCCTCGGGTGCCGGTCCAGTCCTCGGTGTAGACCAAGTCGTAGGACTTGTTGCCGACCGAATACCAGATGGCGGCCGGGGTGACGTGGTCGTCCTTGACGATCTGCTCGGTGCAGCGGGCGCCGAGCACGTCGCGCAGAAACGCCGAGGTCCCTGGCACGTCGGCGGTCAGGAAGTTGACGTGATCAAGGCGGCGCAGGTTGGCACCCCGTCCGGGGTAGGCGGCGGCCTGGTTCTTCAGCGCCGGCCGGTCCTCGTCGTCGGCTTGGTACCACTCGACGTCCCAGTACAGGCCCATCTCGTGGCCGTCCGGGTCGGTGAACAGATAGACCTCGCCGAGGCCGCGCACGTCGGTGACCCGGCCGAGGCCGAGGCCGGTGGCCTCGATGGTTTCGATGAGGCGTTCCCGCGCCTGCGGGCTTGCCGCACGTAGATAGGTGCGTCCCATGCCGGCGTGTTCGCGCTGGACCAGCCGTATTGTCCAGGACTGGTAGTCGTCCCAGGTGTGCAGGTAGATCGACTGCTCGTCGCGGTGGACTTCGCGCAGGCCCATCACCCGTACGAAGAAGTCGCGTGACTGCTCCAGGACCGGCGTGTACAGCTCGATCGGGCCGAGGTGGGCGATCTCGCGGCGGCGTTCCGGATCGTGGGTCAACTGAGGTGCGGGTGCGTCGCTCATGCGGCTGCCTCTCCACTACGCGGCCAGACGAGGCCGTCGGACAACTTACGGGCGGTACGGACTATCGAACTGGCGCTGAGCGTGGTCTGCGCTGCGGTGCCATCCAGGGTGACCCGCACCTGCAGCGTTCCGGTGGGATGTTCGATGCCGACCAGCGGACCGCCCGGCTGGTACGCGACGGTTCCGCCCGTGCGAACGGCAGTGGCGACCGAGACGGCGCCGAGCACCCCGATCGCGGCGTGCACCCGGTGCGGGATGAACGTCCGGGTGGTCACCGTGCCGTCGCGGCGCGGCGGCGACACGATGGTGATCTTCGGGACCGTGGTGTCGCGGACCTCGCCGAGACCCATCGCCGACCCGGCAGCCAGACGCAAACGCTCGATCGTGTCACGCAGCCCGGCGTTGGTCTCCAAGTCCTGCGGTGACTCGTCGCCCTCGAGGCCGAGATCCCGCGCCCGGACCAGCACGACCGGCATGCCCGCGTGCACACAGGTGACGTCGAGGCCGGCGAGCCGGTCCACGAGCCGCCCGGTGGGCAGGATCGGCCGGTCATCGCCCGGGAAGGTGATCTCGATCGGCGCGGCGGGAAACGGGGTACCTGCCATGATGGTGTCGCCGTCGTAGCGGACCCGCCCGTCTGGGGTTTGCACCAGGGCCTCGGCGAAGCTGACCGACGGATTCATGATCCGGATGCGTACCGTGGTGGTGTCCCCGCCGGTGCTGACCAGTCCGCGCTCGATGGCGAACGGGCCCACCCCGGCCAGCAGATTGCCGCAGGTCTGCGCGTCGGTGACGACCGCCCGGTCCGGTACCACCTGCAGGAACAGGTACTCGACGTCGGCGCGCTCGTCGCCGGAGCGGCTGATCACGGCCACCTTGCTGGTCAGCGGATGCCCGCCGCCGAGACCGTCGATCTGTCGTTCGTCCGGCGAGCCCATGATGCGCAGCAGCAGGTCGTCGCGTTCACCCGGGTCGGTGGGCAGGTCCGAGGCGAGGAAGTAGACGCCTTTGGAACTACCGCCGCGCATCTGCATGCAGGGGATGCCGTCGACGGTCATGACGGGAGCCGGTCGACGTACTGCACGCCCAGCGACGCCAGCAGCGGGCGCAGCCGGTAGAGGTCGACGCCGAGCGTGCCGGCGGCCAGCTGCTCGCGTTTGCCGGTCTCGGCTGCCAGGCGTTGCGCGGCGGCGGCGGCGATCTCGGGTCCTCTGGCGGCCGGTACGGCCAGGACCCCGTCGTCGTCGGCGACGACGATGTCGCCGGGCCGCACGATCTGACCGTCGGCGACCACAGGGACGTTCACCGAGCCAGGACTGGCCTTCACCGTGGCCTGGGCGTGGATCGCGCGGGACCACACCGGGAATGCCATCTCGCGCAGAGTGGCGATGTCACGGACGCCGGCGTCGATGATCAGCCCAGCCACCCCGCGGGCCTGCAGAGAGGTGGCGAGCAGGTCGCCGAACATGCCGTCGGTGGACGGTGAGGTGGTGGTGACGACCAGAACATCGCCGGGCCTGCACACCTCCACAGCAGCGTGAATCATCAGATTGTCGCCGGGGTGGCAGGAAACCGTGATCGCCGAGCCGGCGATCGTGATGCCGTTCTGTCGTGCCTGGACCGCCGGACCCAGCAGCCCGGTGCGTCCGGCGGCTTCGTGGGCGGTGGCGACACCGGCGTCGCGTAGAGCGACGACGGTTTCCGGTGCGGCGCGGTCGACGCAGCGTACGACGTAGTGCGATGCCATGGGGTCAGCTCCGATATGGATGGTCAACAGCCCGATCGCCAACAACTTTGTCAGCAATATGACGCTCAGATCAAGATCGTGGCCAATTTTGCCTTCACAATTGTTGACAATATCTGTAACGTCCGCCACGTCGGCCTCTCCGGCGGTCACCGATTGGACCACCCCGTCCCCTAGGAGGACACGTGCACCGGCGTACTTTCTCCGTTCTTGCTCTTAGTTCCGTCGCCGCGCTCCTCGCCGCCTGCGGCGCCAGCGGTGACGGTGGCACCACCACCGCCGACGGGACCACCAATGTCAAGATCGGGGTGATCCCGATCGTCGACGTGGCTCCCATCTACCTCGGCATCAAGCAGGGCTTCTTCACCCAGGAGAAGATCAACGTGACCCTGGAGACGGCCCAGGGCGGTGCGGCCATCGTGCCCGGCGTGGTCAGCGGCCAGTACCAGTTCGGCTTCAGCAACACCACATCGCTGCTGCTCGCCAGCTCTCAGGGTCTGCCGCTGAAGGCGGTCACGTCGGGCGTCGCATCCACCGGCGACCCCAGCAAGGACTTCGGCGCCGTCGTGGTCAAGGCGGACAGCCCGATCAAGACCGCCAAAGACCTCGCCGGCAAGCGGGTCGCGGTGAATACCCTCAAGAACGTCAACACCACCACCGTCAACAACGTCGTCAAGAAGGACGGCGGCGACCCCTCCACGATCAGCTACGTCGAGCTGCCGTTCCCCGACATCGCCGCAGCCATCGCCAAGGGCGACGTGGACGCCGGCCAGCTGGTCGAACCGTTCCTCACCATCGCCACCGGCCAGGGCAACCGCCAAGTCGTGTCGAACTACGCGGGCACGAGCCCGACCCTGCCGGTCGGCATGTACTTCACCTCGAAGAACTACGCCGGGCAGAACCCCCAGGTGGTCACCGCGTTCACCACCGCGATGAACAAGTCGATGGAGTACGCGAACGCCCACCCCGACGAGGTGCGCGCGGTCCTCAACGAGTACACCAAGATCGACCCGGCCGTGCAGAAGACCCTGGTGCTGCCGAAGTGGCCGACCACCGTCGACCGGGCCGCCGTGCAGCAGCTCGCCGACCTGGCCGAGCAGGACGGCCTGATCACCAAGAAGCCCGACCTCGACGGCCTGCTGCCCTGATGAGCGTCCTTGCCATACCAGTCGACCGGTGGCGGCGGCCGGCGCTCGGTTTACTCGGGGTAGTCCTCGCCGCCGCCGTCGTGGAGGCCCTGCCCCGGCTGGGCCTCGTCGATGAACGATTCCTGCCGCCGTTCAGCCGAATGGTCACCGGTCTGACGGAGCAACTCGCCCTCGCCGAATTCTGGACCGCACTGGGCCAGACACTGGGCGGGTGGGCGCTGGGCCTGGCGATCGCGATGATTGCCGGAGTGCTCGCCGGCGTGGTGATCGGCAGCGTTCCGCTGCTACGTGCGATCACCTCCTCGACCATCGAGTTCCTCCGGCCCATCCCCTCGGTCGCGCTGATCCCCCTGGTTGTCCTGATCTACGGCAGCCGCCTGCCGTCAGCGCTGATCCTCATCGTCTACGCCGCGTTCTGGCAGGTCCTCGTCCAAGTGCTCTACGGGGTGGCCGACGTGGACCCGGTGGTCCGCGACACCGCACGCTCCTATCGCTTCTCTCGATGGGGTGTCATCCGCAGCGTCGTCTGGCCCACCACCCTGCCGTATGTCGTGACCGGATTCCGGCTCGCCGCCGCTGTCGCCCTGATCCTGGAGATCACCGCCGAGCTGATCATCGGCGTGCCCGGCCTGGGCCGGTCGATCGGCGTGGCACAGAGCTCGGGTGCGGTCACCGAGACTTACGCCTTGGTCCTGTTCGTCGGCATCATCGGCGTCGCCGTCAACGGCTTCGCCCGCGCGGTCGAGAAGCGGACGCTGCGCTGGCACACCTCGGTACGGAGGGACCTGGCATGAAACGCGTACTGCTCGCTCTGGGCCTGCCCGTCGTTCTCGTCGCCCTGTGGTGGGTGACTTCAGCAGGCAGCACCAGCTTCTTCTGGCCGCCGTTGTCGGCGATCGTGGAGGCTTTCCCGCAGACCTGGACCGCCGACCCGATTCTGCATGATGTGCTGCCGAGCCTCGCCCGGCTCACCCTTGGCTACGGGATAGCCCTGTTCGCCGGCGTGGCCCTGGGTACGGCGGTCGGTTCGTCACCGACCTTGCGGGCGTTGTTCGAACCGGTCCTGGAGTTCTTCCGGGCGCTGCCCCCGCCGGTGCTCATCCCGGTCATCGCGTTGTTCGCCGGGTACACCGGCTGGACCGCAAAGGTGATCACCATTGCGCTCGGCTGCCTCTGGCCGATTCTGCTCAACACCGTCGAAGGGGTGCGCTCGGTCGACGAGGTGCTGCGCGACACGGCGCGCTCGTATCGGCTCGGCGGGCTCGCGACCCTGCACCACGTGGTGCTACGGGCGTCCAGCCCGCGCATCGCCACGGGCGCCCGCCAGGCGCTGTCGATCGGCGTGATCCTCATGGTGATCAGCGAGCTGTTCGGCGCCAACCGGGGACTCGGTGCCTCGATCGTGCAGTTCCAGCGTGGATTCGCCATCCCGCAGATGTGGACCGGCATCATCCTGCTCGGCCTCATCGGCGTCGCCCTGTCCGGGCTGTTCCGCCTCATCGAACACCGCACCCTGGCGTGGTACCGCGGCCTGCGCCAGGCCGAACGTGGAGCCTGACATGACTGTGATCCTCGATGTCAACGGGCTCGCCAAGACGTACACCGGCCACGGCCGCAGCGTCGAGGCGGTCCGTGACCTGACCTTCCAGATCCGCAAGGGTGAGCTGGTCTGCATCGTCGGCCCGTCCGGGGCCGGCAAGACCACCCTGCTGCGCTGCATCTCTGGGCTGCTGGACACCTCCGGTGGCCGGATCAGCCTCGACGGCACCGCGGTCACCGGGCCGCCGGCCGGCATGGCGGTGGTGTTCCAGGAGTACGGGCGCAGCCTGTTCCCCTGGCTCACGGTCCGTCAGAACATCGAGTTGCCACTGAAGGAGAAGGGACTCGGCCGCTCTGAACGCGCTGCCAAGATCGACGCGGCGCTGGAGGCAGTCGGGCTGCGCGACAGCGCTGACGCCCACCCGTGGCAACTTTCCGGCGGCATGCAGCAGCGCGTCGCCATCGCCCGTGCCGTCGCGTATGAGCCGAGCGTGCTGCTGATGGACGAGCCGTTCGCTGCCGTCGACGCGCAGACCCGTGCCGACCTCGAGGATCTGGTACGCCGGTTGTGGCACCAACTCGGGGTGACGGTGCTTTTCGTGACGCACGACATCGACGAGTCGGTGTACCTGGGGCAGCGCGTTCTCGTACTGTCCAACCGGCCGACCGTGATACTCGAAGACGTCCCGGTCGACCTTCCCGACGAACGCGATCAGCTCGGGACCCGGTCGTCGGCCGCCTTCACCGAGATCCGTACGCACGTCTACGAGCTGGTCCAGAAGGCCAAGCAGGGCCACCGACCCGGCGGCCGCTGAGTTCAATACGATAAGTTGCGATCCCTCCGGCCACGGGCATGCACGGGGCCGGGGGACGGGAGAGACCATGACGAGGAGCGCCGACGGGATGAGCGACCTGCTGACCGAGCTACGCGCCGCCATCCTGCGCGGCGAGTATGCACCACGGCAGCGGCTGATCGAGGCTGATCTGACCGAGCGCTACGCGACCAGCCGGTTCCTGCTGCGCAACGCGCTCACCAGGCTCTCCAACGAGGGCTTGGTGGAGCTGCAACCGAACCGGGGTGCCCGGGTCCGTGAGGTCACCGTCGAAGAGGCCATTGAGATCACCGAGATCCGGCGAGCCGTCGAAGGAATCGTCGCCGGGCGAGCCGCCCAACGAGCCACCGACGCCGAGATCGAACATTTGCGCGAGATCGGCGCGCAGATGACACAGGCGGTAAAGGTCGCCGACATGATCCGCTACTCGGAACTCAACACCGAACTGCACGGCACGGTACGTGCGGTCGCCCGGCACGAGACCGCCACGAAGATCATCGAACAGCTGCACGCGCAGATGGTGCGCCACCAGTTCCGGCTGGCCCTCGTTCCCGGACGGCCTCACGTGTCCCTGCCTGAACACCTCGCCATCATCGACGCCATCTGTGCTCGCAACGCGGAGAAGGCGGAGGCCGCGATGCGTGCTCATCTCAGCAGTGTGCTCGACACGCTGGCGACTTTCCCGTCCAACACTGATTACGCCGAGCTGTCAGGCGGTCTGGTAGCCGTTCGTCCTCACCCTAGGACCGATTCGAGCGATTAGTACTGCTACGGCGGGTCGCCACTTCGTGTGGTTCTGGGTCGTTTGTCGGGTGTGGTGACGGCTGAGCAGGTAGAGGGTTGGGGCGATGACTTCTGGGAGTTCTTCCTGGGGTTCTCGCACTATTTCAGTCGGGCGGATGTTCGGTGGCAGGCGTGGAAGTATCTGCGTGGCCTGATGGCGACGATCGAGCGTCGTAGCGGCTGGAGCCTGGCCGAGCACGCCGGTGACGCGACTCTGGACGCTATGCAGGGTTTGCTGGTCAGCCGGTGTTTCAACCGTGACAAGGTGCGAGATCAGGTGCGGTCCGCGCTGGTGACTGCGATCGGGGATGCGGCCGGGGTGCTGATTGCCGACGAGACCGGCTTCATCAAGAAGGGCAGATCGTCCGCGGGCGTCCAGCGGCAGTACACCGGCACCACAGGCAAGATTGACAACTGTCAGCTCGGGGTGTTCCTGACCTACCACACCCGGCGCGGACGGGCGTTGATCGACCGGGAGTTGTATCTGCCGCAGTCCTGGACCGACGACCGGGACCGCTGCCGGCGCGCGCACATCGGCGACGACGTGGAGTTCGCCACCAAGCCCGAGCAAGCGAAGTCCATGCTGGAACGTGCTGTCGCGGCGAAAGTGCCGTTCGCGTGGTTCACCGGCGACGAGGCGTACGGGCAGAACCGGGCACTGCGCGAGTGGTGCGAAGAGCAGGATATTCACTATGTGCTGGCCACCCGCAAGGACCACGAGGTGCCCTCCGGGCTGCACACCAGCACCCGCGTCGACGAACTGATCGCCACAGTGCGGGCCGGGGCGTGGCGACGGATGTCGTGCGGTGACGGCGCGCACGGGCCGCGCGTCTACGACTGGGCAAGTGTCTCGATCCGCGCCGGGTTCGCGCATGGCCGGCGCGGCTGGGTGCTGGCCCGCCGCAGCATCAGCTCCGGCGAACTGGCGTACTACGTGTGCGTCGGCCCGCGCGGCACCCGGCTGCGCACCCTGGTGTCCACGGCCGGCGCGAGGTGGGCGGTCGAGGAATCGTTCCAGATCGCGAAGAACGAGGCCGGCCTGGACCAGTACCAGTTCCGCCGCTACGACGCCTGGTACGCCCACATCACCCTGTCCATGGCTGCCGCCGCGTTCCTGACCATCGTGCGTGCCGCCGAAGCCCAAAAGGGGGCGCCAGCGACAGCGCGAACGAGAGCAGCCTGATCTGGCCGACCGTCAACGAGATCAGGCGACTGTTCGCCACCCTGATCCTGGCCGTGCAGCACGCGACCAAACAGGTGTTGGCCTGGTCGGACTGCCTGCAACGCGCCCGAGCCGCCCACTACCGCAAACGACTCGAACGCCTCGGAAGCTACGACCCGCCGTAGCAGTACTAACGGGTCCGGCCGTCGTGCCCGGGTAGTAGGAGCGGAACTCTATGGCCGCCTTCCCGTCGAACCCCTGGACGCCGGGGGTGAAGGTGTACGACTTGCCGCCGGGCAGGATGCCCGGGCCGGTGGTGACGGTCAGCGTGACGGTGCGGGCGTCGTTGACCCAGGCGCCGGAGGCGTTGCGCATCGTCACCACGAGCTGGGTGTCGACGGCACCGTCGTCGGTGACCGCCGTCGACGAATACCGCCCGGCCTGCAGCGTCATTGCGGTGGCCGTTCCCGCCGTGGACTGCTCGTGGGCGACGGGCGTGGGGTCGGCGAGGTTGGTGGTGCCGGCCACTTCGACTTGTTGGCCCGGTACCAGTACCACTGGTTCTTCGGCAGCCGGTAGTAGTCGACCATGCCCGTCCGGGCGAAGCCCGGGTCCAAGATCGTGCCGTGGTCGAAGCCGGCCCAGATCGCCAGCCCGGCGCTTCCGGTGGTCAGTTTGAACCTGGACGGATCGTTCGGGTCCTTGACGTCGGCGTACGTCGGGTCGTAGAGGCCGGGCCGGTCGGAGACGTATGACCCGTACTCGGAGACGACGTTCGGCATCCAGGTGTTGGTGATCTTCCCGCCGTCGCCGTTGTAGCCGGCGATGTCACTGACCGACAGTTGGTCGAGCGAGCCGCGCTGGGTACCGCCCACGCCGGCCTTGCGGGTCGGGTGGAGCTGGTGGGAGTAGTCGCGCAGCTTACTTACGAGCGCCTTGGCCTTGTCCGTGGTGGCCGAGGAGGTGAAGAAGACCTCGTTGCCCATGGACCAAGCCCAGCTGGTCGGCTGTCTTCTGCGGGTATCCGTCGGCGGCTGCCGGCGTCCCCGTCATCCCAGCGTTGCCCATCAACAGGGCGATGATGGCGAAGGCGTTTCTCTTCATGGCGTCTCCACGGTCTGGCGGGGATGGTCACTATCGGGAGAGGTTCCGGGACCGGCGCTGCGCTGCTGACGGTCTACAGGCCGACGAGTTGCCATTCCTGGTTGGCGCCGTTGGTGGGAGGCCACTGGATGACACTTGCGCCATCGGCGGTCGAGCCGCCGGACACGTCGGCACACCATCCGTTGTGCACGTTGACGAGCCGGTAGTAGCCGCTGGTGCTGGCCGATACGAGCTTCCACCATTGGGTGTCGCTGTCGGTGTCGGTCGCCTGGTCCAACTCCGCGCCCTGGACGGAGCCGCTCGGGCTGTCGAGTACCTTGCCGCTGTTGACGCTGCGCAGGCGGCACGAACCGTCGGAGTTGGGTACGCGTATCCATTGCTGGTTGGTACCGCCGGTCCACGCCCACTGGATGACGCGTGCGCCGTCCGCCGTCGACGCGCCGTTGACGTCGAGCACCTTGCCGCTGCGGCGGTTGACCAGCCGGTACGTACCGGTGGGCGAGGTGCCGGGGAAGCTGACGGCGATCGTGACCGAGGATCCGGCCGGGAGCGTGACGACGCGGGCGTGCTCACCGAGCGAGGATGCCGCGACGGTCGCGGTGGTGCTGATCGAGGCGATACCGCGCCGGCAGATCAGGGTGATGTCCTGGGTGATCGCCGAGGTGACCGTGACGGTGGCGGTGCGGGCCACGGTGTCCCAGCTCAGGCTCTGGATCAGAACGCGGTTGCGGCCTCGGACTCCGGTGATGGTCCCCCGGGGGATCTGGTCGGGCAGCGCGGGCAGCAGTTCCAGGATTCCCGGCCGGGTGTGGAGGAGAGCCTCGGCCAGCACCGCCGGGATGGCGTTGGCGGCGTCGGCGTTGTAGATGTCCAGGTTCGGGTTGTGGGAGGTCATCAGCGACCGCCAAACCATGTTCCGGCCGAGGATCTTGAGCAGGTTGGCGTAGACCCCGGCGCCGTCCTTGAGGCGTGCCCGGGCCAGGGCGCGGTGCAGGCTGCCGTGAGCCGAGTAGTTCTCGTCACCGCGCACGTCCAGCGCGCGGCGGGCGACGCGGACGAGATCGGGCCGGTCCTCGGGGTTGATCTCATGCAGCGGCCAGGCCCCGTACAGGTGCTGGACGTGCCGGTGGTTGTAGTTGTCGGTCAGCCCGGGCCAGGACCACTCGGCGAGCGCGCCGTCGCCGTTGACCGTGTAGGAGGGGAACCTGGACAGCAGGGACGTCCAGCGTTGCACGCCCTGCCCGCTGCCCTGCTCCACGCCGAGCGTGTTGGCCGCGTCGATCGCGGCTTGCAGGGCGTGCCGGCCGGCCATGATGTCGCCGGTCGCGTTGATCGCGAGGAGCTGGCCGGTGCTGGCCGGCCGGTTCTCCATAGAGAAGGACGGGACGAAGACCACCTTCCCGGCCGAGTCGGTGCGGGCGAGGAAGTCCTCGTAGAACAGGGCGAGCTCGATCAGCGCCGGACCGAGCTGGTTTCGCAGGAAGGCCGTGTCGCCGGTGGTCTGGTAGAACTCCAGCAGCGGGTACAGCAACCAGTCGGCCCCGCCCGTCCAGCAGTGCCCGGGGAAACCGGTGTCGAAGTGCAGCATGTGGCCGTACTCGCCGTCGGTGCGGCTCGGCGCCAGGAAGCCGCGCGCGCCGTACAGTCTGTTGGCGTTGTCCCGCCAATGGGCGAGCTGCCCGAGGATCAGGGTGCGGTAGCCCTGCATGGCGTCACCGAGATCGAGGATGTTGCCGCCGGCGACCTGCAGGTTGATGTTGGCGTCGGTGGTGAAGTCGTCGGCCCAGGAGCCGTTCCAGGTGCCGGTCCAGATCCCGGTCAGCCGCGGCGGCAGAATCCCGCTGGAGCTGACGAACAGGTACCGGCCGGAGTCGTACAGGCGCTCCAGCAGCGCGACGTCAATGGCGGAGGTGTTGGCGTTCTGGCGCGCGATCAGCTGGCTGGTGGACAGCTGCCGGTCGGCGACCGGAACGTTCAGGTCGATCCGGGAGCGGTCGTACATCGCCTGATGCAGCGGGGTGTGGCGGCTCAGCAGGGTGGCGTAATCAGCCGGGAGGGCGGCCAGCGCGGCCTGCAACGGCTGCCCGTCCCAGCCGCCGGCCCTGTCGTACCGGTCGAGCTTGGTCAACAACAGCAGTCGGGCGGCCCGGGCCACGACCAGCGACGAGCCGCTCGCGGTGACCGCCGCCTGACCGCCGTCGGCGACGGCCCGCGTGACGCCCTCAAACCCGTAGGCGCCCCCGGACGGGTAGGTGCCGCGCACGTCGAGGTATCCGGTGTTGCCGGCAGCGGTGGCCGAGACCGCGTACCGGACGCTGTTCGGCGCACCCTCCAGCGCCGTGTTCACGCGCAGCGTGACCTCCAGCGTCTGCCCGGCGGGCGGCAGCAGTTCATGTACGACGACCCGGTCGGCGCGCGAGACGAAGACACGGCGCTGCCAGGTCCCGGACCCGTCGGTCCAAGTGTGGCTGACCTCGCCGGTACGGAAATCGGTGATCCGGGCGTAGTTGTTGGCCGTCGTCATCGCCGGAGCGCTGATCTGCAGCTCAGGGCCCGGGTGGAAGGTCTGCGTCCAGCGCAGCGACCACCCGTTGACGAAGGTGGCCGTGGCGGCCCCGTAGTTGCCGGACAGCGCCTGGTCGCGGGCCCGCGACAGCTGCCCGGAGGTCACCGGGGGCAGAGTGTCGCGGGAGCCATTCGGCAACACGAACCGGTGATGATTGAAGATCACCTTCTCGAGCGTCGGCGTACCGTAGAGCACCGCACCGTACTCACCGTTGCCCGTCAGGAAACCATCGGTCCACGCGGTCGCCGCCGCCGTGTCGTAGATACCCCGCTCGGGAAGCGCGACTTGCGCCGGGACGGCCGCGCGGGCACGTGCGGGCAGCAACCCGTCACGCAATGCCGCAGCCCCCGCCGACAGCGCCGCGGTCGCGAGCAGCCGCCTCCGGTCGAGGGGACGCTCCGGTACGCCACTCATGCGCCGAACCCGCTGTCCGTCACAAAATCCGACACGAGCGTGCCTCCACTCCACCTCGTCGACGATCGGCAGACTCAGTCACGAGCAACATCGAGTCCCGCCAGGGTGAACGTCGTTTCGTTTCCCGGCCCGACGTCCAGGAGCGGACCCCGCATCTCCGGCGCGGGGCGCATCGCGCCTGGTGTCGAATCGATTCGGCGACAGCCTACGAAAGGACATCGGTGACTGTCAATGTATCGGGGGAGGCGACAGGCGGGGATCACCCGGGGGTCGACCGGCCGCTTTCCATCCGGGTGTCGATCAGTGCGGAACCATCTGGCCATCCAGGAAGAGCACAGTGGCCGACACCGGCACTGCGGTCGCGATCCCTCACCGGCAACAACTCCCGCCGCAACGGGGTAGATCACATCACGGGCCTGCTCCAGTCGCCCCTCAGCCTCGACGACCCGTCGCTGCGCACTGCCGCTCCCTCCACCTGCTCTGACAGTCGGCGACATGGGGCTTTACCTGACTGGCTGGGCTGTAGTACGAACCGGTTCGACGCCTATTCGCTAACTGGAAGGCGTCATGTACGGCAGCTAGCAGCGCTCATTGACATCGGTTTGCGTGTATCTTTACCGTCAAAGCGAATCGATTCGACAAGTGAGACCTGGTTGACCATCGAGGAGATCGCCGGCGAGTCGGCGTCATGCAGCACGGTCGCCTGCGCGCTCGGCAGTCGGCGGCCGGTCCGTGCGGAGGCCAACCAGCGCATCCCGGCGATGAGCGACCAGATCAGCTGCCCGTCCGGGACCGCGGTGGGGCACTCCCGGAAGGCACGGTCAGATACCGCAGGGCGTTGGCGCCGGCGTCGTAGTCGTCGGAGCCGTTCTCACTCGCCCAGAGTGCCTTGCCGGAGTTTGATGGCGTTGGTCGAACTCGGGCCGTTGCTCAGGGCGCTGCGGTACCCGCAGACGTAGTGGCTGCCGTACACCGAGATGGCGGCACCGAACGCGGGATCGCGTTGCGCCTCGTCCGCCGGGCCCCAGCCGAAGTCGTCCGAGGCGACGATCTTGACGCTGGAGTGGCCGTGCGAGTTCAGCGCCGACCGCAGGTTCTTGTACCAGTTGAAGGTCGCGGCCCCACCGTTGCTGTTCAGCGCGTTGCGCAGGCTGATCGTCCAGTTGGCGTCGTACTTCTTCTCGTTCTGGCCGGCGGTCAGATAGCCGATGGTGAGGTTGTGCTGCCGGGCGCAGCCCAGCCAGGACAGCAGGTAATTGATCGTGTCGGTGGACAGGATGTTGCCGTTGCCGATCCAGCCGGGCGCACCCACGGCAGCCCCACGGGTTTGATGGCCGGGTGGGCGGGGCCTTGGCCTGCTCCATGATCCACCACTCGTAACCGCGGTTGCAGTTGAGGTCGCCACGGGTGTGCGCGTGGCTGGGCTCGGCGCCGCTGGTGGAGTTGGTGTCGCCGCCGATCTCCACCTTCAGGATCTGCAACGCGGCCCCGTAGTTGGGCTTGAACAGGTAGTCCAGGATCTGACCGCGCTGCGGTTCCGGATAGTCGAACAGCAGCCGGCTGTTGCCGCCGCCGCCACTGACCGCGCCGACACCGTCGAAGGTGCGGCCGCTCGACGATCCGTCGATGGTGATCGCCGTGGCGGCCGCCGCCGGGGTGCTCAGCACCGGCACGCCGACGGCGGCGAGCAGCTGCCCGGCCAGGGCCGCGCCGAGGGTACGGCGTGGCCGTCCAAGCGGCAGGCCGAATCGACGCGGTGCTGGTGAACGTCCACATCACGGCGACGGCGGCAACCGGGCGACCACGGGCGCCTACGCGAGGCAAGACGCCGTCCCGGCGACCTTCCAGTAAGCCGACGGCGCATCGCTACGGTTGCTGATTCACCTGGCGGTCCGGCTTCCACCGAGGACCACCCTCGTTGGCGCGCTACGACCGCGCCGGTCGTCTCCGCATTCAGACCGACGCCGACGGACCGATTTGCTCGGCAACATCGCCGATGGAACCGCGGTGCGCGCCGTCGTCGTCGAAGGGGGAGACTTGCCAGGTTGACGGGGAGTGACCCATGAATACTGGACGTAACGTCGGCGTGGTCCTGATCGCCGCCTTGGTGGTGAGCGGCTGCGCGAGGCAGGATCGCACGGAGGGGCCGGCGGTGATCGCGTCGGAGACCGGGCCGGTGTCAGCCGCGCCATCGCCCTCGGCGACGCCGTACATGATCGACGGGACGCCTGCCACGGACCCCGCCCTGGACGCTGCGACGCGTTCGATGAACGCGGCGGCGACGCGTTTGCCGAGGGTGTTCGTCGATGGCGACCTCACAGTGTCCGCGGCGTAGGTTTTG
Organism: Actinoplanes siamensis; assembly: GCF_016862395.1. Lineage (GTDB taxonomy): Bacteria > Actinomycetota > Actinomycetes > Mycobacteriales > Micromonosporaceae > Actinoplanes > Actinoplanes siamensis. The sequence goes on along the minus strand of NZ_BOMW01000020.1, from coordinate 58,305 downwards.
AACAAACGCGTGTCTGGCGGTCACGGTCTGGGCGGTACGGTTGGTCCGTGATCCGGGCATCGGCCGGAGCCGGTGTTCGAGCCAGCCATGTCAAGCCCCGGGGTTGAGGAGAGGCAGGCTACATCCGGTTATCACGCAAATTTCTATCATTGGATCAGTCGGTAGTTTGGGATCTTCGGTTGCCGATTTTCGCGGGGCTGCCGGATGTCTTGAACGACCGCCTGCTCCGGGATAGCCGTGCGCGAGATGCCAATGCCATGTAGGCAGCGGTCGCACCAAAAATGTGCATACCCGACCATACGGTCGAGGTCGCCGGTGAAAACCAGCCGAAGGCACTGGTGTCCGCAATTCGGACATGGCAGGAGCAGCGGTCCGGGCACCGTGTCGTAGGCGGCGCTGTAAGCGTCCAGCCATTGGTCGTACGCCGCCATCATCGTTTCCTCGGCTCGGGACGGATCGGTTGATTGTTCCACCACTGCTCCTCGTACGCGTATGCCCTGTCCTCGAAGGCGTCGAACTCCTCCTCGTTCTTCGGGAACGGCTTGCCGGCCGCCAACTCGTCGTGGTGGAACCGTTCGTGAGCCAGGGTCTTGGCCAGATCCTCCTCGCTGCGGAAGCCGGTCGGGAACAGCACGATGGAACCGTCCGGCAGAGTCCGGCCGCAGATGCCCCTGGTGGTCCTGCTGCCAAGCGAGATCTTCAAGTCAGCGATGTCGATACCATACTTCGCGGCGATGTCGCGCACCGATTCCAGGTTGAATAGCTGGACGGGCCCAGCGCCTCGCTTCTTGACGCGGTTGAGGGCTTCTGCGCCTTCCTCGCCGCTGTGGATCCGGTTGAGAATCCTCTTGATCTCGCCAATGAGATCTCCGATCCGGCGGATGGCCGGCAGGAGATTGCGCAGGCTGTGCAGGAGGCTCCGTAGCCAGCGGGCAATCTTCGCCGCCCAGGAACCAATCAGGGTGGTGACCTGTTCGACGACGAGCGGCGTCGCGATACCCAGCGAAGCGACTTCTTCGGCGGCGTAGACCACGAGCCGTGAGGCCAGGGTTGCAATTGCGTCCCGTACCAATACTCGGACCGCCGCAATCAGAAACCCGGCGCCTTCCGTGATGACCGCCATCGTCTCCGATGCCTTGGCGAGTGCACCGATGGCCTGCTGCTGCTGTCCGGCCCGACCGCGGTATGCCGTGCTCGAGTCGCCTGCCCATTCGGATAAGTCGAGTCTGGCTGCGCTGCCGAGTTCTTCGGCCTGCTGGTGCAGCTCGTTAGCGACATTGCGCCAGGTGTGGGCGTTCGCGGTGATGCTCGCCGGGTCTCCGGCGAGCCAATCTAGAGCCGAGCTGAGCGGCCTGACGTGCTCGATGATCCAAGACGCGCCGTACTGAAGGAGAACCCCGAGGGGGTCGCTGATCAGGGCGAGACCGTCGAGGCTGGCTCCCACGACGCCGAGCGTGCCGTCGACCCAGCTGTCGTTTTCGATCCCGCGGCGGATCATCTCGATGTCCTCGACGATCCACACCCCAGCCCAGGGATCCTTGGGCGTTTCGGTACGCGGTGCGATGAGCGGGTTACTCACCAGCCTTCTCCGCTGTGGCGGATCTCGTTCGCGTTGGCGTCGTCGGTAGCCTCGTAGCGATCAGCGGTTTCGATGATCAAGTCGGCGTTTCCCTGGACCGACCGCGAGGCCACTCCAATCGCTTCTATCAGTGGTCTCCGCAGCTGACTCAACACCCGTTCATCGCTTGAGGTGGGGCGAGGTTCTACTTTCGCGGAGGTTCCGCTTGCCCTCGGCCTTCGTCCGAAGATCACGATGACCGGTGACTGACAGAACGTGATCGGTCACGCCGGCGTCCGATTGCTCGCCGGTCTCGACCAGGCTTGGCTCCAACCCGCGCTGATCGACCTGTTCACCTGGACCCGAACTCTGGTGCTGGATGGCGACCACCAGCTCCCGGTCGCCAGGATCTCGAGCTGGGCGTCCGCCGCGATGCGGTGCGGCGTGTTGCGAACGGTTTCAGCTAACGTCGGAGGACGGTGAGTTGTCACGGGGAGGGTGATGAGCGATCAGGGGGACCTCACCGAGGTCGCGCATGACACGTCGGTCCACCGCAAACTGTTCACCTATCTGACCGCTGACGCCGCTGACGACTACATCGCGATCATGCGGTTGTTCACCGGCACGCTGCTCACCGATCTTTCGGCGGCCGAGGTGGCCGCGCAGCTGCGCGACCGTGGCATCGTGCTCGAACCCGATGTGGCCGAGGAACGCTGCCGGCAGCTTGTGGTCTGGGGCAATCTGGTGAGGGCGGTGCGGGAGACCCGGGTGCCGACCGTCGCGGCCTACCACCGGTCCCGGTCCCGTTTCCAGGTGTCGAAGCTCGGTGGCCGGTTGCACCGGGAGGCCGAGGAGATCCTGCGTGCGGTCGACGGCGTGCAGGAGGTGGCCCGTGAGCTGCTGGCCAGGATCGTCGACAGCCTCGGCCAGATCCTCCAGCAAGCGGCCGACATGCATCGGGCTCCCGATCCCGAAGCTCTGGCCGGCGCCGTCACCAGTGTCTTCACCGATCATCGGGTCTTCACTGAATCGGTCACGGACTTCTACGCCTACCTCGCGGGTGTGCTGACCCGCTACGACCTTGCCAGCGAGGAGTACGCGCAGTTCAAGGACCTGCTGCTCGATTACGTCGACCTCATCGGCGCCGACGTCAACCGCAACGCACCGGAGATCCGGCGGCGCTTGATCCTCCTGCTGGAGCTGCTCGACCCGGTGCTGGAGAACCTGCCCACAGCGCCTGCCCTGGAGAACGACCTGGTGGCCGTCGAGCGGCTGCCCGGCCGCACCCGGATCGAGTGGGAGCAGCTCGCGGTCTGGTATGGCGCCGGCGACGTTCCGTCCGGGCCTGATCAGTTGCGGGCGGCCGCTCGCCAGGCTCTCGGCCAGCTCATCATCAACGCGCGGCGGATCTTGACGGCCTCCGGGACCGGGCTGTCACGGCGCGCAGACCTGCTCAAGCTGGCCTCCTGGTTCCACACCACCGACAGTGACACCGCGCACCGGCTCTACGACGCGGCGTTCGGCTGCTACCCCGTACGCCATCTGCTGATCGGCCCGGAGGAGGCAGATCCGTCGGCCGGACCGGGAACCTCCTGGTGGGACAGCTCGCCGGTCGACGTCCCGGTCTCGCTGCGCGAGCGGGGAGACCGCACCCCGCGTGGCCGCAACTCCCGGGTGCCGGATCCGGGCGCCGACGCCGAACACCTGCTGGAACGGGCACGCCGCCGCAACGAAGCCCGTCGTGCGGCCGCGGCCGAACTCGCCGCGGCAGGCACGCTGCGCCGGAGCCGACTGAGCCGGGCAGCCCGTGAGCTGCTGCTGGACAAGCTCTCACCGCTGATCGCGGCGGTCTCGCTCACCCGCACGGTCGCCGAGGACCGGGACCACGACCTGGACCTGCTGCTGCGGGCCACGCCCGCGAAAGGGGAGACGGTGGTCATCAGCGGTGACGACGGCACCCTCACCGTGCATGATGTCGTGCTCACGGCCATGCCGCTGCAGGCCACCTACCGGCAGTCCGGCGAGCGGCTGCCCGCATGACCCCGCCCGCCACTGGGACCGCGTCGCAGAACTCCGGAGAGCGGCGGGAAGCGGCCCGGGCACTTCTGATGCATCCACTCCTCACCACCGACCACGCCGAAGAGCTCGCCCTCGTCCGCCTGCACGCGGCGGCGCTGCGCTCGATGTTCAAGACGGTCCTCGACTACCATCTCGTCGTTGAGCCGACCTTCGCACGGCTGATCAAGGGACCGGTGAGCAACGACGGCCCGGCCCGGCCCGCGCGTCGCCCGGATGGTCTCGCCTTCACACCGACGACCTACACCCTTCTCTGCTTGCTGAGCGCGGCCCTGCTCGTACCCGGCACGGGCGATCAGATTCTCATCTCCGCGCTGATCGAGCAGGTTCGCTCCGATGGAGCCACCGTCGGGGTGCGGATCGGTGACACGCTGCCGGAGCGGCGAGCGCTTGTGACCGCGATCGGGCAGCTGGTCAGCTGGGGCGTCCTGACCGAGACGGACGGCACGGCCGGCGGCTGGGGCGAACGCCGGGACGAAGCGTTGCTGACCATCCATCGGCCGGTCCTGCCGCATCTGCTTGCCCGGCCGCTGTCCGGGCTCGGCCACGCCGACGAGCTGCTGACGCCGGACCCCCAACTCGACGACCAGCCCCGGCGGTCGCTGCGCCGCAAACTTGTCGAGAATCCCCTTGTCCGCAGGGAAGACCTGAGCGACGGCGAGCGTGATGTCCTGTCGCGCGAACGCAGTGAACTGACCAGGGTTCTCGCGGAGAATTTCGGTCTCGCGCTGGAGGTCCGGGCCGAGGGCGCACTCGCGTACGACCCGGCCGGGGACCTCACGGATATCGGGTTCCCGGGCAACGGCCGGGTCAAGCAGGCGGCTCTGTTGCTGCTGGGCGAACTGATCGAACGAAGAGCGCCGGCGTCGACCGGGGGTCTTGTCGTCACCTGGGACGAGGTCGACGCCGTCCTGGCCAATCTCACCGCACGACACGCCAGGGCCTGGGGCGACGCGCTCGCCGAGGAACCCGGCGGTCTGCGGGGTGACGTCGTCCTCGTGCTGTGCGAGATCGGCGTGGCCCGCACCACCGTGACGGGGCTGCTTCTCCACCCCGCGGCCGCCCGCTACCGGCCGCAGCCCCGGACCGCCCCGCCGACCCGCGCGGCTCGTCGTCTCGCCGGCCAGCTCGAACTGGAGATCTAGTGACCGACCTGTTCGATCAGACACCTTTGCGGCAGCACCCGCACCGGTGGCGGCTGTCCCGAGCCGGCTTCGTCAACGTCTGGCACTACTACGAGAACACCTTCGACATCTCCGGCGGTCGGCTGATCCTGCGCGGCACCAACGGATCGGGCAAGTCGCGGGCCCTCGAGATGCTGCTTCCGTTCCTGCTCGACGCGGACCGGCGCAACATGGGCACCGGCTCGTCGGTCCGGATGGAGGATCTGATGAGCGCCGGGGCCGGCGACCAGGGCAACCGCCTCGGATACATGTGGTTGGAGTTGTGCCGGGAGCCGGACGCCGGCCTCGGTGAGGATCCGGCGACCCGTTACCTGACTCTGGGTGCGTTGGTTCGCTTCGCGATCAGCACGAAGGAAGCGAAGGTCTGGTACTTCACCACCCCCTTGCGGGTCGGCACGCAGCTGCCACTTCTCGGCGCCGATCGCCAGTCGCTCTCGCGGCGTGACCTTGCCGACCTCATCACGGAGGAACGGATCACCGATGTGGCCGAGAGCCACCGTGAACGGGTTCGCGTCGAGGTCTTCGGCCTCACCGGGCGGCTGGGCAAAGAGCGTTTCGAGGGACTGACCAAACTTCTGCACACGCTGCGCTCACCCGATGTCGGCAACCGCATCGAGGAAGGCCGGCTGCCGGGCATCCTGGCCGACGCGCTTCCACCGCTGTCCGAGGACGCGCTGACCGACGCGGGACAGCAGCTCGACGGCCTCACCAGCACCCGGGAGGATCAGCTTCGACTGGAGGCCGCCCGCGATCACGTACGCAGCTTCCTCGACGCCTACCGCAAGTACGTCACCGGCGTGCTCGCGACCTCACTCGACGGCCTACGTGCCAAGGCGGTCACCGCCTTGAGCGCCGCCGAGAACGCGGAGGGACTCGAAACCGCGGCTGCGGGAAAAGAGGAGCAACTGTCCTCGGTGCAGAGCGAGATCGAGATGCTGGACACCCAGCAGGAGACCCTGGGCGTACGGCTAGACGGGTTGAGGGATTCTGACGCCTACCGGAGCGGTCAGGAACTGCGCCAGCTCACCACGGTGGTCGAGGCGCGGGCCGGAGAAGCGGACAGCGCACTGCGGTCGGCCGCGGACCATCGTCGTACCGAAGAAGAAGCGGTTGCCGACGCGGACCGGCAGGCCGGAGACGTAGAAGGAGCCGCTGCTGCCCTGTCCGTAACTCTTGGGCAGATCAGGGAACGGCTTGCCGAGGCCGGGCTCACCGATCCGGGACTCCTCGCCGACATCCGAGCCGATCGCAGACCGGCCTCCGGCCCCTCCCGAGTGGTCCGTACGGCGCGCGTCGGGGAGCCCGAGGTGCTGACTCAACTGTTGCCCGACGCCGTTGCGGTGATGCCTGCCGACCCGGCCACCGTCACCGACGCGGTGGACCGGGCCGGCCGCGCGGCGCAGACCCGGGCCGGCCAGGCGGGTAACCGTGCCGCCGATGCCCGTGAGCTGACCAAGGCGCGCCGGAAGGTGGACAAGGCATTGGACGACGCGACCGGCGCCGAGCAGCGAGCCGACGAAGCCGTGGAAGCGAGCCAGCAGGCCGCCGAGAGGCGCGAGGACGCCGCCCTCGACCTCGTCGACCGCTGGCGTGCCTGGATTTCCGCTCCGACCACGGCGGACCTGCTGGGGACGGTCGGCTGGGCAGCTCATCCGATCCTCGGCAGCCTGCTCACCGATCGGATGGCGCTCAGCGGCGACGGAGCCGAGATCGACCTGCGAGAGCTGGACCGCGCGGCGGATGACGCCGTCTCGGCGGCCACGTCGGCCGTCGTGACAGAACTGAGCTGGCTCGACGCCGAGGACACGGCGGCCCGTCCGCGGATCGAGGAGCTCGAACAAGAACAGGCCGAACTGCGCTCCGCTCGCGACCCCGAGCCGGACCGGCCGGCGTGGGCGACCGCGACCGGCGGCGTACCGCTGTGGCGGTGTGTGGACTTCGTGGAGACGGTCGAGGCGGGACGCCGCGCCGCTGTCGAGGCAGCCCTCATCGCCTCTGGCCTGCTCACCGCGACGATCGACGACGCGGGCCGACTCACGGCTGAGACCGGACATCTTCTCCTGACGCCGTACGACGGAAGTGTCCGAACGTCGCTGGCGACCGTCCTCACCGTCGACCCGGCCAGTCCGCTGCCCACCGAGACGGTCGCCGGCATCCTGAACCGGATCGGCTTCGACGACACCGAGGCCGCCACCTGGGTCGGCGCCGATGGCAGCTGGGGCAACGGAGCGCTGCGCGGGCGGCACGAGGTCACGGCCGCCCGGCACATCGGTGCCGCGGCCCGAGCGGCGGCCCGGGCCGCTCGTCTGGCCGCCATCGAGGCCGAACTCCGCACCCTGGCCGAAGAAGCCGCCATCAGACAACAGAAGCGCGATGGTCTGGAGACACGGAGGGAAAGGATTCGCTCCTGGGGCCGCGCGGTTCCCTCGTCGATCGACCTCGCGCAGGCGAGATCCGTCGCAGCGGAGAAACTACGGGAGGAAGGCAGGCTGAGAGCCGAGGCGAGACGGCTACGGACAGCAGCGGACGATCTTGCCCGCGCCTGGGCCGTCCAGGATCGTGGCCACCGGCTGGCCTGCTCCGACTTCGGCCTGCCCACCGACGAGGATTCGCTGCGAGTCGTACAAGCGACCGCGACGAGCGCGAGCCAGAGATGTGCCGAAGCTATGGAGAAAGCAGGCAGGCTCACCACGGTGCTACGCCGCCATCAAGAGATGGCAGAGCGGATCGTGGAGGTGGCCCGTCGCCGGAAGAAGGCGGAGAGCAAGGCCGCCGAAGCCTGCCAGTCCTGGCAGAACATCCTGACGAGACTCCGGACTCTCCGCGACTCGGTCGGCACCGCCGCCGCTGAGGTCCAGCGCCAGGTGACCGATACGGAAACCCTTCTCGCCAAGGTCTCGGCAAAGCTCCGGGACGCGCGAAAGGCGACCGAGGCGCTGAGCTACGAGGCTGGCACCGCCAGATCGGAGGCGCGGACGGCACGGGACAGGGCGACCGCGCTCCACGCGGAGCTGAGCGACCTGGTGACCGCTGTCAGGCAGCAGTTCGGCCAGCCGGGAGTCGTCGCGACGGCCTTCGCCGCCGCGCCCGGCGAGATACTGACCGATCGCGCTCCGGGATCGGTGAAGACGCAGGCCGGCGATCTGCTCACCGCGCTGCGACGGGCGCGCACGGACGAGAACGCGCTCCTGCGCGCCCAGCAGGTTTTCGAACGGGAGATCTCTGGCAGCTACGACGTCACCGCTACCGTTGCCGCGGGCATCAAGCTCTTCGAGCTGGTGGACGCGGAAGGCCGGCGGCCACTGGCTCAAGCGGCGCTCGAGATCGACCGGCAGTGCGAGCTGGGCCGCGCCGCTCTCACCGAACGGGAGCACGAGGTGTTCCAGCGATTCGTTCTCGGTGAGGTCGGCGAGGAACTGCGGCGCCGGCTCGGCCAGGCGGAAAACCTGATCAAAGCGATGAACGCGAGCCTGCGCTCGATCAGGACCAGTCACGGCATCGGGGTAAGGCTGAGCTGGAAGCTCGCCGAGCAGGCCGGTGCGGATATAACCCGGATCAGAACGCTGGTCGGCACGGCCGCGGCCGTCCGCGACACCGCGCAGGACAACGAGCTGACGGATCTGCTGACCGCCAGGGTCGCGGCCGAGGCGGGCAAGGACCCGAGCGCCGGGTACGCCGTACACCTGCGAGCCGCCCTCGACTACCGTGCGTGGCACACCGTCGAGGTGATCATCACCGGTCCGGAACCGGGCCAGGAACGGCGGATCAGCAGGCGCGCCAAGCTCTCGCAGGGAGAGACCCGATTCGTCTCGTACGTGACCCTGTTCGCCGCCGTCGACGCATATCTGACGGGGTTGGACAACACCGCGACGGCGTTGCGCCTCATCCTGCTCGACGACGCGTTCGCCAAGGTCGATGACCAGACGGTGGCGGAGCTTCTCGGGCTCCTCGTACGCCTCGACGTCGATTTCGCCATGACGGGTCATGCCCTCTGGGGTTGCGTTCCTCAAGTACCCGCGCTTGACATCTACGAGATTTGCAGGGAAGAAGGCACGCCTGCGGCGACCGCACATGTGCGCTGGGACGGTCGCACCCGGCACTTCCTGCATTCCGCATGACCGGCATCGACGGCACGCTGCCGCCGGCACTGCGCGCGTACCTTTCCGTTCCGGGCCTCGCGCCGGTCTGGTCCGCCGCGCGGGGCCGGCTCGAACGTAACGGACTCCAGCCGATCGGCGGCATTACCGCTGACCTCGACCATTCCGCCGCCGAGCAACTGTCCGGCCTGCTCGGCGAGACGGTAACCCCCGGCGCCGGCCGCAGAATCAGACTGGCCGATCTCGACAAGGCACTGCGCCGCTCCAGCGGAGGGCGCGGTCTCGTCTCCGTACTCGAAACCCTTGATGGGCGTACGGTCGTGGACCGGCGTGCCGCCCGAGACCGTGACCATGCCGATTGGGCTGAGGTCTGGCAGCGGCTGGACCACGCTCTGCACGAGGCCGGACTGGCCGGAGCGCCGTGGGTTCCCGGGTGGATCACCGCCCTGAAACGTGGCGGCATGCTGACCCGCGCCGGTTCCGTTGCCGCCGGACAGGCACTGGACAGAGCTGTTGCCGGGCTCGCCCTTCTGCTCGGGACGGCGGCCGGAACCGAGCACACCTGGGAGCTCGCCGCCTTGGCCAGCCGAGTCACCGGGACCGCGCACGGCTTCGACGAAACGACGCTCGCCTCCTCTTTGCTCCTACGCGCCGCGGCGCAGGCCCTCGATCGTCCCATTCCCGAGTCCGCCGCCGACCGAAGAGAGTTGTGGGGAGCGCTTGGCGTCGCCACGGACATGCTCTCCGGAACCGTGCTGTGCTGGCAGGTCCGCCCGCCGGGACGGGACAGCTGGTCAGCCATGATGCGTGACCGCGCCGATCTCGGCCTGATGACTCACCTCACCCTCCACGAGTTGGCCGTGGCGGGTTCCGCCTCGTGGCTCCCGACCGGGCAGGTCGTGTCGGTCTGCGAAAACCCGCAGGTCATGCAGGCTGCGGTGCGAGCGTCAACAGCAGCACCCCTGCTGTGTCTCTCCGGCAATCCGGCGAGTGCCGGCACCCAGTTGCTGCGGCGCCTGATCGCGGCAGGCAATCCCGTCCGCTACCACGGAGACTTCGACTGGCCGGGAGTAGCCATCGCCGGTCGTGTCCTGGAACAGGGCGCCATACCGTGGCGGATGTCGGCCGACGACTACACCAGCGCCGTTGCCGAGCTTGACGCGGCCCACGCCGTCGCCTTGGCCGGCCGCCCTGTGCCGACACCGTGGGATCCAGGCTTGGCGACCGCCATGTCAGCGCACGGCCTGGCGATCCACGAAGAGTTTGTACTTTTCGACCTTCTTGGCGACCTCGAAGTTCAATGACGAGTGGGAGGGTGTCGAGCTCGCCGTGGACGGCTGTGCTGGTGCGCCTGAAGAGGTAAAAGGCGCAAACGCCACCAATCGGAACCAACCGCTCAGGCGCTTCCCCGGGCTCGGTCTACGAATACTATGCCCTCGCATCGACAGTCGGAAATATTTACGTAACAATGTTTACAGAAGCGCGTCTCATGTCGCCCTCGTAGTAGATCGACCACTCCGTACGAGAGGACGTTCTCCGTGACAATGAATGCAGGTTTCGCAGACCGAGCGCTGTCACGCAACCGCCGGCGCCTCCTGGTCCTCCTCACCGCGGCCGCCATCGCACTCGTCGGCAGCGCGGTCGTCCAGCAGCAGCCCGCACACGCCGCGTGGAACCTCGTGTGGGCCGACGAGTTCAACGGGTCCGGCGCGCCCAGCAGCGCCAACTGGAACTACAACGTCGGCAACGGCCTCAACCCCGGCCTCAATGCTTTCGACGGCTGGGGCAACGGCGAGTGGGAGTGGTACCGCCCGGAGAATTGCACGCAGTCCGGCGGCAACCTCCTGATGCGCGCCAACTGGCTCACGACGCCCATCACGGTCAACGGCCGTAACTTCTACCAGACGTCGTGCCGCATGACGACGGATACGAAGAAGTCGTTCCAGTACGGCCGCATCGAGGCGCGCATGGCGCTCCCGACCGCCGCCGGCTCGTGGCCGGCTTTCTGGATGCTCGGTGACTCGTGCGACGAGACGTCCACGGGCGCCTACAACGCGGGGCAGACCTACTACGACCGCCTGCCCACCAACTGGGCCAGTTGCGGCGAGGTCGACATCATGGAACACGCGAACGCGAACGCTACCGTGACGAACAACATCTTCTGGGATCTGCGGACCGGGGTGTTCCCGTGGACAGCGGGTCAGAACGCCAACTATGTCGCGAACCCCGGCGTCAACAACGCCGCGGCCTTCCACGTCTATGCCATCGAGTGGACGGCCGCGCAGATCCGGTGGTACGTCGACGGTGTGCAGACGCACGTGATCGACACGACACCGGCGACCCTGGAGGAGTTCCGCAAGCCGTTCCACCTCATCTTCAACCTGGCGCTGGGCGGCACGTACCCTGGACAGAACCCCGTGCAGAGCCAGTTCCCGCTCACCGCATCGATCGACTACGTGCGCTACTACCAGGACGGCGGGGGCACGACGCCGCCTTCCACGGGCGGACCCGCGACGCAGATCAACGGGCCGGGCGGCAAGTGCGTTGACGTGGCCGGAAACGACACGGGCGGCAACGGCGCGGCCGTGCAGCTGTGGACCTGCCAGGGGCCTTCTCTTTCGAAGGACCAGCAGTGGAGCTGGGACGGCCAGACCCTGCGGACGTTGGGCCGGTGCCTCGACGTCGTCAACGCGGGTACGGCCAACGGCACGAAGGTGCAGCTCTGGGACTGCAACGGCAGCGGCGCACAGAACTGGGTCCAGGAAGGTAACCGGTTGCGCAACCCGAACTCCAACATGTGCCTGGACTCCCCGTCAGGCTCGACAGCGGACGGCGCGCGACTGCAGATCTGGGACTGCAACGGATCGGCCGCACAGTACTTCGTGAAGGCCGCGTGACGGCCGGTCGAGGGGGCACGCTGACGGTCAAGACGCGGGAGCGGACAAACCGCCCTTTTTGCGCAAATGCTGTCTTGTTCCTCTTGCCCAGACGTGCAGAAGTAAAGGCGGGAGTGGTAAAGACCCGCAACCGTCGTGGAGGAGTGGTTCAACGCCGAGAACCTGACCATCGAGGCAATCCGCGTCCTCTATGTCGCCGCCACTCGCGCTCGACGGCTGTTCGTCACTGCCGTACCCGCTGAGTTCGAATCCAGGACTGCCGACTATCCCAAAGGCCTGGGAGTGCCGGTGGCTGAACGAAGTAGATCCATGCAGCGTGGCGCGCTGCCGGGCAGTTCGGCATGCGTAAGTACTCCTCGAAAGCGCGGGGAGGATCCGTCTAGCAGCACCGACTCGACAAAGGCGCAGGTCAGGTGCGCTCCGAAAGGGCGTCGGACTTGGATCCCTTTACTCGGGCGAGTATACTTTTCAGCGACCTGGTAAAACGTTTGTTGGTACGTCGCTGGGCCCTCTAAATGCTGGAGTCAAGGGGTCGCAGGTTCAAATCCTGTCAGCCCGACCATTAAAAAGCCCTGACCGGAAACAATGCTGGTCAGGGCTTTTGCTTTTGCCTGTTCTGTTTTGAACCGTCCCCCGAAAACCCCTGCTTTACCGGAACTGGCGGGCGGGTTCGTCACTGGTGAGTAGTGGGCAGCGTTGGCGATCATTCGGTCGTTTGGCTGCGGTTGCGCGGGGCCGGCACCGGGCGCTGCCCGACGCGCCCGCCACCGCTGCGCTGTTTGCGCGGCTTCTCACCGACGGCGCTGCCCGTCACCGCTGGTCTCGGCTGAGCCAGCTCCACCACTTGGCCGGCCGTCCGGCGCCAGCTGCCGCGACCGCCCCAGACGCCCTGTTCTGATCGCCCGCTACGAAAGAGGATCTAGCGTGACCCGGCCACACGCCGCCGCACCGCCCGCGGCGTCACCAACTCGTCCGGTGAACGTGTTTATCCTGCTCATCGATGCCGACAGGGTGCTGCTCGGCCTTCGCGCCGGAACCGGATACGCCGATGGCTTCTGGGTGGCCCCATCCGGCAAGCTGTCAGAAACGGACGATCAGAAGCCCACGCCGGCAGCGTCACGCCACCGTGCGGGGCCCTGCGGAATTTGATGGGGAGGCGCCACTCCTTGCCCGGCTCAACGGATCAAAAGCTTGACGGAACGTACCATTACGCCAACATCCACCCGGATCGCGCGGGGGCTATCACGTTGTCGTGCGCAGACCCTCGACCGGCATCGTGGACGGCGCTCCGAACCATCGCGTTGTGGTGGCGTGGAGGTTTTCCACCTCCGTGCGGTCGGGGTGGTGTGTCGAGGAGGCCCAGGCCACGTAGCAGTCGGGGCGCAGCAGCAGGGCCGATGGGAGTGTGCCCTGGTCGGCCGGCTCCTGGTCCGGCGAGGTGGGCGACGCCGCCGCGATGAGCCTGCCGTGAACGACGTCGACGCGGTCGCCCCAACTGGCCAGGGCTTCAGCGAATATGCCGGCCGGGGTCATGTCCACGAGTAGCGGGCGCGCGGAATGCGTCAGTTCCGCGACGCGCACCGAACCTGCCGCGGTCTGAACGGAAAGGTCCGGGCTGAATCTCCCGGCGTACGCGTGGGTGGACTCCGGGCCCATGTCGTAGCGGACGTCCGCCCCGGCCGTGAGGGCGGCCAGGCGAGCCACTACCGCCGGGTCTCTCAGCAGCTCGGCGAAGAGTTCACGGAGTCCGGTGACATCGCTGCCGGGTGCGATCAGAGCAGCTTGCGCCCGGGCGTTCACGATCATGCGCTCGGCGGCGGCGCGCCGCTCGGTCTCGAAGGAGGGGAGCAGGTCGGCCGGGGCGTCGCCACGGATGGCCGACGCCAGTTTCCATCCCAGGTTGACGGCGTCCTGCAGGCCGAGGTTGAGCCCCGGCCCTCCGCCGGTGGCTCCGAACAGGTGGGCGGCGTCGCCGATGAGGAAGACGCCTCGATCCGCATACCGTGTCGCCAGCCGGGTGTGGCCGCCGGTCATGCGCCGGAGCACGTGCGGGCCGGGGCCGCGTGGCTCCTGAAGGGGCACTTCAGCGCCGAGTACGCGCCGGATGCTGTCGCCCAGTTCCGCAAGGGTCATCGAGCTGGCCGGTTCCGGTTGATCCCATTCGGTCGTGGTCAGGAGGGGCGGTTGCCCGGGGAGTGGAGCGTAGGAGAACCCGCCGCGCTCTGTCCGGTGCGGGAGAAACGGAGGTACCGGACCATATCCGGGGACCTGGAGCATGCCGGTGCCGGGATCGATCCCTTCCGGGGGCAGTGTCACATGCGCCGATCGCACCGTCATCCGGTCATGGTGCACGCCGGGGAAGTCGATGCCGGCCAGTTTCCGGGTGGCGCTGTGCGCGCCGTCGGCACCGACGGCGAAGCGGGTGCGCAGTTCGTACTCGCCCTCGGTGGTGGCGACCCGCAACGTGATCCCGTCCTCGTCGGGGTCCATGCCGACGAGTTCGTGCCCGCGCCGGATGCGCACCTTCAGTTCGCCAGCCCGCTCCTCGAGCATGGCCTCGATCGCTCGTTGGGTTGCCGGCACCGCGTATACGGGACTGTGGGTGAGCAGGCTGAGGTCGAGTCCCAGACCGCCGAACATGAAGTATGCGGAGTTCGGCGAAGGGGGCTCGGAGCTCCCGGCCAGTCGTTCATGAAGCCCGCGGTGGTCGATCACCCGGACCACCTGCCCGAGCAGCCCGTTCGCTTTGGGCTCGGTGCTCGGTTCGTCTCGTCGTTCCAGGACGATCGGTTGCACGCCGGCCAGAGCCAGCTCGCAGGCCAGCATCAAGCCGGCCGGGCCCGCGCCCACGATCACTACGTCAACAGACATTTCCCCGCCTCCGAATGGACGCCGTCTCTCACGGTCGCGTCGTGTGGCCAACCTAGACCGCAAACTTGCGTGCACGCAAGTTTGCGTACACGCAGCCATTGTGAGATTGTCAGCGTGTGATGCGCGAACGGCCGGACCTGCGGGAACGGAAGAAACAAGCCACTCAGGAAGCGCTGCGGGAAGCCGCGCTCCGCCTCGCGCTGGAACGCGGGACGGCAAATGTGCGGGTCGGTGACATCGCCGAGGCCGCGGGCGTATCGCCGAGGACCTACAACAACTACTTCTCCAGCCGCGAACAGGCGATCGTTGCCGCGGTCACCGCGCATCGGGAGGCACGGATCGCGAAGGCAATGGCCGATCAGCCCACCGGCACCCGGCTGGCCGACGCCGTCGCCGAGGCGATCGTGCGCGGATACACGGATCCGGGCGAGGATGATCACGCCGCACTGCTGCTCATCGCCACCGACCCGGCACTTCGCCACGCGTTCCTCGATGCCACCGCGGGCATCGAACCACCGCTCATCGCCGCCCTGGCGCAGCGACTCGGCCGCGCCGAGCATTACGTCGCTCAGGTACTCGCGGCAAGCGTCACGGCCGCGGTACGTATCGCCCTCGAGCGCTGGTTGCGGCCGGCCGATCCCGCCCCTGCCGCCCTTCTCGTACCGACCGGCTCACTGCCGGATCTGCTGCGCGGCGCGCTCGAACCACTGGCGCCCGCGCTCAACGCCGCCGAGGCCTCCCGAGGCAACTCAGCGCGATACACCTGATCAGCGTCCACCATCCATGCCCGGCTCTGCCGACAGCGTCATCCCGGATGGAAGGGGGTCGACATAGAGTCCGGCCATGGCCACCTTCCTGGCAGCATGAGGCGCCGACCGGTGTGCTGATCCGAAGTCGACGTACCGGCGTACGGTATCCGATTACTCGACTTGGCGACTTGGACCTTCGGAAAGCGGGGAGCTACGGATGGCGGAGACGCTCTACAAGGACACCACCTACACGGTGTCCTTGCTGGTCCAGTCGATCGGGCTCGGGAAGATCGCCTTGCCGGACATCCAGCGGCCGTTCGTCTGGCAGGCGGCGAAGGTCCGCGAGCTATTCGATTCGATGTACAAAGGGTTCCCGGTCGGCTATCTGCTGTTCTGGGAGACCGGGGCGGACACGGGCGCGCGGCAGATCGGCATCGGCACTCAGGCGGCGGTGCCGAACCATCTGATCGTGGACGGGCAGCAGCGGCTGACGTCGTTGTTCGCCGTGATGACGGCGGCGAAGGTGCTGCGCGACGACTACTCGGAGGCGCGTATCCGGATCGCGTTCCGTCCGGCGGATGCGATGTTCGCGGTCACCGACGCGGCGATCGAGAAGGATCCCGAGTACATCCCCGATATCAGCACGTTGTGGCAGCAGGGCGGGAAACGGGCTACCACAAAGGCGTTCCTGAAAGCGGTTGGCGCCCGGCGCGAGATCGACGACGCCGAGGAAGAGCGGCTCGAGGACGCCATCGACCGTCTCTACGACCTGCAGCACTACCCGTTCAAGGTGGTCGAGCTGTCCGCCAGCGCGGACGAGGAACAGGTCGCCGAGATCTTCGTACGGATCAACAGCGAAGGCGTCACCCTCATCCAGGCCGACTTCATCCTCACCCTGATGTCGGTGTTCTGGGAGAAGGGCCGCCGCGACCTCGAGCAATTCTGTCGCGCCTGCCGGCTGCCCACGCTCAACGGCGCGTCCCCGTTCAACTGGTACATCCAGCCCCAGCCACCCCAGATGCTGCGGGCGACCGTCGCGGTGGCCTTCCGTCGGGCGGTCCTCAAGCACATGTACACCCTGCTGCGCGGTCGGGACCTCGACACCGGCAAGCCTTCACCGGAGCGACGCGACACGCAGTTCGCCCGCTTGGCGCAAGCGCAGGAGCACGTGCTCGACCTGACGAACTGGCACGAATTCCTGCTGTGCCTGGAGCGTGCCGGCTTCCGCGGCAAGAAAATGATCTCCAGCGAGAACGCGATCATCTTCTCGTACGCGATGTGGCTGATCGGCCGGGTGGACTACGGCGTGCCGGTGGCCCGGCTCCGCGAGGTGATCGCCCGCTGGTTCTTCATGGCGCACACCACCTCGCGGTACTCCGGCTCCTTCGAAACCCAGGTCGAACGCGACCTCGCCCTGCTGGCAGACGTTCAGCCCGGCGACGCCGACGGGTTCGCCGCCGTACTCGATCGGATCGTCGACGACACGCTGACCACCGACTTCTGGGACATCACCCTGCCCAACGAGCTGTCCAGCTCCGCCTCGAAGTCGCCCGCGCTGCTGGCCTACATCGCGGCCCTGAACATCGTGGACGCCGACGCGCTGTTGTCCACCGGGAAGGTCCGGGCGCGACTCGACCCCGCTGTCACCGCCAAGAAGGGCATCGAACGCCACCATCTGTTCCCGCGTGCCTACCTGCGCAAGCTGAAGATCGCCGGGACCAAGCAGATCAACCAGATCGCCAACATGGCGCTGGTGGAGTGGTACGACAACATCGCCATCTCCGACCAGCCGCCGTCGGTCTACTGGCCCGACCAGGTCGCCAAGAAGGCGCTCCGCGAGCCGGCGCTGGCCGAGCAGGTTCGCTGGCACGCCCTGCCCGACGGATGGACCGAGCTGCCGTACGAGGAATTCCTTGCCCAGCGGCGCAAGCTCATGGCCCGCGTGGTCTGCGCCGCGTTCGAGCGGCTCGCCGACCAGCAGTACGCACCCGTCTACCCCACCCCGGGTGCTCCGGCCAAGGCGACCACAACAACCCGGGCCTACTACGCGGTACGAGTCGTCGACCTGCTGGACGCCGGCCTGATCGCCGCGGGCGCGATCCTGATCAACCCGAACGACGACGTTCAGGCCACTGTCCTGTCCGATGGGCGCATCGAATTCGACGGCATCACGTTCGACTCGCCCTCCGGAGCCGGTGACGCCGCGCACGGCGGCAGCACCAACGGCTGGGCCTACTGGCTCGCCGACACTCCCAGCGGCCTACGTCCACTGGCAGGGCTACGGGACGATCTGCGTGCCGGCGACGAGGCTGACACCGACGGCCAAGACGTGTGAAGCGGAAACCGGGCATGGGCCTGACGCGGTCAGGCGCCGCTTCGGGATCTTCAACCACACCACCCAGGCGCCGGGCGGTGCCGTGACCGTGCCCGGTTTCACCATGACCAGGCCCTGAGCACGTGAGCCACTGGTAGTTCGCTGACAGTCCGGGCCGTACCGCACCGCGGTACGGCCCGGACCGCGTTCTGACCGCCCGCCGGCACGTCCCCGGCTGGTGAGGGGGCCACCCGGCTCCGGCGGGACAACGCCTCACTGCTGCGGGATCTGGATGCCGGCGGCGCGCAGCCGTGCTTCGATGAGCGCGGTCAGCCGGGTCGCGGTCGGCGCCTCGTCGGCCCGGTGGTCGTTGATCAGGTGGTAGCGGGTGGCCGCGTCGGAGCTGGAGAACAGGGTGCCCGCATGCGTCTGCATGGCCGCACGTTCGGTGAGCAGGTTGTCGGCCACTTCGGAGGCGAGGTCGTCGAGTCGCGGGTCGTCCGGCTCCCAGGACAGCGCGTCCCAGGTCCGCTTCCACAGCTTCACGTAGTCGGCGTCGTCGAGGCGGCGTTCCAACTGGGCCAGGAAGCCGTCGAAGAGCGCCGGGGCCAGCGCGTGGGCGAGGACCAGCGCCTCCCGTTGCGAGTCCACGACGGCGGGGCCGAAACCCAGCTCGGCCAACCGGTCCAGCAGGACGCAGGCGCGGTCGGGCAGCAGCGCCCGGTCACCGTCGGCGAGCCGGCGTAGCGTGTCGCGGCGGGCGATGAGACCGGTGATCCGTTCGGTGAGGCGCCGTTCCACGTCGGCCACGGTGGCGGCGAAGTGCTCGGGGTCGGCGTCGAGCAGATCGGCGATCTCGGTGAGCGGCACGCCGGCCTCGGCCAGGGTGCGCACCTGGACCAGCCGCAACAGATCGGTGGAGGTGTAGCGCCGGTAGCCGGAGGTGTCGCGGTCCGGTTCGTCGAGCAGCCCGAGACGGTGATAGTGCCGCACCGTCTTGATCGTGACACCGGCGAACGCGGCCGCCTGCCCGATCATGAGCCCGCCGGTCATCGGCTCAGGTTGGTCGGTGCCAGTTCGCGGACCGCGCGCGCGACGGCGGGGGAGTCCTTGCGCAGGATGGTGCTGTGGTTGCTCGCGACCTTGGCGCTGATCGCGACGTTCGGGTTGCGGGCCGGAATCGCCTCGAGCGCGGCACGCCCCTGTTCCATCTCGTCGCCCTTGTTGCCGAGGCTGGCGCCGGTCGCCAGGACGAAGCGCACGGGACAGGCGAGGCGTTCCAGCACCGGCACGCTGGCGTGGGCGATCTCGTTCGCCTCGATGTTGACCTCGGCGTGCTCCCGCGCGTTCATCCGGGCGCCCATGCCGAACCGGCTGGCGATCGGCAGCAGCCACCGCAGGCGGTG
The DNA here is from genome assembly GCF_016862395.1 of Actinoplanes siamensis. Classification (GTDB taxonomy): domain Bacteria; phylum Actinomycetota; class Actinomycetes; order Mycobacteriales; family Micromonosporaceae; genus Actinoplanes; species Actinoplanes siamensis. Next base: position 39,153 of record NZ_BOMW01000020.1, on the reverse strand, counting down.
GAACTGCTGACGGATGCGTTCCCGGCCGGCCTCGCCGGTGAGTCCGAAGGGGAAGGAGTCCACGCTGACCAGGCCCAGCGCTCGCTCCGGATTCCGGTCGGCCCAGTGCCACGACAGGATCGCGCCGTAGGACCACCCCACCAGCAGCGGCCGCTCCACTCCCCGGGCGGCGAGCACGGCGTCCAGGTCGCGCAGGCAGGCCTGGAAGGAGTAGTCGGCGGAGCGCTTCGACCGGCCGCGGGCCCGCTCGTCGTAGGTGATGTGGCGGTAGTCGCCGCCGAGCTCGGCGATGAGCCGCCGCCAGTGCGACTTGTCGGCGTAGGCGCCGTTCAGGTAGACGACAGGAGTGCCCGAGCCGCCGGTGTCGGTGACCGCGAGGGCTGTGTCGTCGACGGGAAGCATGCCCGTCCAGGGCGAATTGGTCATACGCCGAGATTAGGGATTGACCTTAGGTCAGGGTCAACCGTCGTACGCCGGAGCCGGCGCCCCGCATCGGAGGATGGCGTCCAGGCGGCCGCCTTGCGGCGCGAGCACCTGGCAGAGCCCGCGTCGTCAGGTCTGAAGTGGTGCCGGCCGGCAACGCCCTGCGGCCGGCGCCGGCCGGCACCGCGGGCGGCCGGACACGGCTGTGCCCGCGACCGCGAACGCGGTCGCGGGCACGGCCGCGAGAAAGGTCGACGCCACGCGGTGACCCGGGGATGGAATGGTGCTCAGCCGGCGTTGATGTCGCGCCGGCGGAAGCCGGTGACCGCCAGCGCCAGCAGGACCGCCGTCGCCGCACCGAGGCCGATCAGGTTGACCGGGTCGATCGGGTCCTTCGGGTAGTTGCCGACCCAGTAGAACGGCGAGAGGGCCTTGATCACGGTGGGCATGTCGAGGACCGAGCCGAAGAACCGCTCCACGATCACGAGCCCGCACAGCACCCACGCGAGCGGGGTGGCCTTGGGCAGCCACGCGTAGAGCACCGCGGTGAAGGCGATCAGCACGCCGATGCCGAGGGCGAACGCTCCGCCGCTCGTGAGCAGCACCAGCAGGCTGGTGTCGCTGCCGGAGAGCAGAGTGCCCACCCAGAGCGGCAGGGCGCCGCCGAGCAGCAGCAGGACGAGCGCGCCGATCCCGGCGACCGCCAGGTGGGCGAGCAGCGAGCTGGTCCTCGACAGCGCCCGCGACAGGCTGAGTCCGAGGCGGCCCTCGTCCTCCTCGGGCTTGACCCGCAACACGGCCGCGGTGGTGAAGACGGCCACGGCCAGCGCGTTGTGCAGCATCATGATGGCCAGGAAGGCCGCGATCGGGTCGGAGCCGAAGATCTCCGCGGTCAGCGAGTTCTGACCGGCGATGTCCTTGATGGCGGACCCGGAGTCGGCGCCGAGGAACAGCCCGGCCGGACCGAACATCGCCACGCAGCCCACCAGCCACCACAGCAGCGTGCCGCGCTGCTGGCGGAAGACCAGAGCGAACGGGCCGGCCAGCGACGGGGCGGCGTCGGCCCGGCCGATCCGGCCCTGCAGCAGAGCGCCGCCGTGGTCACGCCGGGAGGCCAGGGCGGCTCCCGCGGCCAGCGCCACGACGATCGCCACCAGGCTCACGGCCAGGGGCCACAGGCGCACGTCGACGTACGCCCGGGTCTGCTGGGTCCAGGCGATGGGGGAGAACCACGACAGCCAGCTGCCGTGCCGCTCCTGGATGTCGCCGATGCCGCGGATCAGGACCGCGGCGGCCAGCACCGCGAAGGCCAGACCGGAGGCCGCGCGGCTGTGCACGGTCAGCTGGCTGGTCACCGTCGTGATGCCGGCGAAGACCAGGGCGGTCAGCCCGACCCCGGTCATGAGCGTGAACGTGTCCGCCGGGGCGAGCTGCCCGGGGCCGATCAGCAGCGCGCTGCCGAACACCACGAAGGCCACGTCGGCGATCACCACGACCAGGAACGCCGCGACGCTGGCCGCGTGCCGCCCGACGGGCAGGGCGCGGACGAGCTCACTGCGGCCGCTGGCCTCCTCGGCGCGGGTGTTGCGCGCGATCTGCAGGATGTTCATCGTGGCCAGCAGCGCTATCAGCCACAGCGCCATCTCGTTGGTGAACATCGCGCCGATCGTGTAGTTCTCCAGCCCGTACCCGGGACCCGCCAGCAGCGTGCCGCCGGCGTTGGTCATCGCAGCGGCCCGGTTCTGCCGGTCCGCGGCGGTGACGTAGACGGCGCTGATCGCGACGACGTAGTACCCGCAGAACAGCACCAGGGCGCCGGTCCAGACGGTCAGCCGCACCCAGTTGCGCCGCAGCATGAAGCGCAGCAGATACCCGGTGCCCGCGAGCGCGGCGGCCGATGCCGAGGTCTGCGGCGGTGCGGTGCGACCGGCCGGTGCCCGCCGGGCGACGTCCAAGGTCGGCGCGCTCATCGGGACACCGCCTCCAGGTCACGCTCGCTGCCGTAGTGGCGCATGAACAGTTCCTCCAGCGAAGGCGGGGTGGCCGTGAGACCACGGACGTCCAGCCTGGTCAGCGCGGTCAGCACGGCACCCATCCGGGCGTTGTCGACGGACAGGTCCACCCGGGTGGCGCCGCTGCCGACGGTGGTGGTGACGTCATGGACGCCGGGGATGGTGGTGATGGCCGCCGGGTCCTGCGCGACCAGCACGCTGACGGTGGTGCGGGTCAGGTGGCGCAGTTCGGCGAGGGTGCCGGACTCGACCGTACGACCGCTCCTGATGATGGTGACGGTGTCACAGAGCTTCTCGACCTCGCTGAGGATGTGCGAGGACAGCAGCACCGACTTGCCGGCGTTCTTGACCTGCTGGACGTTGTCGGTGAAGACCGCCTCCATCAGTGGGTCCAGCCCGGAGGTCGGCTCGTCGAAGATGTAGAGCTCGGGGTCGACCAGGAAGGCCGCCACCAGCGCCACCTTCTGCCGGTTGCCCTTGGAGTATGTGCGCGCCTTCTTGGTCGGGTCCAGCTCGAAGTGCTCGAGCAGGGCGGCCTTGCGCCGCTTCAGCTGCGCGCGGTTGCCCGACGTGGTGTGCAGCCGGGTCAGGTAGTCGATGGCCTCGCCGCCGGTCAGGTTGGGCCACAGGCTCACGTCACCGGGAACGTAGGCGAGCCGGCGGTGCAGGGCGACGGCGTCGTTCCACGCGTCACCGCCGAACAACTTGGCGGTGCCGGAGTCGGGGCGCTGCAGCCCGAGCAGCACCCGGATCGTGGTCGACTTGCCGGCGCCGTTGGGGCCGAGGAAGCCGGCGACCTCACCGGGACGGACGGTCAGCTGAAGGCCGTCGAGCGCCTTGACGGAGCCAAAGGATTTGTGCAGGTCGATGATGTCGACGGGGTTCTGAGACATGGTCACATCCAGGTGGAAGAGGGGCGGGTGGGTGCCGGCGTCGGTCGATCCGTCGTCACGACGAGCGGACCGTGCGGCGCCGTCTCGGCGGGGGAGCGCCGAGACGGCGGCAGGGCGGGGGACGCGGACAGGGGACGGGGCGCCGCAGGCTCAGGCCCGCTTGTTGAAGGTGGAGACCGACCAGAGGTATCCGACAAGCGCCAGACCGACGCACCAGGCGACGGCGGCGATCGCGCTGCCGGTCGACAGGTTGCCCATCAGCAGCCCGCGCAGGGTCTCGATGATCGGGGTGAACGGCTGGTACTCGGCGAACTGGCGCACGCCGGCACCCATGGACTCGGCGGGGACGAAGGCGCTGCTCAGGAACGGCAGCATGATCAGCGGCACGGTGGCCACACCCGCCGACTCCACGCTCTTCGCGGCCAGGCCCAGCGCGACGGTGAGCCAGCCGGCCGCGAAGCCGAGGAGCACGACCAGACCGACCGCGGCGAGCCAGTCGAGGGCACTCGCGCTGGGCCGGAATCCCAGGGCGAACGCGACCCCGACGATGGCGGCGCAGGCCACCAGGCAGCGCAGCGTGGTGACGACCACGTGCCCGGTCAGCACGGCGCCCCGGGAGACGTCCATGACCTTGAACCGGTTGATGATGCCCTTGGTCATGTCGGAGTTGACGCCGGTCGCGGTGGCGCTCAGCCCGTAGCTGACGGCCATCACGAGCAGGCCCGGCGTCGCGTAGTTGATGTAGCTCGAGCCGACGCTGAACGCGCCGCCGAACACCTTGACGAACATCAGCATGATCACGATCGGGAAGAGGATCGCGTTGAACACGGTGGTGGGGTTGCGCAGGGTGTGTTTGAGGTTGCGACGCAGCATGACCGCCGAGTCGCCGAAGGACGTCGCGACAGCGCTCATCGTACGGTCGCCTCCTCACGCGAGTGGTTGGTGCTCGTGGTGTCGGTCAGGGCCAGGAAGACGTCGTCGAGATCGGGCGTACGGACGGTGAACTCCCGAAGGTTGATCATGTGCTCGTCCAGCCGGTTGAGCAGGGCCAGCACCGACCGTGGCTGACCGTCGTGCGGCACCCGCAGGGTGAGCTCGTCGTCGTCGCGGGTGGAGCCGGCCAGGATCCGGGCGGCCGAGCCCAGGTCGTGCAGGTCGGCGAACCTCAGTTGCAGGTGGGCGCCGGGGACCTGGCGCTTGAGCTCCTCGGGGGTGCCCCGGGCTACCAGCCGGCCCTGGTAGAGCACCGCGATCTGGTCGGCGAGCTGGTCGGCCTCCTCGAGGTACTGGGTGGTCAGGAAGATCGTGGTGCCCTCCGCGACCAGCTCGCGGACGATGCCCCACATGGTGCGCCGGCTGCGCGGGTCGAGACCCGTCGTCGGCTCGTCCAGGAAGATGATCTCCGGGTTGCCGACCAGTGTCATCGCCAGGTCGAGCTTGCGGCGCATGCCGCCGGAGTAGGTCGAGGCCAGCTTGTCCGCCGACTCCATCAGATCGAAGCGCTTCAGCAGCCCGGTGACCACCTGGTCACCGGAGCGCAGGTGCTTGAGGTCGGCCGCCAGGCGCAGGTTCTCCCGGCCCGACAGCAGCTCGTCGACCGCGGCGAACTGGCCGGTCACACCGATGGCCGAGCGCACCCGCTTGGTCGCGGACGCGACGTCGTGCCCGGCGACCCGCACCGTCCCGCCGTCGGCGCGCATCAGCGTCGTCAGGATGTTCACGGTCGTGGTCTTGCCGGCCCCGTTCGGGCCGAGCAGCGAGAAGATCGAGCCGGCGGGGACGTCGAAGTCGATCCCGTCCAGTACTACCTTGTCGCCGTAGTTCTTGCGCAGCCCCGAGACTGAAATCGCTGAACTTCTCATTTCTCCACCATTCTTGTCGGACTCGAAGCGCAGTCGACCCGACGCTGATTTGGTTTCGCCCGTCCTCCGTAGGTCCATTCGAGATCGCACCTTCCTGACGATCTCCGGGCGCGGTGAACATCGCTGCGGCGAAGGGATCTCGCCGGTGTCGGCGTCCGGATGGTGCGCCTGACAGCGACGTGTGCGTGTACCCCTCGATCGGGCACTCGGCCTCCCTTCTCATGGTGGTCCCACGGGCGCTGCGCGCTGTGTGAAGTGAGCGTATCCATCCACGGTGGCGTGTCGAGCGCGCGAACCTCCGATTAGGGGTGAGGGGGTGCGAATAGGGGGCGCCGGGGGCGGAAAATCGATCTTGTAAAACGACGGGAGAATCCCTGGAATGGGCTGGGGTGAGCACCGCTGTTCAGGGGTCCTGCCGTCCTTGACATGCGTCGGTGGTCGAAACCTACGATGGCCACCAAATCCATTCGGCGCCGGGCAATGTCTTTCGGGCGACGCCCGGCGGCAGGCTCCGCCCGGCCACACCGTATTCGTATCTCGAAGCAATTCCTGACTCCTGAAGGACGGTGGCACGTGAGCACGAACCCTTTCGATGACGAGGACGGCCGTTTCTACGTCGTGGTCAACGACGAGGAGCAGCACTCCCTGTGGCCCGCCTTCGCCGAGGTGCCCGCCGGCTGGCGCGTCGTCTTCGGCGAGGACGCCCGGGCCAAGTGCCTCGAGTACGTCGAGCAGAACTGGTCCGACCTGCGCCCGCGGAGCCTGCGGGAAGCCATGGCGACGGACTGACCGGCGTCGTATACCGCGAAGGAGAGAGACCCATGTTCGTGCCGCGTATGTACCGCGAGCCTGACGCGCAGTGGATTCTGGAACTGGTGCGGCGCAATCCACTGGCAATGCTGATGACCAACGGCACTGACACGGACGGTCCCTTCGGCACTCATCTGCCGGTCATCCCGGACCCGCGGTCCGGTGCCGAGGAGCTGACGGACCTGACCGGAGCGACGCTGCTCGGCCACATGAACCGCGCGAATCCCCAGTGGAAGGCGCTGCGCCCGGGAACGCCCGCGGTGCTCAGCTTCGCCGGCCCGCACGGCTATGTCTCACCGACGCTCTACCAGCACACTCCCGCCGCGCCGACCTGGAACTACACGGCGGCGCAGCTCCGCGGCGCGATCGAGCCGATCGATTCCGCCGAGGAAGCGCTGTCGGTGGTGCGGGCCACCGCGGGAACCTTGGAGGCCGACTTCGGGGCCGGCTGGGACATGGCCGATTCGATCGGTCACTTCCGCCGCATCCTCCCGGGGGTGGGCGCGTTCCGCTTCACGGTCACCCGCGCCACGGCGATCTTCAAGCTCAGCCAGGAACAGAACGGCGAGACCCAGGGCCGGGTGTGCCGCCACTTCCAGGAAGCAGCCGGCCGGCAGCGGGAAGTGGCGGACTACATGAGCAGGGTGACCGAAGTCAGATGACACGCCGGTCGGCGGGGGGATCGATCGGCCGACCCCCGCGGGCCGGCGAACATAAATGGGGGACGACAACCATGGACGAACACCGGGCCAAACCCACGAACGCCAGCGGCAAGTCCACACAACACGAATTCGTGGCCTCGTTCGTCGGCAAACAGACGACAGTGCGGAAATCGGGAATGGACTTCCCGCCGAACATGTCCGAGCGCGCCTGGGAGCAGATCGGGACCAGTCTGCGCGAGCTGGCGAACTCGTCGGCCTGGTGGCTCGCCGACTGGCTGATCTACGGCGAGGCGGCCTTCGGCTGGCGGCCGTACCGCGAGGCGATCGAGCGCACCGGCCTGGACTACCAGACCCTGCGCAACTACGCCTGGGTGGCCCGGCGGTTCGAGCAGGAGCGCCGGCGCGACAGCCTCAGCTTCGCCCACCACGCCGAGCTGGCCCGCCTGGCGCCGGCCGAGCAGGACTACTGGCTCCGCAAGGCCGAGCAGCAGAAGTGGTCGCGCAACGAGCTGCGCCGATCGGTGCGCGCCAGCCTGGCCGAGCGCAGCCAGGACAGCAAACCGTCCGTCGCCGACGGCGAGCAGATCAAGGCCGTCCCGCAGCTGGCCGAGTCGGCGGGGGCGGAGCGGCGCCGCCGGTCGACCACCAAGCTCACCATCGAACTGTCCGCGAGCCGGCTGGACGGCTACGCCAGAGTGGCCGCCGCGCACGGTCTCTCCGTGGACGAATGGGTCACCCGTGTGCTCGACGCCGCCGACCGGCGCGTCGCCTGACGACGCCGGAAAGTCCCCTCCCGTGGTGCTCCGGCGTCCTGATCGACCGGCCACCCGTCCCATCGGAGCTGATTCATGATTCTTCCCGGAAAACGAGTCCCCCTGCCCGCGGTGCCCGTGGTCCACCGCCGGTTCGAGGCGCACGCCAAGGCCACCCCCGACGCGACCGCCGTGCGCTGGGCCGGGCAGAGCCTGTCCTACCGAGAGCTCAACGCGAAGGCCAACCAGTTCGCCGCTCTGCTCGCCGAGCGCGGGCACGCCCGGGGCGCGAAGGTCGGCGTCTGCCTCGACTACTCGATCGACATGCTGGTCGTCATCCTGGGCATCCTCAAGGCGGGCGCCGCCTACGTGCCGCTCGACCCGGCCTACCCGGAAGCGCGTTTGCGGCTGCTGCTCGGGCAGATCGCCGACCTGGCCGCGATCGTCGCCTCTCCCGCCACGGCCGAGCTGGTGGACTCCGCGACCGTGCCGGTCATCGACCTGGCGCAGCTGGCCGATCAGCTCGCGGCGCTGCCGGAGACCGACCCCGACGTCACCGTCACCGGCGACGACCTCTGCTACGCGGTCTTCACCTCCGGCTCGACCGGGGTGCCGAAGCTGACCGCGGTCCGGCACGAGAACTGGTTCAACCTGCTCAACTGGCTGTCGCGGGAGTACCGCCTGGACCGCCGGTCGCACAACCTCGTGGTCAGCGCGTTCGGCTTCGACCTCTCGCAGCGCAGCCTGATGGCGCCGCTGTTCTGCGGCGCCACCCAGCACCTCATGGCGAGCCGCAACTTCGACCCCGCGATGGCCTACCGGCTGCTGGGCGAGCACGACATCCGCGTCGTGCACTGCGCCTCGTCCACCCTCTACGTGCTGGTGGACTGGGAGGTCGCGGCCGGGGGCGACACGCTCAGCCGGCTCGACTACGTGCTCTTCGGCGGCGAACCGCTGCACGTCGAGCGGGTCCTGGACTGGGCCCGGCGCGAGGGCAACACCTGCACCCTGCTGCACCAGTACGGCGTCGCCGAGTGCGCGGACGTCGCCACCTCGTTCGACCTCGCCGGCTACCGGCGCGGCGAGCACGACGTCGCCCCGGTCGGGCGGCCCGGCTACAACACCGACATCCACCTGGTCGACGAGGAGCTGCGCGGGGTACGGACCGGCGAGCACGGCGAGATCTGCATCGCCGGGCGCAGCGTCGGGGCGGGCTACCTCAACGGCTCGGGTCCCGAGTCGGCGCGGTTCACGACCATCCAGGTGCACGGCGCCCCGGTGCGCATCTACCGCACCGGTGACCGCGGCTACGTCACCGGCGACGGCCAGCTCATCGTCCTGGGCCGGATGGACACCCAGGTGAAGGTGCGCGGCATGCGCATCGACCTGCACGACATCGAACGGGCGCTGGGCCGGCTGCCCGGCGTGCGGCAGGCCGCCGTCGTGGTCGGGCGCACCGACTCCGGCGAGACCGAGCTGACGGCCTTCCTCGTGCCCGCCGGGGACGAGCCGGCCGAGAAGGACGTGCGCGCCCAGCTGCTGAAGGCGCTGCCGCGCAACATGGTGCCGGCTCACTTCCGCACCATCTCCCGGCTGCCGCTGAGCCCCCACGGAAAAGTCGACCGCGCGGCGCTGCTCGACGAGCTGCGGACCACGGTGCCGCCCCGATGACCGACGAGAGGACTGTGATGATCGCCGAACGAGTGCACGCCATCTGGTGCCGTGAGCTGCAGAACGACGACGTGGCGTACGACGACGACTTCTTCGCCCTGGCCGGGCACTCCCTGATCATGGCCAAGATCCAGCGCGCCTTCGTGCTGGAGATCGGCGTCGAGGTGCCGGTGGACCAGCTGTACCGCAATCCGACCGTGGCGTCCATCTCGGCGTACATCGAATCGCTGCAGACGGTCGCCACGTAGCACCACGCCGGGGGCCGTCCCGCTCGCGCGACAACGGCTCACCCGGCCGGTCAGTTCCTTTCTTTCATCGGCGGCGTCCACGCGCCGCGGGTGAACGCTGACCTCCCCCGGCCTCATTCGGGCCGTCTCCATCACCTTGCTGGGTTAAGAGAGGCGTCATGTACGACGTGATTGTCATCGGTGCCCGCTGTGCGGGTTCGCCGACGGCCATGCTGTTCGCGCGGCAGGGATACCGTGTCCTGCTCCTGGAGAAGGCGAAATTCCCGCAGGACACGCTCTCCTCGCATTACCTGCACACGCAGGGCGTGGCGCTGCTCAACCGGTGGGGGCTGCTCGACAAGCTGCGCGCCACCGGATGCCAGCCCATCACCCGCCAGGTGTACGAGGCCGCCGGCGTGCGCGTGGAGGGGTTCTCCCTGCCGATCGACGGCCTGCGGACCACGTACGCGCCGCGGCGCTACGTGCTCGACCCCGTGCTCGCCGACGGCGCGGTGGCGGCCGGCGTGGAGTTCCGCCAGTCCTGCGCGGTCAACGACCTGGTGTACGAGGACGACCGGGTCGTCGGGGTCAGGTACACCACGCCCGCCGGCCAGCAGAGCACCGAACGCGCCCGGCTGGTGGTCGGCGCCGACGGCATGCGGTCGCTGGTGGCCCGCAAGGCCGGGGCGCCGTACGTCATCGAGCACGCCCGGCTGACCTGCGTCTACTACAGCTACTGGGCCGGGGTGCCGGCCGACTTCGAGCTGTACGAGCGGCCCGGACGGTGGGTCGGTGTGCTGCCCACCAACGACGACCTGACCCTGCTGATGACGTATTTCCCGCAGTCCGACTTCGGGGCGGTCCGCAAGTCGGTGGAGCCGGCCTACCTCGACACCTTCCGCACGACCGCGCCCGAGCTGTACGAGCGGATGCGGGCCGGCGAGCGCGTCGAGCAGATGTACGGCACCGGGCACCAGGAGAACTTCTTCCGTAAGGCGTACGGGCCCGGCTGGGCGCTGGTCGGCGACGCGGTGACCCACAAGGACTCCATCACCGCCCGGGGCATCACCGAGGCCTTCGTGCAGGCGCAGAGCCTCACCGACCACATCGGGCCGAACCTGCACGACGACCGCGCGCTCAAGTCGGCGCTGCGGCGCTACGAGAACGAACTCGGCGGCGAGACCCTCAGCCATTACCAGGGTGCTCTCAACGTGGCCGAGCTCAAGCCCGAGGGACGTACGGAGATGCTGCGCAAACTGGTCGGTCACCAGGAGCAGATCGACCGCTATTTCTCGACCCTGTCGGGAGCGATTTCCATCGACGACTTCTACAACGAGGAACTCCTCACCCTGCTCGACCAAAGCTGACTGACGATCTGCTCGCCAGGTCCGCCGATATTGGAGACACAATGATTCCGTTGTCGTTCGCGCAGCGCCGGTTGTGGTTCGTGGACCGGTTCGAAGGTCCGTCGCCGACCTATAACGGCGCTTTCGCCATGCGGTTGACCGGTGAGCTGAACGTCGGGGCGCTCGAGTCAGCGCTCCGGGATGTCATCGACCGGCACGAGGTCCTGCGTACGGTGATCGTCGAGGGCGACGACGGCGTCCCGTACCAGCAGGTCCTGTCCTCCGATGCCGCACCGTTCGCCCTGCCGCTCACCGCGATCGCGCCGGCGGACCGGCCGGCCGCGGTCGCCGAGGCCGCCCGGCAGACCTTCGACCTGGCGACCGAGGTGCCGATCCACGCCCGGCTGCTGCGCACCGCCGCTCAGGACCACACGCTGGTGCTGGTGGTGCACCACATCGCCCTGGACGGGGAGTCGCTCGGGCCGCTGCTGCGCGACCTCAGCACGGCCTACTCGGCCCGGCGCGCGGGGCAGGCCCCCGGCTGGGAGCCGCTGCCGATCCAGTACGCCGACTACGCGCTGTGGCAGCAGGAGGTGCTCGGCGACGAGTCCGACCCGGAGAGCCTGGCCGCCCGGCAGCTGGCGTACTGGCGCGAGGCGCTGGCCGCCCTGTCCCAGCCGCTGGCCCTGCCGACCGACCGTCCCCGCCCGCGGGTGATGAACTCGCGGGGCGACCTGGTGCAGTTCGCCATCGAGCCCGCCCTGCTCACGTCCGTGCAGAAACTGGTCGCGGAGCAGGACGTCACGGTGTCGATGGTGATGCACGCGGCGCTGGCGGTGCTGCTGCACCACCTGGGCGGCGGCGACGACGTGCCGATCGGCGCGCCCATCGCCGGACGCATCGACGAGGAGCTGCGCGACCTCGTCGGGTTCTTCGTCAACACCTGGGTGCTGCGCGTCGACCTCAGCGGCAACCCGAGCTTCCGGCAGCTGCTCGACCGGGTGCGGGACCGCTCCCTGGGCGCCTACGACAACCAGGATCTGCCGTTCGAGCGGCTGGTGGAGCTGCTGAACCCGGACCGCTCCACCGCGTACCACCCGTTCTTCCAGGTGATGCTCGCCTGGCAGGAGCCGCTGGGCGACCTGGCCTTCGCCGGCCTCGGGGTCGAGGCGGAGACGCTGGAGACCGGGACGGCCAAGTTCGACCTGTTCTTCAACATCATCCCGGACCGGGCGGGCGGGGCCGGCATCCGGCTCGAGTACGCCACCGACCTGTTCGACCGCGCCACCGTCGAGGCCCTCGCGGCCCGTTTCACCCGCGTGCTGGGCCAGCTGGTGTCCGACCTGGACCGTCCCGTCGACAGCGTCGACGTGCTGCACGACGTGGAACGGGACCGGCTGCTGACGCGGTTCAACGACACCGCCACGCCGGTGGGCGACCACACGATCCCGAAGCTGGTCGAGCTCCAGGCGGCCCGCACGCCGGACGCCCCCGCCGTGGTGTGCGACGGCCGCACCCTGACCTACCGGGAACTCGACGACCGGGCGGACCGCCTGGCCCGGGAGCTGGTCGGGCGCGGGGTGCAGGCCGAGGATCTGGTGCTGCTGGCGGTGCCGCGCTCGGAGGAGCTGGTGGTCAGCCTGCTGGGCATCAGCAAGGCCGGCGCCGGCTACCTGCCGATGGACTCGCGGTACCTGGGCGCGCGGGCCGCGGGGGTGCTGGCCGAGGCCCGCCCGTGGATGGTGGTCACCGACACCGCGACGGCGCGCGAACTGCCCTGCGACGGCCTGTCGGTGATCAACATCGACGACCGCGAGCAGTGGGAGTCGCGCGACGACACGACCCTGGTGCCGCCGGCCCCCGGCAACCTCGCGTACGTCATGTACACCTCCGGCTCCACCGGCCGGCCCAAGGGCGTCGCGATCACGCACCGCAATGTCGTCAACGGCGTCGCCGAACTGGCCCGCCGGCTCGACCCCGCGCCCGGGTGGCGGATACTGGCCGGCACCTCGATCAACTTCGACGTCTCCGTCTTCGAGCTGCTGACCGCCCTGTCCACCGGCGGCACGGCCGAAGTGGTGCCCGACGCGCTGGCGCTCGCCGAGCGCGACCGCTGGGACGGCCACGTGATCAGCGGGGTCCCGTCGGTGCTCGGCGAACTGGTCGGCCACCTGGACAAGGCACCGGACCTGCGTACCGTCGTCTTCGCGGGCGAGGTCCTGCCCGCCCGGCTGGCACGCCAGGTGCGCGAGGCGCGTCCCGGCGTACGGATCATCAACTCGTACGGGCAGAGCGAGAGCTTCTACGCCACCGCCTTCGCGCTGCCGGCCGACCAGGACCCGACGCCCGGCGACGTCGTGCCGATCGGCACCCCGCTGGGCAACATGCGCGCGTACGTGCTGGGCCCGGGGCTGCACCCGGTGCCGCAAGGCGTGCTCGGCGAGCTGTACGTGGCCGGCGCCTGCATCGGGCGCGGCTACCACGCCCGCCCGGGCCTGACCGCCGAGCGGTACGTGGCCGACCCGTACGGCCCGGCCGGCGAGCGGATGTACCGCACCGGTGACATGGTCCGCTGGAACGCCGACGGACAGCTGGAATGCGTCGGCCGCGACGACAACCAGGTCAAGGTGCGCGGCTTCCGCATCGAGACGGCCGAGGTCGAGGCGGCGTGCACGCAGCACCCCGGCATCCGCGAGGCCGTGGTGGTCAGCCGCGAGGTGCCCGCGGGCGGCCGGCGGCTGGTCGCCTACGTGGTGCACACCGGTGAGGGCGCCGTCGGCGACAACGGCGCCGGCGGCATCGGCGACGTCGACGTGCAGGCCGGGGCCTCCGCCGCCGAGCTGCGCACGTTCGTGGCGGCCCGGCTGCCCGACTACATGGTGCCCTCGGCGTTCGTCGCCCTGAGCCGGCTCCCGCTGGGCCCCACCGGCAAGCTGGACCGCTCGGCGCTGCCCGAGCCGGAGTTCCTCGGCGAGGCCTACCGCGAGCCGCGCACCGAGGCCGAGACCATCATCGCCACGGCCTACGCGGACGTGCTCGGCGTCGACCGGGTCGGCATCGACGACGACTTCTTCGCCATCGGCGGCGACAGCCTGCGGTCGATCCAGGTGGTGGCACGGGCCCGGGCCCGCGGCCTGCACCTCACCACCCGGGAGATCTTCGAGGGCCGCACCGCGGCCCGGCTGGCCGAGCTGGCGTCCGCGCGCCGCGACCGGGCCCCGGCGCTCGCCGAGGACGAGGACGGCGGGATCGGGCCGATGGTGCTGCTGCCGGTGGCCCGGCAGGTGTTCGAACACGGCGGCGGAACCGACCGGTTCGCCATGGCGATGGTCCTGGAGCTGCCGGCCGGGATCGACGCGACCGGACTGGCCGCGACCCTGGACGCCGTCGTCGACCGGCACGACCTGCTGCGGGCCCGGCTGGTGCCCGGCGACGAGCCGGCTCTGGACGTGCGCCCGCGCGGCAGCGTCCGGGCCACCGACCTGATCCACCCGGTCGCCTGCCCCGGCGAGTGGGCGGAGCCGGGCGTCCTGGCCGCGGCCGAGGCGCAGCTGGATGCCGCGGTCGCCCGGCTCGACCCACAGGCCGGCAAGGTGGCGGACTTCGTGTGGTTCACCACGCCCTCCGGCGCCGGCCGGCTGCTGATCGTGCTGCACCACCTGGTGGTCGACGGGGTCTCCTGGCGCATCCTCATGTCAGACCTCGCCGAGGCGTGGCACCAGATCCGCGCCGGCCGCCCGGCCGCGCTGCCCGCCGTCGGCACCTCCGCCCGCCGCTGGACCGCCGCGCTGCGGGCCGAGGCGCTCTCCCCGGAACGCGAGTCCGAACTGGACTACTGGCGCGACCTGCTGGAGGTGCCGAACCCGCCGCTGGGACAGCGGCCGTTCGACCCGGCGGTCGACGTCATGGGCACCGTCGACACCGTACGGCTGCGGTTGCCCGCCGAGGTCACCGAGGCCGTGCTGACCCGGCTCCCCGCCGCGTTCCGGGCGACCGCTACCGACGTGCTGCTCGCCGCGCTGGCCCTGGCGGTGGACCGGTGGCGCGGCGCCCAGCAGCCCACCCTGGTGCGGCTGGAGGGGCACGGCCGCGAGGAGGACGCCGTCCCCGGCGCCGACCTGTCGCGCACCGTCGGGTGGTTCACCAGCATGTACCCGGCCCGCGTCGCCGTACCGGGTGTGGAGCTGACCGACGTGCTGGCCGGCGGCGCGGCCACCGCGGCGGCGATCAAGCTGGTCAAGGAGCAGCTGCGCGAGGTGCCCGACAAGGGCCTCGGCTACGGCCTGCTGCGCTACCTCAACCCGGAGACCGCCGAGCAGCTTGCCGAGTACCCGGCGCCGCAGATCGGCTTCAACTACCTCGGCCGGATCTCCGACACCGACGTGCCCGAGCACCTGCGCGCCCACGGGTGGGTGCCGGCGCCCTGGTCCAGCGAGCTGATCGCGATGCCCGACCCGGACCTGCCCGCGCTCTCCACGCTGGAGATCAACTCGGTCGCCGTCGACACCGCCGAGGGCCCCCAGCTCCAGATCATCTGCATGTTCCCCGCCGGGCTGCTCTCCCGCGAGCGGGTCGGCGAACTGGCCGACCTCTGGACCGACGTGCTGCGGGGCATGGCCAGGTACGCCGGTCGCGCCCCGATCGGCGGCCTCACCCCCTCCGACGCCCCGCTGGTGACGGTGCGCCAGGACGAGATCGAGAGCTGGGAACAGCGGTACGGCCGGCTGGCCGAGGTGTGGCCGCAGGCACCGGGCCAGTCCGGCATCCAGTTCCAGGCCGCGCTCGCGGACGGCGCCTTCGACGTCTACCACATGCAATTCGTGCTGCACCTGTCCGGACACGTCGATCCCACGAGGATGCGCGCGGCCGGTCAGGCGCTCCTGCGCAGGTACCCGAACCTGCGTTCCGCGTTCCTCGCGACGGCCGGCGGCGATCCCGTCCAGGTCGTCCCGGAGCACGTCGCCCTGCCCTGGCGGCACATCGACCTGACCGGGCAGGGCGACGCGGAACAGAACGCCGCCCTGGACGCCTTCCTCGCCGGGGACCGGGCCGACCAGCTCGACCCCACCCGGCCGCCGCTGCTGCGCCTGGCGCTGCTCACCTGCGGACCGCAGCGGGCCAAGCTGGTGATCACGGCCCACCACACCCTGTTCGACGGCTGGTCGTCGCCCCTGGTGATCAAGGACCTGATCCGACTGTACGCCGAGACCGAGGACGACCTCGCCCCGGTCCGCGGCTACGGCGACTACCTGGCCTGGCTGTCCGCGCAGGACCGCGACGCGTCGGCCGCCCGGTGGAAGCAAGAGCTCGCCGGACTCGACCAACCGACCCTGGTGGCAGCGGATACGCCGCCGGACGGCGAGGCGTCCGCCCTCGGGCGCGTCGAGGTGCCGTTCTCGATCGACCAGGGACGCCGACTCGCTGGGCGGGCCGCGGAGCTCGGGGTCACCCTGAACACGGTGCTGCAGGGCGCCTGGGCGATCCTGCTGTCGAAGCTGACCGGCCGCCCGGACGTGGTGTTCGGCGCCGCGGTCAACGGCCGCCCGGCCGACGTGCCGGGTTCCGAGGAAATGGTCGGGCTGTTCATCAACACCCTGCCGACCCGGGCGTTCTGCAAGCCGTCCGACACCGTCGGGCAGGTCGTGACCGAGCTGCAGAACCGGCAGATCGCGCTGCTCGACCACCACTACTACGGGCTGGCCGACATCCAGCGCGGGGTCGGGCTGCCCACGCTGTTCGACACGATCGTGGTGTTCGAGAACTACCCGATCGACCGTGCGGGCATCGTCGAGGCGAACACCGCCGCCGGCTTCGCGATCGACGGCATCCGGCCGTTCGCCGGCTCGCACTACCCGCTCACCCTCAACTCCTCCGACCCGTACCTGCGGCTCTCGCTCGACTACCAGACGAACATCTTCGACCGGAACGCGGCCGAGGTGATCGCCGGGCGGCTCGTACGGGTGCTGGAGCAGGTCCTCGAGGACCCGGACACCGCGGTCAGCGCCGTGGACGTGCTCTCCGAGCGGGAGCGCGACTGGTTGCTGCGCGAGATCAACGACACCGCGCAGCCGGTCGCCCCGGACACCCTGCCGGGCGCGTTCGAGGCCCAGGTGCGGCGCGACCCCGACCGGGTGGCGCTGATCGGGGACCGCGAGCGACTCACCTACGGCGAGTTCAACCGGCGCGCCAACCAGCTGGCACACTGGCTGATCGAGCGGGGCGCCGGACCCGAACAGCTGGTCGCGGTCCGCATCCCCCGGTCGGTCGACCTGCTGGTGGCGATCTACGCGGTGGTCAAGGCCGGTGCGGCCTACCTGCCGCTGGACACCGAGCTTCCCGAGGACCGGGTACGGCAGGTGCTCGACAGCGCCAAGCCGCTGCTCGTGCTCGACGGCACCACCCCGGACGTGTCCGGCCGGCCCACCACGGACCCGCACCGCACGCTCGCGCCGGACAACGCCGCGTACGTCATCTACACCTCCGGCTCCACCGGTGGCCCCAAGGGCGTGCAGGTGGCCCACCGGGCCATCATGAACCGGCTCAAGTGGGGCCTGGCGCACTTCGACGTCGACGCCGGGGACCGGGTGCTGCTGAGCACCACCGCGAGCTTCGACGTGTCGGTGCCCGAGCTGTTCGCGCCGCTGCAGGTCGGCGCCGCCATCGTGATCGCCCGCCCGGACGGCCGCCGGGACCCCGCGTACCTGGCCGACCTGATCCAGCGGGAGGGCGTGACCGGCGCGGACTTCGTGCCGTCGCTGCTGGAGGCGTTCCTCGGCGAGCCCGCGGCCAAGGAGTGCGACAGCCTGCGCTGGATGGAGGTCGCCGGCGAGGCGTTCCCCGCCACGCTGGCCAACAAGGCCGTCGAACTGCTGCCCGGCTGCGGGGTGCACAACCTCTACGGCCCGACCGAGGCCGCGGTGGAGGTCACCGCCTGGCAGCACGTGCCCGGCGCGGACCGGGTGCCCATCGGTGCGCCGGTGTGGAACACCCAGGTCTACGTGCTGGACGCGGCGCTGCGCCCGGTCGCCCCCGGCGTGGCCGGCGAGCTCTACCTCGCCGGCACCGGGCTGGCGCGTGGCTACCTCGGGCAGACCGGGCTGACCGCCAACCGTTTCGTGGCCTGCCCGTTCGGTGCGCCGGGAAGCCGGATGTACCGCACCGGCGACGTGGTGCGCTGGAACAAGCACGGCCAGGTCGAGTACATCGGACGGTCCGACTTCCAGGTCAAGGTCCGCGGGTTCCGCATCGAGCTGGGCGAGATCGAGCAGGCCCTGAGCGCCTCCCCGCAGGTCGCCACCGCGGTGGTCGTGCTGCGCGAGGACCGTCCGGGCGATCAGCGGCTCGTCGGGTACGTGGTGCCGGCCTCCGGCACGGACCCGGCGCGGCTGGACAGCGCGGCGCTGACCGAGCTGGTCCGGGAGAACCTGCCGGAGTACATGGTCCCCTCGGCGATCGTGGCACTGGCCCGGATCCCGCTGACGCCGAGCGGGAAGCTCGACCGCAACGCGCTGCCGGCGCCGGACCGCCCCACCGCCGCGACCGGCCGGGGGCCGCGCAACCCCACCGAGCAGGTGCTGTGCCGGCTCTTCGCCGAGCTGCTCGGGGTGGACGAGGTCGGCGTCGACGTCGACTTCTTCGAACAGGGCGGGCACTCCCTGCTCGCCACCCGCCTGATCGGCCGGATCCGCAAGGAACTCAACGTCGACGTCAAGGTCACCATGGTGTTCCGCGGCCCGACCGTCGCCCAGTTGGCGGCGCAGATCAAGAAGTTGTCCGCCTCTAACCGCCCCCAGCTGCGCCCGATGAGCGTGTAGGAGTGCGTCGATGATCCCGCTGTCCTTCGCCCAACGCCGGATGTGGTTCCTCCACCGCCTGGAGGGCCCGTCCGCGACCTACAACATCCCGTTCGTCCTGCGCCTGAACGGGCCGCTGGACACCGCGGCGCTGGTCGCCGCGGTCACCGACATCGTCGCCCGCCACGAGAGCCTGCGCACCCTGGTCGTGGAGAACGCGGACGGCACGCCGGAGCAGCGGGTGCTGCCCAGCGAGGAGGCGGTCTTCCAGACCCGGTTCCTCACCGTCACCCCGGACGCCTCGGACGCCGCGGTGCGGGCCGCGGTGCGCCACGGCTTCGACCTGCGGACCGAGATCCCGCTGCGGGTCACCATCTTCCAGGTCGACCCGCAGGAGCACGTGGTGGCGTTCGTCTTCCACCACATCGCCGCGGACGGCGCGTCGATGGGCCCGTTCCTGCGGGACCTGGTGACCGCGTACACGGCCCGGCACCGGGGACAGGCGCCGCAGTGGCCGCCGCTGGCGGTGCAGTACAAGGACTACACGGTCTGGCAGCAGCAGGTGCTCGGCGACGAGGACGATCCGGACAGCGTCGCCGCGGCCCAGCTGGACTACTGGCGCACGGAATTGGCCGGCGTGCCGCAGCCGGTGCAGCTGCCGCTGGACCGGCCCCGGCCTACGACGGCCGGCCACCACGGCGGCCACGTCGACTTCGAGCTGGACCCGGAGCTGCTCACCGGCATCGCGAAGCTGGCCGCGCAGCACGGCGCCACCGCGCCGATGGTCGCGCAGGCCGGGCTGGCCGTGCTCCTGCACCACCTCGGCGCCGGCAACGACCTGACGATCGGCAGCCCGATCGAGGGCCGCGCCGACGAGCAACTCGACGAGCTGGTCGGGTTCTTCGCCAACACCTGGGTGCTGCGCGCCGACCTGTCCGGCAACCCGGCCTTCGGCGATCTGCTGGACCAGGTCCGCGACCGGGCCCTGGCCGCCTACGACAACCAGGACGTCCCGTTCGAGCGCCTGGTGGAGGTGCTGGGCCCGGACCGCACCACCGCCTACCAGCCCCTGTTCCAGGTGATGCTGGCCTGGCAGTTCGAGTGGTCGCGGATCGACATCCCGGGGCTGCGGGTCACCCCGGTGCCCGTCGGCACCGGGACCGCGAAGTTCGACCTGTTCTTCAACATCGTCCCGGCCCCGTCCGGCGGGGCCTACGGGCGGCTGGAGTACGCGACCGAGCTGTTCGACCCCGCCACCGCCGAGAGCCTGGTCGAGCGTTACGTACGCGTGCTGCGCCAGGTGGCCGCCGACCCCGCGGCCCGGCTCGGGGCGGTGGACGTGCTCACCGGCGCCGAGCACGAGCAGCTGGCCCGGCTGAACGAGACGACGGTGTCCGGGCCCGAGGCGACCGTGGCGCAGCTGGTCGCCGCTCAGGTGGCGCGCACACCCGACGCGACGGCGGTGACGTGCGGTCCGGCCGCGCTGTCGTACCGCGAACTCGACGCCCGCGCGGGCCGGCTGGCCGCACTGCTGCGGGACCGCGGCGTCGGGCCGGACGTCCTGGTCGCCGTGGCACTGCCCCGGTCCGTGGACCTGGTGGTCGCGCTGCTCGCGGTGCTCAAGGCGGGCGGCGCCTACCTGCCGATCCACCCCGCCTACCCGGCCGCCCGCGTCGACCTGCTGCTCGGCACGGCGCAGCCGGCCCTGGTGCTGACCGGCGACGGGACCACGGCGGCGGACACCACCACGCTGCCGGTCCTGCACCTCGGTGACCTGAGCCTCGACGGCCCGGCACCGCGGCTCCCGGACGCCGGCACCGCACCGGAGCACCTCGCCTACGTCATGTTCACGTCCGGGTCGACCGGCATCCCCAAGGGCGTCGCCGTCACCCACGCCGGCGTGGTCAACGGGGTACGGGACCTGCGCCGGACGGTGCGGGTCACCGAGGGGTCCCGGATGCTGGCCGCGACGTCGGTGAACTTCGACGTCTCGGTGTTCGAGATCTTCACCGCTCTGACCGCGGGCGCGAGCGTCGACATCGTCCGCGACATCCTCGAGCTCGCCGAACGCGGCGGCTGGTCGGGCACCACCGTCAGCGCCGTGCCCGCGGTGTTCTCCGCCCTGCTCGACCAGCTGGCCGCCGACGCCCCGGGCCGCCTCGAACTCGACGTCGAGACCGTCGTCTTCGCCGGTGAGGCGCTCTCGGCCGAGCTGGTCCGCGAGGTGCGCCGCGCCCTGCCCGGCGTCCGTGTGGTCAACGCCTACGGGCAGACCGAGAGCTTCTACGCCACCACGTACACGCTCGCGCAGGAGCCGGTCGGCACCGCGGCGGTCCCGGTCGGCCGGCCCCTGGCCAACCTGCGCGCGTACGTCCTGGGACCCGAGCTCACCCCCGTCGCGCCCGGCGTGACCGGTGAGCTGTACGTCGCGGGCCGGCTCGCCCGCGGGTACCACCGCAACAGCCGCTCGACCGCGGAACGGTTCGTCGCGTGTCCCTTCGGCCCCGCCGGCACGCGCATGTACCGCACCGGCGACCTGGCCCGGATCGACGGCGACGGCCAGCTGGAGTACGCGGGCCGCGCCGACACCCAGGTGAAGGTGAACGGCATCCGGGTCGAGCCGACGGAGATCGAGACGGTCCTCACCCGGCACCCCGCGATCGGCCGGGCCGCGGTCACCGTGTGCGAGGACCCGGCCGGCCGGTCCCGGCTCGTCGGCTACGTCGCGCCCGCCGGCACCGGCGGGGAGCCGGGCACCGCCCCGTCACCGGCCGAGCTGCGCACGTTCGTGGCCGGGCGGCTGCCGGACTACCTGGTGCCCGCCCTGTTCGTGGTGCTGGACCGGCTGCCGCTGAACGCCAACGGCAAGCTGGACCGGGCCGCGCTGCCGGCGCCGGAATTCGCCGGCACCGAGCACCGGGCCCCGCGCAACGCGGGGGAGCAGCTGCTCGCCGAGGTGTACGCGGACGTGCTCGGCGCCGACCGGGTGGGCGTCGACGACGACTTCTTCACCAGCGGCGGGGACAGCATCCGGGCCATCCAGGTCGTCGCGCGGGCCAAGACACGCGGCGTGGCCGTCACCGCGCGCGAGATCTTCGAGCACCGGACGGTCGCCCGGCTCGCCGAGCTGGTCGACGGCCGGGCCGACGAGGCCCGGGTGACCCTGGCCGAGCTCCCCGGCGGCGGTGCGGGCTGGGCCCCGTTGCCGCCGACGGCGGCGCACGTGCTCGCGCTGGGCGGCGGGATCGGACGGTTCTGCATGTCCGCGATGCTCACCCTGCCCGAGGACATCGACCGAGCCGGGCTGCTCGCCACGCTGCAGGCCGTGCTGGACCGGCACGACGTGCTGCGGTCCCGGCTCGACCGGCAGCGGCAGGGCATCGTCATGGCGCCGGCCGGCGGTGTCGACGCCGGCGCGCTGCTGCGCGAGGTGTCCCTGGACGACGCCGACGCGCAGGCCGAACTGGACGCCGCCGCCGACCGGCTGGACCCGGACGCGGGAGTCATGGCCCAGTTCGTCCGGTTCACCGCCGGTCCGGGCGCCGACCGGCTGCTGATCGTGCTGCACCATCTGGTCGTCGACGGGGTGTCGTGGCGCATCCTGGTGCCCGGCCTGGTGGCCGCCTGGCAGCAGGTCCGCGGCGAGCGGGCCACGGCGCCGGCCGCGACCGGAACCTCCCTGCGGCGGTGGGCGCACGCCCTGGCCGACGAGGCCGCCGACGACCGCCGGGTGGCCGAGCTGCCGGTGTGGCAGGAGATCCTGCGGGCCGACGAGCCGGTGCTGGGCGCCCGCGAGCTGGATCCGGCCCGCGACGTCACGGCCACCGTGGACACGGTCCTCGTCCAGGTGCCGGCGGACGTCACCGAGAGCCTGCTGACCACCGTGCCCGCGCTCTTCCGCGGCGGTGTCGACGACGGGCTGCTCACCGGGCTAGCGCTGGCGCTGACGCACTGGCGGCGCACCCGGGGCGGGTCCGGGACCTCGACACTGGTACGACTGGAGGGACACGGCCGCGAGGAGCACCTGATCCCCGGCGCCGACCTGTCGGACACCCTCGGCTGGTTCACCGCCATGTTCCCGGTGCGACTGGACCTGACCGGCATCGACCTGACGGAGGCGTTCGCGGGCGGTCCGGCCGCCGGACGCGCGATCAAGGCGGTCAAGGAGCAGCTGCGGGCCGTGCCGGACAACGGTTTGGGCTACGGCCTGCTGCGGCACCTCAACCCGCGGACCGGCGCCGTGCTGGCCGCGGCGCGCGAACCGCAGATCGGCTTCAACTACCTGGGCCGCTCCTCCGGCGCGGACATCCCGGAGGAGCTGCGCGGCCTGGGCTGGACCCCCGACACCGGCTACCGGGACCTGATCGCCGCGCCGGACGCGGACATGCCGGTGCTGTCGGCGCTGGAGATCAACGCGGTCGCTCTGGGCACCCCCGCCGGCGAGGAACTGACCGCTTACTTCGGCTTCCCCACCGGCGTGCTCGGCCGCGACGAGGTGACCGAGCTGGCGCGGCTGTGGGTGCGGGCGCTGACCGCCCTGGCGCGGCACGCCGCCGCGCCCGGCGCCGGCGGGCTCACCCCGAGCGACGCGCCCCTGGCCGAAGTGCGCCAGCCGGAGATCGACAGCTGGGAGTCGCGGTTCGGCCCGCTGACCACGATCTGGCCGGCTACGCCGGTGCAGTCCGGGATGCTGTTCCACACGATGCTGGCCGACAGCTCCTTCGACGCGTACCACATGCAGCTGGTCTTCCACCTGTCCGGTGACGTCGACCCACGGCGGATGCACCGGGCCGCGCAGGCCCTGCTGGAGCAGCACGCCAGCCTCCGCGCGGCGTTCGTGGACCGGGCGGACGGCGGCGTGGTGCAGCTGGTGCCGCGCACGGTCTCCCTGCCGTGGCGCCATCTCGACCTGACCGCGGCCGGCGAGGCGCAGCGGACCGAGAGGTTCGAGACGTTCCTCGCCGAGGACCGGGCCGCCCACTTCGACGTGGGCACCCCGCCGCTGCTGCGGATGGCCCTCGTGTTCCTCGAGCCCGGCCGCGCCGAACTGGTCCTCACCGCCCACCACGTGCTGATCGACGGCTGGTCGATGCCGCTGCTGATGCGCGACCTGCTGCTGCTCTACGCCTCGGGCGGCGACCCGGCCGCGCTGCCCGCGCCCCGCGACTTCGGCGAGTTCCTGTCCTGGCGCGCCCGGCAGGACGAGCAGGAGTCCGCCCGGGTGTGGGCGGCCGAGCTCGCCGGGGTCGAGGAGCCGACGCTGCTCGCCCCCGGCGCGGCCGGCACCGGCGGCAAGGGCGTCGACCAGGTCGACGTCGTCCTGCCGCCGGACGAGGCCCGCGCCCTGGTGCGGCGCGCGGCGGAGTGGGGCGTCACCGTCAACACCCTGGTCCAGGGCGCCTGGGCGCTGCTGCTGGGTCAGCTCACCGGCCGCCAGGACGTGCTGTTCGGGGCGACGGTCTCCGGGCGACCGCCGGCGGTGCCGGACGTCGACTCGATGGTCGGGATGTTCATCAACACCCTTCCCGTACGCGTCGAGTTCGTCCCCGGCGACCCGCTGGCCCGGGTCCTCACCCGGCTGCAGAGCCGGCAGGCCGGGCTGCTGGACCACCACTACTACGGGCTGACCGGGATCCAGCAGGCCACCGGCCTGAAGTCCCTGTTCGACACGTTGGTCGTCTTCGAGTCGTACCCGGTCGACAAGGACGGCCTCGACGCCGCCGCCGACGCCGCGGACGGCATCGCCTTCACCGGCCTGCGCCCGTCCACGGCCACCAACTACCCGCTGACCCTGATGGCCGCGGCCGACCCGCATCTGCAGCTCTTCCTGCAGTACGCGCGGGGCGTCCTCGACCGCGACACCGTGCGGGTGGTCGCGGCCCGTCTCGGGCGCCTGCTGCGCCAGATCGTGGCCGACCCCGGCCTGACCGTGGCGCGGCTGGACCTCCTGGAACCGGCCGAACGCGAGCAGCTGCTCACCGCCTTCAACGCCACGGCCGCACCCACCCCGCAAGTCACCGTCCCCGCGCTCGTGGAGGCCCAGGCGGCGCGCACCCCGGACGCGGTGGCCGTGGTGGCCGACGGTGCCTCGCTCACGTACCGGGAGGTCAACGCCCGGGCCGACCGGCTGGCGCGTGAACTGCTCGGCCGCGGCGTGGCCCCGGAATCGGTGGTCGCGGTCTCGCTGCCCCGCTCGGCGGACCTGGTCGTCGCCCTGCTCGCGGTCCTCAAGGCGGGCGGCGCGTACCTGCCGGTCGACCCCCGGTATCCCAGCCACCGCCTCGCGGCCGTCCTCGAGCAGGCGCGCCCGTGCCTGGTGCTGACGGACTCCGCGACGGTGGGGGTCCTGCCGGGGCACCACGCGCCGGACGTCCTGCTCGACACGCTCGACCTCTCCGGCGACCACACCGGTCCCGGCGTCCGGCTGCACACCCGGCAGCTGGCGTACGTCATGTACACCTCCGGCTCGACCGGGCAGCCCAAGGGTGTCGCCATCACCCACGCGAACGTGGTCAACGGCGTGCTGCAGCTGGCCTCGCGGGTGGGCATGGCGCCCGGCAAGCGGCTGCTCGCCGGCACCTCGGTGAACTTCGACGTCTCGGCGTTCGAGATCTTCACGACGCTGTCCGCCGGGGGCGTCGTCGAGGTGGTCCGCGACGTCCTGGTCCTGGGGGAGCGGGCCGGCTGGGACGGCGAGGTCATCTCCACCGTCCCGTCCGCGTTCGCCGAGCTGGTGGACGAGATCTCCGGCCGGACCCGCGTGCGCACCGTGGTGTTCGCCGGCGAGGCGCTGCCCGCGTCGCTGGCCGAGAAGACCCGGGCGGCCTTCCCCGGCGTCCGGATCGTGAACGCCTACGGGCAGAGCGAGTCGTTCTACGCCACCACCTTCACCGTCGCCGACGATTCCGGCAGCCGGGCGGGAAGCCTGCCGATCGGCACCCCGCTGGGCAACATGCGCGCCTACGTCCTGGGTCCGGGCCTGTCCCCGGTGCCGCCGGGAGTGGTCGGCGAGCTGTACGTCGGCGGCAGCGTCGGCCGCGGCTACCACGGCCGGGCGGGCCTGACCGCCGAGCGCTTCGTCGCCGACCCGTTCGCCCCGGCCGGCGCCCGCATGTACCGCACCGGCGACCTGGCCCGGATCGACGGCGACGGCCGGCTGGAGTACGCGGGCCGCACCGACGCGCAGGTCAAGGTGCGCGGCTTCCGGGTCGAGCCCGCCGAGGTCGAGGCGGCGGTCACCGCGCACCCCGGCGTCGCGCAGGCCGCGGTGCTGGCCCGCGACGGGCGCGGCACCGGCAGGCACCTGGTCGCCTACGTCGTGCCCGGGACCGCCGCCACCGGCGAGCGGGCCGGCGTCGACGTCGACGAGCTGCACGCCTTCGTCGCGCAGCGGCTGCCGGAGTTCATGGTGCCGTCCGCCCTCGTGGTTCTCGACCGGCTGCCGCTCACCCCGAACGGCAAGCTCGACCGGGCCGCCCTGCCCGAGCCCACGTTCGCCGGTGCCACCTACCGGGCGCCGCGCACCCCCCGCGAGGAGCGCCTCGCCGCGCTGTTCGCCGAGGTGCTCGGTGTGCCGCGGGTCGGCATCGACGACAGCTTCTTCGAGCTCGGCGGGCACTCCCTGCTCGCCACCCGGCTGATCAGCCGGGCCCGTGCGGCACTGGAGATCGAGATCCCGATCCGCAAGATCTTCGACCTGCCGACGGTCGCCGCGCTGGCCTCGTGGTCGGAGAAGTCGGCCGCTCCCCGTCGTCCCCTGCTCCGCCAGATGATCGTTAAGGAGTGACTCGATGATTCCGCTGTCCTTTGCCCAACGCCGGATGTGGCTGCTGCATCAGCTGGAAGGCGGCGCGGCGACCTACAACATCTCGGCCGCGTTCCGGCTGACCGGCTCCCTGGACGAGGCCGCCCTGGTCGCGGCGATCCAGGACGTGGTCGAGCGGCACGAGATCCTGCGCACCCTGTACGCGACCGACGAGGCCGGCGAGCCGTACTCGCGCATCCTGCCGGCCGTCGGGGCCGCGCCGCCGGTGCGGGTCGTCGACGTAGCGCCCGAGGACCTGCCCGGCGCGATCGAGCAGGCCGTCGCGCACCGCTTCGACCTGGCGGCCGAGCTCCCGCTGCGGGCGTCGCTGCTGCGCTGCTCCCCGCAGGTACACGTGCTGGTGATGGTCGTGCACCACATCGCCTCCGACGGCAGCTCCAGCGCGCCGATGATGCGCGACCTGATCACCGCCTACACGGCACGCCGAGACGGCCGGGCCGCGCAGTGGGAACCGCTGCCGGTGCAGTACAAGGAGTACGCGCAGTGGCAGCGCGAGGTGCTCGGCGACCCTGCCGACCCGGAAAGCCCCGCCGCGGTGCAGGTCGAGTACTGGCGCGAGCAGCTGGCCGGGGTGCCGCAGCCGTTGAACCTGCCGCTGGACCGCCCGCGTCCCGCCGAAGTGGACTCGCGCGGCGACACCGTCGGCCTGGTGGTGCCACCCGCGGTGGCGGCCGGGCTGCAGAAGCTGGCCGAGGACCGCGGGGCGTCCATGTCGATGGTCCTGCAGGCCGCGCTGGCGGTGCTGCTGCGCCAGCTCGGCGCCGGCGACGACGTGACGATCGGCAGCCCGATCGCCGGGCGCACCGACGAGGCCCTGGCCGACCTGATCGGGTTCTTCGTCAACACCCAGGTGCTGCGGGCCGACCTCGCCGGCAACCCCACCTTCACCGAGCTGCTCGCGCAGGTACGCGACAAGGCGCTGACCGCGTACGAGTATCAGGACCTGCCCTTCGACCTGCTGGTCGAGGCGATCAACCCGGAACGGTCGGCGTCCTACCAGCCGCTGTTCCAGGTGATGTTCGCCTGGCAGAGCTACCAGAAGCCGGACCTCGGCATCCCCGGCCTCGAGGTGCGGTTCGAGCAGGCCATCCCGTCGACCGCCATGGTCGACCTGTTCTTCAGCCTGACCGGGGACGAGACGGGGGCCCTGCGCGGCGACCTGCAGTACGCGACCCAGCTGTTCGACCGCGAGTCGGCCGAGGTGATCGCCCAGCGGCTGGTGCGGGTGCTGGAGCAACTCGCGGCCGACCCCGGCCAGCACATCGGGGACATCGACGTGCTCAGCGGGGCGGAGCGCCACCGCCTGCTCCGGGAGGTCAACGACGCCGACAACGACATCCCCGCGGCGACCCTGGTGGAGCTCTTCGAACGGCAGGCCGCGCGGGGGCCGGACCGGGTCGCACTGGTGCACGACGGGGCCGGGCTGACCTACGCCGAGTTGAACGCCCGGGCCAACCGCCTCGCACGGCACCTCGTCGCCCGCGGCGTCGGACCGGAGTCGCTGGTCGGCGTCTGCCTGGAGCGCTCGGCCGAGCTGGTCGTCGCGCTGCTCGCGGTGCTCAAGGCGGGCGGCGCCTACCTGCCGATCGACCCGGACTCGCCGGCCGACCGGATCGAGTACATGATCCGCGACGCCCAGCCGGTCGTCATGGTCACCACCAGCACCACCGGTGCCGCGCGGGACCTGGCCCCGGACCTCACCGTCGTGCACCTCGACCGGACGCAGGGGCTCGGCCAGGGCGACGCCAGCGACCTCACCGCCGCCGAGCGCCGCGCCACCCTGCGCCCCGAGCACCCGGCGTACGTGATCTACACCTCCGGTTCGACCGGCCGCCCCAAGGGGGTGCTCATCCCGCACCGCAGCGTGGTGGGCCTCTTCAGCGGCACCCGGGACGGCTTCGCCTTCGGCGAGCAGGACGTGTGGACCCTGTTCCACTCCTACGCCTTCGACTTCTCGGTCTGGGAGCTGTGGGGGCCGCTGCTGCACGGCGGGCGCCTGGTCGTGGTCCCGTACGACGTCTCGCGGTCCCCGGATGACTTCCTGCGGCTGCTCGTACGCGAGCGGGTCACCGTGCTCAACCAGACGCCGTCCGCCTTCTACCAGCTCATCCAGGCCGACGCCCAGGCCCCCGGCCAGGACCTGGCGCTGCGCTACGTGGTGTTCGGCGGCGAGGCCCTCGACCTGAACCGCCTCACCGACTGGTACCAGCGGCACGCCTCCGACGCGCCGGTGCTGGTCAACATGTACGGCATCACCGAGACCACCGTGCACGTCACGCGCATCGACCTGGACGAGCACAGCGCCGTGCGCTACCGGGCGAGCGTGATCGGCCGGGCGATCCCGGGCCTGCGCACCTACGTCCTGGACGCGAACCTCAAGCCGGTGCCCGTCGGCGTGACCGGCGAGCTGTACGTCGCGGGCTACGGCCTGGCCCGCGGCTACCACGGCCGGCCGGGCCTGAGCGCGGGCCGGTTCGTCGCCTGCCCGTTCGGCGCGCCGGGCGAGCGGATGTACCGCTCGGGCGACCTGGTGCGCTGGGACCGCAACGGCCACCTGGAGTACGTCGGGCGGGCCGACTCGCAGGTCAAGATCCGCGGCTTCCGGATCGAGCTCGGCGAGATCGAGCACGTGCTGGCCGGGCACCCGGACGTGGCCGAGGCCGCGGTCCTGGTGCGCGAGCACGCCGGGGACAAGCGCCTCGTGGGGTACGCGGTGCCCGAGGCCGGCGTCGCGGAGAGCGCGGTCGGGCTCGCCGCGCTGGCCGAATACCTGCGCGAGCGTCTGCCGGACTACATGGTGCCGTCCGCGATCATCGCCCTGCCCGCGATCCCGCTGACCTCCAACGGCAAGCTCGACCGGCGGGCCCTGCCCGCGGAGGACCCCACCGCGGTGGTCGCCGGCCGCGAGCCGCGCAACGCCTACGAACAGCAGCTGTGCGCCCTCTTCGGGGAGTTGCTGGCCGTGGAGAAGGTCGGCGTCGACGACGGCTTCTTCGCGCTCGGCGGGCACTCGCTGCTGGCCACCCGGCTCAGCGTCCGCATCCGTGAGCGGTTCGACATCGACATCCCGATCCGGACGATCATCAAGTACCCCACGGTGGCGGAGCTGGCCGCGCTGATGCTCGCCGGTGGGGTGCCCGACGACGACGCCGACTCGTTCGCGGTCGTGCTGCCGCTGAACACCGATCCGGGAACCGGCAAGCCGCCGGTCTGGTTCTTCCACGGCGGCGGCGGGCTCGGGTGGGCGTACTACAGCTTCGTGCTGCACCTGCCGGACCGGGCGGCCTACGCCCTGCAGTCGCGCGGCTCCGACGGCGCCGACACGCTGGCCGGCTCGGTGCCGGAGATGATCGACGACTACGTCACCCGGATGCTCGCGATCCAGCCGGAGGGCCCGTTCAACCTGATCGGCTGGTCCTACGGCGGCACCGTCGTGCAGGCGGTCGCCGACGCGCTCGACCGGCGCGGGCACGAGGTCGCCTTCGTGGCGGTCCTGGACGCCCAGCCCGGCGGTCACGGATTCCGCGAGGTGCACGCCGGCAAGGAGTCGGCGGACTACCGCGACGAGCTCGAGGACGACTTCGGCCGGTACCTGCGCCTGGGCAACCGGCAGGAGTTCCTGGACACCATGGCGAAGGTGATGGCCAACAACACCTCCCTCATGATCGATTTCGAGTCGCCGGCCTACCGCGGCGACGTTCACTACTTCCACGCGGCCCTCGAGGACACCTCGTACGCGCACCTGTGGCGCCCGTACGTCGGCGGCTCGCTCGAGGTGCACGAGGTGCGGGCCACGCACCACGAGATGCACATGCCCGGACCCGTGACCGAGTTCTTCGAGGTTGTCAACGGCAAGCTGGCCTGAGGGGGTGTCCGGTGGCCCGGGGCGGGCTCCCCGGGGCCACCGGACACCCCTGCCGGCCGGACCGCGGTGGCGGGGACAGCCCGCCACACGATCGCATGGATGATTGGGGTTGATCGGGGTGACAGCACCCGGCATGTCCGCAGAGAACCGGGACGGCAGCACACTGTTGTGCGTGCCGTTCGCCGGAGCAGGCCCGTCGTTCTTCCACCCGTGGCGGGAACTGTCCGCCGGCCGATGGCGCGTGACGTCGGTCGAGCTGCCGGGCCGGGAGCGGCGGTTCCTGGAGACGCCATACCGCAACGTGGTGGAAGCGGCCCGTACCGAGGTCGACGCCGTCGCCGCGGATCTCGGCCCCGGCGCGCGGACCGTGTTGTTCGGGCACAGCTTGGGCGCCGTGCTCGCGTACGAGCTGGTGCACCTGCTGAGCAAGCGGGACGTCGTCGTGGAGCGGCTGATCGTCAGCGGCTCACCGGGGCCGTGGACGCAACGTGAGAGGCGGGCCGCCGGGCTGCCGGACGAGGAGTTCCTCGCCCGCGTCGAGGAGTTCGCCGGCTTCCGGCACGAGGCGCTCGACCACCCCGAGATGCGAGAGCTGATCCTGCCCGCGCTGCAGGCCGACTGCGAGATGCACGAGGCCTACGTGCCGAGCGTCGACGAGCCGGTCTCGGTGCCGATCTGCTCGCTGCGCGGCAGTGACGACGGCCTGGTGACCGCCGCGGAGGCGCAGCAGTGGCAGGCGGCGACCACCGGCGAATTCAGCTATGTGGAGTTTCCCGGCGATCACATGTACCTGGTCGACCAGGGCCGTGCGGTGCTGGACGTCATCGAGCGGGTCTGCGCCCGCGGGCCGGCGGTGCCGGTCTGAGCCTCGCGCGTCACGCACACGGACAGGGCCTCGAGGAAACTCGAGACCCTGTCCGTCTGTCGTCGGGGCCGGCGCGGCGGGGTACCCGGGTGCCGCTCAGGGCTGCCGCGCCGGGCCGAGCCACGTGGTGAGGGCGGCCCGCAGCGCCGGCCGGTCGATCGGGTCGCCGTCGGCCGCGGCCCAGGCGACGTGGCCGTCCGGGCGGATCAGCAGCGCGGCCGGGGCGGGGATCTCGTCCAGGTCCGGGACGAACCAGTAGTCGTCCTCGCTGGTCGCGTCGACCAGCTCGACGCGGTCGGCCCAGCCGTCGGCCGCGGCGGCCACCTCGGTGATGCCGTTCAGGGTGACCAGCACCGGCCGGGCGGCGTGCAGCAGCTCGTAGACGCAGGTGTCGCCCTCGGCCGTCTTGAGGTCGGCGTCCGGGACACGGCGCCCGGCCAGCGGGTGGTCGCCGTCGACCGGGTAGCGGACGGTCAGCGCGGTGAGCATGCCGCGCAGCCGCCGGTTGACGTCGTCGGACTCCATCAGCGTGCTGAAGACGTCGCGCAGGGCGTCGGTGTGCGGGCCGGGGCGGGCCAGGGCCGACTGCGCCCGGGTGTTGTGCAGCACCTGCTCGCCGACCGGGTGACGCTCGCTGTGGTAGGTGTCCAGCAGGCTCTCCGGCGCCCGGCCGGTGACCACCGCGGCGAGCTTCCAGCCGAGGTTGACCGCGTCCTGCACGCCCATGTTGAGCCCCTGCCCGCCGGCCGGGAAGTGGATGTGCGCCGCGTCGCCGGCCAGCAGCACCCGGCCCGCCCGGTATTGGGCGGCCTGCCGGGCGGCGTCGCTGAACCGCGAGACCCACCGCGGACCGGTCATGCCGAAATCGGTGCCGGCCAGCCGGATCAGCGACGCGCGCAGCTGCTCGAAGGTCACCGGCTCGTCGCGGCCGGCGACGCGGTCGTACTCGGAGGCGATCACCCGGTACCAGCCCGGTTCGAAGGCGATCGCGGACCAGTCGCCGGTGGGACAGCGCCGCACCCAGACGTAGTCCTCGGTCAGCTCCGGGAGTTCGACGTCGCCGATCAACGCGGTCATCGTCGCCGGGGTGCCCGGGAAATCGATGCCCGACAATTTGCGGACCGCGCTGCGCCCGCCGTCGCAGCCCACGAGATAACGGGCGCGCACCGTGCGGGTCGCGGCCGGCGCCGTGCCCAGCTCGACGCTCACTCCGGAATCGTCCTGGGCGATGCCGGTGACCTCCGCCGACCACTGGAACCGCACACCGAGTTCGACGGCCCATTCCTCGAGCAGCCGTTCGATGTCGGCCTGCAGAATCATCAGCGGATAGGGGTGCCGCGACTCGGACTCGTCGAACTCCAGATAAAGGCCGGAGAAGTGACCTACGGGTTGCGCATCCCCGATTGCCAGGAAGCGATCGAGAATGCCACGCTGATCCAGCACCTCCAGGGTCCGCGAGTGCATCCCGCCGGCCCGCGATTCACCGGTCCGCCCGGCGAGCCGCTCGACGATCAGGACATCGGCACCCGCCAGGCGAAGTTCGCAGGCGAGCATCAGCCCGGTGGGCCCGGCCCCCGCGATCACCACATCCGCATCCACGCCGCTGCTTTCCACGTCGTTGCCTCCACGTTGCTGACCGATGTTGTCGAACCACCGTCACGGTCACGCACGGCGAATTCCCGGACAACCGGCGCCGCGGCCGGTGCACGGCGGGCCGCCGCCCGCCTTGTGCTGTCCCGCCGGCGGGACGATCGTCGAATGGCGCCGGTCCACCCGTCGCGATTGCTTCGACGTGTCGGAACGGTGTGCACGGGCGTGAATTGGCGGGACACTCGATGCGGCCGCCAAGGAATTGTCTCGCCGGGCAAGGCGGCTCTCCGGGATCGGTTGTTTCCGAAATGGGGTGACGGAGCCGGCGGTGACCCGGACTGGACCGGACAACACCCGTAGAGGCAACCCCGATCGACGAATTCAAGGGGAGATCGAGCATGGAATTGTCACCGCGGACGGCCCACCAGAATGGTGGCGGCGCGATCGCAGAGCGACCGGCGGCCTCGGCCCCGCCGGCCCAGGAGATCGCCGCTGTCTGGGCGGAGTACCTCGACGGCGGCGAGGTCGGGGTCGACGACGACTTCTTCGCCCTCGGCGGCAGCTCGCTGGCCGGCATCAAGATCATTGACCGACTGGCGGAGGACTACGGCGTACGGCTCTCCGTGCGGGCCTTCTACCTGGCGTCGACGCCGGCCCGGGTCGCCGAGCTGATCGGGCAGGGGAGGGCCGGGGCGTGAGGCTGACGCCGGGTCCCGCCCAGGACATCGACCTGGACAGCGTCGACCTGTTCGACCTGGACCTCTACACCGCCGGCGACCCGCACACCGTCTGGGACGTGATGCGGGCCAAGGCGCCCCTGCACCACCAGGTCCTGCCCGACGGGCGGGAGTTCTGGTCGGTGACCCGCTACGAGGACGTCTGCCGGGTGCTCGGCGACCACCGCGAGTTCACCTCCGAGCGCGGCACGGTCCCCACCCACCTGGGCACCGACGACGCCGCGGCCGGCAAGCTGCTCACCTCCACCGACCCGCCGCGGCACACCCAGGTCCGCCGGGCCATCGGCGCCAAGCTGACCGCGCGGGCGGTGGCGCCCTGGGAGGACCGCATCCGCCGCACGGTGGTGCGCTTCCTGGAGCCGGCGTTCGACGGCGGGGTCTTCGACCTGGCCGAGCGGGCGCTGCTGCTGCCCGCGATGGTCACCGGTCCGCTGCTGGGCATCCCCGAGCGCGACTGGGAGGAGCTGGTGCAGCTGACCGCGATGGTCACGGCGCCCTCCGACCCGCACTTCAAGCAGGGCGGCGAGGCCGCGACCCTGGCGATCGCGCACCACGAGCTGATCACCTACGTCAACGAGTGGGTCACCCGGCGGCGCGCGAGCGGCGGCGACGACGACAGCCTGCTCGACCACCTGATGACCCTGCGCGCCGGCGATGCCCCGCTGACCGACGAGGAGATCGCCCTCGACGGCTACAGCATCCTGCTCGGCGCCAACGTGACCACCCCGCACACGGTCTCCGGCACCATCCAGGCGCTCATCGAGCGGCCCGGGCAGTTCGCCGCGGCGCAGGCCGACCCGGCGCTGATCCCGAACCTGGTCGAGGAGGGGCTGCGCTGGACGTCCGCGGCGTGCAACTTCATGCGGTACGCGGTGGGCGACACCGAGATCGGCGGAGGCACGATCCCGGCGCGCGCGGCGGTCGTCGCGTGGATCGGCTCGGCCAACCGGGACGAGCTGCAGTTCCCCGACCCGCACACCTTCGACATCACCCGCGGCGGTGCCAAGCGTCACGTCGCGTTCGGGTTCGGCCCGCACTTCTGCATCGG
This sequence comes from Actinoplanes siamensis, assembly GCF_016862395.1. Lineage (GTDB taxonomy): Bacteria > Actinomycetota > Actinomycetes > Mycobacteriales > Micromonosporaceae > Actinoplanes > Actinoplanes siamensis. The sequence continues at coordinate 4,772 of NZ_BOMW01000020.1, read as the reverse complement.
CGGCCCGCTGGCCCGGATGACCCTGCGCATCTTCTTCGAGGAGGTGCTGCAGCGCTTCTCCGCTGTCGAGCTCGCCGGCGAGCCGGAGCACCTGCGCTCGTACTTCATCGCCGGGATGACCCACCTGCCCGTCGTCGCGCGCACCCGGCGGACGTCATGACCGCCGGCACACGTACCGCCGTCTCGCCGTGGTTCGTCCGGCCACCGTCCGCCGATCACCCGGCCCGGCTCTTCGGGTTCCCCTTCTCCGGCTCCGGCGCCTCGGCGTTCAGTGCCTGGCCGACCGTGCTCGGTGCGGTCGAGGTCTGCCCGGTGCAGTTCCCCGGCCGGGAGAACCGGCTGGCCCACCCGCACTTCGGCACCTACGAGAACCTGGCCGACAGCCTGATCGACCCGCTGCTGCCGGTGCTCGACCGGCCGTACGCGTTCTTCGGGCACTGCGCCGGCGCGGTGACCGCGTTCGAGACCGTGGTCCGGCTCGCCGAGCGTGGCCTGCCCACGCCACAGGTCCTGTTCGTCTCGGGCCAGCCGGCCCCGCACGACGCGTCGCGGGACCGGATGCTGCTGATGAGCGAGCCGGAGCTGCGCCGGGAGCTGGAGATCTTCCTGCGCGGCCGGGGGATCGAGCCGCGGCCGGACATGGTCGAGATGGGCCTGTCGGTGCTGCTCGACGACCACGCCGCCGCCGGGCGCTACCGGCGGGCCGAGCCGGTCACGATCCCGTGCCGCATCGTCGTCGTGCACTGGCGCGACGACCCCGAGGTGAGCCTCGACGAGCTCGCGGGATGGCGCGCCTACTCCGCCTCGGTCGACTTCCAGGTCGTCGGCGGCGGCCACTACGACTTCATGGACGCGCCGGACGAGCTCCGGCACCTGTTGAGCGGCTGGCGCTGAGCACGGCGCGGTGCAGAAGGCCGTACGCCGAAGGGATGGAAGGAAATCGCATGGCCAAGGTAGACACAGACATCGCGGTCGTCGGGATGTCGTGCCGCTTTCCCGGCGTGGACAGCCTGCCGGAGTTCTGGCGGCTGCTCGTCGACGGCGAGTCGACCGTCGGGCAGTTCCCGGAGCACCGGCTGGCCGACGCGAAGGCCTCCTCCCACCCGGACACCGCGACCCTGCGGACGGGCTCGTTCCTGAACGCCATCGACGGCTTCGACGCGTCGTTCTTCGGCGCCGGCGCCGCCGAGGCGGCCGCCATGGACCCGGCCCAGCGGCTGGCCCTGGAACTCGCCTGGGAGGCCGTCGAGGACGCCGGTGTCCCGGCGTCCGCGCTGGCGGGCCGGGAGGTCGACGTCGTGGTCAGCACCGCGCCCTCCGGGTACGACGTGCTGCGCAAGCTGTCCGGCAGCGACCGGGACGACCACTACGCGGCGCTCGGGTCGAACGGTGCGATGATCGCGAACCGGATCTCCGCCCTGTTCGACGTCCGCGGCATGAGCTTCTGCGCCGACTCCGGCCAGTCCTCGTCCCTGGTGTCGCTGGCGCTGGCGTGCGAGCGGATCCGGGCCGGGGCCATCGACCTGGCGCTCGCAGGCGGCGTGCACCTGATCACCGACCCGGAGGCCGGACTCGGCCTGGCGAACCTGGGCGCGCTGTCGCCCGACGGCCGCTGCTTCACCTTCGACGAGCGGGCCAACGGCTTCGTCCGCGGCGAGGGCGGGGCGTTCGTCCTGCTGAAGCGGCTCGACCTGGCCGTCGCCGACGGCGACCACATCTACGCGGTGGTCGGGGGGTGGGGGGTCAGCAGCGGGGGAGCCACCAGCCGCATGCCCGACCCCAGCCCCACCGGGCAGGCCGCGGCGACCCTGGCCGCCCTCGACCGCGCGGGCGTCGCCTTCGACGACGTCGACTACCTGGAAGCGCACGGCACCGGGACCCGGCTGGGCGACCCGGCGGAGATCTCCGGCCTGCGCGAGGTGATCCGCCGGTCCGGCCGCAGCCGTCCCCTGACCATCGGCTCGGTCAAGACCAACGTGGGGCACCTGGAGCCGGCCGCGGGGATCGCCGGCTTCGTCAAGGCGGCGCTCTGCCTGGACCGGGCCTGGCTGGTGCCGAGCCTGAACTTCGAGTCGCCGAGCACCGCCGTCGCCGGCTTCGCGGACGACTTCGAGGTGCTGCGCGCCGCCCGGCCCTGGCCCGAACCGGCCGGCCGGCCGCGACGGGCCGGCGTGTCGTCGTTCGGCATGGGCGGCACCAACGCCCACGTGCTCCTGCACGAGGCCCCCGGCAGCCGCGTGCCGGCGCACCCGGCCGCCCGGGAGACCGCCGCGGTGGTGCCGTGGGTGCTCTCGGCGCGCTCGGCCGCGGCCCTGCAGGCTCAGGCGGCCCGGCTGCGCGACCTCGTGGCCTCCGACGCGTCCCTCCCGGTGGCCGACGTGGCCCACTCGCTGCTCGCGACGCGCACCCGGTTCGAGCACCGGGCGGTGGTGCTCGGCGACACCCGCGCGGCGGCGCTGGCCGGTCTCGACCTGGTGGCCACGGGCTCGGGCTCGGCGCGGGCGGTGCGCGGTGTGGCCGGCCCGCCGGTGGGCCCGATCGTCTTCGTCTTCCCCGGCCAGGGGTCGCAGTGGCTCGGCATGGGCCGGCAGCTGTACGCCGAGTCCGAGGTCTTCGCCGGCGCGATCGACGAGTGCGCGCGGGCCTTCCGGCCGCTGCTGGACTGGTCGCTGGTCGACGTGGTGACCGCGGCGGAGCGGGCGCTGGCGCTGGAGCGGTCGGACGTCGTGCAGCCGGCGCTGTTCGCGATGATGGTGTCGCTGGCGCGGCTGTGGCGTTCGCTCGGCGTGGTGCCCGACGCCGTGGTGGGGCACTCGCAGGGCGAGATCGCCGCGGCGTACGTCTCCGGCGCGATCTCGCTCGACGACGCGGCGCGGATCGTCGTGGCGCGCAGCAAGGCGATGGCCGCGCTGGGCGGCGACGGCGGGATGAGCTCCGTGAGCGCGCCCCTGGACTGGGTGCGCGAGCGGCTGGCGCCGTGGTCCGGGCGGCTGTCGGTCGCCGCGCAGAACGGCCCGGCGTCCGTGGTGATCTCCGGGGAGCTGGCGGCGCTGGAGGAGTTCGCCGAGCTGGCCGCCGGCGAGGGCGTGCGGGTGCGCCGGGTCAAGGTCGACGTGCCGGGGCACTCGCACTACCTCGAACCGCTGCGCGACGGGCTGCTCGCGGACATCGCGGGCGTCACCTCGCAGGAGTCGGCGGTCAAGCTCTACTCCACGGTCACCGGCGCGCTGTTCGACACCCGCGGGCTGAACCCCGACCACTGGTACGCGAACCTGCGCTCCACCGTGCGCTTCGGTGCGGTCACCGAGCAGCTGATGGGGGTGTCCGGCAGTGTCTTCGTCGAGGTCAGCCCCCGGCCGGTGCTGCAGGTGGCGATGGCCGAGACCGCCGACGCGCTGGCCGTCTCGCCGGTGGTGGTGAGCACGCTCGACCGCGAGGACGGCGGCCTGGGCAAGGTGCTCGCCGCACTGGCCGAGCTGCACGTGCGCGGGGTGCCGGTCGACTGGGACGCGACGCTGGGTGGCGTCCCGGCCCGCCGGATCACCCTGCCGACCTACCCCTTCCAGCGGCAGCGCTACTGGCTGAGCGCCGCCGAGGAGACCACCCCCGCGGCGGGCCCCGGCCCGGTCCTGGACACCGAGCCGGCCGTCCTCGCCCTGGTGTGCGCCGAAGCGGCCGCGACGCTGAGCGCGAAGGGCCCGGGGCTGACCGCGAACGACCTCGTGGCGCGGGCCGCCCAGAAATTCAAGGACCTGGGCTTCGACTCATCGTTGGCGGTCGGGCTGCGCAACCGGCTCGCCGCGGCGGCCGGCGTGCGGCTGTCCGCCACCGTCGCGTTCACCTATCCCACTCCGGAGGCGCTCGCGCGCCACGTCTTCTCCCTCGTCGAACCGGCGCGCCCGGACGTGCCGGCCGAGCAGCCGGGTGCCGACGAACGCGCCGACGACGAGCTGTACGCCCTGATCGACCGCGGATACCTGTAGCCGCTGGGCCACATCCGACCGTTGTCCGTACCTGCCTGGGAGGCCTGGTGGAGGATCTCGACAAGCTCCGTTCCTACTTGCGACGTGCCGTGACCGACGCGCAGGGGCTGCGCGACCGGGTCCGTCAGTTGGAGGAGTCCGCTCGCGAACCGATCGCGGTGGTGGGCATGGGGTGTCGCTTCCCCGGCGGCGTCGGCTCCCCCGAAGAGCTATGGGAGCTGGTGTCCGGCGAGGTGGACGCGATGAGCGCCCTCCCGCGGGACCGCGGGTGGGACCTGAGCGTGCTGACGCACCCGGATCCCGGCGCGGCCGGCACCACGTACCCGCAGGCCGGCGGTTTCCTCGACGACCTCGCGGAGTTCGACGCGTCGTTCTTCGGCATCAGCCCCCGCGAGGCCCGGGCGATGGACCCGCAGCAGCGGCTGATGCTGGAGACCACCTGGGAGGCGCTGGAGCGGGCCGGCATCGACCCGGCCACGCTGCGCGGCACCCGAACCGGGGTCTTCACCGGGCTCTACGGCGTCGACTACGGCCCCCGGATGGGCAGCGGCGAGGCCGCCGAGGTGGAGGGGTACGCGCTCACCGGGACCTACCCCAGCGTGGCCTCGGGCCGGGTGTCGTACGTGCTGGGGCTGGAGGGCCCGGCGGTGTCGACCGACACGGCCTGCTCGTCGTCGCTCACCGCCATCCACCAGGCAGTGCGTTCCCTGCGCTCCGGCGAGTGCACGCTCGCGCTGGCCGGTGGCGTGTCCACGATGCCCACGCCGGGAGTGCTCGTCGAACTCGGCC